>NZ_CP090642.1:600000-1200000 GCF_029633825.1 Burkholderia contaminans | reverse complement strand
GCGCCCGCGGCCCTGACGGTTGTCGCACTCATGGTGAAGAACCGCGCCGGACGGGCCGGGAGACCTGTCCCGACGGCGAGTGCCGCCTTTGCTCCGTGAGGCGCGTGCTTGTTTTTCTTGATCTGGAGTATGGATGTTGCGCGGCGTCAAGGAAATCAGCAGCCGTTGAAGATGCAGTAGGTCACATGGAAGCGATGTAGGCGGTTTCCTACACGGGTGCGGCATTCTGTCCGGGCCGACGCGGGGGCGCACCGGTCGTGCGCCGGAGCCGCCATCAGAGCTCGTCCGGGTCGTCGAACAGCTTGTGGCGCATCGCATAGCGCACGAGCGCCGTGTCGTTCGGCATCTGCATCTTCTCGAGAATCCGCGTCTTGTAGGTACTGACCGTCTTGACGCTGACACAGAGCGCTTCCGCGATTTCGGAGATCGACTCGCCGGTAGTAACGCGCCGGAACACGTCGAATTCACGGTCGGACAGACGCTGGTGCGGCAGCAGATCGGTCGGCTCGTTCAGGCTCTGCGCGAACTGCTCGGCCATGGTCAGGCTGACGTAGACACCGCCCGCCGCGATCTTGGTCAGCGCCGCGACCAGCTCGGCGCTCGCGCTCTCCTTGGTCATGTAGCCGGATGCGCCGGCGCGGAACGCGCGCACCGCGTATTGCTGCTCGGCATGCATCGTCAGCACGAGGATATGCAAGGCCGGCTTCTCGTCCCTGATCTGCTTGATGAGTTCGACGCCGTTGCGGCCCGGCATCGACAGGTCGAGCACCAGGATGTTCGCGGAGGTATCCCGCACGAGCGCGATCGTCGACGCACTGTCGCGCGCTTCGCCCGCGACCTCGAAGCCGCTTGCGCTCTGCAGGATGTGCCGCAGGCCGTCCCGGACGAGGGCGTGGTCGTCGGCGATGAGTACACGGATCATGGCAATCCATTCCCCGCCGGATCGCGTGGCGCGGCCCACGCGGCGGCATGCGTCGATCGTCGCCGCGGACCGGCGCGTTCGATCGTCCGATGATGGCCGACGCCGATGACCGGACGATGTCCATCGTCGTCGGGGCGGGACCGGCATGGGGGCCGGTTCGTCGATGCCCCGAAATTGTGCGCCGTTCGCCGGCTTTCGCCAATCGGGATCGATGCGTACTGCCGCCGTCGCGGGCGCTTGACCGGCGTCAACCGGATGACGTTGGCCGGGCCCAGACTGGTTCGGCAAGCCGGTCGGAACCGGGCAACGACAGGGGGGGCATCATGTACGCACGGATCTTTGCAGCACTCGACGGCAGCCGCAGTTCGCGGCTGGCGCTCGACGAGGCGATCGCGCTCGCTCGCGATTCGGGGGGCCTGATCGTCGCCGTGTGCGTGGTATCGGACGCGCCGCGACTGACGGACGTCGACAGCGGCTACATCGACCAGCGCGACCCGGCGGGGCTGGATGCGGACAAGGCCGCGACCGCGGTGGCGGATGCGGAGACCGCGTTTCGCCTGTGCGGCGTGCGCGGCACCGCGCACACGATCGACGCGTGCGGCGAGGATGTGTCGTCCGTGCTGGCGCGAGCGGCCGCGGAATGCGACGCGGACCTGATCGTGATGGGCACGCACGGGCGCCGCGGTGTACGCCGCGCGGTGCTCGGCAGCGTCGCCGAATCGCTGGTGCGCACCGCCGACCGGCCGGTGCTGGTCGTGCGCGAGGGGCAGGGCGCGTGCGCGGCCGTGCTGTGACCGACGAGGGCAGCCGTTGGCGGCTGCCCCGTCGTCACGCGTGCGGCGTCAGTGCGACAGCAGTACCGGCACCGTCATCGTCTCGAGGATGGTGCGCGTCGCGCCGCCCAGCACGCGTTCGTGCATGCGCGCATGGCTGTACAGGCCCATCACCAGCAGATCGGCATGCAGGTCGGTCACCCGGTTCAGCAGCGTCGCGCCTACGCCGACCGACCGGTCGCGCGGCGTCGTCGAGAACGACGCGCGCACGCCATGCCGTTCGAGATACGCGGCGACGTCGACGCCCGCCGGCGTCTTGTCCGGATCGGGCTGGCCGTGCACGACCGTCTCGACGTTGACGAAGCGCGCGCGGGCCAGCAGCGGCAGCGCATCGGCCATCACGCGGGCGGCTTCGCGCCCGCCGTCCCAGCCGATCAGCACGTTCTCGCCGATCGTTCGCACGTCGCCCGCGTAGGGCACGACGATCGCCGGACGGCCGCTGCCCATCACGACATCCTCGACGAAATGCCGCGCCACGTAGGTCAGTCGATCGTCCGGGTCTTCCTGGCCGAGGATCAGCAGGTCGGCGTGGCGCGCGTGCAGGATGGCGGCGGCGGTCGCGTCGCCGGCCGGCGCCTGCCATTCGACGCTGCGTCCCGCGCGCTCGGCGGCCATCAGGAATTTCTCCTCGGCCTCCTTGCGCCGCTGGTCGCACAGGCGTTCGTACACGGCCAGTTTCAGCGGTTCGTCGGGCCGCCGCAGCGGCTCGAAGAGATCCTGGCAGACCACGTAGAGGCCGATCAGATGCGCATTCCAGCGCGCCGCGAGTTCGAGTGCGAGGTCGACGCGGGTCGCGCAGCGCTCGCTGTCGTCGAGATGGACGAGCAGGGTCTTGTAGCTCATGACGGCTCCTTTTCGGTGGATGCGGCGGCGGTCTCGGCAGGTTTTCCGGACGGGCAGCCCGCCGGAATCATCAGCACCGGGCACGTGGCCAGGCGCAGCACGCGCTCGGCCACGCTGCCGAGGAAGAGGCGCTGAACACCGCGCCGGCCGTGCGTGCCCATGATGATCAGGTCGGCCTCGATTTCTTTGGCAAGACCGACGATCCGGTGCGGGATGTCTTCGCCCGCCGGCGCGACGTTGGAGATCTGCGGCGTGCCGGCGACGTCGCGCGCCTTCAGGCGTCGCGCCGCGTCATCGGTGACGCGCAGCCCTTCTTCACGAAAGGCGTCGACCAGGATCGACGGATCGTAGCCGTACATGTCGTAGGCCGGCACGAGGAAATCGACGACGTAGACGGGAGTCAGCCGCGCACCCGTCTCCGACGCGATGGCCAGCGCGGCGTCGAGTGCACGGGACGACGTGTCGCTGCCGTCGAGTGCAACCAGAATGTTCGAGTACATGGCAGTTCCCTTGAACGGATGTGGATGAGATCATCATCGGCGCGCGCGCGCCGGTCGCGCTGATCTGGATCAAGCGTCGCGGTTGGCGCGCAGCACCCCGAGCGCGGCGCGCGCGGCGATCCACGCTTCGTTGGTCGGCTCGACGACAACCGTGACCGCGCTCGACGCGGACGACACGACCGACGCATGGTCCGCGTTCGCGCCTACGTCGATGTCGATGCCGAGCCAGGCGAGCGCCGCGCAGATCCGCTCGCGCAACACGGCCGAGTGCTCGCCGATGCCGGCCGTGAAGACCAGCATGTCGAGGCCGCCGAGCAGCGCGACGAGCGCACCGGTTTCGCGCACGATGCGGTGGACGTAGAGCGTCAGTGCATCGCGGGCGAAAGCATCGCCGGCGGCTTCGCACGCCAGCAGCACACGCGGATCGCCGGAAGCGCCCGACACGCCCTTGAGGCCCGACTCGTGATAGAGCATGTGGCCCAATGCGGCGGTGGACAGCTTGCCGGCCTCGAGCAGGTGCAGCACCACGCCGGGATCGAGGGTGCCGCAGCGCGTGCTCATCATCAGCCCGTCGAGCGCCGAGAAGCCCATCGTCGTCGCGACGCTGCGGCAGTCGCGCATCGCGCACAGGCTGGCGCCGCTGCCGAGATGGGCGGCGATCACGCGGCCGTGCGCACGTGCGCCGAACCGCTCGTCGAGCGCGGCGGCCAGGTATTCGTACGACAGACCGTGGAACCCGTAGCGGCGCACGCCCTGGTCGAACCACGCATGCGGCAGCGGCAGCAATTGCTCGGCGCGCGGCAGTGTGCGATGAAACGCGGTATCGAACACGGCGACCTGCGGCACGTCGGGAAACGCGTCGCGCAGCGCGTCGATCGCATCGAGGCTGTGCGGTTGATGCAACGGCGCGAGCGGCGTCAGCGTGCGAAGCGCGTCGAGCACCGCGTCGTCGACGACGACCGGGTCGACGTACCGGGCACCGCCATGCACGACACGATGTGCGATGGCGCCCAGCGCGATATGCGGCAGTTGCACGCGGATCCACATCGCGACCTGCGCAAGCACCGCACGGTATGGATCTGCCATGCGCAGCGGCAGCGTGCCGCCCGGGGCAGCGTCGAAGCGGAGCGACACGCCGTTGCCGGTTTCGCTCGCTTCACCCTCGTGCAGCGGCCGCCGCGCGGGATCCCCGTGCGGCGGATACGCGAAGACCGCGAACTTCACGCTCGACGAACCGGCATTGACGACGAGCAGCGCGAGCGTACGCATCGATCGGTTCAGTGCGACATCAGCACCGGGAGCGTCATCGACGCGAGCACCGTGCGCGTGGCGCCCCCCATGATCAGTTCATGCCAGCGCGGATGCCCGTAGGCGCCCATGACCAGCAGGTCGGAACCCGTTTCATAAGCGCGCGACAGCAGCGTGTCGCCGACCGACGCGCCGGTACCGGTGTCGATGTCGAGCACGTTCACGTCGCGCGCATGGCGCGCGAGCATCAACGCGGCATCGGCGGCCGGAATGCGCGTGGTCGCCGCTTCCGAATCGCCGTCGACCACGGCGGCGACCGTCGTGCGCTTCGCATGCTCGAGGAACGGGAGCGCGTCGTGTGCGGCGCGGGCGGCTTCGCGGCTGCCGTCCCACGCGACGAACACCCGTTCGCCGATCGACGGGAATTCGCCGGTGTATGGCCAGAACAGCACCGGGCGGCCGGCGGACAACACGAGGTTCTCCGGAAACTGGTCGTCGATGTAGGTTTCGGGATCGTTCGGGTCGCTCTGGCCCGCAATCACGAGGTCGGCAAGTCGAGCGGCACGCGGCACGGCCACATTCGCGCGCTCATCCGCGCGAACCCAGGTGGCCGGCACTTTCGCCCGCGCGGTTTCCGCATGGAACAGGCGCTCCAGCGCGGCGAGCCGCTCGTCGCGTTGCTCGCGGTGCGCGCGGAAATAGTCTGCGGAACCGGCCATCACGTAGAACGAGTGCGGCTCCGGCGTGTAGACCGCGTACAGCCCGGTGAGATGCGCACCGAAGCGCCGGGCGAGACGCAACGCCAGCTCGAGACGCGAATGCGCGCGGGTGCTCGTATCGAGGTGCACGACTAGGCTTTTGTAGCTCATCGGAATCGCTCCATCGACGGGTGATCCGCCTGTGCAATCCAGTCTACGAAGCAGGGTTTCCGCGTGCTTGACTCAGATCAACGGGTGCCATGCGCCACGGTCGCACAGTGAAGTGGACGCCCATTCACCGACCGGATCGAAGGAGGGAAGACGATGAGCCCCCAGGCTTTGACCACACCGAACGACGCTTGCCGCGCGGGTTGCGATCTCGCGTTGCGCATGGCCGTGCTGACGCGCGACTGGCAGCACGAATGGCACGCGCTGGCGGGGCGGCGCATCGAGCGGGACCGCGACGCGGTGCGCGGCCTGCAGCAGGCGCTGGCAACGACGAACGAGTGGACGGCGTTCGGCGAGGCGGCCCGGCAGGTGATGCGCGACTACACGATCGCGACCGTCGCGATCTGGCAGGACGCCACCGAGCTGTGGATGCGCGGGCAGTTCGAGAGCGCGAGTGCGTGGCGCACTTGGCTGCGCGATTACGGCACCGGCGCGCTGTCGCGCTACCAGACCGACTGGTGGCCCGATCTCGGGCGGCTGGCCGTGGTCAACGAGGCGAGCATGCCGTGGCGCGACTGGATGGCCGCGTTCGAGCTCGGCATCACGGAAACCGTCGACGCGGGCGGCGGGGCCGCGGACGTCCGGCGTCTCGATGGCCGCCATGCGGCGCAGGAGCACGATCATGTCCGCTGAGCGCATCGCTTTCGTCACCGGCGGGATGGGTGGCCTCGGTGCCGCGATCAGCCGCCGCCTGCACGATGCCGGCATGACGGTGGCGGTCTCGCACACCGAACGCAACGACCACGTCGCGACGTGGCTCACGCAGGAACGCGAGGCGGGCCGCACGTTTCATGCGTACGAGGTCGACGTGGCCGACTACGACTCGTGCCAGCACTGCGCGGCACGCGTGCTGGCGGAGTTCGGGCGCGTCGACGTGCTCGTCAACAACGCGGGCATCACGCACGATGCCACCTTCGTGAAGATGACCAAGAGCATGTGGGATGCGGTGCTGCGCACCAATCTCGACGGCCTGTTCAACATGACGAAGCCGTTCGTGCCCGGAATGATCGATGCCGGCTTCGGCCGGATCGTCAACATCGGGTCGGTGAACGGGGAGCGCGGCGCGTACGGGCAGGCGAACTACGCGGCCGCGAAAGCCGGCATCCACGGTTTCACGAAATCGCTGGCGCTCGAACTCGCGCGGCACGGCATCACGGTCAACACGGTGGCCCCGGGCTACCTGGCCACCGCGATGCTCGAGTCGGTACCGAAGGAGGTGCTCGACACGAAGATCCTGCCGCAGATTCCGGCCGGCCGCCTCGGCGACCCCGACGAAATCGCCGCGCTCGTCGCGTTCCTGTGTTCCGAAGCGGGGGCGTTCGCGACCGGTGCGGAATTCGACGTCAACGGCGGCATGTACATGCGATGAAAGCGTCCGTCATCCGTGTGCCGCTCCCGCGCGAATCGACGCAGTCGCCGGATCGGGACGAGCAGGAGCCGGACCGGTCCGAATGCACCGCCGCCGAGGCGACCCCCGCCGAACAATGGAACCGCGCCGCGCATGCCAACGTCGCCGCGATGACCTTCGGGCTGTCGCCCGTGTCGTTGGCGCTGGCCCTGCTCGACTGGGGCGCTCACCTGGCGGTGTCGCCGGGCAAGTGCTTCGAACTCGCGACGCAGGCGTGGCTCGCGGCCGCGCCCGCGGCGGCGGAGAAAGGCGCGGCGGACGACGCCGACACGGACGGCCTGGCCGTGCATGCGGGGCACGCCGATCCGCGCTTCGCCGCGCCCGCCTGGTCGGGCTGGCCGTTTCGCACGTATCGCGACGGCTTCCTGTCGGTCCAGCGCTGGTGGCGCGAAGCGACGCGCGGCGTGCCGGGTGTCGAACGGCACCATGAGGAGCTGGTCGGCTTCGTCGCGCGTCAATGGCTCGACGCGTGCTCGCCCGGCAACTTTCTGGCGACCAATCCCGTCGCGCTCGACGCGACGATGCGCAGCGGCGGCGCGAACCTCGCGGCGGGGGCGCGGCACTGGCTCGACGATGCGAACGCGTGGCTCGATCGCGCCGGCGGCACGCGTGGCCGCGACCCGCGGACGTACCTGCCGGGGCGCGACGTCGCGATTACGCCGGGCCGGGTCGTGTGGCGCAACGCATTGTGCGAGCTGCTGCAATACGATCCGACGACACCGCGCGTCGCGCGCGAGCCGATCCTGGTCGTGCCGTCGTGGATCATGAAGTACTACATCCTCGATCTGCAGCCGCACGATTCGCTGATCCGTTTCCTCGTCGATGCGGGCTACACCGTGTTTGCGGTGTCGTGGCGCAATCCGGACGCGCAAGCGCGCAATCTCGGGCTCGACGATTACCTGCGCGACGGGTGCCTGGCCGCGCTCGACGTCGTCCGGTCGATCTGCGGCGAGGCGGTCCACGCGGCCGGCTATTGCCTCGGCGGCACGCTGCTGGCAATCGCCGCGGCGGCGCTCGCACGCGACGGGCGGCAACACGAAGCCCTGCGATCCGTCACGTTGCTCGCGGCCGAGACCGATTTCAGCGAACCCGGCGAACTCGGCCTGTTCATCGACGCGAGCGAACTGTCCGCGCTCGACGCGCTGATGTGGCGGCAGGGCTACCTGGACGGCGCGCAGATGTCCGCCGCGTTCGAACTGCTGAACGCGCGCGACCTGATCTGGTCGCGGATGATGAGCGAATACCTGCTCGGCAGGCGCACGAAGCCCAACGACCTGATGTCGTGGAATGCGGACACCACGCGCATGCCGTACCGGATGCATTCGGAATACCTGACTCGCCTGTTCCTCGACAACGATCTCGCGGCCGGCCGCTACTGTGTCGACGGGCGGCCGGTCGCGCTGTCGGATCTCGACGTGCCGACGTTCGTGGTCGGCACCGAGCGCGATCACGTGTCGCCGTGGCGCTCGGTCTACAAGCTTCATCTGCTGACGCACCACGCATTGACCTTCGTGCTGACGGCGGGCGGCCACAACGCGGGCATCGTGTCGGAACCCGGTCATCCGGGCCGCCATTACCGCTGCGCGACCCGCGAACCCGGCGCGCCTTACCGCAGCCCGCGCGACTTCATGCGCGACACGCCCGCGGTCGACGGATCGTGGTGGACCTGCTGGCGCGACTGGCTGCACGCACGCTCGTCGGGTGACGTGCCGGCCCGCACGCCGGCCGCCGGGCTCGCGGCGGCGCCGGGCGCCTACGTGCTCGAAACATGAACGGGTATCGGCATCCGGATCCGTGCGGCGGCGCGTGCCTGCCCGGCCTGCTGCCGCGCGCGGACGGCGCATGGCCCGGGCTGATCGCGCGGGCACGCAACGCCGCGCCGCTCGTCGTGGCCGTCGTGCATCCGTGCGATGCAACCAGTCTCGTCGCACTGGCCGAACTCCGCGAGTCGCCGCTGGCGGCCGCGATCGAGCCGCTGATCGTCGCGCCGCGCGACAAGGTGCTGCGTGTCGCGCACGATGCGGGCGTCGATCTGTCGCCGTGGACGATCGAGGACGTGCCGCACAGCCACGCGGCGGCGGCCCGCGCGGTCGAACTCGCGGCGGCCGGCCGTGCCGGCGCGCTGATGAAGGGCAGCCTGCATACGGACGAGCTGATGGGCGCGGTCGTCGCCGCCGAATCGGGGCTGCGCACCGACAAACGCATGTCCCACTGTTTCCTGATCGAGACGCCGGCGTATCCGCGTCCGTTCATCCTGACCGACGCGGCGGTGAACATCGCGCCGGACCTCGCGCAGAAGGCGGCCATCACGCAGAACGCGATCGACGTCGCGCATGCGCTGGGCGTGGCGTGCCCGCGCGTGGCGGTGCTGTGCGCGGTCGAGACCGTCAATCCGGCGATGCGCTCGACGCTCGACGCGGCGGCGCTCGCGAAGATGGCCGAGCGCGGCCAGCTCACGGGCGCGATCGTCGACGGCCCGCTCGCGTTCGACAACGCGATCTCGCTGCGGGCGGCGCACGACAAGGGGATCGATTCGCCGGTCGCCGGCTGCGCCGACATCCTGGTCGTGCCCGATATCGAAGCCGGCAACCTGCTCGCGAAGCAACTCGAATACCTGGGGGGCGCCGTCAGCGCGGGCATCGTCGTGGGCGCGCGCGTGCCGATCGTGCTGACGAGCCGCGCCGACGGCGCGGCCGTCCGGGTCGCGTCCTGCGCACTCGCGATGGTGCTGGCGCAGGCGCGGCATGCGCCGCAGTCCTGATCAACGTACCTGCAACCCTTTCTTTCTTTCGATGGAGGAACCCCGATGAAAGCACTCGTCTACCACGGGCCCGGGCGCAAGGCGCTCGAGGAGCGGCCGATGCCGGAGCTGCAGTCGCCCACCGACGCGCTCGTGCGCGTGACGCGCACGACGATCTGCGGCACCGATCTGCACATCCTCAAGGGCGACGTACCGACTTGCGAACCCGGCCGCATTCTCGGCCACGAAGGGGTCGGGATCGTCGAGCAGGTCGGCGCCGCGGTCGATGCGCTGAAGCCGGGCGATCACGTGCTGATTTCCTGCATCTCGTCGTGCGGCCGCTGCGAATATTGCCGGCGGGGCCTCTATTCGCATTGCACGACCGGCGGCTGGATCCTCGGCAACCGGATCGACGGCACGCAGGCCGAGTACGTGCGCATCCCGCATGCGCAGACGAGCCTCTACCGGATTCCGCCGGGCGCGGACGAGGAAGCGCTCGTGATGCTGTCGGACATCCTGCCGACCGGGTTCGAATGCGGCGTGCTGAACGGCAAGGTGCAGCCGGGCTGCTCGGTGGCGATCGTCGGCGCGGGTCCGATCGGGCTGGCGGCGCTGCTGACCGCGCAGTTCTACTCGCCCGCGCGGATCATCATGATCGATCCGGACAACAACCGACTGGACGTGGCGCAGCGCTTCGGCGCGACCGACTGCATCGACGGCCGCGCCGGCGACCCGGTGGCGGAAGTGATGAAGCTGACCGACGGCGTCGGCGTCGATTGCGCGATCGAGGCGGTCGGGATTCCGGCGACGTTCGAGATGTGCACGTCACTGGTGGCGCCGGGCGGCGTGGTCGCGAACGTCGGCGTGCACGGGGTCAAGGCCGACCTGCACCTCGAGAAGCTGTGGGATCGCAATATCTCGATCACGACCCGGCTGGTCGACACGGTCAGCACGCCGATGCTGCTGAAGACCGTGCGCGCCGGGCGCCTCGATCCGAAACGCCTGATCACGCACCGGTTCTCGCTCGACGACGTCGAGCGCGCGTACGACACGTTCGGCCGCGCCGCGCAAACCCATGCGCTGAAGGTCATCATCGAAGTCGGTTGATGGCCGGGTCGCGCGCGGCGGGAACCGGCAGGCGATACCGGGTTCCCGCCACCGCGCGGCGGGTCACGCCGTCAGGAGGAAAGCGCGGCCGGCTCGCGCGTGTCGCCGGATTCGACCGCATCGAGATCGACGCACTGCGCATACACCGGCACCTCGCACGGCCAGTGCAGCCGCTCCGCGATGCGCCGCCGCATCGCATCGGCCGCGGCCGGCTCGCCATGCGTGACGAAGGTCCGCACGGGCGCGCGCTGCATCGTGCCGAGCCAGCGGAGGATCTCCTCGTAGTCGGCATGCGCGGAGAGCGTCGTGATCGACTCGACCTGCGCGCGCACGCGCACGTACTCGCCGTGGATCTTCAGCGTCGGCTCGTGCGCGGCCAGCGCCGCGCCGCGCGTGCCCGCCGCCTGGTAGCCGACCAGCGCGATCGTGTTGCGCGCATCGGGCGCGTAGCGGCTCAGGTGATGCAGCACGCGGCCGCCCGTCGCCATCCCGCTGCCGGCGATGATGACCATCGGGCCCTGATGGTCGGCAATCGCCTTCGACTGCTCGACCGAGCGGATCATCGTGGCCGCATGGCCGAGCGCGTTCGCTTCGGAAGGCGTCAGCCGGTGTTCGAGGATATGGTGACGATAGATCTCGGTCACGTCGGTGGCCATCGGGCTGTCGACGAATACCGGCACGCGCGCCATCCGGCCGGACGCCTTCAGGCGCGCGATGTAGTGCAGGATCTCCTGCGCGCGGCCGACGGTGAAGCACGGCATCACGACCACGCCGCCGCGCGCGAAGGTCTTGTCGAACAGCGCGGCGAGTTCGTTCTCGGGGTCCGATTCCGGATGCAGCCGGTCGCCGTACGTCGATTCGACGACCAGGTAGTCCGCATGCGCGGGCGCCAGCGGCGGCTGCATGATCGGGTCGTGATAGCGGCCGAGGTCGCCCGAGAAGGCCAGCACCTTGTGATCCCAGTGCATCACGACGCTCGCCGCGCCGAGAATGTGGCCGGCCGGCAGCAGGCGGAACGCCAGGCCGCCGCCGAGCGCCGTGCATTCGTCGAACGCGACGGGCTTCAGCAGGTGCAGTGCGCGCTGCGCATCGTCCAGCGTGTAGAGCGGTTGTGCCGGATGATGCTTCGAATAGCCGTGACGGTTCGCGAAATCGGCTTCTTCCTCCTGCAGCCGCGCGCTGTCGCGCAGCATGATGTCGCAGAGTTCGGCCGTGGCCGCCGTGCAATACACCGGCCCGCGGAACCCCTCGCGCGCCAGCACCGGAAGATAGCCGGTGTGGTCGATATGCGCGTGCGTGAGCACGACCGCGTCGAGCGTGTCGGGCGCGACCGGCAACGGGCTCCAGTTGCGCAGCCGCAGGTTCTTGGTGCCCTGGAACAGGCCGCAGTCGACCAGCACGCGCCGGTTGCCGTGCTCGACCAGGTATTTCGAGCCGGTCACGGTTTCGGTCGCACCGAGAAAAGTCAGTTTCATGGATCGCCTCACGGGAGTGGACGGAGCAGTGAATCGATTACAGCGCGGATGCGCGCGAAGCGATTGATGGAAATCAGGGATTGCCGTATCCGTATCTGCATCCGTATCCGTGCCCCGCTCGGGCGAGGTTCGTCGTCCGGCCGCGGCGGCTTCGGTTTGACGTCAATCAACGCGCGGGCCGGACGGCGGCACGATAGTGATCGCATGCGCGCAGGCGATGTCGTGATCCCACCCTCCGCGCAGGCCGCCTGCGGCGAGTACGCATGGCGCAACGAGATCACGACGCTATCGGGACGAACCCATCATGACGCTGATCGCCAACCTGGACGGCGCGCGGACCGGCTACCGGCTGTGCTTCGTGCGTGCACCCTGGGCGTGGTTCACCTGCCTGCCGCTCGATCAGCAATGCGGCCAGAGCTGGGCCGACGTGCCCTACCAGGACATCGCACAACCGCCTTACAGCGATTCGCGCGCGCAACTGCTGCGCGTGGCGTTCGACGCGCCGCGCCTGCTGCCGCCCGAAGCGGGCCGGCACGGGGGTGACTGGAGCGTCGAGCAGATCAACGGCGGCGCGGTGCCGTGGCTGCGCAGCGAGGCGTTCGTCGACGCGATGAAACTGGCCGTGCCGGCCGGGGCGACGCTCGCCGAATTCGTCGAGACGATCGAGGCTGCCGGCGGCACCGTCTACGGCCCGCTCGGCTGGGCCGAGCTGCCGCCGTGGCAGCGGCCCGACGTCGTGGCGCATACGCAAACGGGCTGAAAGCCCGCGTCGCGCCGGCCGCCGCCGAGTGTTCAACACGGGGAATGCACGGGAGGCGGGCATGTCACGACCGCTCGCCGGCGCCCGGATCCGGCTGCGCGACGAAGGCGGCGCTGCCCGCCACCAGCGCGACGATCGCGTATGGAAGCACATGCACGCCGACCAGCATCGCGTGCACGACGCCCAGCAGCGATGCGAGTGCGATGAATACGCCGAGCGTGGCAACAACGATCCGGTTTGGCAGGCGCATCATGGCGTTCTCCAGGGAGGCGGCCGCCGGCCGCCCGTGAGCGCGATGCCGCGTGGCCGCGATCGCGGCCGCTACGGATTGCGCAAGTCGTGACGTCATGATCGCGTGCAGGGTTCCGGCACGGTTGATCTGTATCAACGGACGAATCCGGGCGCCCGACGGGCCGCTCACGCCATCTGCGTGATGGTCTTGCGAAACCGCATCAGCGACAGCAGGAACAGCACGCAACCGATCGCGAACAGCACCACGAACTGGATCCAGACCGCATCGAGGCCGGCGCCCCGGTACAGGATGCGTTGCGCGAGTTCGACGAAATGCGTGGTCGGCGCGGCCAGCATGATGTCCTGCACGGCGAGCGGCATGCTCTCGCGCGGCGTCAGGCCGCCCGACAGCAACTGCAGCGGCAGCAGCACGAGCACCAGCAGCATCCCGAACTGCGGCATGCTGCGCACGAGCGTCGCGAGAAAGATGCCCATCGACGTCGTCGCGAACAGGTGCAGCGCCATGCCGGCCACGAACAGCGGGATGGAGCCCGGAATCGGCACGTGCAGCGCCCCGCCCACGACCAGCGTCAGCGATGCGACGGCCGCCACCGTGACGACGAGCCCCATCGACCACACCTTCGCGAGCATGATCTCCGCCGCCGTCACCGGCATCACGAGCAGATGCTCGATCGTGCCGTGCTCGCGCTCGCGGATCAGCGCGGCCCCGGTGAGGATCATCGACAGCATCGTCACGTTGTTGATCAGCTCCATCAGCGCGCCGAACCACACCTCGTCGAGATTCGGGTTGAAGCGCATCCGCATCGCGAGATCGACGGGCGGCGACGATGCGCCGCGATAGCGCCGCACGAATGCATCGATCTCGCCCGCCACGATCTGCTGCACGTAGCCGCCGCCGGTAAACGCCTGCGTCATGCGGGTCGCGTCGACGTTGAGCTGGATCGTCGCAGGGCGGCCGGCCAGCACGTCGCGCTGGAAATCCGGCGGAATGTCGAGCGAGAACGTGTAGTCGCCGTTGTCGAGGCCGCGGTCGGCCGCGGCCGCGCCGACGATCGGGGGCGGCGCGAACTGCGGCGGGAAGAACGCCGCGACGATGCGCGCGGACAGCGGCGATGCATCCTCGTCGACGATCGCGATCGGCACCTTGTGCAGCGTTTCCGGGCGCGCGGTGGCCGCGACGTAGATCGACGCGCTGAACGTATAGACGATCAGCACGAGCAGGATCGGATCGCGGGCGAGGCTCCACAGCTCCTTGACCCCGAGCCGGAAAATGACGAGCAGGCGCGACATGGTCAGCGCTCCTGTTTGCGCAGCAGCACGGCCGTCATGACCAGGATGGCCGGCGCTGCCGCGAGCAGCGGCCAGAACTGCGACGACAGGTCGCCCAGGCCGAGTGCCTTGTTGAACACGCCGCGGCTGATCGCGAGCATGTAGGTGGCCGGGTAGACCGTGCCGATCCACTTGCCGGCGCCTTCCAGCGACGACAACGGCGTGAGCAGCCCCGAGAACTGCACGACGGGAATCAGCGTGCCGACGATCGTCATGAAGATCGCGGCGATCTGGCTGCGCGTGAACGTCGACGCGAACAGCCCGATGCCCGTGGCCACCACGTTGAAGACCAGCACCGCGGCCGCGAGCGTGAAGAAGCTGCCCTTGATCCGCACGCCGAACGCGATGTCGGCCAGCACGACCATCAGCAGGAAGTTCAGCATGGCCAGCATCACGTAGGGCGCCTGCTTGCCGAGCAGGAATTCGGCGCGTGTGACGGGCGTCACGTACAGGTTGACGATCGAGCCGAGCTCCCGTTCGCGGACGACGGCCAGCGCCGTCAGCATCGCGGGGAGCATCAGCAGCAGCATCGGCATGATGGCCGGGATCATCGCCGGCAGGCTCCTGACGTCCGGGTTGTAGCGATAGCGGACGGCGATCTCGACGGCCGGCGCGAGCGACACGCCGAGCCGGCGCTTCGCCTGGTCGCGCAGCCAGTTCTCGTGCATGCCGGCGACATAGCCGCGGATCGTCTCCGCGCGCATCGGCATCGCGCCGTCGATCCACGCGCCGATCTCGACGTGCCGGCCGTGCGCGACGTCGCGGGCGAAGCCGGGCGGAATCTCGATCGCGAGCGACAACTGACCGTTGCGCATGCGCCGGTCGATGTCGCGATCGTCCATGAGCGGGGCGCGCGGCACGAAGTAGCGGGAGCCGCCGAGGTTCTGCGCATAGTCCTGGCTCAGGATCGACTGGTCGCGGTCGAGCACCGCGAACGTCAGGTTGTCGACGTCGAGGCTGATGCCGATGCTGATCACGCACATCAGCACGAGCGACCCGAACAACGCCAGCGTCGCCCGCAGCGGGTCGCGACGCAGCTCCAGCAGTTCGCGCCACAGGTAGCTGCCGGCGCGTGCTGGGCTGAACCACGCGGCCGCGCGGCCGGCGTTGGCACGGGCGCCGGTGGTGCCGGCGGATTCGGCAGTGTCGGCGGTTTCGGGCGGCGTGCCCAGCCAGCCCGCGTCGGACGCCTCGTCCGCCGGCGGGCTCTGCGCTTGCTGCGCGTCGGTCAGGTACGCGATGAACGCTTCCTCGAGCGAGCCGGCGCCGCGCCTGCGCACGAGCTCCGCCGGGGCGGCGCTGGCGAGCACGCGGCCCGCGTGCATCAGCGAGATGCGATCGCAGCGTTCGGCTTCGTTCATGAAGTGCGTCGAGATGAAGATCGTCACGCGATCGTGCCGCGCCAGCTCGATCATCAGCCGCCAGAAGTCGTCCCGCGCGACCGGGTCCACCCCGGACGTCGGCTCGTCGAGGATCAGCAGCTCGGGCTTGTGCACCATCGCCACCGCGAGGGACAGCCGCTGCCGCATGCCGAGCGGCAGGCGTTCGGGCAATGCGTCGAGCGAGCCGGCCAGCCCGAAGCGCTCGGCCATTTCGGCGATCCGCCCCGGCACGTCCGCCTCCGGCACGCCGAACAGCCGCGCATGCAGCACGAGGTTCTGCCGCACGGTCAGCTCCCCGTACAGCGAAAACCCTTGCGACATGTAGCCGACCCGCCGGCGCGTGTCGATGTCGTCCGCCGCGACCGGCTGGCCGAACAGCGTCGCCGTGCCTTCGGACGCGGGAAGCAGCCCCGTGAGCATCTTCATCGTCGTCGACTTGCCGCAGCCGTTGGAGCCGAGGAAGCCGAAGATCTCGCCGCGACGGATCTGCAGGCTGACGTGATCGACCGCGACGAAATCGCCGAACCGCATCGTCAGCCCGTCGGCCTCGATCGCGTAACCGGCGGCGGCATCGGGCTGGAACGGCGCGATCCGGATCGGCTGGTGCCCGCGCCGCTGCGCGTCGGGGAGCAACGCGACGAACGCATCCTCGAGCGTGCCGCAGCCGGTGCGGGCCAGCAGCGCGTCCGGGCTGCCGGTGGCCAGCACGCGCCCGGTGTCCATCGCGATCAGCCGGTCGAACCGCCGGGCCTCGTCCATGTACGCGGTGGCCACCAGCACGCTCATCGCCGGCCGCGCGGCGCGAATGCGCCCGATCAACTCCCAGAACTGGGCGCGCGACAGCGGATCGACGCCGGTCGTCGGTTCGTCGAGGATCAGCAGGTCCGGATCGTGGATCAGCGCGCAGCACAGGCCGAGCTTCTGCTTCATCCCGCCGGACAGTTTGCCGGCGGGCCGGTCCAGGAACGGGTGCAGGCCGGTGCTGTGCGTGAGCGCGTCGATCCGCCGGCGCCGCTCCGCCGCATCGTGGCCGAACAGCCTGGCGAAGAACTGCAGGTTTTCCTCGACGGACAGCGTCGCGTACAGGTTCCGGCCCAGCCCTTGCGGCATGTAGGCGATGCGCCGGCAGACGCGCGCACGATGACGGCGCGACGACAGGTCGCCGCCGAGGGTCCACACGCGCCCCTGCTGGATCGCGCGTGCGCCGGAAATGAGCGCGAGCAGGCTCGACTTGCCGACGCCGTCCGGCCCGATCAGCCCGACCATGCGGCCGGCCGGGATGTCGAGCGTCACGTCGTCGAGCGCGGCCTTGCCGCCGTAGCGCAGCGAGACGCCGGACAGCCGCGCGACGGGCTCGGCAACCGGCGGCCCCTCGGTCGCGCCGGCGGCGGGGTCGGCCGGGAGCGTCGACTTCATTGGGGAACCTTGATCGCGAGGCGCGCGGGCCACGCGGCGTGCGGATCGGTCTTGAGCCACGCCACACCCGGCAGCCCGGTCTTGACGAGCTTCAGATGGCGCTGCAGCAGGTCGCGGTCGATGCGCGCCTTCACGCGGAACATCAGCTTCTGCCGTTCGGTGGCCGTCTCGACCGTCTTCGGCGTGAACTGCGCGGTGCTCGACACATACGACACACGGGCCGGAATCACGTACTCCGGCGCCGCGTCGAGCACGATCCGCACATCGGCGCCGAGCGGCACCCGGCCGACGACCGTCTCGGGCAGGAAGAACGTCATGTAGACATCCGACAGGTCGACCACGTTGAGCACCTTGCCGCCGGCCGGCAGCACTTCGCCCGATTCGGCCACGCGATACTGCACGCGCCCGTCGCGCGGTGATGTCAGGGCGCTGTCCGAGATGTCGGCCTGCACGCGCGCGACCGTTGCCTGCGCGGCCGTCACGGCGGAGCGCGCGGCGACGAGCTGCGCGCGGGTCGCGTCGATCGCGGCCTGCGCGGCCTGTACCTGCGCGCGTGCCGCATTGACGGTCGCCCGCAGGCTGCCGGCGCGCGCGCGGTCGTCGTCGAGTTCCTGCATCGACGATGCGCCGTCGCGCGACAGTGTCTCGGAACGCGCGAGCCGCCGTGTCGCCGCATCCAGTTCGCTTTCCCGCTGGACGACGACGGCCTCGGCCGCCGCCTTGTCGCTGCGCCGCTGCGCGACCTGCGCGTCGATGCTCGCGGCCGTGTTTACCGCCTGCTGCTCCCGGGCGCGCGCTTCGTCGAGCTGCGCCTGCAGGACGACCACGTCCATGCGCGCGAGCGGCTGGCCGGCGGTCACGAAGTCGCCTTCGTCGACGAGCATCGCGGTGACACGCCCCGGCAGCTTGGTCGCGACGTCGATCTCGGTCGCTTCGATACGGCCGTTGCCGCTCACGAGGCCGGCATCGGCCTGGCCGTCACGCCAGCGCGTCCATCCGTAATACGTGATGGCGATCGCGAGCACGGCGACGCCTGCCCCGATCAGAAGAGGGCGCTTGAGGATTTTCATCGTGGGGAATCCGGATTCGTCGATGCGTTGTTCGGTGGCGCGGCGGCCGCGTCGCTGTCTTGCGTGGCGCCCCCGAGCGCGCCATAGAGCGCGACGCGGCTCGACAGCAGTGCGCGACGCGTCATCACCCATTGCTGCTCCGCGTTCATCAGGTCGCGCTGCGCGTCGAGCACCTCGAGGAACCGGGTCGCGCCGCTGTCGTAGCGCAGCTTCGCGAGGCGCGCCCGTTCGGCCTGTGAGTCCAGCGTCGCGCGCTCGATGCGCACCTCGTCGGCCAGCCAGTAGCGCGACGCGAGCGCGTCGGACACATCGCGAAACGCGCTCTGGATCGTCCGCTCGTACTGCGCGAGCGCTTCGTCGCGCTGCGCGTGCGCCAGCGCGAGATTCGAGCGGTTGCGGCCACCGTCGATCAGCGGCAGCGTCACGTTCGGGATCATCGACCAGACGCCGGTGCTGGATGTCAGGAGGTCATGCAGCGCGCTGCTGCCCGAGCCGATCGAGCTCGTCAGCGCGATGCGCGGGAAAAAGGCGGCGCGCGCCGCGCCGATGTTCGCGCGGGCCGCCTGCAGCGCGTGCTCGGCCGCGATCACGTCCGGCCGCCGGGCGAGCAGCGACGACGGCAGGCCGGGCGCGAGCGACGGCGCGACGGCGCCGTCGTCGAGCACGAGCGGCGTGCCGGCCAGGTCCGGCGGCGCGCCGACCAGCAGCGCCAGTGCATCGGCCGCCGACGCGCGCGCCTGCTGCAACTGGGCGCCGAGCGATTCCGCCTGCTGCAGCAGGATCTCGGCCTGCGTCAGGTCGAGGCGGGAGATCGCGCCGGCCGCCTGGCGAAGCCGGAAAATCCGCAGCGACTCGCGGCGCGTGTCGATCGTCGCGCGGGTCAGCGCGATGCGCT
This sequence comes from Burkholderia contaminans, assembly GCF_029633825.1. Lineage (NCBI taxonomy): Bacteria > Pseudomonadati > Pseudomonadota > Betaproteobacteria > Burkholderiales > Burkholderiaceae > Burkholderia > Burkholderia contaminans. The sequence continues at coordinate 1,180,894 of NZ_CP090642.1, read as the reverse complement.
CGTCGTATTCGCACAGGGTCAGATACGCGTTGGCGACCGACGTGATCACGCTCAGCGTCGCGGCACGCCGGGCCGCGTCGCTCGCGAGATAGCGCTGCAGCGCCGCGTCCTTCAGGCTGCGCACGCGGCCCCAGAAATCGAGTTCCCATTGCGTTTCGGCCAGCTGGACGTCGTAGACCTGCCCGATGAACGGGGCGGGCGTGAGGAACCCGCCCGGTGCGCGAAACCGTGCATAGGCCGCGCCGGCACCGATCGTCGGCCACTGGTCCGCGCGGCGGATGCCATAGGCGGCGCGGGCCTGTTCGACGCGCGCAACGGCCGCGCGCAGGTCGCGGTTGTTGGCCAGCGCCTGCGCGATCAGCGCCCGAAGGCGCGCATCGACGAAGTAGTCCTGCCACGCGGGCACCGGCGCAACGGCGGCCGCAGCGGCGGGCGGGGCGCCGGCCGACGGATCCGGAAAGGCGGCCGGGATCGGCGCTGCGGGGCGCTGGTCCGGCGGTGCGAGCGACAGGCATCCGGACAGCAGGCCGATACCCGTTGCGAGCGCAACGAAACGCGCGGATCGGGACGCTGCTTTGCGGAAGACGACGGGAGGCGCGATGGCGCGCATGGAATGCCTCGGCGAATACGGAAACGCGGGGGGCGCCGCCACATGGCGGCGCCGCTTCGGGTTCACTTATATCCGACGAATGACGCTCCTACCCTTGATCTGAATCACTTCGACGGGAATGCGTTTCGAGCGGTGCTTCGGTTGACAGGCGCGCCGGAAAATGGCCCCGGGCCGGCGGGTTGTGCCGGGCCCGACGCGATCGTGCACGTCACGGCCGGTCGCCCGGTGCGAGGTTCAGCAGGACGACGAACGAGAGGATGCTCAGGATCAGCGTGACGATCGAGTATCTGAAAACCCGCTCGTCGAACAGCATCCCGTGAATGATGCCGGCCAGAGATGCGAGCGCGATGAACACGCTGAGCGTCGCGAGCGCGATGCGGTATTGCCTGCGGTTCATGACGGTCTCCTGCGGCGTGGCTGTCGTGCGGATGCGAAACGCGCGGGTCGGCGCGGGTTTCGCGGTGTCTGGCGTCATGATCGCGTGGCGCTTTGCCGCACGGTTGATCTGTATCAACGGACGAATCCGGCATTCGCGCACCCGGCGGCCACGGCCGCCGGCACGCCGTTGATTGATCCTCGTCAACCCGCCGGCACCGGCGTGCGCGATGCTGAATCCGGTGCGGCCCGATCGCCGGTCGCGAATGTCACGACCGGTGCGGCCCAACGGGAGACGGAAATGAAGTCCGATGCAGCACTCAAGCAGGATGTCGAGCAGGCGCTGTTCTGGAATCCGGCGATCGACGCGCGGCGGATCGACGTCGACGTACGCGACCGGATCGTCACGTTGCGCGGCTCGGTCGACAGCTGGGCCCAGAAGCTCGAGGCGCAGAAAACGGCGCTGCACGTCGAGGATGCGCGTGCGCTCGTGCTCGAACTGAACGTCACACCGCCGGAGAACGCGTGCGCGGATCAGGAGCTGGCAATCGCCATCACGTTCGCGCTCGGCTGGCAGGAGGCGCTGCGCGATCACAAGATTCGCGTCGAGGTCGACCACGGTTGCGTGACGCTCGACGGCGAAGTCGATCATGCATACCAGAGTCGCGCGGCGGAAAAGATGGTCAGCCGGATGATCGGCGTCGTCGGCGTCGCGAACCGGATCCGGGTGCGCACGGACCACACGGTGCCGGACGTCGGCATGCGGATCGCCGAAGCGCTGGCGCGTCGCGCGCAGCGCGAATCCGCGGGCATTGCGATCGATGCGGTCGACGGCGTCATCACGCTGACGGGCAAGGTCGCGTCGCTTGCCGAAAGGCGCGCCGCGTGCGGCGCGGCCGGGTCGGTGAGGGGCGTGCGCGAGGTCGTCGACCGGCTCACCGTCGGCTGACGGCCGGCCCATGCTGTCTACTGCAAGGAGAAGCAGCCATGAACCGTTCGAATTCAGGCCCCGGCCGAACCCCTCTGCGCCGCGACCAGCGCATGCAACCGCATACGAAGGACAGTTACCGCGATCCGAAGCGGCCGAAGGGCGACCGGATCTGCGAAGGCTGCGGCGCCGTCTGCGACGCGGGCCGCTGGACGTGGTACGCGACACCGCTCGACCGGCGCCAGCTCGAATGCCCGGCCTGCAGGCGCATGCGAGAAAACCTGCCGGCGGGCGAGCTGGCGTTGCACGGCGCGTACCTGCGCGCGCACCGGGCGACGATTCTCGACCTGCTCGAGCGCCAGGCCGATCTGGAGACGAGCGAGCACGCGCTCGAACGCATCATGGAAATCGAGCAATCCGGCGATACGCTCGTCGTCCGCACGACGGGCGTGCACATGGTGCGAAGGCTGGGGGAAGCATTGCTGCATGCGCATCACGGCGATCTCGCGCTCAACTATCGCGATGGCGAGGACATGCTGCGCGCGCAATGGACGCGCGACGATGCATGAACGGCGGTGTGTCCGGCAAACGGGCCCGATGCGATGAAAAAGACACTCGATTACTCCGGACTGCTGATCCCGTTCGTATTTGCCGTGCTGGTGGCGTATCAGCTGCTGATGGCCCAGCCGGCCACGACGTCGATCTCGTACAGCGACTTTCACCGCCTGGTCGACGCGCGGCTCGTCGACGATCTCGACATCGGCCCGTCGTCGATTTCGGGCGTGCTGCGCATGCCGCAGGCCGGTGCGAACCTGCCGGCCTCCGACGCGGCCGCCGTGAAGAAGGCGGGGGCGCCGTGGCGCTTCACGACCAACCGGGTCGCTGACGATCGTCTCGTCGCCGAACTCACGGCCGCCGGCATCCGCTATCGCGGCGCGCCGGATTCGGGCTGGCTCGAAACGCTTGCCGGATGGATATTGCCGGTGATCGTCCTCGTCACGTTCTGGAGCTTCATGATGCGCCGGCCGGGCGGGGTCCGTGACCTGAGCGGCATGGGCAAGAGCCAGGCACGCGTGTACGTGCAGCAGGAAACCGGCATCACGTTCGACGACATCGCCGGCATCGACGAGGCGAAAGCCGAGCTGCAGCAGATCGTCGCGTTCCTGCGCAATCCTGAACGCTACCAGCGGCTCGGCGGCAAGATCCCGAAGGGCGTGCTGATCGTCGGCGCACCCGGCACCGGCAAGACGCTGCTCGCGCGCGCGGTGGCCGGCGAGGCGGCCGTGCCGTTCTTCACGATCAGCGGCTCCGCGTTCGTCGAGATGTTCGTCGGCGTCGGCGCGGCACGCGTGCGTGACCTGTTCGAGCAGGCAAAGCAGAAGGCGCCCTGCATCGTGTTCATCGACGAACTCGATGCGCTCGGCAAGGCGCGCGGCGTCGGCCTGATGTCCGGCAACGACGAGCGCGAGCAGACGCTCAACCAGCTGCTCGTCGAGATGGACGGCTTCCAGGCCAATTCGGGCGTGATCATCATGGCCGCGACGAACCGGCCCGAGATCCTCGATCCCGCGCTGCTGCGGCCCGGGCGCTTCGACCGCCACATCGCGATCGACCGGCCCGACCTGACCGGCCGCAAGCAGATCCTGGCCGTGCAGACGAAGCGCGTGAAGCTGGCCCCGGAAGTCGACCTGGCCGAGCTGGCGCAGCGCACGCCGGGCTTCGTCGGCGCGGATCTCGCGAACGTCGTCAACGAGGCCGCGCTGCACGCGGCCGAACTCGGCAAGCCGGCGATCGGCATGGCCGATTTCGACGAAGCGATCGACCGCGCGATGACGGGCATGGAGCGCAAGAGCCGCGTGATGAACGACGAGGAAAAGCGGACCATCGCGTACCACGAAGCCGGGCACGCGCTCGTCGCGCAAAGCCGCGTGCATTGCGATCCGGTGAAGAAGGTGTCGATCATCCCGCGCGGCATCGCGGCGCTCGGCTACACGCAGCAGGTGCCGACCGAGGATCGCTACGTGCTGCGCAAGAGCGAGCTGCTCGACCGGCTCGACGTGCTGCTCGGCGGCCGGGTAGCCGAGGAGATCGCGTTCGGCGACGTGTCGACCGGCGCGCAGAACGATCTGGAACGTGCGACCGCGCTGGCGCGCCACATGGTCATGCAGTACGGGATGAGCGAGAAGCTCGGGCTCGCGACGCTCGACGACGCGACCCCGCAGGGCGGTTCGCCCGGCGTGTGGACGCCGGGCGACGGCCGGTGCAGCGAACACACCGCGCAGTTGATCGACGAGGAGGTGCGCGCGCTGCTCGAAGACGCGCACGTGCGGGTCACGGCGACGCTCGGCGAGCATCGCGACGCGCTCGAACGGATCGCGCGGTGCCTGCTGCAGCATGAAACGATCGATCACGACACACTGGTGGCGCTCATTACACCGCCGGACGACGGCATCGGCCTGCCCGGGCCGGCGCACGCCGATGCGGAGCCTGCCACGGCCACCGACACGTCGGCCTGACCGGCTGGCGGCCACCGTCGGTCAGTCCGCTCAACAGCCGATGCAGACCGCGCCGTCGCGTCGTTGCGCCGTATCGTCGGTGACGACCGACGCGAGCCGCGGATCGGGCCGGAACACCGTGATGCCCTTGAGCCGGTCGCGCCATGCCGCGAAGAACAGCGCGTCGACCTGCGCGAGCGAACACTGGCTGTCCATCGTCACGGTCTTCGAGATGCCGGCGTCGACGCAGGGCTGAAGCACCGCGAGCATCGCGACGTGATCGATCGGTGCGATCTCGGCCGCGGTGGCGAAATAGTCCGGCAGCGCGACGCGGTCGCCATGCAGTGCGCGAAACAGCCGGTACGCATGGTTCTGCACCCGGAACGCGCGCGCCTGGCCGTCTGCCGTTCGAACCATCCGGCGCTGGGTCCAGCCGACGGCCGGTTCGATGCCGTTCGAACAGTTGTCGCAGAACGCGAGACTCACGCTGCCGGCCGGCGCGAACGACAACAGATGGCTGTTGCGCAGCCCGTGCCGCTGGATCGCGTGATGCACCTTCAGCGGCAGCCGCATGCGGTAGGCGGGGCCGGTCAGGTAAGCGGCCGGATCGTACGCGGGAAACGCGCCGCGCTCGGCGGCCAGCGCGGCCGATGCGGCAAACGCATGCTCGCGCATCGTCAGCGCGATGCTGCGCGCACATGCGCGCGCCTCGACGCTGTCGTAGCGCAGCCGCAGCATCGTCAGCGCGTCGCCCAGGCCCGTCACGCCCACCCCGATGCGCCGCGTCCGATGCGCTTCGCGTGCATGGGCGGCGAGCGGCCACGCGGTCAGGTCGAGCACATCGTCGAGCAGGCGAACCTGGATGTGCACCGCGTCGGCCAGCGCCGCGAAATCGAAGCGCGGCTCGCCGTCGATGCCGAACGGATGGTGCACGAACCGCGGCAGGTCGACCGGCCCCAGCACGCAGCTGCCGTAGGGCGGCAGCGGCTGCTCGCCGCACGGGTTCGTCGCGTCGATCCGTTCGTGCTCGCGCAGCGGATTCGCGTCGCGGATCGTGTCGAGGAACAGCAGTCCGGGTTCGGCACTGTCGCGTGCGGCGTTGACGATCGCCTGCCACACCTTGCGGGCGGGCACCGTCGCATGAAGGTAGCGCCCGTCCGGCCGCCGGGGCGACGCGATGGCGGCTGCATGGCGCGGTGCGTGATGGACGAGCGCCCAGGGCAGGTCGTGCGCGACTGCTTCCATGAACGCGTCCGTGATGCCGACGGACAGGTTGAAGGTCGGCCAGCGCGCCCGCCCGTGCTTGGCCGTGACGAACGCGAGCAGGTCCGGATGATCGCAGCGCAGCACGCCCATCTGCGCGCCGCGGCGCGGGCCGGTGAACGGCAACGCGCGGCACATCGCATCGAAGCGGTCGATCGCCGCGCATACGCCGCGCTCGGGCGACAGGCGGCGTTCGTACGCGCCGGCGGGCGGCACCGGCGAGAAGTCGTAGCCGATTCCGCCGCCCATCAGCAGCGTGAGCCGCGCGTCGTCGAGCGCCTGCGCGAGCGCCGCATCGACGCCCTGCAGCGGCGTGTCGTCCGGAACCGCGAGCGGGTGGACGAAGCAGTTGACCATCGTGCCGCCCGTCGTCGCGCCGGCATTCGCCATGATGCGGCCGGCGCCGATCGCGCCGCGCTGCAGGTTCTGGAAGAACGTGCGCTCGGCCCGGGCGCGCAGCGCGGGCGGCTCGGCGAGCGACAGTGCACGGGCGACACGCTGGAAGACGGCCGCGCGCGACGTTTCGCCGGGCTGCGCATAGCGTTCGGCGAACACGGTGGTGCAAAGCGGTTGCTCGTCCATGGCGGGGCTCGGCGACGACGGATGACCTAATGTAAGGGCCTGCCCGCCCGCGTCGTTGATCGAGCGCAATCCGGTGCTGTTGCGGCATCGCTTGACGGTCGTCAATGCCGGGAGAAGGCGCGCACGTAAGGTGGTGCCAGGACCGGCCGGCGCTGGTGGCCGGCGCCAGGCATCAGGCATCAGGCATCAGGCACCCGCCGCGGCCGCACGCGCGCGGCGGGCAAGCCCGCGCATCACGCCCTTTACCGACTACGCGCCATGACCGAGATCGTTACCGTTACGTTGAATCCGGCCGTCGATGTCTCGACGTCGGTCGAGCACATCGTCGATACGCACAAGCTGCGCTGCGCGCGGCCACGGCGGGACCCCGGCGGCGGCGGGATCAACGTCGCGCGGACCGTTCACCGGCTCGGCGGCGACTGCGTCGCGCTGTACCTGGCGGGCGGGCCGACCGGCGATGTGCTGACGCTGCTGCTCGACGCCGAACAGGTGCCGGCCGTGCGCATGCGGATCGCCGGCGAGACGCGCGAGAACGTCTGCGTGACCGAAACGGCGACGGGGCGCGAGTACCGGTTCCTGATGCCGGGGCCGTTGGTCACGGCGGCCGAGTGGCGCGACTGCGCGGCGCGCATCGCGGCGCTGCAGCCTGCGCCGCGCTATCTGGTGCTGAGCGGCAGCCTGCCGCCGGGCGCGCCCGACGACCTGTATGCGACGCTCGCGCGGACGGCCGCCGCCAACGGCACCCGCGTGGTCGTCGATGCGGCGGGCCCGGCGCTGCGCGCGGCCCTCGACGCCGGGGTGCATCTCGTGAAGCCCAGCCTCGACGAACTGAGCGCGCTGGCCGGCGAACCGCTCGAGGAAGCGTCGGCATGCGGCAAGGCGGCCGAACTCGTCGCGCAAGGGCGGGCGGACATCGTTGCATTGACACTCGGCGCGCGCGGCGCGTGGGTCGTCACGCGCGAGCGCGCGCTGCGCCTGCCGGGCAGGCCCGCGACGGTGTGCAGCACGGTGGGTGCCGGCGACAGCTTCGTCGGCGGGATGGTCTGGGCGCTCGCACGCGGCGCGCCGTTCGACGATGCTTGCCGCTATGCGCTGGCGGCGTCGGCGGCTTCGGTCGAGCATCCCGGCACCGCGCTGGGCACGCGCGCCGACGTCGAACGGATTCATGCGGAACTGGTTGCGCAGGCAAGTGGCGCGGCCATTGCGCGTGGTGCGGCATGAGCGTGCGCGCGATCGTCTGCCTGCTGCTGTCGTGCTGGCCGCTGGTGTCTTTCGCCGGCACGGTGACGGGCGAGCCGGTGCCGCAGCGCGTGCTGATCCTCGTCTATCACCGGTTTGCCGCGCAACGCCTGGATTCGATGACGGTGCGCACCGGGACCTTCCACGATCAATTGCGTGCGATCGAGGCGAACGGCTACCGCATCGTGCCGCTTGCCGACATCGTGCGCTGGCACGCGGGGCAGGCGAACGCGCTGCCGGCGCGGGCGGTCGCGATCACGGTGGACGACGGTCACCGCTCGGTCTACGACGTGCTGCGCCCGTTGCTGGCCGCGCATCCGGTACCGGTCATGGCGCTGCCGCGCTACCTGATGACGGATGCGTGTGATACCCGCTGCATGAACGGATTGCTGCAAACCGCGCGGGAGCGACCGTGATCGAATGCCCGATCGCGGGTTCGCCAGCGTCGTTCGCGGATGCCGTTTCCATTTGGGGTCACGCCCGGCAGAACGTCATGGGGGTCGCACAATGGCTGGGATCCTGCTGCGCGAGCCACGGACAGGGATGTCGGGATCGGCACGCGGGTACGAGAGGGGGCCACCGTGCCGTGGGATGACGAACGCTATCCGCCGTCGATGCGGAACCTGCCGCCGCCGGTGCGCGGCAAGGCGATCGAGATCGCCAACGCGTTGCTGCGACGAGGGCGTGCCGAAGGCAGCGCGATCCGTATCGCGATCGCGCAGGCGAAGCGCTGGGGGCGGGTGCATGCGGCATCCGCCGACGCTGTCGAGCGGCGGCGCTAGGCCCCGCACTGAACCGGGCAGGTGCCGGCGTCCGGCGTGCGTTCGAAGGCTGCCGCATGCAGCCGCGCGGCCAGCACGCAGGCAAGCAGCATGACGCCCACCGCGATGCCGTGAACCGGGTTGCGCAGGCACGACGCAACCTGGTCGCTCCTTGCAACGCCGAACAGGCACCACAGGCAGAAGTGCTCGCAGTTGTTGGTGAGCAGCCGGTAGCGGCATTCGCCGAGGCGCGAGGCCGCGCGCCGCGCCGCTTCCGTGCCGTCGTACAGGGGCCGCGTGTGCCGGACGATCGCGAGTTCGAAACCGGCGCAGAAGCCGTCGATGGAGACGATTTCAACCGGGCCGCCGCTCAGGCTGTGCGCCAGGCCCGCGTAATGGATCACGTTGCCGTCGCCGATATAGATCCCGTGATGCACGTAACCGTGGCGCCGCGTCACGAGGTGGGCGCCGACCGGAAGGTCGCGATCCGGCATGGCGTCGTCGGCTTGTGCTGCGGTCGGGTGAGTCATGGCCAGCTCCTGGATCTCGCGGCAGCCGGCTGGAAAACCGCCTTGCCTGCCGCGGAACGCGTTGCGTCCCGTCACGTCTCCAGTATTGGCGGCGGACCGGGGCCCGACAATCAGCGCGGTCCGAGCTTGCTGTCCGATGTCGGGGCGTCGTGTCGGAAATTTCCGACGCGCCGTGCAATATCGGCTGACAGCCGGAACGGACAACGGCGCCTGCCTGCCGCCGCTTCAGGCCTTGTGGGCCCGCCGTACCGTCCGACCGACGGTCTCGCACCGTCGTGCCGCGCCGCTGGCCTGTCCGGTGGGCTTGACATGCATCAACGGGAAATCGGCGTTCCGCGCGACGCTGGCTTCGTCAACGATGCGCATGCGTCACGTCGCGGCACGCCGGCCGTGACGCGCCCGAACGAACGAGCCGCATCGCCACCCGCGTGCCTGAACCGGGAGAATGAAATGCGGACTGGAATCGCCGGGGCGCTGCTGCTGTCGGCCTGTTTGCTGGCCGCTGCGCCGAACGCGCCGGCTCAAGCGCTGCCCGAGCCCGTTGAGCAGAACGGCGCCGTGTACATCACGGGCGGCATCGGGGCGGAGGAGGTCGCTGCGTTTCGTGCCGCCGCGCCGCGCTACAACCTGCGAATCATGTTCGCGACGAAGGGCGGGCATTACCTGTCCGATGTCGACGTCACGTTGACTTCCGGCAAATCGACGGTCGTCGACGCACACACGGCCGGCCCGTTCCTGTTCGCACGCGTGCCGCCGGGGCGTTACACGGTGTCGGCGCGCGACCGGGGCGTCCAGGAAGTCCGGCACGTCGTCGTGCCGGCGCACGGCGGTGTCGATGTGCGGTTCTACTGGCAGAACCCGGAGCGCCGCGGCGTGATCCGGCTTTGCGGCGGTTGTCAGGACACCGGTACGCGTGCAGGGCCCTAGATGCACGCTTCGATCGACGCGGAGCGCGCGGTGGCGCGTGGCGTACCGTTGATCTGCCTCACGTGGCGTTGCGCCGGAGTCGCAACAATGTCCACGGGAATTCGCGTCGCGAGGTGTGCGTTGGAGATTCGGGCAAACGTTGGTGGGTCGCGTGCCGGGCGGCAGGCGCATGAGTCGTGTCGAGGCGGGCGGCAGCGCGTGGCGATGCTTGGCCGCGTGCTCGCAAGCATGCTGCTGGTGCTCACGTGCGTTACCGGCCGCGCCGGAACTGTTTCGGTGACGGTCGTCGATGCTGACAGCGGCCGGCCGGTGGCGGGCGCGCTCGGGTATGCATCGGGCAGCAGCCTGATTGCGTCGGCGACCGGCACGTTTGCCGCGCCGTCGGACGCGACGCTCAGCGTGACCGCCCCCGGCTATGCACGCGCGGAGGTTGCGCTCGCCGCTCGCGAGTCGGCGCGCACGGTGCGGCTCGTTCCGTTTCGTCCCAAGGCCGTCTACCTGTCGGCGTACGGTATCGCCGACCGCACGCTGCGCGACGCGGCGCTTGCGTTGCCGGGCCGCACGGCGGTCAACGCGTTCGTGATCGACGTGAAGGGCGATCGCGGCATGACGCCGTATCGCAGCGCCGCGCGCGAAGCGATCGGCGCAGGGGGCGGCGAGGCGGGGCCGCGCGTCGCGGACTTGCCGGCGCTGATCCGCGCATTCCACGCGCGCGGGCTGTACCTGATCGCGCGCCTCGTCGTATTCAAGGACGATCCGCTTGCGGCCGCGCATCCCGACTGGGCCGTGCGCGATGCGGCCGGCGGAATCTGGCGCGATCGCGAACACCTGCGCTGGATCGACCCGACCGTGCGCGCCGCGTGGGAACACAACTTCGACGTGGCCGAGGAGGCCGCGCGGATGGGTTTCGACGAGATCCAGTTCGACTACCTGCGCTTTCCCGACGCGAGCGGCCTGCGGTTCGGCGAGCCCAACACCGAGGCGAACCGCGTGGCCGCGATCACCGGGTTCCTGGAAGGCGCGCGCGCACGGCTGCGGCCCTACAACCTCTACCTGTCGGCCGACATCTTCGGCTACGTGTGCTGGAATGCCGACGACACGCAGATCGGGCAGCGGCTCGGCGCACTGGGCGGGCTGGTCGACTACATTTCGCCGATGCTCTATCCGTCGGGCTTCACGTGGGGCCTGCCGGGCTGCCGCAAGCCGACCGATCACCCTGGCGAGATCGTCGGGCGCTCGCTCGCGGAGGCAATGCGCCGCACCGGGCTCGCCGGCGTGCGCTTCCGGCCCTGGCTGCAGGCATTTCGCGACTATGCGTTCGACCGGCGCGCATTCGACGCGGCGGACATCCGTGCGCAGGCGGACGCCGCCGACGCGGCCGGCACGGACGGATGGATGCTGTGGAATCCGCGCAATCGCTACGATCCCGCTGCGCTGCCGCGCTGACCGGCGAAGCGGGATGGGCCACGTGCCGAAATGGCAAAATATGCCAAATCATGCTGTTTTGTGGCTTTTCATTCGAATGTCATCTCGCGTCGAGATAGTGCGGGATCGTGCGCCAGTCCCTGGAGCGAACGACGCGAGCCGGCCCGTTCGCCTCGCACCCGGGAAACCGTCCATGGGACGCGGCAAACAGCAACCGATACGCCCGCCCTGAAGGCGGCGCGTGTCATCTCGACAGAAGGAACGTGCAATCGTGAACGCCATCGCAGCGGCAGACTCCCATGACGTGATCATCGTCGGCGCCGGCATCGTCGGCCTCGCTCATGCCTATACGGCGGCACGCAAGGGGCTGCGCGTCTGCGTGATCGAACGCGATGCCGCATGCGTGGGCGCGTCGATCCGCAATTTCGGCTTCGTCACCGTCACCGGGCAGCACGCCGAACACAGCTGGCGGCGTGCGCGGGCGAGCCGCGAGGTCTGGGCGGACGTCGCGCCGCAAGCCGGCATCGACGTGCTTCACAAGGGCCTCCACCTGATTGCGCGCCGCCCCGAGGCGATGCGCCTGATCGATGCGTTCATGCAGACCGGCATGGCCGACGGCTGCCGGGTCATGACACCCGGTGAAGCGGCAGCCGCGGCGCCCGAGTTGCGGCTCGACGGTGCGCAAGGCGTGCTGCACAGCCCGCATGAACTGCGCATCGAGCCGCGTACCGCGATCGGGTTGCTTGCGTCCTGGCTGGCGGAACGCTTCGGCGTGGCGTTTCGTTACGGCGAGATGGTGCACGAGGTGCGCACGCCGACCGTGCGTACGTCGCGCGGCGTGTTGCACGCGGAGCGCGTGATCGTCTGCGGCAATGCGGACAGCCGTCACCTTTACGGCGACTGGTTCGCGCGGCACGCGGTGCGGCTGTGCCAGTTGCAGATGCTGCGCGTACGGCCGCGCCGCGCGCTGGCGCTGCGCGCCGCCGTCATGAGCGACCTGAGCCTGCTGCGTTACGGGGGTTTCGCGGCGCTGCCCGCCGCCGACGCATTGCGCACGCGCCTGCGGGCGGAGGAGCCCGAGTGCCTCGGCTACGGCATCCACCTGATCGCGGTGCAGAGCGCCGACGGTAGCCTCGTGGTGGGCGATTCGCACGAATACGGCGCCGCACCGCTGCCGTTCGCGACGCAGGAGATCGATGCGCAGATCCTGCGCCTGCTGCACGAGACGCTCGACGTACCGGAGCTGGACATCGTCGAGCGCTGGACCGGCAGCTATCCGTCGGCAGCCGATGCCGATTGCGTGATCGAGGCGCCGGACGACGGCACGCGCGTCGTCGTCGTGACGAGCGGCGCCGGGATGAGCACGGGATTCGGGATCGCGCAGGACGTGTTTGCTGCGTGGTGAGGTGGGGGGCATGCGCGTCACGCAGTCGCCAGGCATCGCGGGACGCACGCGAGCGATACGCGTGCCGGCATGACCGCGGGATTCGATCGGCGGTTTTAGTGTGTTTAGCGGAACGGGCGAATCAAGAATTTGTCTAGTCATCCTGACCGAAAGATCGGATGAAATGCACCATGTTCGTGCCGCCGATCACCACCGCGAGGCGCGCCAGAGCCCCTGAATTAGGGGATTTCCCGCGTTTACCCGGTTTTTTTTGATCAACGCTTGTCGGTCGGTTTTTCTTCTTGCATGCTTGTATAGACAAATTCCTGAGGCCGCTTGCATGACCGAAGGGATGACGATCTTCAACACAAGGAGAAATCTCGTGAACGGCAAGCGCATCAAGTGGGCAGTCAGGACGATCGGCATCATCGCAGCGGCAGCGGCCACGCTTTCCGCGCCGGTGCAGGCGAAGGAATGGAAGACGGTGACGGTGGCGCTCGAAGGCGGCTACGCGCCGTGGAACCTCACGCTGCCGGGCGGCAAGCTCGGCGGTTTCGAGCCCGAGCTGCTCGCCAACGTGTGCGAGCGTATCAAGGTGCAGTGCAACATGGTCGCGCAGGACTGGGATGGGATGATTCCGGGGCTTCAGGCCGGCAAGTTCGATGTCCTGATGGATGCGATCTCGATCACGCCGGAGCGCGAGAAGATCCTGCTTTTCTCGCGTCCGTATGCTGCGACGCCCGCGACCTTCGCCGTCACCGATACGAAGATCCTGCCGAAGGCGGCGCCGGGCGCGCCGATCGTCAAGCTGTCGGGCGACGCGAATGCCGACAAATCGACCGTCGACGCGCTGCGCAAGCAGCTGAAGGGCAAGACGATCGGCATCCAGTCGGGCACCGTCTACACGAAGTTCATCAACGACAGCTTCAAGGACATCGCGTCGATCCGCGTGTACAAGACCTCGCCCGAGCGCGATCTCGACCTCGTCGCCGGCCGCATCGACGCGTCGTTCGACGATGTCACGTACTACGCGGCGAACAACACGAAGAAGGACACCGCATCGATCGTGCTCGCGGGCCCGAAGCTCGGCGGCCCGATCTGGGGGCCGGGTGAAGGGCTCGCGTTCCGCAAGCAGGATGCCGACCTGAAGACGAAGTTCGATACGGCGATCGGCGCCGCGCTCGCGGACGGCACCGTGAAGAAGCTCGCCGACAAGTGGTTCAAGACCGACGTCACGCCGTAAGCGCACGTCCGGCCGCCGCCGCGCAAGCGGCATGAGCCGCGCGCGGCGGCGCGCATCCCGCCGATCCTATCAACGCTTGCCGGGAGGCACGCATGGCGATCCTTGAAATGCTGGGCTTCGGAACCGAAGGCTGGGGCGGCGTGCTGCTGCTCGCCGCGCTGATGACGGTTGCGCTGACGCTTGCCGCGCTCGCGGTCGGCGCCGTGATCGGCGCGGGCATCGCGGCCGCGAAGCTGTCGCGCTATCGCAGCGCCCGCCTGCTCGGCGACCTGTATACGACGGTGTTTCGCGGCGTGCCCGAACTGCTCGTCATCTACCTGTTCTATTTCGGCGGCTCGACGCTCGTCACGGCCGTGGGCCAGTGGTTTGGCGCGGAAGGCTTCATCGGCGTGCCGCCGTTCGTGATCGGCGCGCTCGCGGTGGGGATGATTTCCGGCGCGTACCAGGCCGAGGTGTATCGCGCGGCCGTGCTCGCGGTGTCGAAGGGCGAGCTCGAAGCGGCGCGCTCGATCGGCATGCCGCGCAGCATGGTCCTGCGCCGCATCCTGATTCCGCAGGTGCTGCGCTTCGCGTTGCCGGGCATCGGCAACGTGTGGCAGCTGAGCCTGAAGGATTCGGCGCTGATCTCGGTCACCGGGCTTGCCGAGCTGCTGCGCACGAGCCAGATCGCGGCGAATTCGACCCACCAGTATTTCGTGTTCTTCGTCGCGGGCGGCGCGCTCTACCTGGTCATGACGGGGCTGTCGAACCGCGTGTTCAACCGGGCCGAAGCAATCGTCGGCCGGTCGTTCCGCCGCAACTTCGCACGCAACTGACGGAGCGCACATGTCACTCGATTTCGACTTCCTGTTCGACACGCTGCGCCAGCTGCTCGCGGCGGTACCGACCACGCTCGGGCTGTTCTTCGCGTCGCTCGTGCTCGGCGGCCTGCTGTCGCTCGTGATCGTCACGATGCGCGTGTCGCCGCGCTGGCTGCCGAACCGCTTCGCGCGTGCCTACATCCTCGTGTTTCGCGGCTCGCCGCTGCTGATCCAGATGTTTCTCGTGTACTACGGGCTCGGCCAGTTCGGCGTGATCCGCGAGAGCTTCATGTGGCCGCTGCTGCGCGAGCCGTACGTGTGCGCGGTGCTGTCGCTCGCGCTCTGTACGGCCGGCTACACGGCCGAGATCCTGCGCGGCGGGCTGATGGCCGTGCCGGTCGGGCAGATCGAGGCCGGCTATTCGATCGGCCTGTCGGGCTTCGCGCTGCTGCGCCGCGTGATCGGCCCGATCGCGCTGCGCCAGTGCCTGCCCGCGTATTCGACCGAAGCCGTGCTGCTGGTGAAGTCCACCGCGCTCGCCAGCCTCGTGACCGTGTGGGAGGTGACGGGCGTCGCGCAGCAGATCATTCAGCAAACCTACCGGACGACCGAGGTGTTTGTGTGTGCGGCCCTCATCTACCTGGGCCTGAACTTCATCGTCGTCCGCCTGCTCGGCGCGCTCGAATGGCGGCTGTCGGGCCACCTGCGCGCGCCGAAGCCGTCCGGCGCACCCGCGGCCGACGCCCGCAATGCGCGACGTGTCGCATCCTGACCGCGTCCTTCCTTCCCGGAGAAATCGATGAACACCGCTGCTCCCGTCGCCCTGTCGGTCAGGAACATCCACAAGTCGTTCGGCGATCACCACGTGCTGAAGGGCATTTCGCTCGATGCGCACGAAGGCGACGTCATCTCGATCCTCGGTGCGAGCGGATCGGGCAAGAGTACCTTCCTGCGCTGCCTGAACCTGCTCGAAACGCCCGACGACGGCTCGGTTGCGCTCGCCGGCGAGGAACTGAAGATGAAGCGCGCGCGCGACGGCAAGCTGCATCCGGGCGACCGGCGCCAGGTCGACCGCATCCGCTCGCAGCTCGGGATGGTGTTCCAGAACTTCAACCTGTGGTCGCACATGACCGTGCTCGACAATCTCGTCGAAGGGCCGCTGCGCGTGCAGAAGCGCAGTCGCGCGGAGGCGGTCGAGGAGGCCGAGGCGCTGCTCGCGCGCGTCGGCCTCGCGGACAAGCGCGGCTACTATCCGGCCCATCTGTCGGGCGGCCAGCAGCAGCGGGTCGCGATCGCGCGGGCGCTCGCGATGCATCCGAAGGTGATGCTGTTCGACGAACCGACGTCGGCGCTCGACCCCGAGCTGGTCGGCGAGGTGCTGCGCGTGATGCGTTCGCTCGCGGAGGAAGGGCGCACGATGCTGGTCGTCACGCACGAAATGGGCTTCGCGCGGCACGTGTCGAACCGCGTGATGTTCCTGCATCAGGGCGAGGTCGATGCGGACGGCACGCCCGGCGAACTGTTCGGCGGCCAGTGCTCCGAACGCTTCCGCCAGTTCGTGTCGAGCCATCATGACCGCGCCGCGAACTGAGGCTGCCATGACGGTATTCCGTTCGGCCCGGCCGCTCGACTGGCGGCAGATTGCGGCGGTGGCGGCCGGCGCGCCGCTCGCGTTGACCGACGAGTCGCGCGGGCGTGTCGTCGCGGCGCGCGAACTCGTCGACGCGATCGTCGCGCGCGGCATTCGCGCGTATGGCGTCAACACGGGCGTCGGTGCGCTGTGCGACGTGATCGTCTCGCCCGCGCAGCAGGGTACGCTGTCGCGCAACATCCTGATGAGCCACGCGGTCGGCGTGGGCGCGCCGCTCGGCGCGGCGGAAACGCGCGCGATCATCGCGGCCGCGATCAACAACTACGCGCACGGGCATTCCGGCGTGCGGGCCGACATCGTCGACCAGCTGGTCGCGCTGCTCGAACACGATTGCCTGCCGGAAGTGCCGGCGCACGGGTCGGTCGGCTACCTGACCCACATGGCGCACGTCGCGCTCGTCTGCATCGGGCACGGCCACGCGCGTCATCGCGGCGAACGCGTGCGCGGTGACGAAGCGCTGCGCCGCATCGGCCGCGAGCCGCTGGCGCTCGGTGCGAAGGAGGGGCTGAGCCTGGTCAACGGCACGCCGTGCGTGACGGGGCTCGCCGCGCTCGCGCTCGCCCGCGCGGAGCGGCTGCTCGACTGGGCCGACTGGATCGCGGCGACGAGTTTCGAGAATCTCGGCGGCCAGCTCGCCGCGTTCGATCCGGCCTCGCTGGCGTTGCGCATTTCGCCCGGCATCGGGCACGTCGGCGCGCGCCTGCGCGCGATGCTCGCCGACAGCGCGATGCTCGCCGCGGCGAACGGGCGGCATACGCAGGATCCGCTCAGCCTGCGCACGATTCCGCACGTGCACGGCGCGGCGCGCGACGTGCTGGCGGTCACGGCGGAAGTCGTCGACCGCGAGCTCGCGTCCGTGACCGACAATCCGATCGTCGCGGGCACGCGCGACGCGCCGACCGTGCATTCGCAGGCGCATGCGGTCGGCGCGGGCATCGCGCTCGCGATGGACAGCCTCGCGGCCGCGATGGCGCAGGTCGCGGCGATTGCCGAGCGGCGGCTCGACCGGCTCGTCAATCCGCTCGTGAGCGGGCTGCCGGCCTTTCTCGCGGCGCCGGGCGGCACGTGTTCCGGGTTCATGATCGCGCAGTACACGGCGGTCGCGCTGGTGGCGCAGAACCAGCGGCTCGCCGCGCCCGCGAGCCTCGACGGCGGCATCACGTCGGGCCTGCAGGAGGATCACCTGTGCCACGCGACGCCGGCTGCGCTGAAGGCACTCGACATCATCGAGAACACCACGCGTGTGCTCGCGATCGAGTTGCTGGCCGCCGCGCAGGCGTACGATCTGCAGGAAAACGAAGCATCGCGGGCGGCGCCGACCGACGCGCTGCGGCGTTACGTGCGCGAACGCGTGCCGGCGTACCACGACGACCGGCCGCTCGCCGACGACATCGCGAGCGCGGCCGCCATCGTCGCGGGCGTACCGCCGTCGCTGGTGTGACGCAGCGGCGCTGCGGCGGCCGGCAGGTCATCCCATCTTCATTCGATCGAGGGCGCATGAACGAAGCGGAACGATACACGGCGGCCCGGCCGGAGGCCGTACCGGGCGACGACGTGCCGGCGCGCGCGCTGCCGGCCTACCAGCAGATCAAGCGCTACGTGGTCGAGCGGATCGCCAACGGCGACTGGAAGCCCGGCGGCGCGATTCCGACCGAGGCCGAACTGGTCAAGGAGTTCGGCGTGGCGCGGATGACCGTGTCGCGCGCGCTGCGCGAGCTGACTGCCGAGCGCGTGCTGACCCGCATCCAGGGCGCAGGCACCTTTGTCGAGCGCCGTCATTACGAATCGACGGTGCTCGAGATCCGCAACATCGCGGACGAGATCGCCGAGCGCGGCCATCGGCACAGTGCGCGCGTGATGACGCTCGAAAGCAGCGACGATCCCGAAGCGATCGAAGCGCTCGGGCTGCGCACGGGGCCGGTGTTTCATTCGCGCATCGTGCATTGCGAGGAGGGCGAGCCGATCCAGTTCGAGGATCGCTACGTCAATCCGGCGCTGTTTCCCGCGTATCTCGAGCAGGATTTCACGGTCGAGACGCCGAACCACTACATGGTGCGGCTCGCGCCGATCCAGCGTGCGGAATTCCGCATCTACGCGCAGAAGCCCGATGCGCAGGTGCGCCGGCACCTCGTGATGGAAATCGGCGAACCGTGCCTGCTGCTGCGGCGGCGCACGTGGGTCGGCGGGCAGGTCGCGACGTCGGTGCAGCTGTGGCATCCGGCGTCACGGTTTCATCTGGCGGGGAGGGTGTAGGCAGGGGGCTGCTGCTGCCATTCGACGTCGTTGCCCGAAGCCGATCGCCGGGGCGGGTCGGGCAGGCGGCTGCCCGATGCGCCCGCCCCGTGCGGCCGGCATTCAGGCCGCTTGCGCGTGGCGATTGACCGGGTACGCGAGCCCGAGATGCTCGCGTAGCGTCGCGCCTTCGTAATCGCGCCGGTAGACGCCACGTTCCTGCAGGATCGGCACGACCTTCGTCGCGAACTCGGTGAACGCCGTCGGCGTGCCGCCGCGCACGATGAAGCCGTCGGTGGCGCGCGCATCGACCCACGCCTGCAACCCGTCCGCAACCTGCTCGGGCGTGCCGGCGAACGCGGGGCGCGGCGTGGCTGCCTCGAGCGCGACCTCGCGCAGCGTCAGGCCGCGCTCGGCCGCGTCGCGCTTGATCGTGTCGGTGGTGCTGCGGAACTGGTTGCCGCCGAGCTCGCCGAGATCCGGGAACGGCGCGTCGAGCGCGTATTGCGTGAAGTCGTGGTGATCGAAGTAGCGGCCGAGATAGTCGAGCGCGTTGTCGATCGTCACGAGCCGCGCCGTGTCCTGATACTGCGCCTCCGCGTCGGCGGCCGATGCCGCGACGATCACGCTCGTGCCCTGGAACACCTTCAGGCTGTCGGGTGCGCGACCGCGCGCCGCGAGCCGCTTCTGCACGTCCGCATAGAACGCCTGCGCGAGCGGGATCGTCTCCTGGCGCGTGTAGATCGCATCGGCATGCTCGACCGCGACCCCCTTGCCGTCGTCCGACGCGCCGGCCTGGAACAGGATCGGGCGCCCCTGTCGCGAGCGGCCGATGTTCAGCGGCCCGGCGACCGAGAAGAATTCGCCGGCGTGATTCAGCGTGTGCAGCTTGTCCGGATCGAAGAACACGCCGCTCGCCTTGTCGCGCACGAACGCGTCGTCTTCCCACGAGTCCCACAGCCCCTTCGTCACGGTGAGGAATTCCGATGCGATCCGGTAGCGCAGCGCGTGCTCCGGATGTTTGTCGCGCGAGAAATTCTTCGCCGAGCCTTCGAGCGGCGACGTGACGACGTTCCAGCCGGCGCGGCCGTCGCTCAGGTGGTCGAGGCTCGAGAACTGCCGCGCGACGGTGAACGGATCGCTGTACGACGTCGACAGCGTGCCGACCAGCCCGATCCGCTCGGTGACGAGCGCGAGTGCCGACAGCAGCGTGAGCGGCTCGAAGCGGTTCAGGAAGTGCGGGATCGATTTCGCGTTGATGTGCAGGCCGTCGGCGACGAACAGCAGGTCGAACTTCGCGGCTTCGGCCTGCCGCGCGAGCTCGCGCACGAAGGTCACGTTGATGCTCGCGTCGGCGACCGCATCCGGATGCCGCCACGCGGACATGTTGCCGGATGCGCCCTGGATGATGGCGCCGAGATGGATCGGGCGGGATGAAGCGGAAGTCGGTTGGCTCATGACGGGAAGGAACGAAAGAGGGGCGGATGTCATGCGACCGCGGCGCGCGCGGGTGACGGGCGCGCAGCGGGCAGCGAGGGCAGCGAGGGCAGCGTGGGCAGCGTGGGCAGCGCGTCGAGCAGCGACGCGGTGTACGGATGCGACGGCGCGGCGAACACCGTGCCGACCGGGCCGCTTTCGACCACGCGGCCGCGCCGCATCACGAGAATCCGGTCGGCGACGTGATGCACGACGCCGAGATCGTGCGAAATGAACAGCATCGCGGTGCCGTGCTCGGCCTGCAGGTCGGCGAGCAGGTCGAGCACCTGCGCCTGGATCGACACGTCGAGCGCGCTGACGGGTTCGTCCGCGACGAGCAGCGCCGGGTTCGGCGCGAATGCGCGCGCGATCGCGACGCGCTGCCGCTGGCCGCCCGACAATTCGCGTGGATAGCGGTCGATGCAGCCGGCGCCGAGCCGCACTTCGTCGAGCAGCTGCAGCACGCGGCGGCGGCGCGCATCGCCGCGCACGCCGATCGCATCGAGACTCTCGCCGATGATCTGGCCAACCGAATAGCGCGGATCGAACGAACTGTACGGGTCCTGCGCGATCAGTTGCAGCCGCGCGCGGCGGGCGCGCCGTGCGGCTTCGGGCACGCCGCTCCACGGTTCGCCGTCGAGCGCGACGGTACCGCTGTCCGGCTCGGTCAGGCCGAGCACGATCCGCGCGATCGTCGATTTTCCGGAACCGGATTCGCCGACGATGCCGAGCGTCTCGCCGCGCGCCAGCGCGAACGACACGCCGTCCACCGCGACAGGCGCGTCGTGGCTGCCGTAGCGCTTCGTCACCGCGTCGACGGCGAGCACTTTCTCGCGGGCCTCGATTCGCTTGGGCGGCAGCGGGATGCGCGCGGCCGGGCCTGCGGCTGCGGCTGCGGCGTCGGCCTGCGGATCCATCGCGAGCCGGAACCCGCGCGATGCGGGCGTCGGAATCGCGGCGAGCAACTGGCGCGTATACGGATGCGCGGGCGCGGTCAGCACGTCGCGCGCCGGCCCCTGCTCGACGACCTGGCCGGCCCGCATCACGAGCACGCGATCGGCGAGTTCGGCGACGACCGCGAGATCGTGGCTGATCAGCAGCAGCGCATCGCCGGCCTCGCGGCGCGCGCGCAGCAGCGACAGGATCTGCCGCTGCACGGTCATGTCGAGCGCCGTGGTCGGCTCGTCGGCGATCAGCAGCGATGCGCCGCCGGCGAGCGCGGTGCCGATCAGCACGCGCTGCCGCAAGCCGCCGGACAGCTGGTGCGGATACTGCGGCAAGCGCCGTTCGGGCTCGTCGATGCCGACCGAGCGCAGCAGGTCGGCGCTGCGCGCGTGCACGTCGCGCCGCCGCGTATCGTGCAGCGCCTCGGCGACGAGATCGCGCACGCGCCACAGCGGATCGAGCGACACGAGCGCGTCCTGCAGCACGTAGCCGATCCGGCGGCCGCGAATGGCGCGCCAGTCGCGTTCGCGATGGCGCCGCGCATCGGCGCCGGCGATCTCGAGGCGTTCGGCGTCCACCACGGCGTGCGGGCCGTTCAGCCCGACGAGGCTGCGTGCGGTGACCGACTTGCCGGAACCCGACTCGCCGACGAGCGCGACGCATTCGCCGGCATGGACGACGAGGTCGAGCGGCCCGACGACGGGGCGCGTGCCGCGCGGGCCGCGAAACCCGATCGTCAGGCGTTCGACGTGGACGAGCGGCGTGGCGTGCGGTGCCGGTGCGTGGGTCGTCATGTCGTCTCCCGGCGTTCGAAGCGAGCCTGCCAGTAGCCGCCGAGCGCGTTCACGGCGACGACGGCCGCGGTGATCGCGAGGCCGGGCCAGACCGCGATCCACCACGCGTTGTACAGGTAGTTGCGGCCCTCGGCGAGCATCAGCCCCCACTCGGCGGCGGGCGGCTGCGGCCCCATGCCGAGGAAGCTCAGACCCGACGCGCCGATGATCGCGGTGCCGAGCCCGACGGTCGCGAGCACCGGCACCTGCGCGATCGCGTGCGGCAGCACGTGGCGCCACACCAGCACCGCCGGCGCGAGGCCGAGCGTGCGCGCCTGCTCGACGTAGCCGGAGCCGGCGACGACGAAGGTCTGCGCGCGCACCACGCGCGCGAAACGCGGCACCGACGCGACACCGAGCGCGAATACGAGGTTCGTGGCGCCCGGGCCGGTAAACGAGATCAGCATCAGCGCGAGCAGCAGGTCGGGGAACGCCGACACCACATCGAGAAAGCGCGAGATCAGTTCGTCGAGCCAGCCGCGCGCGAGCCCCGCGAACAGCCCGAGCGCGGTGCCGAACAGCGTCGCGACCGCGATCGACGCCGCGCTGATCGACAGCGAGTAGCGGGCGCCGTAGACGACCCGCGAGAAGATGTCGCGGCCGAGCTGGTCGGTGCCGAGCCAGTGTTCGGCACTGCTGCCGAGCTGCGCGGCCAGTGGATCGGCGGCCAGCGGGTCGTAGCGAGTGAGCCAGCCGGGGGCGATCACCGCGACTGCGTTCAGCAGCAGGTAGACGGCCGCAAGCGCGAGGCCCGGATGGCGGCGCAGCCAGCCGGCCGCGCCGAGCGGCGCGCGCGGGCGCCACGGCAGGTCGAGGGGCGTGGACATCGGTATCTCCGGTTCAATGCCGCGCGCGGCGGTCGCGCAGGCGGGGGTCGATCAGCAGATAAAGCAGGTCGACGGCGGTGCTGAGCGCGACATAGATCGCCGCCGACAGGATCGCGATCGCGAGGATCACCGGCATGTCCTTCGACAGCACCGCGTCGACGGTGATCTTGCCGAGGCCGGGCCGGCCGAACACCTGCTCGGTGATCACCGCGCCGCTCAGCAGCCCGCCGACGAGCCAGCCGGCGAGCGTGACGGCCGGCAGCGCCGCGTGGCGCAGCGCATGCCGCACGCGCAGCGCGAGCTCGCCGATGCCCCACGAGCGCACGGTCAGCGCATACGGCTCGTCGAGCGCGCGCTCGATGCCCTGGCGCAGCACGCGGCCGATCACCGCGCCCTGCGCGAGCCCGAGCGACAGCGCCGGCAGCACGAGCGACGCGAAGCCCCGATCGCCGGCGACCGGGAACAGCTTCAGCGTGAAGCTGAACACGAACAGCAGCATGATCCCGAGCCAGAACGACGGCGTCGACGCGAGCAGCAGCTCGACGCCGGACGCCGCCCGCCCGGCCCAGCGGCGGCCGGCCGTCAGCACCGCGAGGCCGACCGCGAACACGAGCGTCACGACGAGCGCCGCGCCCGTGAGTTTCAGCGTCGGCCACAGCTGGCCGATCACGAGCGGCGCGACGTCGGTGTTCAGGATGTAGGAGCGGCCGAAGTCGCCGTGCAGCACCCGCCACAGGTAGTGCAGGTATTGCAGCGGCAGCGGCTCGTCGAGCCCCCATTCCCGGCGGATCGCGGCTTCGATCTGCGGTGTGCTCAGCTGCTCGCCGATCAGGATGCTGACGATGTCGCCGGGCGCGACGTGCACGGCCGCGAACGACAGCGTGATCGCGGCCCACAGCACCAGTACGCCGGTGGCGAGCCGCGTCGCCACCGGCGAGCGCAGCACGCGGCGCCACGCGGCCGGTGGCGATGCGGGCGGCGCGGCGGGCGTGGGCGCCGCGGCGTCATGAGCGGAAACAGGTACGGCGCTCGGATGGTTCATGCTCGGCTTCTCCTGCCGGTGCCGCGTGCGACGGACCGGTGTAGCTTGCTCGCTTACTTTTTCACCCACACGTCGTACGGGTTCTCGGGCATCTGCGCGAACGGGCGGAAGCGCAGGCCCTGGACGGCCTTCGCGGCGGCGATCTGGTCCTCCGGTTCGTACAGCGGCACCGCGTACGCCTGCTCGTTGATCGCGAAGCGCTGCAGCTCGCCGTACAGCGTCTTGCGCTCCGCGACGTTCTGCGTGCGCGCGGCCGCCTGCAGCCAGCGCGTCAGTTCCGGCGCCGCCGCGCGGCTGTAGTTCAGCGCGCCGCCGCGATCGACGGGCAGGTAATGGCCTTCGATGTCGATGCCGTCCGGCGGCGTGTTCGAGTTCGCGATCGAGCCGAACTTGCCGGTCTTGCGCGCCTCGACGTACGTGCCGTCGTCGACGTACTGGATCTTCAGGTCGACGCCGAGCCGCTGCCGCGCCTGCGCCTGCAGCGCCTGCAGCAGCACGTCGCGCTGGTCGCGCACGGTCGCCTGCGCCTGGATCACCGCGATCGTCAGCCGTTCGCCGTTCTTCGTGCGGTAGCCGCCGCTGTCGCGTGCGCTCCAGCCGGCCTCGTCGAGCAACTGGTTGGCAAGCTTCGGATTGTTGCCGTAGGTCTTCTCGATGCGTGCGTCGTAGAGCGGGTCGATCGGCGACGTGATGCCCCATGCGCGCGTCCGCTCGCCGCGATAGATCGACTGCACGATGCCGGTCGTGTCGAGCCCTTCGAGCAGCGCGCGGCGCACCTTCACGTCCTGCGTGGGGCCGTAGCCGACGTTCAGGAACAGCGAGTACGGCGTGCCGGTGTTCAGCGCGTGCTGGTAGGTGAAGTCCGGGTTCTTGCGGATCAATGCCGCGTCGTTGCCGGATACGCCCTCGATCACGTCGACCTGGCCGGACAGCAGCGCGCCGGTGCGCACCGACGATTCCGGCAGGAACCGGTAGACGATCCGGTCGAGGTAGGCCGGGCCTTGATGGCCCGCCGTCGGCGGCGCCCAGCGATAGTCGGGATTCTTCGCGAATTCGATTTCCTGCCCCTTCACGTAGCGGCGCAGGATGAACGGGCCGGTGCCGGCGACGTCGGTGCCGCCCGCTTTCACGCTCGGCCGGTCGAACGCGTTCGGCGACAGCAGCGCGAACCGGCCGGCGAAGGTCAGGAATGGCGCATACGGCGCGTCGAGCGTGATCACGACCGTGCGCGCGTCCGGCGTCTTCACGTCCGCGACGTGCAGGATCTGCGCCGCGAGCTGGCTGCCGCCCGAATACGCCGGATTGCGTGCGTTCAGGAAGTTGCGCGCGACGGCCTGCGCGTCGAGCGGCGCGCCGTCGCTGAACTTCACGCCGTCGCGCAGCGTGAACGTGTAGGTCTTGCCGTCGGGCGACACCTTGTAGCCGGTCGCGAGCCACGGCACGAAGCTGCCGTCCGGCTTGCGCGCGAGCAGGCTCTCATACACGTTGCGCAGCAGCAGCTCGACCTTGTCCTGGCCGTTCAATTGCGGATTCAGCGTGCGCGGCTCGGATTCGACGCCCCAGGTCAGCGTGCCGCCCGTGACGGGCGTGCCCTGGGCGAACGCCGCGGGCGGCAAGGCGAGGGCGAACAGCAGCGCGGCCGATGCCGTGCGGCGCGACGCGCGGAGCGTGAAATCCGGAAAAGCGAAGGTCATGCGGGGCAATCCTTTACAAGTGGCATGGCGGGTGGAACGGGGCACGACGAAGCGCGGTGCGAGAGGCGTGTCGAAACGGAGCGCGTGGAACGTCATGCGCTCGCGCGAACACGCCCGGCGCCCTGGGCGGCATCCGCCGCCGGCGGTTCCCGGTAGAGATCCGGGATCAGGATCTTTCTCAGCCAGACGAGCGGCGTGCCGAGCGTGTTCGTCGAATGGTCGAACGCGACATAGCCTTGCCGCTCGTAGTACGGCTGCAGCCACGGATGATTGGTGGCGGTCGCGAGATAGGTCGCGGGCGCCTTGACCTGTTCGGTCAGGAATTGTGCTTCGACGTGGTCGAGCAGTGCGAGGCCGAGTCCCTGCCGCTTGAACGCGGGCGCCACCGCGAACCAGTGCAGGAACGGATACGGCGTGCGGTGGCGCTCGCCGGACACCCACGGGAACCGCACGGTCAGCGTCGCGGCAGGCGCGCGGCGGCCGTCGGCGCCGGCGCGTTCGAGCACGAAGGTCGTTTCGCGCGCAACGGTCTGCGCGACGTGCTCGATCGGCGAGCGAACGATGTTGAAGAGCACGCCCTGCGGCACGAGCGGCGCATACGCGTCCTGCAGCAACGCATAAAGGGCCGGCACGTCGTCGGCGCCGGCAATGCGGATCGTATCGGTCATCGTGCGGCGCCTTCGAGGTCGGGTTGACGGGTGACGGCGGCGGTGTGCGGTGTCCGTGGCGTTTCTTCGGTCGCGCGTCGTGACGCCGCGGGGTCGCCGCTGTCCGCCGACGCACCGGCCAGAAGCCGCAGCGACGCAATCCTCGGCGCTGCATCGGCAAGCGGTGTGTCGACGACGAATTCCGCGATCCCGTGGCGGCGATGCAGCGTGTCGAGTTCGCGCAGCACGTCGTCGCGCGTGCCGTGCACGATCCGCGTCTCGCGCGCGTCGATCCGATGCGGCCCGTCCCCCGCCTGGCGGATGTACGCGTGTGCCTGTTCGAGACTGCCGACGTTGACCGCCGGCGTGTCGCCCACTTGCACGCGAAAGCCCTGATGCCCGCTCGCGAGTCGCGCGGCCGCTTCGCGCGTGGCTGCGACGATCACGGATACGGCGAGCAGCGGCGTGCGGCCGCCCGATGCGTGGCGGTATGCGTCGAAGCTCCGTTCCAGATCGGCGGTGGATGCGTTGAGGTGCGACGCATAGACGAACGCCCAGCCGAGCTGGGCGGCCAGCGCGGCGCTTTCGGCGCTCGCGCCGAGCAGGAACGGTTGGGCGGCCACGGGCGGAAACGGTGTCGCGTGCAGCGTGGCGTCCGTGTGCCCCGCGTCGTCCGGCGGCGTGCCGCTGCCGTCGAGATGGCGCTTCAGCTCGGCTGCGAGTTCGGCGAACGACGCGCGTTGCGCCGGGTCGTAGCCGGCCTGCAGCGCGCGCGTCGACAACGGCAGCCCGCCCGGCGCCTTGCCGATGCCGAGATCGACGCGATCGGGCGCAAGTGACGCGAGCAGGTTGAAGTTCTCCGCGATCTTGTACGGGCTGTAGTGCTGCAGCATCACGCCGCCCGATCCGACACGAATTCGCCGCGTGTGTGCGAGCACATGCGCGATCAGGATTTCCGGCGACGGGCATGCGAGCGCGGCCGTGTTGTGATGCTCGGCGAGCCAGTAGCGGTGATAGCCCGCATCGTCGGCGAAGCGCGCGAGCGACACGCTGCGCGCGAGTGCCTCCACGGCGGTTTCGCCCGGTGCGACGGGGCTCTTGTCGAGCACGCTCAGGCGAAACGGGAGGGCGGGTAGCGCTGCGGCGGAATGAGGGGCGTCGGACGTCATGAGGGTGCGACCGGCGCGGTTCGAAGCGGCACGATCAACTGGTTAGGCATGCCGGATTATTTTTCGACGCCGTTTGCACGGTCAAACAATCAAGAAGAATATCGAAAGCCGAAAATATTCGTTCCGGCTCACCGGGTGGCCTGCGTTATGGTCGATGGCTACGCGCCTTGCGGCGCACGCATGGACCCTGCCGGATGCCCCGGCGCGTGATCGCCGGCAGCATGGTGCCGGCTCGGGTCCGCCGATCGAACGCAATCGTGGGGAATACCGATGAACGAGCGAATCATGTCAACCGGCCGACCTGCGGCGCATGCCGGAGCCGCATCATGAGCGATACACGCAGACGGCTGAAGACGCTCGTCGGCGCCGCGAGCGTGCTGGCTGCGCCGGGCGATGCGGATCCTGCGCAAGGCATGCGTCGCGCGGCGGCGCTCGCGCGCAAGGCGGAAGCCGAAAAGATCACCGGCCTCTTCACGGCCGACCTGTTGCAGGCCGATCCGGCCGGGCTCGCCGGCAGCACCGGCAGCCAGGAGCCGATCGTCGCGCTGGCCGCGCTGAGCCAGGCGACGTCGGCCATCGGGCTCGTCGCGACGGTGTCGACCACGTATCACCATCCGTACAACCTTGCGCGGCTGATCGGCACGCTCGATCACGTGAGCGGCGGCCGCGCCGCGTGGAACGCGGTGACGTCGTCGGTCGGCGAGGAGAATTTCGGCGACGCCGCGTTGCCCGACCCGGAGCAGCGCTATGCGCGCGCCGCCGAATTCGTCGAAGTCGTCAACGCGCTGTTCGACGCGAACGATCCCGACGCGGTGCGACGCACGCCGAGCGGCGGCGTGTCGGTCGATCCGCTCAAGCTCGGGCCGATCGATTACCGTGGCGCGCACTTCCAGGTGCAGGGGCCGTTGAACGTGCCGCCTTCGCCGCAACGGCGCCCCGTGCTGTTTCAGGCGGGGCAGTCGGCGAGCGGCGTGACGCTCGGCGCGCGGTTTGCGGAAGTCGTCTACACGTCGCAGCCGACGCTCGAGGATGCGCGCACGTTCGTCGGCGAACTGCACCGGCAGGCGGCCGCATTCGGCCGGGCAGGGCGGCTGCCGCTCGTGATGAACTCGTTCCACTCGGTGATCGGCGAATCCGACGCCGACGTCGCGCGACGGCTGCGCGACAAGCATGAACGCATCGACTACGAGCAAGGCCGGCTGAAGCTCGCCGACATGCTCGGCGGCGGTGTCGACCTGCGCGACCTGCCGCTCGACCAGCCGTTGCCGGGATCGCTGCTGCCGGCGATCGACAGCGTGCATCGCCGGCGCGGCCGCGTCGCGATCTTCGTCGGCTATGCGCGGCAGCGCCTGACGTTGCGCGAACTGATCATCCGCGCACAGGAAACCGGCCACTGGTTCGTCGCCGGCACACCCGAACAGCTCGCCGATGCGATCGAAACGCGCTATCGCGCGGGGCTCGTCGACGTGCTGTCGCTGCACGGGCTCGGGCAGCCCGACCAGGAGGACCTGCTGCTCAACGGGCTGCTGCCCGAATTGCGCCGGCGCGACCTGCTCGATACCGATTACCGCGGCGACGATTTCCGCACGAACCTGGCGTTGCCGGCCTTGCAGCGCGAGACCGCGACGGCCTGAACGGCCAGACGGCGAGCGGGCGGCGCGTGTACGATGGCGGGACGGCGCTTCCGGTTCATCCCCGCGCCGCAACATCGACGCAAGGATGCTGATGTGACTCACGAGATCACGACTGTCGCGCAACTCGAGGCCATCTACGGGACGCCGCACGAACGTGCACTGTGGAAGGAAATCGACCACCTGAACGACGACTACCAGGCGTTCGTGCGCGCGTCGCCGTTCGTTGCGCTGTCGTCGGTCGGGCCGCACGGCACCGATGTTTCACCGCGCGGCGATGTGGCCGGATTCGTGTCGATCGTCGATCCGAAAACGCTCGCGCTGCCGGATCGGCCGGGCAACAACCGGATCGATACGCTGCGCAACATCGTGGCCGATCCGCGCGTGTCGCTGCTATTCCTGATTCCCGGCGTCGGCGAGACGTTGCGCGTGAACGGCCGCGCGACGATCAGCGCCGAGCCCGGCCTGCTCGCGCGCTTTGCCGTCGACGGGAAGGCGCCGCGCACGGTGGTGCTGATCCACATCGACGCGGCATATTTCCATTGCTCGAAGGCGATCGTGCGTTCGCGGCTCTGGGATTCGGACACGCAGATCGAACGTGACCAGCTGCCGAGCGCGGGTGCGATGCATCGGCGGCTGAGCGGCGGCACGTTCGACGGCGAATCGTATGATCGCGATCTTCCGGCGCGCACGGTCGCCGGGCTGTACTGAGTGCGTGAGAGGCGATCTGCGCGCGCATCGGTGCAGATCGTCCGCCAGGATCGGGCGTCGCATTTCGCGATCGCATTGAACGACTGAAGTCGGATGAGACCCGGCGGCGGAGGCCGGGAACGGCTACTTCAGCCGCTGCACCATGCCCGTTGTTTGCCCGACACTGGCGGCTTCGCCTTCGCGCCTTACGCCGCCAGGAACATCCGTCGGGTTCGCGTTGCCAGCGCAGGTCCCGCGCAATCCCCTTGTCTGACCGTCACAGCCTGGCGTGATCATCTCCCAACGAGTCACCGACAGCCCGTGCAACTACTGAGTTGCCGCAAAAAATGGTTTATGGTCAAATGACCATGTCAAATGATCTACACGTTTGTTTCATCCCCAATTGGACGTCGCCGCGCAGCACGGACTGCCCCAGGGCGGACAACGTTTTGCGAAAGCTTCGGGGCGGCGCGGAGATTGGCGCGCATCGGCCACCGGAAGTTTGGCGAAATCCCGGGAGATGAAGCAGGCGTCCGCGTGTTGACGCCTGGGCAGCTTTCGCCCGTCGGCTGAAAGCGTCAGGTTGAAAAACAAGAATTTCTGGAGACGGTGCTCGTGAATGAAATGCACAGCAGGACGAACCAAGCGATTGACCCTTCGGCGCTACGCGCCCAACTTCGGGACGGCTCCTTGCTGGAGACGCGTGCCTGGCTGGCGTCGGGATGGGAGGAGGGCGCGGATGGCCGTTCGTTTCCCGTAACGAATCCGGCCACGGGTGACATCCTGGCCCGCGTGGCCAGCCTCGGCGCCGCGGACGTCGAACAGGCCATTGCGTCGTCGGCGCTGGCACAGCAAGGCTGGCAGAAGCGGACCAGCCACGAGCGCGCCAAGCTACTGCGCGCCTGGTACGACCTGATCGTGGCGAACACCGACGATCTCGCACTGATCATGACATCGGAGCAGGGCAAGCCGCTGGCGGAGGCCCGCGGCGAAATCATGTATGCGGCTTCCTTCGTGGAATGGTTCGCCGAAGAAGCGAAGCGTGTCTACGGCGACGTCATTCCTCATCCGCAAGGCGACAAGCGCATCCTCGTCATCCGCCAGCCGATCGGCGTGTGTGCCGCGATCACGCCGTGGAATTTCCCTGCCGCGATGATTACGCGCAAGGTCGCGCCGGCCCTGGCCGCAGGCTGCTCCATCATCGTGCGCCCCGCGGACCTGACGCCGCTCACGGCGCTTGCGCTCGCCGTCCTGGCCGAGCGAGCGGGCATTCCGGCGGGCGTCCTGCAAGTGGTGTGCGGCCCGTCACGCGAGATCGGCGCGGTGCTCACGGCCAGCCCGGTCGTGCGCAAGCTTTCGTTCACCGGTTCGACCGAAGTCGGCCGCGTGCTCATGAGCCAGTCGTCCGGGACGATCAAGCGACTGTCTCTCGAGCTCGGCGGCAACGCACCGTTCATCGTGTTCGACGACGCGGATCTCGACGCGGCGATTGAAGGTGCGATGGCGTCGAAGTACCGCAATAGCGGCCAGACCTGCGTGTGCGCGAATCGCTTTCTCGTCCAGGCAGGCATTCATGACCGTTTCGTCGACACGCTCGCCCGGCGAGTCCAGGCACTCAAGGTAGGAAACGGCATCGAGGCGGGGGTGCAGCAGGGGCCGCTGATCCAGAAGTCCGCGTGCGACCACCTGAATCAGCTGATCGACGACGCCGTCAGCAAGGGCGCGCGAATCGTCACCGGCGGGAAAGGCCACCCGCTCGGCGGCACGTTTTTCGAGCCGACCGTCATTGCCGATGCGACGCCGGCGATGCGTCTCGCGCGCGAGGAGCTCTTCGGGCCCGTCGGCCCGGTGTTCCGCTTCGAGGATGAAGCAGAAGCGATCGCGATGGCCAACGACACCGAGTACGGGCTCGCTGCCTATCTCTATACACGCGACCACGGCCGCATCTGGCGTGTGGGCGAGGCACTCGAGTACGGCATGGTCGGCCTGAATACCGGCGTGATTTCCAACGAGGTCGCGCCGTTCGGCGGGGTCAAGCAGTCGGGCCTGGGCCGTGAGGGTTCCCGTTACGGCATCGAGGAATACCTGGAAATCAAGTACATGTGCAGCCAGGTCTGACGGCCAACGTCCGCATCAAGGAAACGTCAATGGAAATGCTCCCGCAGTCGATGCTCTTCGAAACTGTTCCGTCCATTCTCCAGGAATGGGGTTGTGCGCGCCGCCTGGGTCAGGTGATGGCGGCATGGACGGAGCGCCGCCATGTCCTGATCGTGACCGATGCAGGGCTGCACAAGGCCGGTGTGCTGGAACCGGCGAAAGCGTCGTTGGCGGCCGAGGGATTCCGCGTGGCGGTGTTTGACGAGGTCGTGGCCGACCCGCCGGAGGACGTGGTCTTGCGCTGCGTGGCGTTCGCGCGCAGCGCCGAGGCGGACGTCGTCATTGGCCTGGGCGGCGGCTCGTCGATGGACATCGCAAAACTGGCCGCGGTGCTCACCGTGTCGCGGCAATCGCTCGCGCAAATGTACGGAATCGGCAACGTTCAGGGTGCGCGCCTGCCGTTGGTGCAGATCCCGACAACGGCGGGTACCGGGTCGGAAGTCACCAACATTTCCATCGTTTCGGTTGACGAAACAACCAAGATGGGCATCGTCGCACGTCAGCTGTATGCCGACAAAGTGATCCTGGACGCCGAGCTGACGGTCGGTTTGCCATGCAGCCATACCGCTGCGACGGGCATCGACGCGATGGTTCATGCCATCGAGGCCTATACCAGCAAGCACAAGAAGAATGCCATTTCCGATGCGCTCGCGCGTGAGGCGCTGCGACTGCTGGTGGGCAACCTGATCCCCGCTTGCGAAAACGGCGAGGACCGGCGCGCGCGCGAGGCCATGCTGCTCGGCGCCACGCTGGCGGGGCAGGCCTTCGCCAACGCTCCGGTGGCGGCGGTCCATGCACTGGCGTATCCGTTGGGCGGCCATTTCCATATCCCGCACGGCTTGTCCAACGCATTGATGCTGGCGCCCGTGCTGCGTTTCAACGCCGAAGCGGCGGCTTCGCACTATTCGGAACTGGCAGCCGTCGTCGGCGCGGGTGGACAGGGCGACGCCACGGCGCGCACGGCGGCGTTCATCGCATTCCTGGAAGACCTGATGGACCGATCCGGCGCGCCGCGTCGTCTGCGCGACGTGGGTGTCACGCAATCGAGCCTGCCGACCCTCGCGGCCGATGCGATGAAGCAGCAGCGCTTGCTGTTGAACAATCCGGTCGTCGTCACGGAGTCGGATGCATTGCGCCTGTACGAACAGGCTTATTGAACCGACGCCGGCAGATCCGCAGTCGCCGTCATGTAAACAGAGAGCAGAGAGAGTGCACCGTGAACAATGTAGAAAGGATTGAGCACCACGAGATCGTTATCCTGGGTTCAGGCTTCGGAGGCCTCGGCATGGCCGCTCGCATGAAAATCGCGGGCATCGACGATTTCGTCGTGCTGGAGAAGCGTCCCGATCTCGGCGGCGTCTGGCTGGACAATTCGTATCCCGGCGCGGCATGCGATACCGAATCGCACCTGTACTGCTACAGCTTCCATCCGCATTTGCGCGTGAGCGCGATGTATGCCGGCCGCAACGAGCTGCTGCACTATCTGAAATCGCTTGCCACGCGGTTCGACCTGACGGATCACCTGCGATTCGACACCGAGATTCTCAGTGCCGAATGGGATGCCGGCGCCAGCCTCTGGCGGTTCTCGCTGAGTGACGGATCCCGGCTGACCTCCCGATTCTTCGTGCCGGCCTGGGGGCAGCTGAACCGCCCGATGATCCCCGCGGTTCGCGGCCTGGCGGATTTCAACGGAGACTATTTCCACTCCGCCGAGTGGCGGCACGACGTGGACCTGACCGGCAAGCGGGTGGCCAGCATCGGAAACGCCGCCAGCGCCGTGCAGTATGTGCCGCTCATTGCGCCGAAGGTCGATCACCTGACGGTATTCCAGCGAAGCGCGAACTGGATCATGCCGCGCAACCAGATCGTCTTCTCGACGGAGCAGCTCGATACCTACGAGCGCGAGCCCCATCTCTTCGAAGAAAGCCGGAAATCGCTGCACGCCTTCCGCGAGTCCGGGTTCGAGCGTACGCGGATGGGGTCCAGCGCGCAGCAGGAAGGCAAGAGTCTCGCGCTGGCGCACCTGCATCGCCAGGTGCCCGACCCGGTATTGCGCGAGAAGCTGACGCCGGACTATGAATACGCGTGCAAACGGATTCTGCGATCGGACGACTACTATCCGGCGCTCATGCGCGACAACGTCGCGCTGGAGACGGCGGGCGTGGAATCGTTCGTCGACGAAGGCATCGTGACCCGGGACGGCCGCCTGCTTCCGTTCGACGTCGTGGTGTTCGGAACCGGATTCGAGAGTCAGGCTTTCCAGGGCAGCCTGCAGGTGCGTGGAACGGACCGCACGCTGGCCCAGGCATGGCAAGACGGCCCGGAAGCCTATCTCGGCATGACCGTGCCGGGCTTTCCGAACATGTTCATGTTGTATGGGCCGAATACGAACCTGAACCACAACTCCATCGTGTCGATGCTCGAAATCCAGCAGAACTACATCATCGACGCGATCGGCGGCATGGCTTCGGCTGGCGTGAAGGCCGTCGACGTCGATCGGGCCGTGTTCGACGAATACAACGGCAAGCTGCAGTCGGCGATGGCCGGGTCGGCGTTTTCGGCAGGCTGCTCGAGCTGGTACAAGAACGCGCAAGGCAAGGTGATCAACAACTGGCCGGGCACGGTGGACGAATACCGCGCCGTGACGCAATGGGATCAAAGCGCGTTCGCTGCGATCTGAGCGGGGACGCACATGACATTCGTGCACTGGTTGCCGCTGACCGAGGTGGCTGACGATGCCCGGGACGCCGTTCGGGCGTTCCGCGAACTGGGCGGGCGACACTACGGCAGCTTTTCCGTCGACCAGTCGCGCGTGAACTTCGTGCGGGCCTGCGAATTGAACGGCCTTACGGGTGACGCGGCCGTTGTCCATGAGGACATCGACGTTCCCGTCGCGGGCGGCCGCATTCGCGTGCGGCTCTATCGTCCGCCCGCCGGGGCGCGTGCCGACGGCGCCCCGCTGGTCGTCTTCATTCACGGCGGCGGGTGGGTGATCGGCAGCGTGGACACGCATGACGGCATCTGCCGTCATCTCGCACGGCATGGCGGGTGTGCCGTCGCTTCGGTGGAGTACCGGCTAGCGCCGGAGCACCGGTGGCCGGTCCCGCTCGAAGACTGCGAGCAGGCATTGGACTACCTGGCGGCCAACGCGTCAGCGCTCGCCATCGATGCGTCTCGGGTGATCCTGGCGGGCGACAGCGCCGGCGGCAATATGGCGACCCTCATCGCCAATGCGGCATCGGCCGCGGGACCCGCGATCATCGGGCAGATCCTGTTCTATCCCGTGACGGACCTGACGGCGTCGCTTCCGTCATACCAGCGCATTCAAGGCGGATTTCCGCTGGTCGCCGAGTCGATGCTGTGGTTCCGGGAACACTACGTGCCGGCCGGTACGCCGTTTGATCTTCCGCGCCTGTCACCGCTGCTGCATGCGGAAGGCCGGCGGCAGCCGCCAATGTTCATTGCCACGGTGGGGCTGGATCCGCTGTGTGACGAAGGCATTGCCTACGCGTCATGCGCGGCCCGCGCGGGGAGCACGGTCGAGCATCACCATCTGCCCGGGCATCATCACGGCATCATCACCGCCGCCCGTACTATCCCGGCAGCAACCCGTCTGCTGGATCGCGCCGCTTCGTTTGTCCGGCGGCTTGCCGAAAAAGAAGATTTCGACGTTTGACGCCTGGGCCGTCGCGCGGGCCGACGCGGGCCACCTTCGCGATCGGCCGTGTAATGGAAACTCCTGATTCAAATTGCCTCTCGACTGCATAGACTGGGAACCGTTGAACTTGGTCAATTGATCATGTTCGAGGTGGCCGGTCAAACCGGGGCATGCACGTCAATGACGCGTGCATGTCCGCTCGGGTGCACGGGGGTTGTCTCATGCTGGTTTGAAGTGTTGTCGCTGGCACGCACGTACGAGCGTCCTTTTCCTTCGTAGTCACATGACCAAGTCTAGTGATCTAGTCGTGCGGCGTTACGGATATTGTCAATAACGGGTCATCGGAGGGATCTCATGACTAGGAATCAAGCAGATTCGGGTTTGCCTGAGCACGTAGAGGTACTAATCATCGGGGCGGGGATCTCGGGGATCGATGCCGCCTGTCATCTTCGCATGAACTTGCCGGACCGCTCGTTCGCGATCCTGGAAGCCATGGATGGATTCGGCGGTACGTGGTGGACCCATCGCTACCCCGGCGCGCGTTCCGACAGCGACCTGTACACGTATGCATTCGGATTCCGCCCGTGGCAGGGCCGCTCGATCGCCACGGCGGAGGAGATCCACAGCTATCTGGGCGACGTCATCAAGGAATATGACCTCGGTTCGAAGATCCACTACGGGCATCGTGTTCAAACGGTGAGCTGGTCGAGCGAGCACAAGCGCTGGACGGTCGAGGTGTCGCGCAAGGATACGGGCGAACACTTCTCGATCACCACCGACTTCCTGTGGCTGGGGGCGGGGTACTACGACCATCGCAAGGGCTTTACGCCGAAGTGGAACGGGTTCGATCGCTACAAGGGAACGGTCGTTCATCCGCAGCACTGGCCGGACGACCTCGACTATGCCGGCAAGCGGGTGGTCGTGATCGGCTCGGGCGCGACCGCCGCGACGCTGATTCCGGCGATGGCCGGCACCGCGGCGCATGTGACGATGCTCCAACGTTCGCCGACGTTCTTCACGGCGGTTCCCTGGACCCACCAGCTGGACACGACGCTTCGCGAACTGAGCCTCCCGGAAGAATGGCGCTCCGAGATTCTGCGGCGGGCGCACCTGAAGCAGACGTTCGACCTGATCAACCTGTCGGCCGCGAACCCGGACGCCGTTCGCGACTGGCTGATCAACGAGACCCGCCAGCAGCTGCCGGAAGGGTTCGACGTCGACAAGCACTTCAACCCCAGCTATCGCCCGTGGCAGCAGCGCGTGGCGGCGGTGCCGGAGGGCGACCTCTTCGCGGCCATCCGGGACGGCAAAGCGTCCGTCGTGACGGACACCATCGAATCGTTCGATGAACGCGGCATCGTGTTGGCGTCGGGAGAGCATCTCCAGGCGGACATCGTCGTGACGGCGACGGGCTTCGACATGAGCGCTTTCGGCCAGATCGCGTTCCACCTCGACGGCGAACCGGTCGACATGACCAAGCGGGTCTCGTATCGGGGAATGATGGTCGAGGGTATCCCGAACATGGCGTTCATCTACGGCTACTACCGGTCGAGCTGGACGCTGCGCGCCGATCTCGTCTGCGAATTCACCTGCCGCGTCCTGGCGCATATGGACAAGGTGGGCGCGAAGACGGTGGAGCCGCGCCTGCGCGCCGAAGACGCCGACATGCAGCGGCTGCCCTGGACCGACCCGAACAACTTCAATGCCGGATACGTGATGCGCTCGCAACACCAGATGCACCTGCGTGGCGATCGCATGCCGTGGCAGCACCACTTCGAGTACGAGGAGGAGCGCCAGACCATTCCGGAATTGAGCCCGGATGCCGAAGTCCTCGTGTATCGCTGATCTCCGAGCAACGTTCGAACAAAGGTGAAGTTATGGCACTCGATTTGCACCTCGCTGGTTTTCTCGAATCCCTCGCCGGGTCCGGCGCGAAACCGCTGCCACAGTCGACCCCGGCAGAGGCGCGCGGATTGATGCAGCATCTGGCTCGCGCCGTTCGCGCACCGGAGGCCGTGGTCGACATTCACGGCGTGGAAGACCTGACCGTTCCCGGCGCGGCCGGATCGCTGCGGGCGCGGCTGTATCGTCCGACGCAGGAGCGCGATCTGCCGACGGTCGTCTATCTCCATGGCGGCGGGTTCGTCATCGGCGACCTGGATACGCACGACAACATTTGCCGGGAGCTGGCGCGCGGCGCGAACGCGGTCGTCGTCTCGGTGGATTACCGGCTGGCGCCCGAGCATCCGTATCCGGCCGCGGCGGACGACGCGATTGCCGCGACCCGATGGGTGATCGCGAACGCGGGTGAGCTGGGCGGAAGCGACGTCGTGGCGGTGGCCGGCGATAGCGCCGGCGGCAATCTCGCCGCGGTCGTGACCCAGCAACTGCATGCCGACGGCATTTCGCTGTCCGCCCAGTTCCTGATCTACCCCGCGGTAGCGCAGGATCGCTCCGGCTTTCCTTCCTTCAAGGAAAACGGCGAAGGCTACTTTCTCGACCTCGAGACGATCGCCTGGTTCGAGCGACATTACGTGCTCGACGGTACCGACAGGGAGGAGCCGCGGCTGGCGCCGATCCGCGCGAAGGACCTCGCCGGGTTGCCGCCTGCCGTCATCCTGACCGCCGAATTCGATCCGCTGCGCGACGAGGGCGAAGCCTATGGTCGCTTGCTCCACGCGAGCGGCGTCAAGGTCGACACGATCCGGTGCGACGGCATGATTCACGGGTTCTTCGACATGGGGGCGATCTCCCCGGGCGCCCAGGCGTGGATCGAGAAGGGCATCGCGAGTTTTCGAAAGGTACTCGGCGGCGCGCGGCACCATTGATACGTTGGCGGAAGCGACCTGATTTCGCTTTTCGCCATTTCGTGGCCGCAGGCGGTTCGATGGATGACCTCCAACGCTGCCGATGCGGCCACGCAGTGCTGATGCATGACGGAATGAAGCCGGTCGCGCGACGGCTCGCCGAGGCCGCGGCGCGAGTGGCGGAATCGATGCATCAGGTAGTTGCTTGCGAAGCGTTCAAGCATCTATCGAGGACACAGACCCGTGAAGAACTCATTCGATTATCTTGTTGTAGGCGGCGGCTCCGCAGGCAGCGTGCTGGCGTCGCGTTTGACCGAAGATCCCGATGTGACGCTGTGCCTCTTCGAAGCCGGCGGCACGGGCGACGGATGGCCGGTCAACGTTCCGGCCGCGCTGGTGCTGATGATCCCGTCCCGGCTGAACAACTGGGCGTTCGAGACGGTGCCGCAGAAGGGGCTGCAGGGGCGGCGCGGCTACCAGCCGCGTGGCAAGGCGTTGGGCGGATCGTCGGCGATCAATGCGATGGTGTACACGCGCGGCCATCATGCCGACTACGACGACTGGGCCGCGCTTGGCAACGAAGGCTGGGGCTGGAACGACGTCTTCCCGTATTTCAAGCGAAGCGAGCATAACGAGCGGCTGGGCAATGAATGGCACGGGCGCGGCGGCCCGCTGTGGGTCAGCGACCTGAGGACGGACAATCCATTCCAGGCGCGTTGGCTGGACGCCGCACGCGAGTGCGGCCTGCCCGTCACCGACGATTTCAACGGTGCGGAGCAGGAAGGCGTCGGCATTTACCAGGTGACCCAGAAGAATGGCGAGCGCTGGAGTGCGGCCCGTGCGTATCTTTTTCCGCACATGCAGACGCGCGGCAACCTGACGGTGGAGACGGGCGCGCAGGTCAGGCGCATCGTGTTCGACGGCAAGCGGGCCGTTGGCGTCGAAGTCACGCGTGGCGGGAATGTCGAGACGGTCTGGGCGAAGAAGGAGGTGATCCTTTCCGCCGGCGCGTTTCAATCGCCTCAGTTGCTGATGTTGTCCGGCGTCGGGCCGAAGGACGAACTCGCTCGTCACGGAATCCAGGTCGTCGCCGATCTCCCGGGCGTGGGAGAGAACCTGCAGGATCACCCGGACTTCGTTCTCAGCTACAAGACGAACAGCCTGGATGCGCTCGGCGTATCGGTACGCGGCGCGATCAAGACGCTGGGCGACATCCGGCAATACCGGAACTCGCGAACCGGTACCCTGACCACCAACTTTGCCGAAGGCGGCGCATTCCTGAAGACGCGTCCCGATCTGGAACGACCGGACGTCCAGATGCACTTCGTCGTCGGTCCCGTCAGCGATCACGGAAGGAAGGTACGGCTCGGCCACGGTCTTTCCTGTCACGTGTGCCTGCTGAGGCCGAAAAGCCGTGGGTCGGTCAAGCTGCGAAGCGCCGATCCGCTCGATGCGCCGTTGATCGACCCGGCCTTCCTCGAACACGATGATGATCTCGAGGTCCTGGTCGAGGGCTACAAGCTGACCCGGCGGTTGATGGCGGCACCGGCGATGGCCCGGTTCGTGACGGAGGACCTGTTCGCGTCCCGGTCGCGATCGGACGACGACATTCGTGCGTTGCTGCGCGAGCGCACCGACACCGTGTATCACCCGGTCGGAACGTGCCGCATGGGGAACGACGCGCTCGCCGTCGTCGATTCCCAGTTGCGCGTACGGGGAACGGAAGGCTTGCGTGTGGTGGACGCATCGATCATGCCGACGCTCGTGGGCGCAAACACGAACGCGCCGACGATCATGATCGGCGAGAAAGCCTCCGACCTGATTCGGAGGATCTCCCGATTCCCGTCCGCGATGCCGGAAACCGCGGTTTGAGTGGCCCGCTCTCGTGCCGACATTCGTCGGCACGAAGGCCTCG
The DNA here is from genome assembly GCF_029633825.1 of Burkholderia contaminans. Taxonomy (NCBI): domain Bacteria; kingdom Pseudomonadati; phylum Pseudomonadota; class Betaproteobacteria; order Burkholderiales; family Burkholderiaceae; genus Burkholderia; species Burkholderia contaminans. Next base: position 1,140,958 of record NZ_CP090642.1, on the reverse strand, counting down.
ATCGGGCATGGGCGTCGTGAGCACGATGTGTGCAGCGACGTCCGCCGCCTGAAGGCGTGGGCTCGCCGCCCGGTTGAGGCCAGACTGGACGCTGCTCGGACATCGCGCACCGGCCTGCGTACGTCAACAACCGGAGAAAGACCGGTGCCCGCTTCGCGGCGATGAGCCTCACCAACCAACGAACCCGTCAACCGATCGGCCTTGCTCGGCGTCCGGCCCGCTCCGGGCCGGGGCGGGAAATGTTCTTCACGCATCTCTATTCCGATGGCTTCGGTGTGCATCATGCCGAACGCCGTCTTCCATTCGACGAGCGATGCCCGTGAACGGGGAAACCTCTGCGGCGCCCGAACGCTGTCCGGAAGGTGTCCGCGTGCGCGAAAGGCAACGACTCGGAAATTCGAACATGCACTCGCTCATACTCATCGCGGATGACGCGCCGGAAATGGCGTCGACGCTCGATACCTGCCTGACTCGCAACGGGTTTCGAACATTCCAGACCAACACCTTCCAGGCCGTGCTGGCCACGCAACTGAACCTGAAGCCGGATCTGGTCATTCTCGACATCCGTGAACTGCATGCGGATGCCCTGGACATGCTCGCCAGGCTTCGACGACAGAGCGATACCCCCATCGTCGTCATGTCGGCGTGTGATCTGGACAGGGAGCGGCTGCGCGCACTGCACGCCGGCGCCGACGACTACATCGTCAGGCCCTTCAACCCGGATGTGGTCGTCGCGAGATTGCTCGCGATGCTGCGCCGCTCCGGTGCGCTCGCGCCTGAACGTCGTCTCCGGGTGGGGGCGCTCGAAGTCGATACGGACAGCTATGTGGCGTGCGTGAGAACGCCCTCAGGCGAAACGCCGGTTCCCGTGACACTCGTCGAATTCCGCCTGCTGGCGCACATGGCCAGGCTGCCGAATCGTGCATTTACGCGCGTCGAATTGCTCGATGCGTGCATCGCAGACATCAGCGCATCCACACGCACCGTCGACGGCCACATGAGCCGGCTGCGGAGAAAGCTGGCGGCCGCAGGGGTGTCGGGCATCCTGGAAAGCGTGCACGGCGTCGGCTATCGTCTTCGAAAATCCGGTTGACGGGGGAGGGCGTCGCTCGTTAGCGGAATCCGCGGTTCGTTGAGCCTGCATTGGCGCTGACGTGCATGCAGCGGAGATGGGTGCAGCACCACCGGTAGATCGTCGGGCCCGAGCCAGTGCAGCCGTTGCGCCGATCACTGACCGTAAGGACCTGGCTTCGACACGCCGAGCCGCGATTCACGATCGCGGCTCGCCGTGCGCATCAGACATCCGAAAGTTACTGCGTGACGACCCCGTCGCGAGAAAAGATCAGCCACTTGTCGCCGGCGGAGGGGAGCGCCGCGGTGTACGTCGTCCCGGTCTGGGTGTGCAGGCGCTGGAACGTCTTTCCATCATCGGTACTTTGCGCCTGCAGCCCGTCGACCCCTACCGCCAATACCGTGGAGCCTCGGGACGCAAGCGCGGTAATGGAATTCCTGGTGTCGAGCGTCGCGCGTGTCCAGGTATGGCCGTTGTCCTCGCTTCGCATCAACGTGCCGCGCAGCCCGCCGACCAGCAGTACGCCGTTGGGCAGCGCCACGCCGCACCAGAACGAGCCCTTGTAACCGGTCTCCACGCTTTCCCACGTGTTGCCCTTGTCCCTGGAAATCAGGAGTTGCCCCTTCTCGGCCGTGGCGAAGATCTCGCCGTTGCCGTTCGAAAAGAGGCCGAACAGGTTCAGGTCCGACTTCTTGCCGTTCGGGAGAACGGCTTCTCTTTTGGTCCAGGTCTTGCCGCCGTCATCGGTGACGAGGATGAGCGACCAGAGTCCGACGGCCACGCCGTGGTCGGCGTCGATGAAGTGCACGCCGAACAGCGGGCGATCCTCGTTCGTCGCGAGTCGTTGAACCTCCCACGTCTCGCCGCCGTCGGTCGTCTTCAGGATCGCGCCCCAGTGGCCGACTGCCCACCCTGTCCTGGCGTCGATGAAACTGACGGACGTCAGCGTCGAGCTCACGGGCACGGACTTGGCCTGGCGGTACGTCGCACCGCGGTTGTCGGACAGCAGGACGATGCCGTTCGCGCCGACACTCACGACCCGCTGGCCGGCCCAGGTGGCATCCAGCACGGCCGACTGGGTCGCGATGCTGGACTGGACGGCCGGAACGGGCCGGAGTTCCGATGCGGATACCGCGCCTGGCGTGCTGCCCAGCAGCGCGCCGACGACGACGGCACCGGCCGACAGGGAGAGAACCTTGCGATACAGGGTCATGGAATCCTCTTTTGCTTCAATGGGCGAGCAGGCCGGGGGCACGGGCGGGCTTGCGCCGCGGGAAGATGCGCTCGAGCCAGACGGCGAAGGCGGGCAGGACCGTCATCGCCATGACCATGTTGACGATGAACATGAACGCCAGCAGCTTGCCCATGTCGGCCTGGAACTTGAGCTCGGAGAACGACCAGGTGGCGACGCCGATCGCGAGCGTGATCGCCGTGAAGATGGTGGCCGTCCCGATCTCGAGGATCGATTGTTCGAGCGCCTTGACGATGCCGACGCCGTTGGCGAGATGCAGCTGCAGCCGGTTGTAGATATAGAACGCATAGTCGACGCCGATGCCCACCGCCAGCACCATCACGGGCAACGTGGCGACGGTCAGGCCGATCTGCAGTTCCTTCATGAACCAATACCCGATGAACGTGCCGATCGTCAGGGGCAGGCAGCAGGCGAGGACCGCGCGCAGGTCGCGGTACGTGACGAGGACGAGCAGGACGATGGTCGTGTAGACGTAAAGCATCATCGGCAATTCGCTGCGCTCGATTTCGTCGTTGACCGCCGCCAGCACGCCGGCGTTGCCTGAGGCGAGCCGGATCTTCACGCCCGGCAGCTTGTTCGTATCGCGGAAATGCTTCGCGGCATTGATCACCTGGGTGATCGTGGTCGCCTTGTGGTCGGCCAGATAGATGTTCACCGCGGTCATGCTGCAGTCCTTGCGCATCACGCCGGGCGTGCGGGCCACCTCGCCGGCCAGCGACGAGTAATTGTCGGGGGCGATGGGAATCGCCGACATCTTCGGATTGCCTTCGTTGTATCCCTCGTTGTACTGCCGCAGCAACGACGAGAACGAAACGACCGACAACACGCCGGGGACGGCACGCATCGACCAGACGAAGCGATCCTGGTAGGCGCCGACCTCCACGTTGTTGCAGGACTGGGGCGGCGCTTCGAAGACGATGGAAATCCAGTCCAGCCCGACGTCGTAGCTCGACGCAATCGAAACCGAATCCGTGTTGAACCGGGCATCGGCACGCAGCTCGGGCGCGCCGGCCTGCAGCGTGCCGACCACGCGGTCCCGACTTTCCCAGGCCGCCACGGCGAACACCACGACGGCGGCCAGCAGGACGATCGCCGCATTGCGCGGAATGGCGACTTTCGCGAGCACGCGGAGCACGCGGCCACGACGAACGGCATGCCCTTCGGCATTCTTTGCGTAATTGCCGTCGACCTTGAGCAACGACGCGGCCAGCGGAAGCATCACCAGGTTCGTGACGATCTTGTACGCCACGCCGAGCGAAGCGGTGATCGCGAGCTCGCGCACCATCGGGATCGGAATCAGGATCAGCGTGACGAAGGACACGAACGCGGTCACCAGCGCGAGCGTACCGGGAATCAGCAGCCCGCTGAAGCTGGATCGGGCGGCTTGCTCCACGGACTTCCCGTGGGAGATCTCACGCACGATGAAATTGATCTGCTGGACGCCGTGCGACACGCCGATCGCGAACACCAGGAACGGAACCAGTACGCCCAACGGGTCGAGCCCGTAGCCGAGCAGGTGCAGCGTGCCGAACTGCCAGACGAGCGAGACCAGCGAGCAGGTCAGCGGCAGGATCGTCAGGCGAACGGAGCGGCAGTACCAGTAGACGGCCAACGCGGTCAGGAGCAGCGCGATCGCGCAGAACTTCAGGACGGACGACGCGCCGTTTGCAATATCGCCAATCTGTTTCGCGAAACCGATGATCTGGATTTCATAGTTCGAATCCTCGAACTTGGCGCGCAATTGCGATTCGAGCGCCTTGTCGAATGCTACATAGTCGACTCGCTCACCCTTCGCATCCAGCTCGTTGAGATCGGCGGTGACCATTGCGCTGCTCTGGTCGCGCGACACGAGGCTGCCGACGAAGCCGCCCTGGGCGGTCGAGCGCGAAATGGCGCCGACCGTGTTGCCGTCGAGCTGATCGGGCGTCACGGTGCCGGGAATGAGCGGATCCGCACGGAATCCGTCTTCGGTGATCTCGTTGACGAATGAATTCGGCGTCCAGAGGGATTGAACGCTGCTGCGAGACACGTTCGGCAGGAACGTGACCGCCTGGGTGACTTCATACAGGCGCTTCAACGCAGCCGGCGTCCAGATGCTGCCCTTGCGCGCCTTGACGACGACGATCAGGCGGTTGGCGCCGAGCAGGTCACCGCGATACTCGTTGAACGTCTGCGTATATTCGTGGCCCAGCGGAAGCTGCTTCTCGAACCCGGCATCCATGCGCAGCTTGACGGCGAAGCAGCCCATGACGACCGTGAAGAGAACCAGAAGCCCCAGCACGAGACGCCTGTGACCGAACAGCATATTTTCCAGCGAATGAAGCATTCCAAGCAGCTTGCCGGGTCGGGCTGCGTCGGAAACAGGCGGTTGATTCATATTGACCTCAGAAATTTCGAGAAGCGACGATTGCCACGAAGTCCCTGTCACGTAGCGGGTTGGCCAGCGGGTTGGTCGGGCCCATGAAGCGGGTGTAGTTCAAGCCGACCTGCCAGTTCGCCGGGTTCTGTATGAAGTTCACATACAGGTTCATGGCCGTCACGCCGCGCATGAACTGGGCATTCACGTTCGGCGTATTGCCGAAGAGGCCGTATCGGACGAATATCCCCGGATTGACCTGCCACCCGGGAATGAGGGTGCCGTCGTAAACCCAGTTGAAGTCGACGTCGATTCCGCCGGAGTACTTCGTTCCCTGGGCACTACCCGGCGTGTTGAGTGCGCCGGTCGCGAACAAGTCGTTGAATTCGTTCCCCCACAGAAGCGCGCCAGGCGAAATCGGCGACCCGCCGTAGCTCGTGTGAAGCCCCGGATACGCGATGATCACCGTCTCGGTCGTCAGCGTGGCGGTCTGGGCGCCGAGCAGCTTCAGGAACGCCGCGGAATTGCCCGGCTGGAGCGAGTAGAGGGTCGTCAGGTGCCACTGGAATCGCTTCTCGTCGACCCAGCAGTTTCCCCCTTGCGCGACGCAGCCACTGGCCGGATTCAGCGGAACGGCGTCTCGCGGACGGTACGAGAGTTCGGTGCCGATCGCCCAGTCGCCCACCGGGAAGTTGGCGCTGACACCGATCATGTGACGGTCTTCCGGAAACCGGAAGACCGTCCCGCCCGTCGAGCTCAGCGAGAGTTGCGGGAACTTGTCGTGGTACGCGATCGTGTAGAAACCGAGATTCAGGTCCGTTCCCGCCGGCTGATAGCGAATGGAAAAACCGTACTGCCCGCCGTTCTTCGGATGGATGGTCGCGGCGCCGTACGTGTTGTTGCCGGGCCCGACGATCTGGTTCGACCAATAGCTGCCAACCGGCGGCAGGTAGTTCTGGTTCCAGTTGCTCTGGTAGTACCCTTCGACGTTCACGCCGTGACCCACGCCGGATGCGACGCTCACGATCGGCGCGGGCAGGATGATCTCCTTGACCTGCGCGCCGGGCTGGGACGCGCGATTCACGTCGATCGCATTCGTCGCATTGACGCCGCCGGTTTCCCAGATGCTTTCGCCCCAGCTGACGACCTGGTTACCCACGCGGATGCGCGCAATCTGGTCGCCTACGTTGAACTGCTTGCTGACCCACAGGTCGAGCAGGCGCGGCTTGAAGCGGATGTTCTTCTCGGCATCGGACGGGAGGCCGCCGCTCAGATTGGGCGACGGGTTGTAGAACAGGTCCTGTCCGCTGGTTGCGCCTGTCGTTCGGGTACCGGAGTAGTCGTATTGCCAGGTGCCCCGTGCCATGAACGTGAGCCCTTGCGACGGCATCTTCAGGACCAGCTCGTGGTTGCCCTTGAGATAGCTCGTGAACGGATCTCCCTTGCCGTAGTTGATGTCGCCCTGATCGGAGAGGCCGCTCAACTGACCGAGTCGGCCGCCGCCTGTCTGCGCACCGGTGGCCACGTTGTAGGTCGGCGACACGAGATTGCTGCTCGGCGACGCCGTGCGAATGCCGACACCCGCCGATATCGTCGAATCGAAGCTGCCTTCGACGTTGCCGATCGTGAACGTGAACGCGTGCGCGCTGCCGCACCCGACGGCGACAAGCGCCGCGATTGCCGCGCGCACGAGCACCACGCTGGAGCGGGGCTGTAATGAGGAGGTGGTAGCCATTTTGTCTCGGCCCCTGTTAACGCTCGCTCAACGCACGGAGATTGTCGGCGTTGTAGAAGCTCGGCTTGTAGTGTTGGTCCGCCGACGAGTCGACCGACCACTTCGCGTCCCGTCCGGCCGCGAGCATCGAACCGTCCACGAGGTACCGGCCGTCGACGAGGTTGTATTGAGCGAATGCGAGCGTGTCGCAGCTCCCCGTTTCGTACACCGGAATGATGTAGCCCTCGCGGACCTTCGAGATGTTGCCCTGCGCGTCGTAGTCCACCGCGCCGAGGTAGCTCCAGCTGTCTTCGTCGACGTAGAACAGGCGCTTCGGAGCGGTATGGCGCATCCCCTGCTTGACCGTGGCTTCCACGACCCACACGCGATGGAGTTCGTAGCGACGCTTCGCCGGGTTCACGAAGTCGGGGCCGTACGCGTCTTCAAATTTGTCCGAGAAGTCGTACATGCCCAGGTCGTTATAGGTGACGATCATTTCCTTCTTGCCGAGCAGCTTCCACGAGAATCGGTCCGTCTGTCCGGAGAAGACCAGCGCTTCATCGATGTTGTACTGGTTGTCGAAGCCGATCTGGGGCGCATCGTACGCATACGACGGCATGCGACGGGTGCGGCGCTGCCCCGGGAAGTAGTAGAAGACTTCGGTCGGCTTGTCGGCATAGTTCGTAAAGATCGCGGCCTGGCCGGCAATGGCCGCCGGGGACTTGTACGCGTAGTAGGCGTTGCCTTCGATCTGGTTGACCTTCGCGAACGTCGTGCCGGCCTTGTCGCCCCACGGCTGGTAGATCCACGCGTCGGACACGTTCTTGATCCAGTCGGACGCGCCCTTGCGCGGGGAGACGACGGTGATGATGTCGCGCATCTCGACGCCGGCGCCGCGGTAGTGCAGCTTCGCGTTCCACATCACTTCCGCGCCGGTCTTGGGCGCAGGGAACGGGTAGCCCGGCAGGCGGGCATCGGCGAGTTCCGATCCGTCAGCCGACATCTTGGCGAAGCCCGCGTTGTTCTTCGTGTTCTCCGCGACGAAATCGGGTACGCCGCACGTGCGCCGGGACGGATAGACCGGCATCGTGAAGCCCTTCAGGTTCTTCAGCAGTGCAATCTGGCCAGGGTTGAGCTTGTCCGCGTACTTGTCGACGTTGCTGGCGTCGATCGTATACAGCGGCTTGTCGGATTTGTATTTGAAGAAATCCGCGCGGCGCTTGCCGTAGCTCCAGCCCGCGCCGACGTTGCCCACGGGGGTCCAGGCGGGAATGCCGCTCGCGGTGCCGGCGATTTCGGCGCCCGACGGCGTATGAGAGGCATCCGTCCCTTCCGCAAGCGCACCGGTCAAGGACATCGCGACGGCGGAAGCGATGACGGACAATTTCGCTGCCGATCGGATGAGCGAAGCAGATTTCTTGAAAGAATGAGTCTTGACCACGGCTATCTCCTTGACCTTGACCAGCTGACGTGCGCCCGCCAAAGGGTTGTGCATAGGTGAAAACGGCTGAAGGTACCGATAGCCTCGCCAGTTTGTTAGCTATGCGAAATGAATTGGGGTGTGTTCGTGCTTTGTTTTACTGAATCACCGAACTTCCAGGTCATCGCGATGACGTAGAAGTTCGTATCGACCGGCGCCTGGTCGGGCGCCGGACGGTTTGTCGATGCATGCGGCTATTGGGCGCCCACCAGGGCCGGATGTGGCATGTTCGACCAGATCGGCTTCGTACGCGCCACTTTTGAACGGCTTCCGGTTTCCGGCTTATGCCGGGATCGACGAGAAGTATTCAGCCGGCTGAGCGTGCCATCCTGCCCAGCGCTTTTCCCAGTAGAGGTTGTGAATCTTCTCGGAGATCGGGCCGGGGCCGTTGTGGTTGCCGAGCGGTTGGTCGTCTACCGCGCTGACGGGCATGATCCCGCCTGCCGATGACGACGTGAATGCTTCGTCAGCCTCGCGCAGCTGCGTCGCGGTGTACTTGCCGATGTTCACCTTGATGCCGAGCTCGGCAGCGATGTCGAAGACGCTCTGGCGCGTGATGCCCAACAGGCAGCCTTCGGCGGGGGTGTAGAGCTCCCCGTTCTTGACGAAAAAGACGTTCGCGCCGGCTGCTTCGGTGAGGTTGTCGTGTTCGTCGACGAGAACCGCCCAGTCCTTCTCCTGCGTCATGGCTTCGAAGAGCGCGAGCTTCATGTCCATCCAGTGGAAGTTCTTGGCCGTGGGATCGACCGCCTTCGCGGAAATGCGGTTGTACCGCTTGCTGATCAGGAGGTTCGAGCCACGCGTGCGGACTTCGTCGTCGGCCTGGAAGAAGAACGGCACGGCAAACGCGAACATCGCGTTCTTCATTGCGCTGCGGTCGCGGCGGTCGACGCTCAGCGGGCCGCGGGTGACGCACCACCAGACGTACGCGTCCTTCAGGCCGGCGTTGCGCACGAGATTGTGGAGAATTTCCCGGACCTGGTCACGATTGAACGGATTCTCGAGGAAGAACTTCGCCGACGACTCTTCCATGCGCGCAAGGTGATCGTCGAGCCGGAAGAAGTTGCCTCGCGAGACGGTGACGACGTCGTAGGCCGCGTCGGCATGCAGGAATCCTGCGTCGACGAGCGGGACGGTCGCTTCGCTGATGGGAACGTACTTGCCGTCACAGAACGCGCTGCCATCTTCATAGCGGGGTTCATGCGGAGCGCGAGCATGCAGCGGATTCTCGTGCATGATCTGCTGGACTTGAATGATTGCCATGGTAGTTACCTTTCGCTCCCGAGGGAGATTTGTCGTTCGATATTGACGTCAAAAGCGACCGGGTCTCGGCGCGCTTCCTTGCGGATTGCTTGCTTCCTGGCTATCCGGCGTGAAGTCTGCCATATGACTTGATCAAATGACCGTGTAGTAGAAAGTATTGCTCGAAAAATTCCTTGTCGATGAAGGTTAACCCTCTGTGACGCGTGCCTCGATACGCGAGCGGCGAGCAGACTCGTGCTTGCCGGCCGGTGATCGTCGAACGTCCATTCCGGCAGACCAAACCGATCCGCCTGAGCAAAGAGGTTTCGGCGTGTTGCGCGCATCCGGTCACACGCGCTGCAGGTCCTTTGCAGCAGCATGACCGTTCGTTCCATGAAGCGTCTTACTTTGGTATGCCGGTGGCAATACTGATTATTACCGAGTCATGTGACTTGGCCAAATGATCAAAAAAGACGTTAGTATGGATCTTCCCGGGCGATCCAGAAGGCTGACGCTTCGCCCTCGATACCAAATGACATGGAGCGAGCAGATGCCGATTTTCGAAGCAGACCATCTCCGCAAGGCGTTCATAGGCGGCCGTTGGGTGGAGCCGGTGAACGGTGGCGTGGAGCACGACATCATCAATCCGGCGACGGGCGAAGTCTCCGGCGTGTTGCTGTTCTCTGATGAGGCCGATGTGAACCTGGCCGCGGAGGCGGCGCGCGACGCCTTCGCAGCATTCTCGAACACGCCCCTCGTCGAGCGGCTCAAGCTGCTCGAGCGCGTGATTGGTGCCTACACCGAGCGGTTGCAGGACATGGCCGACGCCATCACACTCGAGATGGGCGCACCGATGGACGCTATCTCTCGCCCGCTTCAGGCAGCGCTGGGGCTCTGGCACCTCCATACGACGCTGGAAGTAGCGAAGCAGTATCCGTTCGAACGCACCCAGGGCACGTCGCGGATCGTCAAGGAGCCGGTGGGGGTGTGCGGCTTGATCACGCCGTGGAACTGGCCGATGAACCAGGTCATGTGCAAGGTGGCGCCGGCGCTGGTGGCGGGTTGCACGATCGTGTTGAAGCCCAGTCAGAATGCGCCGTACTCGGCGATTGTTCTCGCCGAGATCCTCGAGAAGGCCGGCGTTCCTCCCGGCGTATTCAATCTCGTGCAGGGCGCCGGGCAGCGCCTGGGCAGGGCCATTGCGTCCAGCCCGCTCTTCGACATGGTGTCGCTGACGGGTTCGACGAGCGCCGGCGTGGAGGTCGCTCAGGCCGCTGCGACCACGATCAAGCGGGTGACGCTGGAGCTGGGCGGAAAGTCGGCGAACATCATTCTGGACAGCGAAAACTTTCAGCAGGGTGTCACGCATGGCGTGCTCCAGATGATGGCCAACTCCGGCCAGACCTGCACCGCGCCCTCGCGCATGCTGGTGCCGGCGCATCGGCTCGAGGAGGCGGAGCAGATTGCAGTCGCGGCGTGCGCGCAGGTCGTCGTCGGCGATCCGCACGATCCCGGTACGACCATGGGGCCGATGGCGAACCAGCGCCAGCATCGAAAGGTGCAGGAGATGATCCAGACGGGCATCGACGAGGGCGCGGTGCTCCTGTCGGGTGGGCTCGGCAATCCCGCCGGGCTTGAACGAGGTTACTACGTCAAGCCGACGGTCTTCAGCCGCGTGAACAATCGCATGACGATTGCAACCGAGGAGATTTTCGGCCCCGTATTAGTGATCATCCCCTATCGGGATGAATCGGACGCGGTTGCCATCGCCAACGACTCGCCGTACGGGTTGTCCGGCTACGTCTATGGAGATTCGATCGAACAGGCGGAGCGCGTCGCCAGAAAGTTGCGGACCGGGATGGTGCATTTGAACGGCGCGTCCGTCGACATCGCGGCGCCGTTCGGTGGGTACAAGCAATCCGGCAACGGACGAGAGTGGGGCTACGCCGGCATCGAGGAATTCCTGGAGACGAAGTCGATGTTCGGCGCGGTGCCGGGCGCCGTCAGCTAGCGGGAATCGACGACGGGCGCCCGGCGGTCCGCGGACGTCCGTCTACGGAAACGGAAAGGTGGCAGGAGCGAAGCCTGCCATGAAGCATCGTGCGGACGGGCTTGGTCGGGCTACCGGTCATGGCGCAATGACACGCCCCGGCGACGTTCAAGCCTGTACCGTCGAGCTCGAGAGAGAGGTGGCAAACGCCTCCAACGCTGAACTTGCACTATCCAGGTTCGCCCTGAGCTCGCGGATATTCGTGTCGCCTTGCCAACTGTTCAGCAATCCATCGATCAGGATGATGCTCATTCTGGCGACGGATTCAATCGCGTCACGGTTGACTTGTGGCGCGCACTTGCCGAGGTAAGCGATCGTTCGCTCGATGGTCTCGACATAAGTTTTCAACGCGAAATCGGGGCGATGACGCTCTGCCCACTGGATCAGTTCAGACTGTGCCCGGGCGTACGACGGATGCTGCACGAGCCATTCGGCATTCTTGCGCAGCTGCCATCCGGCGAGTTCGCCGAAAGAATGAAATTCCCTGTCAGCGAGAGCATTCGCCGCGAGCAGGTCGAACAGGGATTCGTAAACCGCGTCGAACAGATCGTCCTTAGTATGGAATACATAATGCAGCGACGCCAGAGGGCAGCTTGCGGCTTCGGCGATTCGCCGCGTGGTGGCTCCGGCGACGCCGTGCGCGGCGATGACTTCAACGGCAGCGTCAACAAAATCTTGTCGCCGCAACGCAGCGCGAACTCTTGTCATTGGTAAACTCCGGTACCCGAAAAAATCCTCTTCCGTTCACGTCATACACCGGTGTAGTGTTTATCCGTGATACATGGTCAAGTGACCATAACGCCCGTGAATTATGTCGGCTTCTTGAAAGTTTGTCCATGAATGGGGCAGGCCGCGGGTGCCCTGAATATTCAGTTCGCTTGTTTCAGCTGATTCCGGAAAATATGATCGTGTGACTTGATCAGTTGATCGGTCAACGTTAAGCAGACGAAGAGGCGCTGTCGATGGAGGTAAACCCGTGAGCGCGAGCACTGCAGCGTAAGACCGAGGGATGCCTGCCGGGAGCGTCGGGTTTTCAGGCGAATGGAAGCAGGGTGCTTGGCCGCGGCGGGTGTGGATTCTCTGAGGTGTCGGTTACTTTACGCCGCACGTGTCGCGATCGAACGCGCATGACGGTTTCCGAGCGCACCTTCGAGCAGCGTGTGTGCGTGGGGCGGCGCATGGGCGAAATGGCAAACGTCATGCGCCGCGCGCCGTGCGGTCATTCTGAAGTGACGACGCTACCGCTGTGAGGGTGCCGGAGGGGGCCAGTGCCTCCGGGCAGGTGGCAGCCGTTCAGTGCTTCCGTACCGGCTTGCGAGGGGTCTTGGCGGCAGGGCGAGCTTCCGACAGCGTTGCCGCGTAGGCGGCCAGCATCTTGCTGGCGTGGTCGACATCGGCAGCCAGACGTTTCGAATCTTCCTGGGCAAACCACGAGAAGAGCAATCCGTCGATCAGGACGATGGTCAACCGCGCGATGGCGTCCAGCGCCTTGGCATCTGCACGCGGCTCGGCGGCGGTCAGGTTGGCGCGGGCGCCTTCCTGGGAGATGCGAAGTGCGCCAATGGCCATGTCGGGCTGGTGCCGGAGCGCCCAGGTATACAACTCGGACTGGGTTTTAGCGTATGTCGGGTTGGCTTCGAACCAGGCCATCACGGAGCGCAGGTTGAACTCGGCCAGGTCCGACAGCGTGCCGTGCTCCGGAGGCTCGGGGCTATCCGAGCGGATCAGGTCGATCAGGGACTCGTAGACGGCGAACAACAGCTCGTCCTTTGAGTGAAACACGTAGTGCAGGGAAGCCAGTGGGCATCCTGCAGCCTCGGCGATGCGGCGGGTCGTGGCACCCTTCACACCGTGCTCTGCAATCACCGCGACAGTCGCCGCTACGAGGTCCTGGCGGCGGACTTCAGCCCGTACTCGCTGCATAGGCCAGCGCTCCGTTATATGTCTTCGTCCAAAGGCGCTACCCGTGCAGGGTAGTCGAATTCTCGGATATTAGCATGACGATGCGCGGCATTTCGCAAGCAACGGAAGGCATTGTCCTGCACGGATGTCGTGCTGTCACGGCGGTGTGAGAAGTACCACTCGCAGGGACGTGCCGGGCATGATGATGTTGCCGATGCGTCGCGATGCCGGACGGACATCGCGACGGCGAGATCGCTCGGCGGCATGCTTCGTGAACATGGAGGCGGGCTCGTCTGTCGCGCATCGGCCCGGCACATCGAGCGGTGCTCCGCCTGTCTAACGGAGCATGCATCCCTGCGTCGATGAGGCTATCCCGGAGATGCGCAGGTACGGCGACCGCCGTGCGCGCACGATGAAGCAGCCATGCGTGCGCTGGAAGGGGCGCCGCTGCGTTGGCTCGGACGGCGCCTTCATGACAAGGCTAATGGAAACTCCGTATTTCCAATGTTCTGTCGAAGCATAAGACTCGTGCCTGTAGATTCGTGGTCATTTGATCAAGTCAACCGTATGCACCGCTGTCGTGACGCTGAGCATCATCTGGTGCGGCGAATTCCCCGCGCCGGGGCATGCGCGTCACCACCGCGCGCGTCAGCCGCCCTTCACGAAGGGCGAACACCCGGATCCGATTGGCATACGGCTTGCTTGATAGTCATATGACCAAGTCGGATGATTCGAGTGGTTGACTTGAACGAATGGCATTTCTCGGTAGTGTGGTCAACGACAACGATAGGGAATACGAATGAGCAATGTGATTGCCGTTTTGGGCCTGGGCGTGATGGGGTCCGCCGTTGCCGCCACCTTGCTTGACGATGGTGCGGAAGTCGTCGTCTGGAACAGGAAGGCGGAAAAGGCGCAGCGTATGCGCGAACTGGGAGCCCGGGTTGCCGAGCGTGCCACCGCCGCCTTTGACGAGGCGGACGTCATCGTCGTCGTGACGGCCACACCGGTTGACCTCGCGGCAGATTTCGAGGCGTTGGGCGAACGTTTGAAAGGGAAAACGGTGATCAATCTGGCAACGGGGCGCCCGTCCGAGGTCCGGAAGCTGGATCAAATCGTGCGTGGCGCCGGCGCAAAATTCATCAGCGGAACAATCCAGTGCTTCCCGCCGGATATCGGCCGCGAGAGCGCCGTCATCCTTTTTGGTGGCGACGAGAAGATCTGGGGCGAAGTGGAGCCTCTGCTTCGGAAGATTGCGCCGCAATCCACCTACGTCAGTGCGCGCCCCGACGTGCCGAACGTGCTCGACGCCGGGTTGACGGGCACCTTCGTTTTTGGTGCCGGCGCAGCCTTCCTGGAAGGGCTCAGATTCGTCGTGAATTCCGGCATTTCGATCGACGAGATTCGCGACCTGATCCCAACCTACATCGCCGGTCAGACCCACTTCATCGAAGGTCTGTTCGAATCCGTGTCGGCTGCCGACTATCAACCCCGAGGAGCAGACCTCGACATCTACGCACGAGCGACCGAACTGTTTCAACAGGCGCAGGAAGATATCGGGCAGCCGCCGCGAATTCTGACAGCGCTCCGCGAGCGAATCCTGTCGGCCATTGCAGAAGGCAGTGGAGACCGGGGGTACGCCGCACTCTTCAATCATTGACAATTTGTTGGAGGAATCATCATGTCGTTGCAGCGCCTTTCAAGTGGTAGCACTCCTGAAGATCTTGCTAATGCAGTCAGGCAGGATGGTGGAGCGATCGTCAAGAACTTTCTCGATGCCGATTTGCTTGCGCGAATCCAGCGCACGCTCTTTGACACGCTCGAGTCGGCTCCGAACGGAGTAGACGACTACTTCGCCGGTACACAGACGCGTCGCGTCTCGCGCCTCTTCGCGCGTACCGACTGGATGGCCGAGGTGGCGTTGCATCCGCTCTATCTGGGTGCGGCGCGCAGCATCCTGCAGACGCCGATCAAGATCTGGAGCGGCGAAAACCAGGTCGATGTCGCTCCCGATATTCAGGTGGGGGTGACGCAAGCCATCCAGATTCTGCCGGGGCAGGGCCTTCAGCCGTTGCATCGTGACGATTCCGTATGGCTCTGGCGGCACCCGAACTACGGGCGCGAGGCCCGGTTCCAGGTGATGGTGGCCGTATCGGACTTTACGGCGGAAAACGGCGCCACGCTCGTCATCCCGGGCAGCCACAAGTGGGATGACGAGCGCATGCCCAAGCAGGAGGAAGCCATTCCCGCGACCATGTCGGCCGGCGATGCGCTGTTCTTCATCGGCTCCACCTATCACGGGGGCGGGAAGAACACCAGCGATGCACCGCGCACGGGCCTGACCATGTCATATGACCTGGCGATCCTCCGGCAGGAAGAAAACCAGTACCTGACGCTGCCCATCGAGCGCGTGAAGCGCTATCCGGAGGAACTGCAGCGCCTGCTCGGCTGGACGTACGGCACGACTTTCGCCGGGTTCGTCGAGCGTAACGGTCAAATGTCGGACCCGAATGACCTGCTGAAAATGAAGGATTTCCTCGAGGTCGGGCATTTCGATTAACGGACGGGATGGGTGGTGGAATCCCGGCCCGGTTTTCACGCGGAGATCGGGCGATTCCATCACCTGAAGGCATCGTGGTCGGTCGACGGGATGCTTGGGTCGCTGCAGCGCGAGCCATTCTGAAATTGCGATTTTTCGGTTGGATGAAGCAGTCTTCGAAACAGTGCCGGTATGAATGCGAGCAAGAGGGCGATTCGATGCCTCGTCGCGATCTCGTATTCGTGCAAACGACAAGGAGTCGATCGTGAGTGTCGAAATCAAGGGAATCCGAAAAATCGCGCTGCTTTATACCGGGGCCGTGGTCTGGACGCCAACCTACCTGCTCCCATTCAGCATCGAGGAATCGATGGCCCGGTTCGGGCTGTCCGAAAGCACCGCTGGCTGGCTCGCATCCGCGGTGCTGCTCTGTCTTTCGCTTTCCATCATCGTTTTCGGTCGTCACACGGCGACGTTGAACAAGAGAACGGGCGCGCTCGCTGCGGCAGCGTTCGCCGTTCTGTCGACGTGTGCGATGTTTTCACATAATTTCCATGTATTCGTCGCCGCGAAGCTGATTCTCGGCGCCGCGTTGGGCGTCAGTTGCGTGTGCGCGTATGGGGTGATTGCACACGTCAAGCACCCGGAGAAGGTCGCGGCGCAAGTAGCCGTTGCGATGGCCATCATATTTTCCTGTGCGATGTACGTCGTACCGATCGTGAATGTGAAGATGGGGCATATCGGGGTGGATGCCGTCCAGCTTGCCGTGGTCGTGGCGGCGCTGTTTTTCGGCGCGTTCATGCATCCTGCCGTCAACACAAGCGAGGAAGCGGTCGCGAAGGACGCCATCAAATCCAGTGACGTCCGAGGGATTCTGATCAGCGCATTCTTCATCTACGTCTCGCAGACGGCCCTGATGGGATTTGCCGCTGAGGTCGCTGCAACCCGGGGCGTCGAAGCGGAGCAACTCGGCATGCTGTTCATGCTCAATGCGGCCCTCCAGTTGCCGGTGGGGGTGGCGGTCAACTGGCTGGGCGATCGTTTTGGGCTGTTCAAGCCGATCGCCCTTGGACTCGCGCTGTTGATCGCATGCAGCCTGGGCATGTATTGCGTGGGCGGCAAGTGGGCGTTTCTCGTGTCGACGGCGCTCGTCAGTGCCGGCGCCACGCTGGTGGCTCCTTATATGGTGGCGGCACTTTCGCAAATGGATGCCAGCGGAAGAAGCACCGCGACCTGTGCGTCGGCAATCAATCTTGGCCTGACGGTGGGCCCCGCGATTGCCGGCACGGTGTTCAGCGTGGCTGGTTTGCGTGCGGTTGGCTGGCTCTCCGTCGGGTTGCTGGTGGTGCCGATCTTCCTGACCAGCGTGGCGATCCGGCAGTTCAAGGCAAAACATGCCGAAGCCGCTGTCGCCTGACGTGCGCGGCGAAGCGATCAACTGAGCGCGGCCGCACTGACCGCACCGGTACCAGGGCGGCGCCAGCATGCCTGACATGCCATTGCGGAGCAGACATCGCTCGGAAGAGCCCGCTCGCGTCGACAGGCAGCGCAAAAAACTGCCGTGAACGTGGATGACGAACGCAGCGGCAGACAAATATCTCGACGATCATGGATTTCTGCATGGAACTCAAATTCTATCTTTATTGCCTGGCTGATCTCGCGTTGATCGTGACTTCGTTCATATGCGGCGTGAAGTACTTCCGGAAGCGCAACGGCCTCCTCGGATTCGAGTCGCTGGTCGTGACATTCTCTGCAACGAATTTAATGATCAATGCCTTTACCGGCAAGGCGGTCTTTTTCAGTATCTCGCTTTTCTGCGACGCGTTTTCAAGAGGCTTCGGCGTGCCGATCATCATCGTTGCGGGCATGATGTCGGTTACGCATCGATATAAACCATCGGTTGTCGGCGACATGTTGTATGCGGTGGGTGCACTGGCCGGGACGGTCATTTTGTGGACCGCGGATTTCATGGTCGGACCCAAGCCGTATTTCTATCTGGTGATGTGGTCTTTGTTCTCGTTTTACCTCATTTACGTTGTCAAGAAACTGGCGAATGCCGGAGAGTATCGTAACGCTGCGGGTGTGGTCCTGACACTCGTATCCACGCAGATTATTGCAAGCGTCTACGACTTCTACCCTATCCCTGGCGACAGCGATCATATGATTTTCTATATATTTGCATTGCTTTCTTGGTCTTATATGTCAGTTTCGTTGTATTACGCCTATTGCGCGCTGGAGCGGGTGCAGGAAAAGGAAGGGAATCTGATTCGAGGCTATACCCTTGGCCGCCTGGAGCGAAATCCGCGGTAATTTATTTGTAACGTCGTACGAGAGAACGGATATGGCTACCTTGATCGTGAGTTATCCCGCTGCAGAGGGTATGGGATTTGATCGCGAGTACTATCTTGCAACCCACATCTCGCTCGTAAGGGCGGCGTGGGGCGAATGTGGCCTCCAGTCGGTGGAGGCGCTGTTTCCGGCCCCGGGCGCACAACCTTTTGCCTGCGTCACGCTGTTGCGTTTCAGCGATCAGACTGGAATCGATGCCGCGCTGTCGTCTGCCAGAACAGCCGAGGTGGTCGGCGATGTGCGGAACTTCACCCAGGTCCAGCCGGCGATCTTCCGGGCAGGCGACTGATTGGCACGACGTGACGCGCTGCGCAGAAGTGCGCGCGACCTGCGCCGGGCGGCGTTCCGAC
Organism: Burkholderia contaminans; assembly: GCF_029633825.1. Lineage (NCBI taxonomy): Bacteria > Pseudomonadati > Pseudomonadota > Betaproteobacteria > Burkholderiales > Burkholderiaceae > Burkholderia > Burkholderia contaminans. The sequence continues at coordinate 1,122,658 of NZ_CP090642.1, read as the reverse complement.
GCGTTGTCACGTATCCGTTGGGCAATGAGCGTGACGTTTCAGGAAGAGGGCGGCAGCAGGCGGGACGGTCGACGGCAATTTGACCACGACGCGGTTCAGGCGTGAATCGCGTGTTGCCTGAAACCACGCCGATCGATTGCTCGCGCGGCCAATCACGGCTTTGACGCCGGGAGAATTCACCGGGCAATACGGCCTTCGGCCGTGGGCCGAAGGCTGATGGAACGTCCGGTATTAACGCTGCACCGTGTCCAGAATATCCAGGCGGCTCACTGCAACCGCCTTCTGCTTGATCGCGCCAAACGCCGCTTCGGTCGCCTCGAGCGTGCGCGCGATGTCTTCGTCGGTATGGCTCGCCGTGAAGAACATGTTGTGCCACGGGTGGAGATAGGCGCCATTCTTGATGACTTCCGAAGCCCACGCCCGGCCGCGCGACACGAGTTCGTCGTCACCCGCGAACAGCATCTGGGGCATGACGCTCGGCCCGGTCTGCTTGAGTTCGAAGCCATGCCGCTCGGCTTGCTCGGCGAGCCCGGCGCGCAGTTTGTCCGCCAAGCGCCTGGTGTGTTCGAGGTAGTCGGTTTCACGTACCAGGCGCAGTGTTTCGATGGCCGCGGCCATCGGCACAGCCGAGAGCCAGTAGGAGCCCGTGACGAAAATCTTCGTCGCTGCCTCTCGTGCCTTGTCCGAGCCGAGCACCGCCGCGATCGCGTAGCCGCCGCCGATGGCCTTGCCCCAGCAGCTGAGGTCAGGGTGCACGCCCCAGTCCGACCACGAGCAATCACGCGACAGGCGCAGCCCCGTACGAACCTCGTCGACGACCAGAAGCGCTTCCTGCTCGTCCGCGAGGCGACGGCATTCCTTCGCGTACTCGATCGACGGGAAAAACTGATCGTAGAGCACTTCGTGGCGGAACGGCGTTGCATAGATGGCCGCTACGTCACCGTCGACGCTCTTGACGGCGGCATTGAGGCTCTCGATATCGTTGTACTCGAAGTGGACGACGTGGGCCCGATCCTCCTTGGTAATCCCCGTCGTATAGGGCACGTTCCAAGGGGACGCACCATGGTACGTGCCGCGCGCAACGAGAATCTTCCGCTTCTCGCGATATGCTCGCGAGATCACCATCGCCATCGACGTGGCGTCCGAGCCGTTCTTGCAGAACATCGCCCAATCGGCGTGGCTGACCTGTTGGGTGAGCGCCTCGGCAAGCTGGACCATCACCTCGCTGGGGCCCGTTGCCGTATCGATCTTCTGCAACTGGCGGGCCGCGGCCTGCTCGATCCGTTCGTTGCCGTAGCCGAACAGGTTCGTGCCGTAGCCGCACACGTAGTCGATGTACTGGTTGCCGTCGACGTCCCACAGATGGGTACCTTTCGCTTTCGCAAAGTACAGCGGGAAATCTTCCGTCAGGTACTTGACGCTCTGGTGACCGTACATCCCGCCCGGGATGACCTTCTCGGCTCTTGCGAACCACTCGTTCTTCCTTGCCAGCCTGTCCATGCTCGACTCCTTGTGAAAAATTCGTTTCCGGAACGTCAGACCCGCTATCAAGTCTTTTGACTGAGTCATTTGACTATTCATTCGGAACCCGGGAATTTTGGGGAATGCTGCTTCCGAAATCGCACGTCTCGCCGTTGGATCGACGTGCCGTCCAGCCGCGCGTCGCGAATCCAGTTTTGCTGCGCCCCGCGCCTGGGCGTCTGTCGTCGCTTCATGTGAGTAGGTCAATTGACCAAGTCCAGTGTCCATAAATGTCGACCAGACTGAAATTGGCGTTTTCCACTAGGCCCGCACAGCAATGGATCGACGTCGCATTCGGCTCGCCACGTCGATTGGGGAGGAGGCGAGTTGAGCGGCGGCAGTTCGCCTGCGTGCGCTGCGCGGCGTCGACATCTGATCCGCACCATGGAAATCCCCGCTCAATCTTTGGAGCAGGGATGCGGGGCGATCAAGATGGGGATGCGGGATGGGGGCGACGGTGTATTTCCGCCAGAAGATTTCGCCGCGGGAGCTCGCGGTGCGTACGTGCATGTTCAAACGCACGGTGCGCGCATGGCAGTGGCAGACTGATCAACGCAGCTGGAAGCATCCGAAGCGCGCGGGCACGCGTGTCCTCGACGCGTGGCCTCACATGCTGTCGGGTCGGTTCAAGACCGAAAGCCACCGACCGACGCGCGAGCAATGCGCTACGCGGATCGCGTTCGACACGAGCCGCGCGCGAGGCAAGGCCGACGTATTCGATCTTCCAGAGGAAGCCTATTGGCTCGAGTCGTAGTGCTCGATATGGTAGAGCAACATGAATCCCGGGCTAAGTACAAGAAGTAACCCGGCAACGAGTGAGATTGCGACGAATAAACGCTTCACCATGATCGCGCTCCTGAGTTGGTTGAGGTGAATTGGAAAGTCGATTCCTGGGGGATCATTCCCGGCAAGGCGCGCAATCCCCGCATTGTTCTCAAGATCGCAACGCGATTCGTCAGGCCGATCTTCATGGGGTGTCTCGCTGGTAGTGATTCCGTCGTGGCCCGCGCATGTGCATGACGGCATCCGGGGAGGGGGGCGCCCCTCCCGGACTCATACAGGCGCCTGTTCGTGGCTCAGAGGCCGAGATGCGTCGCGATATCGTCGTAGTCGACTTGCCACAGGCCCGGCGTGCCGGCGGGATATTGCGAGCGGAAGCCGATGATTCGCTGAACGCGTTTCGACAGGCGTCGCACGGTGTCCATCTCGACGATGAACGGATACGCTTCCTCCGGAGTCAGGTAGGACGGCTGCATCGGAATCGTGAGCCCGCGTCGACGCTCGTTCTTCGTGACGTTCGCGCCGCCACCGTGGATCACCTTTCCGCTGAACAGCAATGCGTCGCCGGCATCCATCTCGGCGGCAATGGTCATGTCGGGCGTGCCCTTGCTGTCGAAGTAATCCTCGTCCCAGTTCTGGCTGCCCGGAATGATCCGGGTGGCACCGTTTTCCTCGGTGAAGCGCGTCAGCGCAATCATGAGGTTGGTGAATACCGTAGGCCCGTTGACGCCGAGCGCGCACAGGGGTGGAAAATTGCCGACGTCGCGATGCAGCATCTGTGCCGTGTTGCCCGGGCCGATGTCGATGACCTGCGCGGTCGAAAGCCACCAGTCGCCGGACTCCTCGCGGTACAGCACCTCGCCGAGTTCATGAAAGAGGTCGTCGTCCAGCACGTCTCCGAAAGTCTTGCTGTGCGTGACCATGTTCGTCAGGCGCTTCGTATAGGTGCCGTGGAATTCCTTGATCAGTTCGTTATCATGCGACGACCCCTCGCGAAGCCGCTCGAGCGGCGCATCGACCTCGCGGTTGATGTTCGCGACCTGCTCCTGGGTCAGATAGTTCTTGATCCGGACTCCACCATATTGATTCATGAGCGACACGATCTCGTATGCGCCGGTCTGCTTGGAGACGGTGGGGAGCGCGTCATGAATGTTCTGAATAGTTGCGTTCATGTTTGCCTCAAAGTTGCTTGGACGGGTAAATCAGACACGGCGTCACGTTCTGATTCAGGTGGTGATCCAGACATCAAGTCGAATATCTGACTGAGTCATGTGACTACATATACCTTCGCCTTCTGCCATACGCTCCTTTCACGCCAGTTGACGGAGCGTGTACGTTATTCCCGACGTTGTCGCGACTGCTGGATGGTCCGATACATGTTTCCGGAGCCAGAGGCGACAGACATGGAGCCGTTCATCGAGGTTTCCGGTGAATTGCCATATTCGTGATGAATAAGGTCAAGTGACCAAGTCGTATGATCGTGGAAGTTAACATGGCGTTTTTTGACGGTCGATCATGGTTAACCCGTCGCTTTCGAATGGTGTAGCCAAGGAAAGGAGAGCGGCCGTTCCGGCGTGGATGCGAAGGTTTTGGCCACGCGTGGCGCGGTATGGCGAGACATGATCCGGGATCGAATGGCCACGCCGGCGACGGCGATCCTTACGGCTTTGTGCAGAAATGCTCGGAGACGGATCACGTTATTGCTTTGATATCCTCTTCAAAATAGGTGTGACGCAAGCTGGGCGACCGGGCATGCAAGCTGCTCGCTCGTCGGAAGCGCCCACATATGGGCCGATCGCGATCGCGATCTCAAGCGGGCCGGCCAGTCACAGGAATCCTGACGGGCGGGGGCGCGCGGATGCACCGCGACCGGCGCACGACCCGCGGACGCTTTTTCAAGTGCTTGTCAATTCTGTCCCGACGCCGCGGCGCGTTCCGGCTTCTGCACGACGAAACGCCATGAGATGCGCGAACGCCATTGCTTGAAGGCATGCCGGTATTTTCAAAGGGGCTCGCGCGCAGAGCCGGGCACGGAAATCGCTCCGGCCCGCGGATGTCGATGGGCGCCAAGCGCTTTTTAAGCGACGGCGATTCGGGTGTCTCACGAGAGGCGCTTCACCCATCGATTTCGCGATCTATTGTCAGGAGGGCAACGCCATGCACACATTCACGAACTGGAGCCCACTGGTCTCGTTGATTGCCGGGATTCTCATTCTGGTGGTACCGCGACTGCTGAACTACATCGTCGCAATCTACCTGATCGTCATAGGATTGCTCGGGCTTTTCGGCGGCCACTTCCACTGATGTGCCGCGCCGGAATCTAGATGGGTTCGACGCGTACCTCGACCGAATCCCTGGGCACCGTCAATCGCGTGCGGCCAAGCAGGGCATCCGCGGGCGCGGTGCCGTCCGGGTTCAACGGCTTCACCTTGTTGAACGTGACGGAAAAGTATTCCGATGTGACGGTGGCTGATGCATAACCCTGCGCATCGTGGTCGGCGTGGCACAGATCGGGGTTGTTCGCCATCAGGAAGCGGTCGAGTCTGGCTGGGGTCGCCGCGATCGACGCGAGCGGTGTACCGTTCCATGCGGCTTTCAGGTAGGCATAAAAGGACATGCTGCTGATACCGGCGCAGACGAAATCGACGATGACCGGCACCCCCGTCGCGGGATCGGGATCGTCGCGCACCACGGCCCCCTGAAAGGCATGCAGGTCTCCGCTGATCGCGACGACGTTATGGATCCCGTGCTCCCTCAAGTAGGCGAGCAGTTCATGCTTGTGCGCGGGATAGCCGTCCCATGCGTCGCAATCGACCACGAGGCGGGCCGCCGGCGTGCCGGGGGCGCCCGGCATCAGGAACCACAGACGGTTCAACATCACTTCGTTGCCCCACACCTTCCAGGTTGCCGGCGAGCCCTTCATCAAGGTTTTCCACCATCGGGTCTGTTCGGGGCCGAGCATCGACGGCGGGCGGCCGAGCTGCCGCGTTACGCGTGCCTCGTCACGTTGCAGCACGTCCTGCTTGACGAAGTAGCGCGAGCCGGCTGCATCGTCCCCATGCACCGGGTCATGACCTCGCGCGCGTGCGACAGCGGCCTCGTTCACGACGTGGTCGTCGCGATACAGCCGCTCGTCGGTCATCACCAGGTGCATCAGCATGCCGAAACGAAAATCGCGGTAGATGCGAATGTTCGTGTACGACGGATCGTCCGGCTCGAAGCGCACGTCGTCCCAATCCACCGGCATGTATTCCGCCCACGCGCGACTGGCGCTGCGGCGCCGCAGGGTTTCCTGCCGCTCCTCGTTGGTGTAGACCTGATGGTCCTGCCAGCAATCGTCGGAAAATTCGTGGTCGTCCCAGATCGCAATCATCGGCAGGCGCTGGTGCAGCGTCTGCAGGCGCGGATCGGTCCGATAGGTGCGATAGAGCGTCCGGTAGTCTTCGAGCGTCTCGGCATACGCGCGGCCGTCCGCGAGCAGCTTGCCGCCGGGCAGGTGCAGCGGAGGATGCGCCGGCTCGGCGCGGCCGGGGGGCGCGGTCCCGACCGTTTCATAGATGTAGTCGCCCACGTGCACGACGAAATCGAGGTCGCGTTCGTCGGCCAGCAGCGTCATCGCTTGCCAGTGGTTGACGCTCCAGTCCTGGCAGGTGAGCCACGCGAAGCGAACCTGATCGTTGGCCTCGTTTGCCGCCGGCGCCGTGCGCGCGACACCCGTCATGCTGACGTCGTCGCCGGCGACGAACCTGTAGTAGTAGGTGGTCTTGGGCGAGAAGGCCGTCACCTTCGCGCGCACGGTGAAGTCGTAGGTGGCCAGCGCCCGCAACGGGACGCGGGCGACGAGCGTCGAGAAATCCGGCAGTGTCGATACTTCGAGTCGTAGCGATACCGCGTGCGCGGCGCCCTTTGCATCGTGCTGCACGTTGCGGGATACCGGAACGCATCGTGTCCAGAACACGATGGAGCGGTCGCGCGGGTCACCGCTTGCGACTCCTTGCGGGAATCGATGGAGGTTCTCGCGCACAGGGCTGGCCGGCAAGGCCGCCGGCGAAACGTCATGTGCGGCGGCGACGGTGGCAGCCGCAATGGTAAAAAAAGCCGACGACTTGAGGAAATGGCGACGATCCATTGGTCCTCCCGATCGACATCCCGGGAGACGGGGTGCGCTGCAGCAGGCGTGCGCTTCTCACGCCCGTCAGGCTTGCCGCTGCCTCCCGCAGCGCGCGGCAGGCGGAGCAGTCGATCCGGAACGTTACTGCGAAGATCGGCGGCTGGAAAGTCGTGAGAACCCCATTTCGAATTCCCGCACGCCGTCCGGCGGAAGGCCTCCGTGTTCAGGAACGCGCATTGCTGGATACCGGGCAGCAAACTGGGGGAATGAGCAATGCACAACGGCCACACCGTCGGCAAGGCGGCCGCGTGGCTTGCCGTGAGCGTCGCGCTGGCGCTGGCCGCGCTGGTGATCGTCATCGTGACGTTCGACTGGAATCGAGCCCGGCCCTGGATCGACGACAAGGTGTCGGACGCGATCGGGCGGCAGTTCGCCATCAACGGCGATCTGCATGTCGGATGGCGTCGGCCCGCGAGCGAGCGGGGCTGGCGCGCCTGGGTGCCGTGGCCGCGATTCATCGCGCGCAATGTCACGATCTCCAACCCCGATTGGGCGCGCACGAAGTATTTCGTCACGCTGGACGCGATCAGTTTCGAGGTCGAGGCGCTGCCGCTGATGGCGCGCCGCATCGTGATCCCGGCAATCGATCTGGTCAATCCGTCCGTCGACCTCGAACGCCTGAAGGACGGGCGAGCCAACTGGACGTTCAAGTTCAAGCAGCCCGCTCAGTCGGGCCGATGGACGCTCGACCTGCATCAGATCGCGTTTGCCCAAGGCAATCTCGGCTACTACGACCAGCAGAAGCAATTCGATCTGAGCGCGGTGATCAACACGCTTGGCCAGCCGATTCCGTTCGGCGCGGTGATGAAACAGCAGGAGGCGTTGGCGCACCACGAATCGGCACGGGCCGTCGGGCCGGCAGGTCAAAGGAAGCTTGCCGCCCAGGCGCACGCGGGTTCGGCGCAGCCGGCGGTTCCTGCATCAGGTGTCGAAGCGGCGTCACGCGCATCGGCCGCGGCGTCGCAAGCGTTGGCCGCTGCTTCGCATGCTGCAGCGGCGACATCCGGCACCGCAATCGCCCCGCCTGCATCAGGCCCGGCGGCGGGTTCGAACGCCCCCGCGACTGCCGCACCGGGCGCAGCGGCCTCGGCGGCATCGCATGCATCGGCGGGTGCGGCGCCCGCGGCATCTACCGGTGTCGGCACTTACGCGATTGGCTGGACCGTCAAGGGGATCTACAAGAAGGGCAAGGTCGCCGGCACGGGCAAGCTCGGCAACCTGCTGGACCTGCAGGGCGCGCAACGCCCGTTTCCGGTTCAGGCCGATTTGCACTTTGGTGATACGCACCTGGCGCTGGTCGGCACGCTGACGGACCCGTCACACCTGGCCGCGGTCGACCTCCGGCTGTGGCTTGCTGGCACCAGCATGGCCAAGCTGTATGACGTCACGGGCATCACGCTGCCCGAAACTTCACCTTATGCGACCGACGGCCGGCTGGTCGGCCAGTTCCGGGCGTCAGGCAACGTTTTCAAGTACGAGAACTTCACGGGACGCGTCGGCGGCAGCGATCTCGGCGGCACGCTGGTGTACGTCTCGCGCGAACCGAGGCCGTTGTTATCCGGTACGCTGGAGTCGAGGTTGCTGCAGTTCTCCGACCTTGCGCCGCTCATCGGCGCCGACACGAATGCCAGCAAGGCGCGGCGGGGCGCCGCGGTCGCACAGCCCGCGAACAAGGCGTTGCCGGTCGAGACATTTCGCACGGAACGCTGGAAGAAGATCGACGCCGACGTTCGATTGACTGGCCGGCGCATCGTCAAGACCGCGAGCCTGCCGATCACCGACCTGTCGACCCACATCGTGATGCAGGACGGTGTGTTGACGCTCAATCCGCTGAACTTCGGTGTCGCGGGCGGTACGCTTGCTTCGAACATCCACCTGGACGGCAGTGGCGTACCGCTCAAAGGGCGGTTCACGCTGCAGGCACGCCATCTGAAACTCAAGCAGCTGTTCCCGACCTTCCCGGTGATGCAAACGGCGCTCGGCGAGGTCAACGGCGATGCCGCGTTGTCGGCCACCGGCAATTCGCCGGCGGCGCTCGCCGCGACGTCCAACGGAGAGGTGAAGACGTTGGTGACCGATGGCACGGTGAGCCTCTTGCTGATGGAAGCCGCGGGGCTGAACGTCGCCAACGTGGTGTACGAGAAACTGTTCGGCACACGCGACGTCAAGATCAACTGCGGCGCGGCCGACTTCGTGGCCACCAACGGCGTGCTCGACTCGCGCGTATTCGCGCTCGACACCGAGGATGCGGTGATCGCAATGGACGGCAACGTGAACCTGAGGGACGAGACCATGAACCTGACGATCCATCCCCACACCAAGGGATTCCGGGTGATATCGCTCCGCTCGCCGCTGTATGTCACCGGATCCTTCAAGCAACCGCACGTCGGGGTGAAGGCGGGCGCACTGATCGCGCGGGGCGGTGCCGCGGTCGGGCTGGGCTTGCTGAATCCGCTCGCCAGTCTGCTCGCGTTGTTGCAGCCGGGCCGCAGCCGCCCGTTGCCGTGCGGGCAGATGCTGGCCGACATGGAGCGGCGCCCGATCGCGCCGCCGCCTGGTGCCCGACAGAAGACGAAGGCGGCGCCGGCGTACATGAATGCGCCGTCGGCGGCTTCTTCAGCGTCCGCGCCGGTGGGTGGCGAACCCCGGCATGCGAAGTGAGCGAGAGAGCCGGGCCTTCTCTTGCGGCCGGCCTTGCCATGCTTGCCAGTTGCAACACGGTGGCGGGCGCAAGCCGACCGCGGCTTCCCATCACGCGCCGATTGGCGGGAAAAAACGAAAGCCGCGAACAACAGCGACGAACTTCGACACCGATGGCCCGTGGTTCGGTTCGTGTCTGGCATCGGCAGGTCCCGAGTCGCGGCCTCGTGCAACTACCAAGTTGCTGCGTCTTTCCCATTATGGTCAAATGACCACATCAATTGACCAATTGGTGTATAGCCTCCCCTGACTCGGAAATGCGTCTCGGGAGGCATGAATTTGCCTGCCAGGCAGCGTGCGATGGCGGCTGGGGGCGGCGGAAGCCACCAACATTTCAGTCGTTTCGGCTAACGAAGCAAACGAGATGGGGAACGTCGCACGTCAACCGCATGCCGATAGCGTGATCCTGGGCGCCACTGACTGTCCATCGGTCGACTATGCAGCCCTATCGTTTCGACGCGGAATGAAGCTCGCGTGACTCGAGGCGCGCCAGCTCGTTCACGCACGTGATGAGGTTTTTTGCGTCGCGCAATTATTCAACGGGACAGAGGAGATTGGGTATGGAGAAGATCTGGCTTGATGCCTATCCGCCGGGGGTTCCGGCAGAGATTGATTCCGGCGAGTATCGAAACATCAGTGCATTGATCGAACGAAGCTTCAGCAGGTTTCACGCGAATCCGGCGTTTGCGTGCGATGGAAAGCAGATCACCTATGGCGAGCTCGACGTGATGTCTGGAGCACTCGCCGCGTGGCTGCAGTCACGCGGCCTCGAACGTGGTGCGCGGGTCGCCATCATGATGCCGAATGTGCTGCAGTACCCGATCTCGATTTGTGCCGTGTTGCGCGCCGGCTACGTTGTCGTCAACGTCAACCCGCTCTATACGCCCCGCGAGCTGCAACATCAGCTGAATGACAGTGGCGCCGAGGCGATCGTCATTCTCGACGGCTGCACGGCAACGCTGGATGCAATCCTTGCACACACGCAGGTGAAGCATGTTCTGGTTGCCGCGCAGGGCAATGCTTCCGGCGCGGAACAGAAGCCGAGCCCGTATGCGGCATTTGACGACGCGATCGAGGAGGGAAGTCGGAGCAAATTCATACCGGCTTCCCAGTCGCCGGACGATGTCGCTTTTCTCCAATATACGGGCGGGACAACCGGGGTGTCGAAAGGCGCGACGCTGTTGCATCGGAACATCGTCGCGAATGTATTGCAGTCGGACGTCTGGCTCAAACCGGCTCGCGATTTGCGCCCTGACGTGACGCAGTTCATCACGGTGGCGGCACTTCCGCTTTATCACATCTTTGCGCTCAATGTTTGCTGCCTGTTGACGATTCACATGGGTGCGCTTTCCGTACTGGTGCCGAATCCGCGGGACATCGGGGGGATGATCAAGTCGCTCGCCGGATACAAAATCACGAACTTTCCGGGCGTCAACACGCTCTTCAACGCGATGCTCCATCATCCTGAATTTCCGCGCCTCGATTTCTCCAATCTGCTGGTGGCCAGCGGTGGCGGGATGGCCACGCAAGAGGCCGTCGCAAGGCGCTGGAAGGAGATGACCGGCGCGCCGATCATCGACGGATACGGGCTGTCCGAGACATCACCATGCGTCGCGATCAATCCCGTGACCGGTAGTGAGTTCAACGGCACCATCGGCTTGCCGTTGCCCTCCACGGAAGTGTCGATCCGGGACGACGACGGCAACGAATTGCCGGCCGGCGAAGCCGGAGAGCTGTGCATTCGTGGTCCGCAGGTGATGGCGGGTTACTGGCAGCGGCCGGACGAGACCGCGAAGGTGATGACCGCGGACGGCTTCTTCAGATCGGGTGACATCGCGTCGATCTCCGAAGCGGGCTTCGTGCGAATCGTCGACCGCAAGAAGGACATGATTCTCGTGTCCGGTTTCAACGTCTACCCGAACGAGATCGAAGAGGTCGTCGCCAACCACCCCGGCGTATACGAGGTCGCGGCGATCGGCGTGCCCGACGAGCATTCCGGAGAGGCCGTCAAGCTGTTCGTGGTCAGGAAAGATCCGGCGCTGACGTTCGAAGACCTGATGGCGTTCTGTAAAGGCCAGCTGACCGGTTACAAGCGCCCGAAAAGCATCGAGTTTCGCGACAGCCTGCCAAAGAGCAACGTCGGGAAGATCCTTCGGCGCGAGTTGCGGGTGTCGAACCATTGACGTGATCGACCGAGGTGATGCCGGAAGGTCGAGTGGTCGGCATCACCTGTCTCCTGACCGGCACGCGAACGGCATCACGGAGAAAATCCGTCGCGCGCCGGCGCCTGGTACATCAGGCGCGCTTGCGCCACAAGGTGCAGGCCGGAATCGAAGACCTCGTCGCATCGATTCCGGAAAGCGGTGGCCGGGCCGGTCAAAGGTCTGAAGCAACCGGAACCGGCATGATCCCTTCGCCGTCACGCAAACACGTCGGCAACATATCTGCCATGCTCCCGCTCCATCGTGTCGATCCACGCGCTGGCGATTTCATCGTTCGCTCCCGTTGCCTCCTGATAAATGCGGGCAAGCGTGGCGCGTACGGCAGGCGCCATATTCTTTCCATCCCCGCAGACGAAGACGGTGGCGCCTTGCGCAAACAGTGCGGCGATCTTCTCGCGCTCCAGCCAGACTTTGTCCTGAACGAACCGGGCACCTTCCTCCGGGCGATTCGAGTAAGCCGGCATCACTTCGACCACACCGAATCGCGCCCATTCGTCGAGTTCGTCGCGATAAAGAAAGTCGACGTCGGGATCATCGATGCCGAAGAAGAGCAACGACTTGCCGACGTTTTCCCCCTGCTGCTTCTGTAGTGCGCGCTCTTGCAGAAAGCCACGGAATGGGGCGATACCGGAACCGGCACAGATCAGAATCATCGGAAGACCGGTTTCGGCGGGTGGCCGAAAGTGTGCGTTCGATGGCCTGACTGCGACGGACAGGCTGTCCCCCGTGTTGAGTCGCGCGAGATACGACGACGCCACCCCTTCATGGCGACCATTGCCGGAGAGTGCCGGAGCATCGACCACGGCCACCGTCAGCGTGACATGGTCTGCTTTCCAAAGCGGGGAAGACGAGATCGAATACTGGCGTGCTTTCAGCGCGGGCAGCATATCGAGGAACTTGTCGAGCGACAGATCGACGGATCCGAAGCGTTCGAGCAGATCCATGACGGTTGTCCGCTTTCCCAGGATCTCGCATTCGAAATCGTCGGCGCTCAGGCGCTCGAGCTCGACCTTCTCGGGAGGGCAGCGCGTGGCATCGGCCAGGGTGGATACTTGTGATCGGGTGGCAGGAACGGCGAGTTCGACATAGCTCGAGAACAGGTCACCACAACTGATTGGCTGGCCGAGCGGCAGGCGCGGATTACTTGACGTTCCTTCAATCACCACCTGCGTGTCCCAGCTCACGCGAAACCGGCGCAAGACGCGATCGACGTTGTTTTTCGAGTTGCGGGGCAGCACGGCCAGGTAATCTCCCGATCGATAGGTCATCTCGTCCGGCAGTTTCAGTTCGATATGCTTTTTGGAGCGGCTGCCAGCTACGCTGATATCAACCAGTTCCCTGTTGTCGACGATGGATGCATGTGCCATGTCACCGAAATTCAGCAACTTTTCGCGGGTATTCTCGGCGAAACTGACCTTCAATGCAGTATCGCCATGTTGCACGGTCGACACTTCCTTCCCGGCGCTGATTGCAAATCGGTCCCACATTTCGGTGTACCAATTGTCAAATTCACCAAAGAAGTCGCCACCGGAATCGAGCTCGCCTCTAGCGTGCACTCTCGTGGCGCCGGCCTTCTCGAGCGCTTCATCGACTCGCTTGGGAATCGCCTGGTATGTCCGGGCCCATTGTTTGTTGCCGCACCCGAGAACCGAAAAATGGACGCCGTCCAGCGCGCCTTCGCCGAGTGCTTCGACATACGGGACGAATGACCTGGCGTTGTCCGGCGGCTGTCCTTCGTAGGAAGCGGTGACGATCACGAGGGCAGGATACCCGTCGAGTTTTCCCGCGAAATCGTCGAGGGGAGCGCACGTGGCGTGAAATCCGTGACGACTCGCGTCTCCTGCAATGCGTCTTGCGAAGGATTCGGCGGAGCCCGTATTTCCCCCGAAGAGCACGAGTATCGTCGACACATCTTCGCCGGAAGGGAGCGACTGAACCGGCGCGACGCTCGGGCTTTGCGCGCTCGAGCGGGCGCGAACGGCCGTATCGGGCACTTTGAGCGCACCTCGGGCCCGCGGTTTCACGTTGATCCGGAAACCGGTCGGCTTCAGCGTAAGCGTTTCGGCGACGTCCAGCTCGTAGTCCGGATCGGCGAAAGAGAAATCGAATCGCTGAAGGAGCATGATCAGAACGAGATGCGCTTCTTGCATCGCAAAAGGGCGGCCGATACAGGCACGCGCACCATTGCCGAAGGGCTTCCATGCATTGGGCGGGAGTTGCTCCGCATGCTCCGGCGCAAATCGCTCCGGACGAAACGCCTCGACGTCCTCGCCCCAGACGCTCACATCCCGATGCAACATGGGCGTCAGGATCATGATGATGTCGTCGGGAGAAACGGCATATTTGCCGCCGAACGTGGTGTCAGCGAGCGGCGACACGGCGAATGCCGGTGCGGTCGGCCAGATTCGCAACGTCTCCATGAGGATGTGTTCGATGTAACGAAGTCGTGCGAGATGCTCGATCCGCGGGGTCTCGCTGCCCACCACCTCGTCGACCATATCCCGTGCTTTTTGCAGGATGTCCGGGTTCTTGAGGAGGAAATAGGTGGCAAAGGACAGGAGCCCGCTGGTCGTTTCATGTCCGGCGATGAGAAAGGTAATCATCTGGAAGACGATGTTCTCGTCATCGAGTTTTTCTCCCGTCACCGGATCGACGCCGTTCAGCATTCGGTCGAGCAGGTCCATCGACGCTTCGCTGTCGTGCGGGTGCTTGCGCCGGTCCTCGATCATTTTGGTCGCGAGCGATCGCATGACTTCGATGTCCGCGTCGAACTTTCGACTGCGATTGACCATCAGCTTCGACACCAGTTTGGGTCGCAGCTCGCGCTTTCCGGCCTCGCTGAGGGTGTTGACCATGGCATCGACAAACGGATGCTGATCTTCACGGTAGAAGCTGTTGAAACGACAATCGAACGCACACAGGGCAATCGTATCGAGCGTCAGTCGCGTCATGTGATCGGACACGTCGACCGGCGTCTCCGGGCCGAACCGCTCCCAATGGAGAAACATCTGGTCGGCGATGTCGACCATCTTGTCGAACATCGACCAGATACTGAGCGGGCCGAACGCCTGCATCAGCACGCGATGCGCTTTGGCCCAGTTCGGTTCGTCACCGAATGCCGTAAATAACCCGTCCCCGATCGCGGGTCTGAGTTCGAGCAGCGACTGGTGCACGCACTTCTGAAATCGGCTTTCGTCACACACTTCATTCACGAGTGTTTGTCCGCTGACAACGTAGTAACCTTGGCCGAACACCTCGAACCAGTAGACCGGCCCGTACTTGCGCGCGAGATCCATCATCTTGGCAAGTGGAGACGGCCCGAGGACCTCCATCAGATGACCGATGACGGGTTTCAGGGGCGGCTGGGGGACGAGGGATGAGGATTTCATTTCAATAGCCTTTCAGAGGTATGTCGGCGCATCACATCTCAATCTATTGAACGAATGTAAAATAGACAAAACCACGTGTCCAGAGCTTTTTATGCCCCCTGATGTAAGCCCTAATCCCGCCGATCCTCGCTTTCAACGGAGCTACGACGCGCTCGTTCGCGCCGTGACCGAACTGCTCGACGACGCGCCGCTGAACACGCTCAGCATTGCTCAACTGGTGCAGCGCGCGGGCGTCGCGCGTCCTACGTTCTATCAGCACTTTCCCGACCTTCAGTCGGCCGCTCAGCGGGCCGCACTGGTGAGGCTCGACGACGCGTTTGCGTTCGTCGAGGAGCAAGGCAAACTGCTGAACCCGCCGAGTGCCACTTTCTTCAGGTCGATGGAGGTGGAAACCGCGCTGATTCTCGAGCACCTGAATGCGCATCAGCCTTTCTATCTGACCGTGTTCAACGACGCGGCAACATCGGCGTTTTTCGATGAACTGGTGACATTCGTTTCCGGCCGTCTCCTTCCGCCCTATGAAGGCGTCCGCACGGAAGCAGAGCAGGATTGCCTGACGGTGCTCGGCGGGGGATTGGTCTGGACGGCGGTGCACTGGCTTCGGCAGGACGCCACGCGCGAGACCCCGGCGGTCATGGCGAAGCGCATGGCCAAGACGGCGGCGACGATCCTCGACGCGTTCGGTCTGACGCTCGGGTTCGCGCAGGCGGATTCGGAGTAGCGAGAGGGGAAGCGTGACGCCGCGGTGGACCATGCGGCGTGTCATCGTCATGGTCGTCGAGCAATCAGGTTGAGGTCGCGGGTTTCATGAAATACGAGTGAAACGCTCGCAGCGCGGACGCGACCCATTCGCGCTCATCCTCCGACACATCGTCGAACGGCACACCGATCTTGTCCTTCGTGTAGTGATCGCCCAGTGCACCGCGAATGCGGCGGTTGGCGCCCTCGGCGTCGAGCAGGGTACGTTCTATCCGTACTGCCCCTTCTCGTGCGTACAGCGTGAAGCGAAAGCGCAGGCTCGCGACACCGGTCAGGATTCGTTTCAGGTCAAACTGCAACCGATCCGGAAAGACCGTGAAATAGATGAAGTCCTCGCGGTCTTCCGGCGTACCGTAAGCGTTGATCGCGCGTCCTTCGGGCTGACCATGGCGCGTCAGGATGGCGCTCAGTAACGTGCAGTCGTGAATGTCCAATGCGTGTTGTAGTTTTCGTGTCGCCCCGTATCACGGCACGACGGCGACACATTGAAGGGTTTTTCCTGCGCCAACGCGCGCACGGCTCGTCCGGTGTGACGCACCGAACGCTACCGTGCAGACGCACGATCCGCGAACGCCGCTACTTCGGGAGCCAGCCTTTCAGGCCTTCCCTCAACATGTTCACGCAATCGGCACGGGTTTCGCCGGTCTCGACGAAGCTGTAGTCGCTCAACGCTATCCAGATCACGCGTGCGTCCATGCCTTCGCCGTCGAGCGCCAACAGTTGATTTTCCTTCACGATCGGCGTCCAGATCCACGGCTTCATGTCGCACTCCAGCGCCGCCAGCAGCTCGCCGTCTGGACTATAGAAATGGGGCCGCCCGTCCGCGGTAATCGCCAGCAACTGGCGCCCGTGCAGGAGCTTCGGCGGCTGCTTGTAGGCGTGATGGACGTGTGCGTATTCGCAGGGGATGACCAGCCGGCCGCTCTCGTGCACGACACCCTGCAGGATGCCCGGATTGTCCGGCGAAGGCTCGCCGGGCCGACACCACTCGACCACTGCGAGGCGCAGCTTCCGGTGGAACGCGAAAACGTTCTTGTAACGCGTGTCGAACAGCGGTTCGCCGGTCGCCGCATCGACAACGGACACCGTATCGTCCGCATGGAAGAGGCGGACTCGACCGTCGTCATGGAGCATCCCGCCGGTCAGGTCGTCGAACAGCGACTCGCCACCTGGCCAACGCAGCAGCTCGACGATTCCGCTCGTGCCTTCCGGCAGCGGCGCACGTCGCCCCAGTGCCAGCGTTCGCGTGAGCGGAGACATATTGACGTAGCCGGCGGAAGCCGGCACGACCCACCGGCCATTCAGATCCTTGAGGCCGCCCGGCGCCCCGGCAATCCAGTCACCGTGTTGCCTGATGACGATATAGCCTGCCTCGATGTCGATCTATTCCGCGCCTTCGTCGGGGTGCACCAGCCAGCGCCCATATGGCGTGACGAGCCCGGCCGGGGCGCGTGGCCGATCGGCGTCGGCCGAAGGCGTTTCGCCCGCAGCACGATCGATTCGCCGAACATAGTACGCCTGCACTTCCTCGATCCATGGTTGCCAGTCCCTTGCCGGCTCGTAGCTTTCCCGCAGATCATCCGGCCATTCCGCATGCGGCTGCGCCTCGATCGCGTAGATGCGCTCGATCACGTTCGGATTCCACCATCCCCATTGCCCCGTTGCCTCGCTCAGCAACGGTAGAAGGACGGGCGGCAGGTCGCCCGCATCCATCTCGGGTGCCGGGCCCCATTCGGCGCAGCGTTGTTGAGTCTGCTGCAGGAACGCGTTCATGTCGGGTGTGCCGATGGCCGCGTCGCAAAACTGGCTGCAATCGAGGATCAGCCATTCGCGCGTCGTCGTCGAGACGGTCGTGTGCATGTGTGCCCATTGCGCCCGGGCATCGGCAGGCAACTGCGGCAGCCGTGGCCGCATGTGCCGGTCCAGCGCATGCCAGCGTTCGCGCACCTCGGCCATCGGCGCCATCAGGCAGGCGGGTGACTCGACATCGCCAAACATCGCGCATGGTGCGATCTGTGGCAGATGCGCTGCATCGCCGATCAGGTAGAGGAACAGGTGCGGAATCTGTTCGAACCATTCGGCCCAGCCGTCCATCTGGCCGTTGTCGATATCCCACACGGTCTCGGGCGTGGACGGGTGGTCGTGAGCAAACAGGCAAGCATATCGAAGCATTTTCCCGGAATCTCTCTTGTTTATTTGTGTATGCAACTTCGGTCGTCCACGACGGGGCGGGTCACATTCGATCGAGGTTGAATGGCGTCACGTCCGGCAAGCCGCCGGCCCGTCATGCCTCTACGCAGCAGCAGGACCGATCATGTGTGCATCGGCCTGGGGCCGATCCCGGTCATCAACGCTCCCACGCAGCCGAGGAATATACCCGTGATGCCGGCGCCGAGCCATTCATGGCGTGCATGGTGTTCGTCGTCGGTCAGTTGCCGGCGGGCGCGGGTGTACGTGGCGGAGAGGGTTCTTTCAAGGAAGGAGGAACGGGCGGGCATCGTCGTTCCTTCAATCCGCGCGCGGAGGACCAAACGGATCGGGTAACCGGAGACGGTCAGCACGAAATACTGTCGATGGCGCTGTTTGACCTTGCCACCCAGGGGGGGCGTGGTGGGTGAGACGCGTTGGGTCGTGATGTGTATAATTTAGAAATTCATACACATCGAGAGGTGTGCCATGCGTACCAACATTGAAATCGACGACAAGCTGATGGCCGAGGCGCTTGCCGCAACCGGTGTCAAAACCAAGCGTGAGGCGGTCGAGCTCGGTCTGAAGACGATCATCAAGCTCAAGCAGCAAGAGCAGATTCGCCAGTTCCGTGGAAAACTCCACTGGGAAGGTGATCTCGACGCCATGAGGACGGATCGATGACGCTCGTGGATTCGAGCGTCTGGATCGACTATTTCCGCGGCAAGGTTGCGCCGGAAACCGACAAGCTCGATGCTTTGCTCGGCCACGCGGCACTGTTGTCGGGCGACCTGATCGTCGCGGAGGTGTTGCAAGGCTTCTCGGCTGAATCCGAATTCAATGTCGCCCGACAGTTGATGACGGGGCACATGAATGTCGTGTCGCTGGTCGGTACCGACAACGCTGTCCAGGCCGCGCGAAATTATCGTGAGTTGAGCGCGCGAGGCGTGACGATCCGCAAGACCATCGACACGCTGATCGCGACTTATTGCATTGAGAACGGGGTCTCGTTGCTGTACAGCGATCGCGACTTCGATCCATTCGTTCAACATCTGGGTCTTCGATCAGCCCTTCTGGATGATTGAGCGAAGCCAGGCTAGCCTCACCGACATTCGACCTGAGCGCATTCCGGGCGACTGGAAATCCAGTTCAAGGGCCGGAGCGCGAAACCTTGCGGGCATCGGCATCGGGCGCAAGCACGATCCAAATCTAAACGATTTGTGATCCCTTCCCGCCGCAAAATTTTGCACAATGGCGGCAGCGCGGCCCATCGCCGCCATTCGCCCCCGCGCATCCGTCCAGCCGGACCGGGGCCGGCCCGAACCGATACCCGACTTCGGCACCGACGTGCCGCCGCCCACCGCCATGGATCAACCGAAACGCATCCTGATCGTCGAGGACGACGCCGATATCGCCGATGTACTGAGCCTGCACCTGCGCGACGAGCGCTACGAGGTCGTGCACAGCGCGGACGGGGCCGAGGGGCTGCGCCTGCTCGAACAGGGCGGCTGGGATGCGCTGATCCTCGACCTGATGCTGCCGGGCGTCGACGGCCTCGAAATCTGCCGGCGCGCGCGTGCGATGACGCGCTACACGCCGATCATCATCACCAGTGCGCGTTCGAGCGAGGTGCACCGGATCCTCGGCCTCGAGCTCGGCGCCGACGACTATCTGGCCAAGCCGTTCTCCGTGCTCGAACTCGTCGCGCGCGTGAAGGCGCTGCTGCGGCGCGTCGATGCGCTCGCGCGCGATTCGCGGATCGACGCGGGCACGCTCGACGTCGCGGGGCTGGCGATCGACCCGATCGCGCGCGAGGCGAGCGTGGACGGCGCGCGCATCGACCTCACGCCGCGCGAATTCGACCTGCTGTACTTCTTCGCGCGGCACCCGGGCAAGGTGTTCTCGCGTATGGACCTGCTCAATGCCGTGTGGGGCTACCAGCACGAAGGCTACGAGCACACGGTCAACACCCACATCAACCGGCTGCGCGCGAAGATCGAGGCCGATCCGGCCGAGCCCGTGCGGATCCTCACCGTGTGGGGCCGCGGCTACAAGCTCGCCGCGCCGGGCCAGCGGGACGCATGATGAAGCTCACCCTTACCCAGCGGCTGTCGCTCGTGTTCTCGGTGCTGCTGCTGGCGTGCTCGGGCGCGTCCGCGTGGCTGCAGATCCGCGCGAACGACATGCGCGAGCAGGAAGTGGTGCAGGGGCTGTCGCGCGACCTGGCCGCGAATATCGTCAACAGCGTGACCCACAGCGCGCCGCTGATGGACGCGAACGGACTGCGCCCGGATGCCGTGCGCACATTGTTCGGCCAGTTGATGGGCGTGAACCCGAGTGTCGAGGTCTATCTGCTCGACAACGCAGGGCGGATCAAGGGCGACGATGCGCCGCCCGGCCACGTGAAGCGCGACCGCGTCGATCTCGCGCCCGTGCAACGCTTCATCGCGGGCGAGCCGCTGCCGATCCTCGGCGACGACCCGCGCAGCCCGGATGCGCGCAAGGTGTTCAGCGCCGCGCCGCTGCAGCTCGCGGGACAGCCGCCGTCGGGCTACATCTACGTGGTGCTGCTCGGCGAGGCGCACGACCAGCTGGCCGCGCGCGTCGACGCCGGCAACGTATTGCGCACGACGCTGTGGTCGATGGCACTGGTCGCGCTGCTCGGCCTGCTCGCGGGCCTCACCGCGTTCAGCTTCATCACGCGCCCGCTGCGTCGGCTGACCGACGCGATGCGCCGCTTCGACGCGAACGGTACGCCCGACACGCAGCCGCCGGTGCCGCGCTCGCGGCCGGGCCGGCGCGGCGACGACATCGTCGTGCTCGAATCCGCGTTCGCGCAGATGGCCGACCGGATCGGTGACCAGTGGCGCGCGCTGACGCACCAGGATCAGCAGCGGCGCGAACTGATCACGAACATCTCGCACGATCTGCGCACGCCGCTCACGTCGCTGCACGGCTACCTGGAGACGCTGTCGCTGAAGTCGGACACGCTGGCCGAGAATGAACGGCGGCGCTACCTGTCGATCGCGCTCGCGCAGAGCGCGAAGGTCGGCCGGCTCGCGCAGGCGCTGTTCGAGCTCGCGCGGCTCGAATCGGGTGGCGTGCAGGCCGAGCGCGAGCCGTTCTCGCTCGTCGATCTCGTGCAGGACGTGTTCCAGAAATTCGAGCTGACCGCGCAGGCGCGCGGCGTCGCGCTGCATGCGCGGATTCCGCCGCGGGTGCCGGTCGTGTCGGCCGATCTCGGGATGATCGAGCGCGTGCTGACCAACCTGCTCGACAACGCGCTGCGGCACACGCCCGCGCACGGCGAGGTCGAGGTCGCGCTGGAGCCGCGCGGCGACCACGTGCTCGTGACCGTGGCCGATACCGGCGAAGGGATTCCGGCGGCGCGGCGCGACGGGCTGTTCCAGCGGCCGCAGCGGCCGATGAGCGGCGGCGCGGTGACGAGCGGCGGGCTCGGGCTGCTGATCGTGCACCGGATGCTGGCGCTCAACGGCAGCAGTATCCGGCTGGTTGATCGGGCCGGGCGCGGTGCGGTGTTCGAGTTCGCGCTGGCGGTGGCCACGCCTGCGGCCGGCGACGGGCGCTGATCGTCGTCAGCGCCGGTCACGCCCGCGCTCAGCCGCCGCGCTTGCGCCGAACGTCACTCGGCGTCACGCCGGTCCAGCGCTTGAACGCGTGGCGAAACCCCACCGCGTCGCTGAAGCCGAGCGCCAATGCGATGTCCTCGGTGCTGAGCGTGGTCGTGCCGAGATAGTCGATCGCGAGCGCCTTGCGCACGCTCGCCAGCAGTTCGCTGTACGACGTGCCTTCGGCTTCGAGCTTGCGGCGCAGCGTGCGCGACGTGATGCACAGGATGTCCGCTATCGCGTCGATGTCCGGAAACTGCCCGGGCGTGCGTGTGAGTTCCTGGTACACGCGCCGCGTGACGCCGGCCTGGCTGCGCAATTCATCGAGCAGGCTCGCGCAATGCGACGACACCTGCGCGGCGGTAATCGGATTCGCGAGCTGCGGTGCGCGCGTGAGCCACGCGGCCGGGTAGCTGAGCACATGATGCGGCTGGTCGAAGGCGATCGGGCATTCGAGCGCGTCGGCCAGCAGCGCCGCGTGCACCGGCTGCGGCTGCGCGAACTGCGCGCGCGCCGGCACGCACCACGCTCCCATCACGTCCTTGATGATCGTCACGTGCAGCGCGAACTGCATGTCGATCAGGAAGCGGTACAGCGGTTCGTCGAGATCGGGTAGCGCGACTTCGTGCCGGTCGGGAAACTGCCACGACACGATGTCGCCCTGTTCGACCCAGCGGATCGCGAGCATGCCGTTCGCGAGCCGGTGATATTTGACGGCGGATTCGAACGCGTGCGCGAGCGATTCCGAACACAGCATCGCGTAGCCGTACATCCCGTAGCTCGACACGTGCAGCCGGTGGCCGACGCGCACGCCGAGATCGGTGCCGTCGTAGCGGCCGATCGCATTGCGCGCGGCCGTGAGGAACTGCAGCGGCGACGTGAGCGTGAACGGGTCCGCGACGGCGGCCGGCGTGAGGCCGGTACCGTCGAGCACTGCTGCCGGGTCGAGGCCGGCTTGCGCGGCCACGTCGAGCAGCACGGCCAGCTTGGCCGGCGTGAAGCGCTGCTGGCGTAATGTGTGGGTCGGCTCGACGTCCGGCAGGCGGGCTGCGCGGGCGGTCGTCGGGTTCAAGAGCGCACTGCGCGGCATGGGAGCATCCTGCGTCCGAATCGATATCGTTGACGGCACGCAATTCTGCGCGGGATCGGTCCCATGCGCCACAGGGTTCACCCTGATACGGCGCCAGTGCTACCCGGCCCAGCGGGCTTCGATGGCGCCCGTATCGCTGCAGCCGGCCCGGAGCCTGGCGGCCGGCCAAGTAGGCGGTATTCGGCGAAGTTGTCTGGACAGGCGCGGTGCACATGTCCGTTTCGATCATCTTTTCGGCCGCGGGGATCATTTTCAAAGTGCGCCGCACGGGCGATAGTCGCCGGTCAGGCGATGGTCCGCGCTTCTCCGGCGTGCAGGCCATCGTGCGAACGGCGCGGCCGGCGCGCCGTCCCCCGTGGAGTGAGACATGACGAAGAGACACTGGACCGGGTCGTATGGCTCGATCCCCGCCGAGATCGATCCCGATCGCTTTCCTTCCGTAAGCGCGCTGCTGGACGACGCGATGCGCCGATTCGCCGATCGCCCGGCGTTCCACTCGTATGGCCGCACGCTGACCTATGCCGACGTCGACCGCCTGTCGACCGCGCTGGCCGCCTATCTGCAGCAGGTCGTGGGCGTGCGCAAGGGTGATCGCGTGGCCGTGATGCTGCCCAACGTGCTCGCGTTTCCGGTCGCGTTCGTCGCGGTCGCGAAGATCGGCGCGATCCAGGTCAACGTGAACCCGCTCTACACGGCGCGCGAACTCGAGCATCAGCTCGACGACGCGGGCGTCGAGGTCGCGCTGGTGTGCGGCGGGTCGATGGGCACGTTCGCCGAAGTGGTCGGCGGCACGCGCGTGCGCACCGTGCTGAGCGTCGGGCGCGGCGATCTCGGCGTCGTCGATGCGCCGGCCGGGACCTGCGACGCGCTGCCGCCCGGTTCGATCCCGCTCGCGGATGCCATTGCCGCCGGCGAATCGCTCACGTTCGAACCGGTTGCGCTCGGCGGCGAGGACCTGCTGCTGCTGCAGTACACGGGCGGCACGACCGGCCTGTCGAAGGGCGCCGCGCTGTCGCACCGCAACCTCGTCGCGAACATCGAGCAGTTCGGCGCGATCGTGCCGGCCGCGCGCGAGCCGGGCGAGGAGGTCGTCGTCACGGCGATCCCGATGTATCACATCTTCGCGCTGACGGTGAACTTCCTGTCCTACTTCGCGATCGGCGCGCAGAACTGGCTGATCGCGAACCCGCGCGACATGGACGGCTTCATCGACGTGCTGAAGGCCGCGCGGCCGACGGTGTTCGTCGGCGTGAACACGCTGTACGCAGGGCTCGCCGGCCATCCGCGCCTGACGGAAGTCGACTGGTCGCGGCTGAAGCTGTCGGCCGGCGGCGGCGCGGCCGTGATCGACGTGATCTCGTCGCGCTGGAAGGCGGTGACGGGCAACTTCATCCGCGAGGGCTACGGGCTGTCGGAAACGTCGCCGGTCGTGTCGTTCAACCCGCAGTCGATCGACTCGTTCACGGGCACCACGGGCCTGCCGCTGCCGTCGACCGACGTGAAGCTGCTCGACGAGCAGGACAACGAGGTGGCGATCGGCGGCGCGGGCGAGATCTGCGTGAAGGGGCCGCAGGTGATGGGCGGCTACTGGCAGAAACCGGACGCGAATGCGGCCGCGTTCACGGCCGACGGCTATTTCCGCACCGGCGACGTCGGCGTGTTCGACGAAGCCGGTTTCCTGCGGATCGTCGACCGCAAGAAGGACATGATCATCGTGTCGGGCTTCAACGTGTACCCGAACGAGGTGGAAGCGGTCGCGACCGCCGTGCCGGGCGTGGCCGAGTGCGCGTGCATCGGCGTGCCGGACGCGCGCACGGGCGAGGCCGTGAAACTGTTCGTGGTGCTGGCGCAGGACGCCGATGTGACGGACGCGCAACTCGTCGCGCATTGCCGCGAGAGCCTCGCGGCCTACAAGGTACCGAAGCTGATTCGCTTCGTCGACCGGCTGCCGAAGTCGACCGTCGGCAAGATCCTGCGCCGGGAACTCAGCCGCACCGACTGATGGCGTCGGCGCGCAGCGCAATGCCCGGCGTGCCGACGGCCCGGAAGGCTCCGCGCGGGCCGCTCAAGTACAATGCGAGCGGTTCGATCGACGGGGACGCGATGACCGGTTCAGATTCACTTTCCGCCCAGCCCGGGCCCGCACCCGGGCGTGCGCTGCCTTCGCCGAGCGCGACGGTGCCGATCTCGCTCGTCAACGGCTTCCTCGCAAGCGCGGCCGTGCAGCGCGACGTGGTCGAGCGCTACCTGGGCGGGGCCGGCATTCCGATCGAGCTGCTCGGCGAACCGCATGCGCGCGTGACGGAGGAGCAGTTCTCGACGCTGTACCGCACGCTCGCGATCGAACTCGACGACGAGATGCCCGGCATCTTCTCGCGCCCGCTGCGCGGCGGCACGCTGAAGTACCTGTGCCTGAGCCTGCTCGACGCGCGCAACCTCGAAACGGCGCTGCATCGTTTCGGGCAATTCTTCCATATCCTGCTCGACGATTTCTTCGTCGAATCGAAGCGCGACGGTCTCGTCGCGCAGGTGGTGCTGCGCCCGAACGACGCCATCGGTCCGATCGGCGCGCTCGGCCAGGAACTGATGCTCAAGCTCGTGCACGGCGTGTGCTCCTGGCTGATCGGGCAGAAGATCCCGCTGCTGCAGATCGAGTTCGCGTGCCCGCGGCCGCGCCATGCGGTCGAACACCTGTACTTCTTCACTGGCGCCGTGCAGTTCGACTGCGAGCGCACGCTGATGCGCTTCAGCGCGGATTACCTCGACGCGCCGATCCGGCAGAGCAAGCGCAACCTGCGCAAGTTCCTCGCGCGCGCACCGGGCGACTGGATCTTCGAATCGTTCAGCGAACAGCTCGTGTGCCATCGCGTGCGGCAGTACCTGTCGGAAGCGTTGCCTGACCTGCCGGTGATCGACCAGGCGGCCGAGCACCTGCATTGCTCGGTGCGCACGCTGAGCCGCCACCTGGCCGCCGAAGGGACGACGTTCCAGGTGCTCAAGGACGAACTGCGGCGCGACATCGCGATCCAGCGGCTGACCGATACGCCCGACACGATCGCGGCGATCGGCGCCGACATCGGCTTCGACGATCCGAGCGCGTTCCATCGCGCGTTCCGGCACTGGACAGGGAGCACGCCAGGCACTTACCGGCGGCGCGCGTAACGGGGTGCTTCAGGTTTCAAGGTAGCCGGTTCCCATAACCGTATACCTTCGCGCGCTCCCATGGACGGCTCCCCCAGCCCATTTGACCGGACTCACGTGTTCATCGCCGGGTTTCGGTCGAGCGCACCAGTCTGAGCAGATCGACGATCGACGTGGCCAGTCCGGCCAACAGCAATACGGCGAGTACCAGGTATTCCGGCGTCTCGCGAATCACGGCCATGAGTGCGCTGTTCGTCGCGGGGGACCAGACCGCCTGGATCAGGCAGTAGGCGATGAACCCTGCATCGGCGATTGCCAGCGCGAGGGCGACCATCAGGAGTCCGACGATCCGCGCTCCTCGCCGCCGCCATCCTGGACGCGCGTTCACTGGGTGCTGCGCAGCCGGTAGCCGACCCCGCGCATCACCTCCGGCACCCCGGACGCGCCCGCGCATTCGAGCTTCCTGCGCAGCCGGCTGATATGGCTGTCGACGGTGCGCTCCAGCGCATCGACGTCGGCGAGGCAGGCGTCGATCAGTTCGCTGCGCGTGAACACGCGGTTCGGCGAGCCGGCCAGGTGCGCGAGCAGCCGGAATTCGGTCAGCGTCAGCGAGACGCCGGTTTCTCCGGTGTCGGTGCGGACCGTGGTCAGATAGCTTTGCGTATCGATTTCAAGGTTGCCGACCTTGATGAAGCGCCCGGACGTGGCCGCTTCGAAACGACGCAGGATCGCTCGGATGCGCGCGACCACCTCGGCCGGATTGAACGGCTTCGTGATGTAGTCGTCCGCGCCGAAACGCAGCCCCTGCAAGCGATCGATCTCGCGATCGAGCGCCGTGATGATGACGATCGGCGTGTCGCTGCGGCGGCGCAGTTCGACCAGGACTTCCCAGCCGTCCTTCTTCGGCATCCTGACGTCGAGCAGGATCAGGTCGGGCTTCAGCACGGGCTGCACGTCGAGCACGGCCTGGCCGTGACCGACGCGATAGGTGCGAAAGCCGTCGTGGGCGAGGTACGCGTCGAGTATGTCGGCGATCTCCGGATCGTCTTCGGCAATGAGTATCAGAGGGTTCATCGGGTCCACTGGAAGTGAGCGTGACCGTTAGGGCCGGCGGCGCGGCACGTGTGCCGCCGGACTTCACCGTGCTTTCAGTCGTCGCGAACGGATGGGCGACGGCCCGTTGCTCAGTTCTTTGCCACGCTGTTGGCGGGAGGCACGTCGGTGTCGGTCAGCCCGCCACCGAGCGCCTTGTAGAGCGCGACCGCGTTGCCCAGTTCGGCGTTGCGCAAATCCAGCAACGTCTGGCGCGCGGCATACAGCTGGCGCTGCGAGTCGAGCAGTTCCAGCCGATCCTCGATGCCCGCGCGATAGCGCAGGTTCACGAGGTCGGTACGGCGCTCGGCGCTCTTGACGACCTTCGTCTGCGCGTCGATCTGGCGGCTGAAGGTCTCGCGCCCGGCGAGGCCGTCGGCCACTTCGCGGAACGCGGTCTGGATCGAGCGTTCGTACTCGACGACCGCACTGGACTTGCGCACTTCCGCGAGATTCAGCTCGGATCGCAGCCGGCCGCCCTGGAAGATCGGCAGCGTGACCTGCGGCGCGAAGCTCCACACACGCTGGCCGCCGTCGAACAGGCTGCCGAGCCCCGGGCTGAGGAAGCCGATCGACGACGTCAGCGACAGGCGCGGGAAGAATGCCGCGCGCGCCGCGCCGATGTCGGCGTTGGCGGCGACGAGATTCTGCTCGGCCTGCTGGATGTCCGGCCGGCGGTACAGCAATTCCGACGGCAATCCGGCCGGCAGCTTGGTCATCACCGGCTGGCGTTCCAGCGACAGCGGATCGGGCAGGTTCTTCGGCAGGTCGGTGCCGACCAGCAGCCGCAGCGCGTTGCCCGCCTGCTCGACGGCGCGCGAACGCGCCTCGAGATCGGCGCTGGCGCTCGCGACCTGGCCTTCGGCCTGCGCGATGTCGACGCCGCTCGCCTGGTCGGCGAGCTTGAGGCGGCGCGCGAGGTCGAGCGACTGGCGCCAGTCGTTCAGCGTGCGTTCGGACAGCGCGCGCTGCTCTTGCGCGAGGCGCTCGGCGAAATACGCGTTGGCCACGGAGCCGACGAGCGCGATCTGCACCGCCCGGCGGCCGTGATCGGTCGCGAGGTAGCGCGCGAACGCCGCATCCGACAACGACTTCACGCGGCCGAACAGGTCGATCTCGAACGCGCTGAGACCGATGTTCACGCCGTACTGGTTCTGCGTGTTTTCGAGCAGCGGCGGGTTCGATTGCGAGTCGGCGGCCGTGCGCTGACGCGTGAAGCTCGCGCCGGCGCCGATCGACGGCAGGCGCGCGGAACGCTGGATGCCGTACTGCGCTTCGGCAGCCTGGACGTTCAGCGCGGCCAGGCGCAGGTCGCGGTTGTTCTCGAGCGCGAGCTCGATCAGGCGCTGCAGGCGGCGGTCGCCGAACATCGAGCGCCAGCCGAGATCGGCCGCGTTCGCGTGCTGGTCGGCCGCGACAGCGGTCGTATAGGCGGTCGGCACCGGCATTTCGGGTTTGACCAGCTTCGGCGCCATCGAGCACGCCGACAGCACGAGCGCCGCGGAAACCGCTGCGGAAAGAATGAGTAATCGCATGGCATCAACCTTCATGTTCGTGGGTCACGGCGGCGGGCTTCTTGCCGGATGCGCGCCATGCCGAGATGCGTTCCTGGATGCTCATCACGAACACGTAGAAGACCGGAACGAAGAAAATGGCCAGCACGGTGGCGGTCACCATGCCGCCGAACACGCCGGTGCCGATCGCGTGCTGCGTTTCGGCGCTCGCGCCGGTCGCGATCATCAGCGGGACGACGCCGAGGCCGAACGCGAGCGAGGTCATCAGGATCGGGCGCAGACGCAGCCTGGACGCCTTCAAGGCCGACTCGATCAGCCCCATGCCTTCCTCGCGCAACTGCTTCGCGACTTCTACGATCAGGATCGCGTTCTTCGCCGACAGGCCGATCACGGTGATCATCCCGACCTTGAAGAACACGTCGTTCGGCATCCCGCGGAGCATCACGGCGCCGAGCGCGCCGATCAGGCCGAGTGGCACCACCAGCATCACCGACAGCGGAATCGCCCAGCTCTCGTAGAGCGCCGCGAGCACCAGGAACACGACGACCATCGACAGCGCCATCAGCATCGGCGCCTGCGAAGCCGACTCGCGCTCCTGCAGCGACTGGCCGGTCCACGCCACCGTGAAGCCCGGCGGCAACTGCGCGGCCAGACGTTCCATCTCGGCCATGGCCGCGCCGCTGGAGTAGCCGGGGGCCGAGCCGCCGGAGATCCGTGCGGACGGGTAACCCTGGAAGCGCACCATCTGCAGCGGGGTTTCCGACCAGACCGGACGCACCACTTCGGACAGCGGCACCATGCCTCCGGTCGCGTTGCGCACGTAGAGCTTCATCACGTTCTCGATCTGCATGCGTGCCGGGGCATCCGCCTGGATGATCACCTGCTGCATGCGGCCCGCGTTCGGGAAGTCGTTCACGTAGGTCGAACCCATCGCGGCCGACAGCGTGTCGCTGATGGTCGTGAACGACACGCCGAGCGCTTCGGCCTTCTCGCGGTCGATATCCAGCTTCACGCTGGTACCGGCCGGCAGGCTGTCCGGATAGACACCGGTCACCACCTTGCTTTGCGCGGCCAGTTCGAGCAGCTTGGCTTCAGCCGCCTTGAGTGCCGCGTAGCCCTGGTTCGCGCGATCCTGCAGGCGCATCGTGAAGCCCGAGCTGGTGCCCAGCCCGTCGATCGCCGGCGGCAACAGGCTCATGACCGTGCCTTCCGTCACGCCGCCCATCGCGGCCTGCGCTTGCATCGCTTCGTCCATCGCGTTTGCCCCTCCGCGCTTGTCCCAGTCCTTGAGCACCGCGTAATTCAGCGCCGCGTTGGAGCCGAGGCCCGAGAAGCCGTAGCCGATGATGGAGATGCTCGACTCGATGCCCGGACGCGATGCGAGATGCTTCTCGAGGGTCTTGACCACGTCGCCCGTGCGCTCGACGGTCGAATCCGACGGGAGCAGGAAGCCGGTCATGAAGTAGCCCTGGTCTTCCTCGGGCAGGAACGACGACGGCAGCATGCGGAAGCCGAACACCAGCGCGGTGGAAAGCGCGACGAACAGCAGCATCACACGGCCGGTGCGGCCGAGCAGCTTGCCGACGCGCGTTTCATACCAGTTCGTCATGCGGTCGAAGCGGCGGTTGAACCAGCCGAAGAAGCCGCGCTTCTCGTGGTGGCCATGCTCGACCGGCTTGAGCATCGTCGCGCACAGGGCCGGCGTCAGCGTCAGCGCGAGCAGGGCCGAGAACATGATCGACACGGCCATCGACATCGTGAACTGCTGATAGATCACGCCGACCGAACCGCTCGACATCGCCATCGGCAGGAACACGGCCGTCAGCACCAGCGTGATGCCGATGATGGCGCCGGTGATTTCCTTCATCGCCTTGATCGTCGCGTCTTTCGGCGACAGGCCTTCTTCCACCATCAGGCGTTCGACGTTCTCCACGACGACGATCGCATCGTCGACGATGATGCCGATCGCGAGCACCATGCCGAACATCGTCAGCACGTTGATCGAGAAGCCCGTCATCAGCATGACCGTGAAGGTGCCGAGCATCGCCACCGGCGCGACGATCGCCGGGATCAGCGTGTAGCGCACGTTCTGCAGGAACAGGTACATCACGAGGAACACGAGCACCATCGCTTCGAGCAGCGTGTGAATCACCTTCTCGATCGAGATCTTCACGAACGGTGCGGTATCGAACGGGATCGAGTAGGTCATGCCGGCCGGCATCGTCTTGGCGATCATGTCCAGTTGCTCGCGCACGGCCTCGGCGGTCTTCACCGCGTTCGCGCCCGGCGCCAGCTGCACGCCGGCGAAGGTCGCGGGCTTGCCGTTCTCGCTGTTGACGAAGGTGAACGACTGCGGGCCGAGCTCGACCCGCGCGACGTCGCCGAGCACGACCTTCGAGCCGTTCGCGTTCGCGCGCAGCACGATCTTCGCGAACTGCTCGGGCGACGTGAGCTGGCCTTGCGCGGTGAGCGGCACGGTGACGCGCTGGCCTGGCAGGGCGGGCGCCGCACCGAGGCTGCCCGGGGCGATCTGCACGTTCTGCTGGGCGACGGCGTTCGTCAGGTCGTTCATCGACAGGCCGTAGGTGATCAGCTTCTGCGGATCGACCCAGATGCGCATCGCCTGTTCGGAACCGAACAGTTGCACCTTGCCGACGCCGTCGACACGTCGCAGATCCTCGACGACGTTGCGCGCCATGTAGTCGGCCAGCGCGTTTTCGTCATAGCGGCCGCTGTCCGACTTCAGGCCGACGAACAACAGGAAGCCCGTGGAGGCAGACTCCACGATCACGCCGTTTTGCCGCACGACGGGCGGCAGGCGCGGCTCGACCGACTTGAGCTTGTTCTGCACTTCGACCTGCGCCATCGCCGAATCGGTGCCGGGCTTGAAGGTCGCGGTGATCTTCGCCTGGCCGGAGGTATCCGACGCCGATTCGAAGTACAGCAGGTTCCGGACGCCGGACAGCTCGCGCTCGATGAGGCTCAGCACGCTGTCGTTCATCGTCTGCGGCGTGGCGCCCGGGTAGGTGGCGGTAATGGTGACGGTCGGCGGCGCGACCGACGGATAGCGCGCAACCGGCAGTTCGGGGATGGCGATCAGGCCCAGCAGGATGATGAAGAGGGCGATCACCCACGCGAAGACCGGGCGCCGGATGAAGAATTGGGACATGACTGGAGGCTCCCCGTGACTCAGTGCGACGAAGCGGTCTTGACCGCTTCAGGCGCCTTCCAGTCGGTCGCCGTCACGGTCGCGCCGTCGACCAGGCGCTCCATGCCTTCGACGACGACCTTCTGGCCTGCCTGCAGACCCGACTTGATGCGATAGCTGCGGTTCGTCAGCTCGCCCACTTCGATGGACTTCAGGTGCGCCTGGCTCTTCGCGTCGAGCACCCAGACCTGCGGCTTGCCGCCTGCGCGGACGATCGCCTGTTGCGGCACGGTCAGCGCGTTCTCGTAATGCCCACGCGGAATGCGGGCACGCACGTACATGCCCGGCAACAGCTCGCGCTTCGGGTTGTCGACCAGCACGCGCAGCAGCACGTCGCCGGTGCCCGGGTCGACGTTGACGCCTGAGAACAGCATGCGGCCCTTCACGTCGTAGCGAGAGTCGTCGTCGCGCAGCACGTCGACCGGCAGCCCGTTGCCCGCGGTGTCCGGCCGGGCCGCGAGCGCGCCGCGCAGCGATTCGAGCGATGCGGCCGGCTGCCGCACGTCCACGTAGACCTGGTCGATCTGCTGGATGCGTGCCATCGGCTGGCTGTCGCTGCTGGCGACCAGTGCACCCTCGGTCACGAGGGCCTGGTCGATGCGGCCCGTGATCGGCGCCTCGACGGTCGCGAACTTCAGGTCGAGCTGGCGGCGTGCGAGCGTCGCACGGGCCTGCGCGACGTCGGCGGCCGCCTGATCGCGTTGCGACACCGAGTCGTCGTACACCTGGCGGCTGATCGCGTCGGCCTCGACCAGCGGCTTGAGCCGGGTGGTCTGCACCTTGGCCCGCGCAAGCGCGGCTTCCGCGCGTTGCAGGGCCGCCGCAGCCGTGTCCATGTCGGCCTTGAACGGCGCCGGGTTGATCTGGAACAGCGGCTGGCCGGCACGGACTTCCGTGCCTTGTTCGAACAGCCGCCGCTGCACGATGCCGCTGACCTGCGGCCGGATCTCGGCGATCCGGACGGCCGCGACGCGGCCCGGCAGGTCTTCGGTCAGGTCGAGGGGCGCGCCCGCCAGCGTCATCGCCGCAACCGGGGTGGCCGGCGCCGCGGCCTGCTGTTCGGAGGGCCCGCAGCCCGCCAGCATCGCCGCTACCAGCGCGCACACGGCGCCGTAGCAGGCTCGTTTCTGATTTTTCATTTCGACTCCATGGGACGCAGGCACCCAGCGGCCCGCATTTTCGGATCGAAGTGTGCGTGCGCCCGATGGAGTTTTTTGTGCGGAAAGATGGAGGTTTGATGGAGGGGGGGAAAGCTTGGCGGGAGGGTGGTCCGGCGGCGGGGCGAGATCTTCGTCTTTCCGTTGCCGTTGTGGATGACGGGTTCCGGCTTGCAGTGGCCGTGCCGAGCCGGCCGGAGCATGAAGGCGGGGTGCGGTGGTCGCCGGGTAACGGATCGATCGAAGCGATGCCGGGGGCGCGCCGCCCGGATACACTGACGCCTTCGCCGTATGCGTCGCGGCAGCGTGGGCCGTCGGCTGCGGA
Source organism: Burkholderia contaminans (assembly GCF_029633825.1). Lineage (NCBI taxonomy): Bacteria > Pseudomonadati > Pseudomonadota > Betaproteobacteria > Burkholderiales > Burkholderiaceae > Burkholderia > Burkholderia contaminans. The sequence continues at coordinate 1,089,773 of NZ_CP090642.1, read as the reverse complement.
TTCGTGGAGAGATCACCCATGAGCATCGTCGTTCGTCGAAACCGAAACCGGATCGCCATTCGCCTGTGTCGCGCGCTGATCTCGGGCGCGTTGATCGCTTCCGTCGTCGGCTGTGCGACGACGGCGGTCGACGACACGTCCATCGCGCCCGATCTGCATGAAACCGTCGTCAAGGTCCCGGTCGACGAAGGGGCGGGCACGCGGGACATCGTCGCCACCACCTACATGCCGGACGGCCCCGGGCCCTTTCCGCTGATCGTGCTGAGCCACGGCAGCCCGCCCGATCCGCGCGACCGGCCGAAGGTGCGCCGCTATCGCGCGTTGCCGCAGATCCGGACGTTCGTGCAACTCGGTTTCGCGGTCATCGTGCCGATCCGCCGCGGGTACGGGGCGACGGGCGGGGTCGACGAAGAGGATGCGGGTTCGTGCCGGCATCCCGATTACCTCACTGCGGGGCAGCAGGCCGCGCGCGATGTGCTCGCGGCCGTGCGGTATGCGCAGACGATGCCGCAGGTGGATCGAAACCGCGTCGTGCTGGTCGGGCAATCGGCGGGTGGTTTCGCTTCGCTGGCGGCGGCGAGCTACGCGCCGCAAGGCGTGGTCGCGGTGGTGAACTTCTCGGGCGGACGTGGCGGGAACCCGACGACTCATCCCGGCATGCCGTGCGATCCGAAGCAGATGGCCGACACGATCGGGCATTTCGCGAGTACGACGCGGGTGCCGGTGCTGTGGCATTACGTGCAGAACGACAAGTATTTCGCGCCGGAGGTGGTGGCGACCTGGTTCGCCGCGTTTCAGGGGGCAGGTGGGCGCGGGCAGATGATTGTCGAACCGCCGTTCGGCAAGAACGGGCACGGGATGTTTGCGGTCAAGGACGCGATACCGATCTGGTTGCCGCACTTCGAGGCTTTTGTCGGGCCGTTGGTGGCGATGAAGTAGGGGGAATCGGGTCGGGCGTCCTGGTTGAGGCAAGGTCTTGCGACGGCCGTTACCGACCCGAAGCGGTCCTTCATATTTGCCAGTAGCGGACGTTCGTCAAAGGGTGACGCTAGTCCTCGATCGAAAGCGCGCACCGCGAGATCGTGCTTGTTCCACGAGGACATAGCAAACCGTCGTTTTCTATCGCTTCTCGGCGTAGCTGCATGCGAGGTCCGCTTCAGCGCTGATCAACGACCTCGGTGGAATTGGATTATCGGTCTGACGAGTTGCAATCTCTATCAGGCGTGATCGAACCAACGCTCCATTACCTTTCCTCGTATGAACATAGTCGATGTTGAACAGCTTGCGAGCACAATCGAACCAATACCTAGCTTCACCAATTCTGTAAGTCTCCGTCGGCGAAACGACTTGCTCGTCGATGTAGGTGTCGCGGCTCCAGACGGTGATACCGCCGTCGCCTGTTTTGTGAATCGAGTTCAAGTCGATCTCGACCTTCTTGGACAGCGTCAACGGGTACGGCGGACTCACCAACACCCATTGAGGTACCTTCGCCTGATCTGGATCGGCAGGTAGGGTTGCGAGCGCGGCTGGATCTCGCGATTGGTGTTTCAAATTGGCACATCCCGTGCAAAGCAATACCAAGGCGAGTAAAGCCGGTCCTTTCATCATGTCCTATCGTCGTGAGAAGTATCCGTTTCGATCAGCCCGTAATTGTCGGCAATTTGAACGGCCATGTCGACCGTCCGCTCCTGGCCGGCACCCGCCGGTCCTGATTTCCGGCAACTGGCCGATTGCCGTCCGACGTGGGCGGCTGCACCCGATGCGGTCCTTGGGACCGACGCGAAGCAGGTGTCTGGAGTGGAACGTCTTTCGGCCGCGAAGTGCATCTGGCACCGAGACGTCGTTCCACGTCGGGGAGCATGTGGCACTCACTCCTCGATCGAGGGCAGCAGAGCCTGAAGCCAATGCCGGACCTGAGCCATCCAACCCAACGCGCTTCACTGAAACGTGACGGACCTGAAGGGACGGTGGTCCGGAAGCCGCGCGATATTTTCAAGCGCAACGATAGCCATTCCCCGACCTAACTGCCGGACTGATCCGCCCCAACCACCTCCCTGGTGAAGGCGAGCAGGAGCTCGCCGAGCCGCACCGGCTGCTCCTGCTGGATCCAGTGACCAGCGCCGTCGATCAGCTCGATGCCTCCCATTCTCGTCGTCGCCTTCGTCCTCATCAGATCGAGCGCGCCCGGCGCCGAATACGTGCCCCAATCGCGCTTGCCGCCAATGAAGAGCGACGGGACATCGATCGTCTTGCCCGAAAACAGGCGCAACTCGGCGTTCAGGTCAGGATCGGAAAAGACGCGATAAGCCTGCAGGGCGCCTTGAAACCCCGTGCGGCCATATTCCTCCGTGTACACCCGAAGTTCCGGCTCGGTGAGCCATTTGCTGGCCAGGACCTCGGCGGCAGAAGGGTGGAATGGAGCGACGGTCTCGGGCATCGTCTTGCCGAGATCCATGACGTAATAGGTGGGCATTTGCGCAAGCTCTGCCGCGGTTGGCGCCTTCAACGGATGCGGCTTGTTTCCCGGCCAGTCGGCGCTCTTGACGTAGAAAAATGCACGAAGAAACGCGTGCAAGCCTTGAGGGGGGTGCCACATCTCATGGTTCGCCTCCCGTGTGCTCAGGTATTGCTGGTAATACGCTCTCGGCGGGTCGAGCGCCGCCAGCGCAGCCGCCAACTTCTGATTGCCCGTGTTCGGTTGAACCGGCGATGTATCGCTTTCCGCAATGTTGAACGGAAGCGTCGGTGGGCCGGGGAACGGTGCGCTCATCAGCACCACCGAGGGGAAGACGTCAGGTCGGGCCAGCGCACAATAGGCCGCGACGGGCGAGCCGAGGTCGTGCCCGACGAGCATTGCCGTACGCCGATGCCCCAACGCCAGAACCAGTCCGAGCGCGTCACGCGTCATGTTCAACAAGCTGAAGGGCGCTAGCGGGGCGTCATAGTCGTTGATCCAACCGGTGGTGCGGCCAAAACCCCGCTGGTCGGGTGCCACGACGTGGTAGCCGGCGTCAGCCAGAATCGGGATCAGGTGTCGCCACCCGTAAGCCAAATCGGGAAAACCGTGCAGAAGCAGTGCGAGCGGCCGGCCGGGGTTCTCGTAGCCGGCCTCGAGAATATGGACATCGAGGCCGTTGACCCCGTGGATCATGCGCGAGCGGACCCGCTTCGGAAGCGTTCCATCGCCATATGTTGAGGTGGACAAGTCAATTCCTCCCATGGGGTTTGCGCGGGCGGGCCGAATCAACGACGCAAACAGGCTGACCGCGCCCATTGCCAGAAAGGCTCGGCGCGACGCCGATGGCCCGAAGCGAAGTGGGCGACTCATGACGGAACGCCCCGTCCCCGTGCAAGCGCTGTCTTCAGCTTCAGCGAAAACGCACGCGGCGAACAATTCGCACGGCTGCCGGGCAATCGAGGGCGATCATCCCCAACACGAAGGCGCGCTGCATACGGTGAGCGAGGAAACCCGCACGCTTCACCTTCGGTTTCAGCTAGTCCTGCCGCCATCCGGGCAGGCTGCGCATCACTGAACGAACCTTCCTGACTTGCGATCGGGTCGAGGGGCATAGCCGGGCTCCTGGTATGGTGATCACCATACTATGCCAATCGCCATAGAATCATCAAGCGAAACGTGCTATGTTCGCCGCATGCCACGTAAGACTGACGCCCGCGCTCGCGCGATTGCCACCGCCCAGCGACTGTTTCGCATCCAGGGCTACACTGCGACGGGATTGACCCAGATCCTTGAAGAAAGCGGTGCGCCCAAAGGATCGTTCTACTTTCACTTTCCACGCGGCAAGGCACAACTCGCAGAAGAAGCAATCGATGATTACATTGCGAATCGAATTGCTGTATTGCGTGAGATCTCGTCGAATACGACGGGTGATGCTCTGGATTTTGTTCATCAGATTTTCAAGGCATTCGCGGCCGAAATGGTCGCCTCTGATTTCCAGTACGGGTGTCTGATGCAAAATCTGGCGAATGAGCTGCCCGCGCTCGACGCCGAGCTGACCAAACGGGTCGCGCGCGGATTTGTCGAGTCGACCGAGATCATTGCGGAGCATTTCAGGGGGTGCGGTTTCGCTCCCACGCGCGCGTCCTCTACCGCAGCCGCGTTGGTCGCCGCGCTCGAAGGCGCGCGGACGATCGCCCGCCTGGAACGCACGCCCGCTATATTCGAGGCGCTGGCACAGGTGAGTGTGCAAAGGTGGGCCGATCCCGAGAGGTGATCCGGTCCAATGATCCCGGCCGGACGAAATTGGCACCGATCATCCTGTGAAGAGCGTCGGTCTTTCGCGAATGTCCGTTCGCAGACGCTCAGCCGCCGGATGAACGTCTTGGCATTGTTCATTGCGACCGCCACGATCAGGTTGGCTTCGGTTCGAGCGCGAATATGTCACGCTGATTCTCTCGCCTGCGTTCGCTTGGACCGCGCCGAGGCAGCCGGGCAACTTGAACGCATGGAGAATGGGCATGCAGACGAATTCGACGAAGGCTGAACCGATCGGCCTGCCGGCAACCTCACGGCTGAGCCGGTCGTACGACAAGGCTGATTTTGCCGACGCGTTTTCGGTGGACTTGCCAACGACTGCCTGCAACGACGCAGAGTCTCTCGCTCGATACATCTTTGCGGGGCAACCCAAGTGGATCGCGATGCTGCTGGGCGTTCGCGACATTGCCGTATGGCCATTCGGCCTTAAAAGAGCGATCGATCTGAAAGTCGCGAAGGGCGACCGGCTCAGTATTTTCCGCGTGTTCGAACGACATGAAGACGAGATCATTCTGGGCGAGGACGACACGCATCTTGATTTCCGCATGTCGGTTCTCGTGCAGCCTGCGTCCGAGGACCGGCCCCAGCGATTGATCGTCACGACGCTTGTCTTCTACAACCGCCTGCTGGGTCGGGCCTATCTTGGCGTTATCGCTCCTTTCCATCGTCTGGTCGTGCGAGCCTCGCTCGACCGGGCACAGAAGGCCGGATGGCCAGGCCGGTAGCGGCGGTTCCGATCAACGCGCCTTCCAGCGGGCCGTAGACGACCCGAACTCAACGTGGCTTCCGTCGAACCCGTGAAAGCTCATCTCCTGGCTTCGTCGTCATCCAGTCGAGATCGAGTTGTTAAGTAGTCCAACTCATGGGTGCCGGTCGCCCCGGCGCTGCAACCGAAGCGACCGAAGAGTAGTCGTTCATCAATGAAGTCAGGCCACAGCTGCAATTTCAGGCAAATGCCGGCCGGTTCTTGGCACTCGGGCGTTCCCGCATTCTCTTGTACCAGGCGAGAAGGGCTTCACACTTCGACCCGTTGCGGAGCTTGACGTCGAAAGTCGAGATGTCTGCTCGGAGGTAACAAGCGGTCGTTGCTTGCCGATAACATGCCGCTGTGTGCTTGACGAGGGCGCTTACGCGAAGGGGAACGGGCCTTCGAAATGCCCCACGTAACACAAGTGGGAGACCGCCGACTGACCGCGACCTGTCCAGCGATGCAGCATGTATGCCGGTGGTTCGAGAAAAGAAGCGGGCTGCGCGTCCGCTTCAACTCGCAGCGCAATCTGGGTGGTCGTGCTCGGGCAGGTGAGTACCGGAACGCTCCCGAGACGCGTCTGCATTGACCGATGGACGTGCCCGGCAAGAATGCGATCCACGTTGCTATGCCGCGCAAGAACCCTGGCAAATGCATCCGCATTTCGCAACCCGTAGATGTCCAGATAAGGAATGCCGGTCATGAACGGTGGATGGTGCATGACGATAACCACGGTTCGACTGCGATGCTCGGTCAGTTCACTGTCGAGCCACGCCAAGGTATCGGCGTCCAGTTCACCGTGATGTAGTCCAGGAACGGAGGTGTCCAACGCCACGAGGCGTAGTTCGCCCACGTCTAGCGCGAACGAGAGTGCACCCTCGTTCGGAAGCCACGCGTGATCCGAGAACGCGGCTCGCAGCTTGCCACGGTCGTCATGATTACCCGGCAGAACCACGAACGGTCGCCTCAACTCGACAAGCAATTCGCGAAGTTTTTGATACTCGTCTTCGGTGCCCTCGTCCGTAAGGTCGCCGGAGATGACGACCAGGTCCGGCTCAGGTCGAATGCGGTTCAGCGAATCGACGGCTGCCGAAAACATGACATTCGAATCCACAGCGTCTTGATATAGGACACCGTGAGGCCGGACATGAATATCCGAAAGTTGTGCGATGACCGTCATTCAGCGCTCCGTTGAATTTGACCTGCCCGTACATGGATCACAGAGATTGTGGGCCGAACAAAATTCGCCCATCGACAGAGCCTTTCTGTGGCAACGAGCTTGCTCCACGTGACGCTAACTTGTGGACGTTCGGCTGAGCATCTGCACAGAACGTCGGCTGTCAGGCACGGAGAATAGGCGCTTTCGTCCCGGATGGGACTTTCGTCGCGGCTCTTTCAACGGCCCTTCGTTGCCGGCAAGTGGTCGTTCGTACGACATGCGACGAACTGCAAAGCTGTTGGTTAGTCGCGGCACATGCAAAGCTCGAACTCGTGTCCGTCCGGGCTGCTTAATACGATGCTTTTCATGGACTCGATCTTCAATCCGTCCATCACGACGGAGGCTCCGTTTTCTGTTGCCCGCTTCACGAATTCGTGCAGCGCATTTTCTTCGAACTCAAAGACAGGCACGGAGCTGCTACCTTTTATCTCATCTCCAAAATCGTTCAACAAAAGGCCCAGTCTGTTTGTGCCGATCATGAATTCAGTCCACTTGCCGGACTGCTTAAGCGGTCCATATCCGAGAAGTCGCTCCCAGAAAGACGTGGACTCGCCCATATCACTCACCTTCAAATACACGGTACGAAGCTTCATGACATACCCCCGAAATGGATTCCAGCTGAATGTATCAGACGCCAAAATAACTGGATCACAGCAGCGTCCATCAGACTCATGCAGTGACTGACGCTTGGCCATGCCTTCAACAGGCATGACCGTCCATACGCGGATGTACGATTGTCACGACGGAACGTCGCTTCCTGGCCGGATGCAGCCCGACACGGTCGGCCGTAGCCGACCGAAGCGTTCAGTCGCCCCTCTCGGCAGCTGTCGTTCGAACCCGGACCACCGATCCGGCTCGTTCCGATTCACGGTGCATGCCGCAACGGCTAACGAATCCGATCACGACGTATCATCGCCGACAGGATATATCCGGCAATACGTGGGTTCTCCCTGATTCGCCGGGTGCTGTAGCCATACCAGTCCTGACCATATGGCACATAGACGCGCACGTTGAATCCTTGCGAAAGTAAAGCGTTACGCAGCGGTTCGCACACCCCCAGCAGCATTTGGAACTCGAATCGTGACCTATCGACCTGCTCGCGTTGCAGCCAGTTGGTTAGCGAGTCGATCAATTGTGCGTCGTGGGTTGCAATGCCCACGAATGATCCCGCCTGAATCGCACTCACGACGTGCCGAACAAAGTGCGCGTTGATCGCTGTCCGATCCCTCGATGCACCGGTGACGAGATGCTCATTTGCCTCCGCATAAATTCCCTTGCAAATGCGCATGCGGCTCTTGCGAGCGTTGAGCAAAACGATGTCTTCGTTCGTACGCGTCAAATACGCTTGCAACGCGATTCCGATTGGATGTGCGTCGGCTTCGAGCTTCAAGAATGTGTCGAGTGTTTTCTGGGTGCAACTGATGTCCTCCATGTCGATACACGCGCTGATTCCGTGCGTTACCGCCGCTCGTAGAATCAACGCGACGCGCGCCGTGCATGCGTCTTCGTCGAGATGCAACCCCAGCGCGGTCAGTTTTATCGACAGCTCGGCAGGCTCGTTATGCACGCCAAGCGCGTGAACGAGATCGAGATAGTCGCGAGTCATCGACTCCGCCTGAGCGACCGTCGACGCAGTCTCGCCCAGCACATCAACGGTCGTTCGGAAGCCTGCTGCGTGGAGCGCATGAATGCGCGCGCGGGCATCGGAAAGTGTTTCGCCAGCGATATAGCGGTGCGAAATCTTACGGATCAGCGAACGGGGAACGAGCGGGATGGCGTGAGCCGCCATCGTATTGAAAATACGCATGTCGTGGTCTCGTGAAAATGCAATCGCACGAATCTGGACGCGATAAGTCGATTCGAGCGAGATCCCCGGACTGTTATTGGCAACAGGTCCGGGACGAATGCCAACGCGGATGCAATCACTGCATCGACACCGGCTTTCAGTGCGTTTTCGAGGGAGGCCAGGCAGCTGCGTACATTGCGTGAGTGGGGTCTGCTGCAGTTCGCTACGGATGGGTCAATGCCTGTTTTCGTTTGTCGATCAGGCACTGCGAATCGTAGCATGAGCGAACGAACGGCGGTCATGGACCGATGCGCGGCGCGTTGAGGTTGCGATGGTCAAGAATTGCCGTGCTCCTGCCCGATGTCTCATCTTGGCCGGTTGCCGTCTTCGGGCAACGACTGCGCGGAAGATCTCTACCCCGACGTCGTGCCCACCGCGGCTCAAGGTAAACCCGTAGTCCGAAAGCCACCGCGCAAACCTGGCCATCTCGCCGGCACCAGCCCGCCAGCGCGGCACGCAGCTTGCTCGCCAATCCCCAAACCCGCCAAACCCACCCCCGCCCAAACCCCCACCCAGCCGGCCTTTCCCCGCCACACCCCCAATCCCGTGGCCGATTTTGTCACCACATGGGCCGGATATGACAATATGAATCCACCGCCACAGCATTACGATGCCTCACGTCGTCGCACGGGCCTGAGCCGGTTCTCCCGCATCAAGCCCCATCGCGCCCCTCATATAACGTCTGATTGGAACATCGACCATGAGCTATAACGCCCCCGTCAAGGACATGCTGTTCGTGCTGAAGGAACTGGCCGGCATCGACGCCGTTGCGCAGTTGCCGGGCTTCGAGGATGCCGGTTACGACACGGCGCAGGCCGTGCTCGAGGAATCCGCGAAGTTCTGCGGCGAGGTGCTGGCCCCGCTGAACGTCGAAGGCGACCGCAACCCGAGCAGCTGGAAGGACGGCGTCGTGACCGCAACGCCGGGCTTCGCGGACGCGTTCCGCCAGTTCGTCGAAGGCGGCTGGCAGGGGCTGCAGCATCCGTCCGAATACGATGGCCAGGGGCTGCCGAAGCTGATCGCGACGCCGTGCATCGAGATGCTCAATGCATCGAACCTGTCGTTCGCGCTCTGTCCGCTGCTCACCGACGGCGCGATCGAAGCGCTGCTGACGGCCGGCACCGACGAGCAGAAGCAGCGCTACGTGCCGAAGCTGATCTCGGGCGAATGGACAGGCACGATGAACCTGACCGAGCCGCAGGCCGGCTCCGATCTCGCGCTGGTGCGCTCGCGCGCCGAGCCGCAGGGCGACGGCACGTACAAGGTGTTCGGCACCAAGATCTTCATCACGTGGGGCGAGCACGACATGGCGGACAACATCGTCCACCTGGTGCTGGCGCGCACGCCGAACGCGCCGGAAGGCGTGAAGGGCATTTCGCTGTTCATCGTGCCGAAGTTCCTGGTCAACGACGACGGCTCGCTCGGCGCACGCAACGACGTGCACTGCGTGTCGATCGAGCACAAGCTCGGGATCAAGGCGAGCCCGACGGCGGTGCTGCAGTACGGCGACCACGGCGGCGCGATCGGCTACCTGGTCGGCGAGGAAAACCGCGGCCTCGAATACATGTTCATCATGATGAACGCGGCGCGCTTCGGCGTCGGCATGCAGGGGATCGGCGTGGCCGACCGTGCATACCAGAAGGCCGCGGAATTCGCGAAGGAGCGCGTGCAGAGCCGCCCGGTGGACGGTTCGGCCAAGCAGTCGGTGACGATCATCCATCACCCGGACGTGCGCCGCATGCTCGGCACGATGCGCGCGCTGACCGAAGGCGCGCGGGCGCTGGCCTACGTGGCTGCCGCGCACAGCGACATTGCCCACCGCCATTCGGACGAGGCGACGCGGGCTCGTCATCAGGCAATCTACGAGTATCTGGTGCCGGTGGTGAAGGGCTGGAGCACGGAGATGGTGAACGACGTGGCGAGCCTGGGCGTGCAGGTGCACGGCGGGATGGGCTTCATCGAGGAGACGGGCGCGGCGCAGTATTACCGCGATGCACGTATCCTGGCGATCTACGAAGGCACGACGGCGATCCAGGCGAACGACCTGGTGGGCCGCAAGACGATGCGCGACGGCGGCGCGGTGGCGAAGGCGCTGATCGCGGAGATCGGCGACACCGTGGCGGCGCTGGGCAAGCTGGACGGTGCGGCGGCGGCCTCGGTGAAGGCGCAGCTGGAGAAGGGCGCGAAGGCACTGTCGTCGGTGGTCGACTACGTGGTGGCGAACGTGAAGCAGGACCCGAACGCGGTGTTCGCGGGCAGCGTGCCGTACCTGAAGCTGGCGGGCGTGGTGCTGTGCGGGTGGCAGATGGGCCGCGCGCTGGTGGCGGCGCACGCGAACCGCGCGAGCGATCCGGCGTTCTTCGACGCGAAGATCGCGATCGCGCAATGCTATGCGGAGCACGTGCTGGTGCAGGCAGGCGCATTCGAAGCGTCGATCGTCGGCACGAAGGGCAACGAGGGCGTGCTCGCGTTGACGGAAGACCAGTTCTGACCGGCTGACGGTCGGGACGCAGGAGGAGACAGGATTTTGACCACACAGGACTTGCTCGCGCAGTACGGCCCGCGCGAATCGATGGAATACGACGTCGTGATCGTCGGCGGCGGCCCCGCCGGGCTGTCGGCGGCGATCCGGCTCAAGCAGCTGGCCGCCGAAAAAGGCACCGAGATCGGCGTGTGCGTGCTCGAGAAGGGTTCCGAGATCGGCGCGCATATCCTGTCGGGCGCGGTGATGGACCCGCGCGCGATCAACGAACTGTTCCCCGACTGGAAGGAACGCGGCGCACCGCTCGACGTCGAGGTGACGGAAGACCGCTTCCTGTTCCTGTCCGAGAAGAGCGCGGTCACCACGCCCAACTGGGCGCTGCCCGCCAACTTCCAGAATCACGGCAACTACGTGATTTCGCTGGGCAACGTCACGCGCTGGCTTGGACAGCAGGCCGAGGCGCTCGGTGTGGAGATCTTCCCCGGCTTCCCGGCTGCCGAGATTCTCTATAACGACGACGGCTCGGTGAAGGGTGTCGCGACCGGCAACATGGGCGTGGGCAAGGACGGCGAGCCGACCGAGAACTTCCAGCTCGGCATGGAGCTGCACGCGAAGTACACGCTGTTCGCCGAAGGCTGCCGCGGCCACCTCGGCCGCCAGCTGATCTCGAAATTCAAGCTGGACGCGAACGCCGATCCGCAGGCGTACGGGATCGGCATCAAGGAACTGTGGGAAATCGACCCGGCCAAGCACAAGCCGGGCCTCGTGATCCACACGGCCGGCTGGCCGCTGAAGTCGGATACGTACGGCGGCTCGTTCCTGTATCACATGGACAACAACCAGGTCGTGGTCGGCTTCGTGGTGGGCCTCGGCTACACGAACCCGTACCTGTCGCCGTTCGAGGAATTCCAGCGCTACAAGACGCATCCGTCGATCCGCGCATTCCTGGAAGGCGGCAAGCGCGTGTCGTACGGCGCGCGTGCGATCACGGCCGGCGGCCTGCTGTCGCTGCCGAAGACGGTGTTCCCGGGCGGCGCGCTGATCGGCGACGACGCAGGCTTCCTGAACGCATCGCGGATCAAGGGCAGCCACGCGGCGATCAAGACCGGCATGCTGGCGGCCGACGCCGCGTTCGACGCGGTGCAGGCCGGCCGCCAGTCGGACGAGCTCAACGCGTACCCGGACGCCTTCAAGCAGTCGTGGCTGTACACGGAGCTGTACCGCGCGCGCAACTTCAAGCAGTGGATGGCCAAGGGGCTGTACCTCGGCACGCTGATGGTCGGGCTCGAGCAGAAGGTGATGGGCGGCAACGTGCCGTGGACGCTGCACCACAAGCATGCGGACCACGAGATGCTGAAGCCGGCGTCGCAATGCCAGCCGATCGAGTATCCGAAGCCGGACGGCAAGCTGACGTTCGACCGCCTCTCGTCGGTGTTCATCTCGAACACGAACCACGAGGAGAACCAGCCGGCGCACCTGACGCTGAAGGACGCGAGCGTGCCGGTGAACGTGAACCTGCGCACGTACGCGGGGCCGGAGGGGCGCTTCTGCCCGGCGGCGGTGTATGAGTTCGTGAAGAACGACGACGGCAGCGACCGCCTGGTGATCAACGCGCAGAACTGCGTGCACTGCAAGACCTGCGACATCAAGGACCCGACGCAGAACATCGTGTGGGTCACGCCGGAAGGCGGCGGCGGGCCGAACTACCCGAACATGTAACGCAACGCATCCCCGCGCCTGCGGGCGCGAACGAACCGGAGTGAGACGATGAGCAATGCAGCGAAAGAAGTCGTGGTGGTGAGCGGTGTCCGTACCGCGATCGGTGATTTCGGCGGCAGCCTGAAGGATTTCTCGCCGACCGACCTCGGTGCGAAGGTGGTCGCCGAAGTGCTGTCGCGGGCGAACGTGCCGGGCGACGCAGTCGGGCATGTCGTGTTCGGCCACGTCGTGAACACAGAGCCGAAGGACATGTATCTCGCGCGCGTCGCGGCGATCAACGGCGGCGTGGCGCAGCACACGCCCGCGCTGACCGTGAACCGCCTGTGCGGTTCGGGCCTGCAGGCGATCGTATCGGCCGCGCAGACGATCATGCTCGGCGACGCCGACATCGCGATCGGCGGCGGCTCGGAAAGCATGAGCCGCGCCCCGTACACCGTGCCGGCCGCGCGCTTCGGCCAGCGCATGGGTGACGGCAAGCTCGTCGACATGATGCTCGGCGCGCTGCACGACCCGTTCCAGACGATCCACATGGGCGTGACGGCAGAGAACGTCGCGGCGAAGTACGGCATCTCGCGCGACGCGCAGGATGCGCTGGCGCTCGAATCGCATCGTCGCGCGGCGCGCGCGATCGCGGAAGGGCGCTTCAAGGACCAGATCCTGCCGATCTCGATCCGCACGAAGAAGGGTGAAGTTGCGTTCGACACCGACGAGCACGTGCGCCTCGAAGCCAGCGCGGATGATTTCTCGAAGCTGAAGCCGGTGTTCCAGAAGGAGAACGGCACGGTGACGGCCGGCAATGCGTCGGGCATCAACGATGCGGCTGCCGCCGTGCTGATGATGAGCGCGGACGCCGCGCGCGCGCAGGGCGTGAAGCCGCTCGCCCGCCTCGTCGCGTATGCGCACGCGGGTGTCGATCCGGCGTACATGGGCATCGGCCCGGTGCCGGCCACGCAGAAGGCGCTCGAACGCGCGGGCCTGAAGATCGGCGATCTCGACGTGATCGAGGCGAACGAGGCGTTCGCGGCCCAGGCGTGCGCGGTCACGCAGGAGCTCGGCCTCGATCCGGCGAAGGTCAACCCGAACGGCTCGGGCATCTCGCTCGGTCACCCGATCGGTGCGACCGGTGCGCTGATCACGGTCAAGGCGCTGTACGAACTGAAGCGCATCGGCGGGCGTTACGCGCTCGTGACGATGTGTATCGGCGGCGGCCAGGGGATTGCTGCGATCTTCGAGAACATCTGATAATCGAACGCTCAGCACCCGAACACACAGGAAACTTCATGGCCATCGAAACTGTCGGCGTCGTGGGCGCCGGAACCATGGGCAACGGCATTGCGCAAACCGCCGCCGTTGCGGGTCTCAACGTCGTGATGATCGACGTCAGCGACGCGGCGCTCGAGAAGGGCGTCGCGACGCTGAAGGGCAGCCTCGAGCGGCTCGTGTCGAAGGACAAGCTCGACGCCGCCACGCGCGATGCCGCGCTGGCGCGCATCACGACGTCGACCGACTACGCGAAGCTCGCAGCGGCCGATATCGTGATCGAAGCCGCGACCGAGAACGTCGAGCTGAAGGGCCGCATCCTGAAGCAGATCGAGTCCGTCGCACGGCCCGAGGCGATCATCGCGACCAACACGTCGTCGATCTCGATCACCGCGCTTGCTGCGCCGCTCGCCGATCCGGCGCGCTTCGTCGGCATGCACTTCTTCAACCCGGTGCCGCTGATGCCGCTCGTCGAGATCATCCGCGGGCTGCAGACGAGCGACGCGACCGCGTCGGCGGTGCGCGAGCTGACCGAGCGTTTCGACAAGTCGCCGATCGGCGTGCGCAATTCGCCGGGCTTCGTCGTGAACCGGATTCTCGTGCCGATGATCAACGAGGCGTTCTTCGTGCTGGCGGAAGGCATCGCGTCGGCCGAGGAGATCGACGCGGGGATGAAGCTCGGCGCGAACCACCCGATCGGGCCGCTCGCGCTGGCCGACCTCGTCGGCCTCGACGTGTGTCTCGCGGTGATGGACGTGTTCGTGAAGGACTTCGGCGACCCGAAGTATCGTGCGTGCCCGCTGCTGCGCGAGATGGTGACGGCCGGCAGGCTTGGGCGGAAGACGGGGCGTGGGGTGTACGACTACAGCAAGTAAAGCTCGTCGTTATAGCCGAGGTGAGCCGGGTGTAGCAAGCCGTTTGTATTGACTTTGGTCGTCGCGATGGATCGTGGAATCGGTCGTCGCGACGAACATTCAAATTGTCGTCGGCCGAGTAGTCTGTTCGGATCGGACGCCGACAGAACTGCCGGCCGTACTCCCACACGGAGGACGGCATCCGCGGGTTGGCATTGTCGTTAGCGCAAGGAAACAGAGTACGCGACTCATCGAGTCATGAGTCGTTCTTATAACGTGCCGATCATGTCCGACTCCGCACGTTTTCTAAGGAATTTTCGAGATGGCCATTGTGGCGGGTATGTGAAAATTGCTTATTCAGTTTCCTGGAATTCGTATGTTTCAGAATTCATCGCGTTTCCGGAGCCGACGGCGTGCACTCTTGTCAGTTTCGGCATTCCGCATTATTCGGTTGCCGCCGCATTTGCGTGAGATTCCGGAGGTGATGGGAATCCCCGATCTGTTTAGCACCCGCTGCATTTGCTTCGTTTCCGCATTACTTTGCCTCGTCGCGTGTCTGGGGCTCGGAGTCGCATTTGTATCGGATAACAGAATTCAATGGACTTCTGAGTTGTCGATTGTGGTGATCATGTGGCTTGCTTTGATCGCCGGATCTGTCGTTGCTCTTATGAGAGCGGGGGGCAAGGCGGGCGCATGGTTTTGTGTCGATGCGACTGGTATGTGGTATGGCACCGGCCGGTTATCGACGATTGGCGTTTCGTCCTCCGGAACATGCATCAAGTGGGATGAAATAGTTGCGAAGCCGGGGGATTCGTGCGATGTCCGAACGGAGTTTCAAACATCCAGATCCTTCACGAAGAACTTCGTTTTTTGGTGCCGACGGGAAACGGGTGAAATCGTCGAGCAACGCATTCCGATGAGGCTAACGTCGAATTTCCTGCGATGCGTGCGGTTCCGGAACCGTGATGATTTGACGGTTGCAATGCTACGTGGCTTGGCCAGCCGCCCGGGACTGCGGTTCCATCTTGACGTGTTTGTCGATGCAGGAATCCATCCAGAAACCTGGATGCCGATGAAGCGGCCGCGGCGGATGATGCTTCTATTGTCCGTGGTGAGTGCGTTGGCGAGCGCATTATTCATCATGCATGCCGTATTGAGTCTGCCGGCGTGGATGACGATTTGTGGGATGCTCGTTGTGTCGATCGTCGTAGGGGCGCTGGGATACGCTATTTGGGCATACCACTATGGTGACTTGGTGGGCGTTGCCAGCTTCGATGGTAGCGAGTGAACAATTGCGCTATGTCGGTCCGGTTATTTGCAGTCTAGAGTAGTTTGTATTGGGGGCAGGATTCCGCATGTGCGAGGGGCGTCACTCTGTCCCGGGCACGATCTCACTTGGCGAGGTCTTTCCACGTTTTTCAATACGTCGGTCAGCATCGCTTTGTCCGACATTAGTTCTTCGACTATCTTCTTCAGTTGTACGTTCTCGTCTTTGAGCTGTGTGAGTTGCCGCACCTGGTTCCCGTCTGCAAACCGGCGTATCCCATCTTCCAGGGATAGAAGGTTTGCTCCGAAATGCTCACGTGACGAATCAGCTCGGTTACCGGCATCTCTGTTTCTGTCTGTTTCAACGCCGCCACTATCTGCTCGACACTGAAGCGTTTGCGCTTCGTCGTTCGAATACTTTCTTACCGAAAACATCCGCCGAGAACTTGCGTACATCATGGAGCTGTTTGCTGGCAACCGCTCTTCGCGATGCGTGTGACTTACCCGTCGGCCCAGACGGGCTGTGAGTCAATGGGAATTTGTTTTCGGATTCGTCCTATGTGCGCGATTCATTTGGACTGCCGCGAGAGCGTGAGGGAGTAATTCGGACTCGGCGATTGGGCCAAAAATGGCTCGATTCAAGCCATTTTTGACTCGGTGGCGATAGACAAATCAAGGCTTTGCGATGGGCAGGTCAATTATGGCTCGAAAAATCTGGCGAAAAACTGCGACGTCAACGGTCAGTGTGGCAGATGGGCGCGGTTATGTAGATGCGAAATCTTCGATAGCAGAACGGTTTGCGGTCATTGGTTTGACTCTTGGCATGGGCTTTGCTTTTAGGCAATGGCCCGCGTGTCACGATATTACGACCTGCGTGCTCCATTCAATGCAATTCAAGGATATTCAACATGCCAACACCCGCCTACATCTCGATTCAAGGTAAAACCCAAGGCAATATCACCAAGGGTGCCTTTACCTCGGAATCAGTCGGCAACATCTACCAGGAAGGGCACGAAGACCAAATTCTCGTGCAAGAGATCGAGCACAAGGTCACCACGCCGACCGATCCGCAGAGCGGTCAGCCGTCGGGTCAGCGCGTGCACAAGCCGTTCATCTTCACCTGTGCGCTCAACAAGGCCGTGCCGCTGCTCTACCAGGCACTGGCTACCGGCGAGATGCTGCCGGAGGTGAAGACCGACTGGTATCGCACGTCGACGGACGGCAAGCAGGAACACTTCTTCACGACCAAGCTTGAGGACGCCACCGTCATCGACATCACGACGGTGCTGCCGCACGCGCAAGACGCCAGCAAGGCGGAATACACGCAACTGGTCAAGGTGTCGCTGGCCTACCGCAAGATCAACTGGACGCACGACGTGGCCGGCACGGAGGCCTCGGACGACTGGCGCAAGCCGGTGGCCTGACGCATCCGCCCATCTGCTCGGCGTGTCGTCGGGCAGATGGACGCGCGTCGCGTCCGCCGTATGGGGGGCGGTGTATTGGCCTAATCGTCGAGGCATCGACCTCACGGCGAACGCGCTCGCACCTGCCATGGGGTCGATCGACGCGAAGGGGCGGATGTTCTGGAACAGTGAATCACGCTGGCGCTGTCCAGCGCGCAGTCGGAACGTGTGAAGCGCTGGCCCACTGCCCACTGCTAACGGTGAGGGGTATGTCGCCGAGCATCTTGTCGGTCATCGACGTTTGGTGAAAGTCAGCGCAATCCTGATTGCATTTTCGGATACGTCTTATTGTCGGTGGCGCATAGGCAAGCCAGGATGTTGTCTGGGGTAATCCATGGACGTTCATCCTGGTTGACCCGACGAATCGCCAGCGACTGTCTCGCAGCATGGGCACCTCGCCCTATCGCAAGGAGTGCTCATGTTTAACCCAACCGACCTGCATTTTGATCTGGTCGCCAACGACATCCCGTTCGACGTGGTGTCGTTCGACCTGGAGGAAGGGTTGTCCGAGTCGTACCGCCTGGGTGCGGAGCTGTCGAGCGCCGACCCGGCGCTGGACTTCGGCCGCATCCTCGACCAGCCGGCCACGCTGACGATCTGGCAGGGCGGCGTACCGGTGCGGCACGTGCATGGGGTGGTCACGCGCTTCGAGCAGGGCGCCACGGGCTTCCGGCGCACGCGCTACCGCATGGTGGTGGAGCCGGCGCTGGCACGGCTGCGGCTGGGCTCGGACTGGCGGATCTTCCAGCAGCAGACGGTGCCGGAGATCCTGGCCACGGTGCTCAAGGAGCAGGGCGTCGTGCACTACGCGCCGATCGTCACGGCCGAGCACCTGCCGCGCGAGTACTGCGTGCAGGCAGGCGACACGCAGGCGTACTTCCTCGAGCGGATCGCGCGCGAGGAAGGCTTCTATCACGCGTTCACACACGAGGCGGACCGTCACACGCTGGTCTATGGCGATCGACTGGCGGTGTTCGGCCGGCTGTCGGGGCCGCCGGTGCAGTACAACCCGACACCGGGCGGGGACCAGCCGGAGCCGGCGCTGCGGCGTTTCAGCTACGCGGAGAGCGTGCGCACGGCGCGGCAGGTGCAGCGGGACTACACCTTCACGCATCCACGCTACACGCAAGAGCACACGCCACAAGCGCCGGGCCTGGAGCACCAGAGCAAGGACTATGAGCGCATGGACTACCCGGGGCGCTACAAGCGCGATGCCGCGGGCAAGCCATTCAGCCTGAACCGCTTGCGCGGGCATCGGCGCGACGCGAAGGTGGCGACGGTGGAGGGCGACGATGCCCGCGTGGTGCCAGGCCTGTCGTTCCAGCTCGAAGGCCACCCGCGCGCGGAATGGAACCGCGGCTGGCGGGCGGTGCGCATCCATCACCGCGGCGTGCAGCACACCAGCCAGGAAGAAGAGAGCGCGGGGGCCGGGCAGGGCACGCACTATAGCTATACGGCCGAGCTGATTCCCGACGATATCGAATGGCGCGCGGAGCCGCTTCCCAAGCCGCGCATCGACGGCCCGCAGATTGCGACGGTGGTGGGCCCGGCCAACGAGGAGGTGCTGACGGACGCGTGGGGTCGGGTGAAGGTGCAGTTTCCGTGGGACCGGCGCGGCCAGCAGGACGAGCATAGCTCGTGCTGGATTCGGGTGTCGCAGAACTGGGCGGGCGCCACGTGGGGGCATATGGCGATCCCGCGGATCGGCCAGGAAGTGGTCGTGAGCTACCTCGACGGGGACCCGGATCAACCGCTGGTGATCGGCAGGACGTACCGTGAGACGAACCTGCCGCCGTACGAACTGCCGAAGCACCAGACGCTGGCGACAATCCGGACCAAGGAGTTTGGGGCGTGGCGGGCGAGCGAACTGCGCTTCGACGACACCTCGCAGCAGATCAGCGCGGCGCTGATGAACGACCACGGCGCGAGCGCGCTGCACCTGGGGTATCTGACGCATCCGCGTCCGGACGGCGGGCAGCCGCGCGGCGAAGGCTTCGAGCTGCGCACGGACCGGCGCGGGGCGATGCGGGCGGCCGAAGGCTTGCTGGTCACCACCGAGGCGCAGCCGGAGGCGAACGCAGGCCAGTTGAGTCGCGCGCAGATCGTGGCCGAGCTGGAGGCGGCGCTGGAGCTGGCGAAGAAGCTGGGCGACTACGCGGGCCAGCACCAGGGTGTCCAACACGACGCGAAGCCGCAGCAAACGCTGAGCGAGGCGGTGCGCGACCTGGGTCACGGCGCGAACGACGAGCAGGACGGGAGCGGCGGCGGCAAGCCAGTGATTGCGATGAGCGCGCCGGGCGGGATCGCGGCGGCGACGCCGGCAAGCATCGGGCTGGCGGCGGGGCGGCACCTGGATGGTGTGGCGCAGGAGCACGTGCAACTGACGGCGGGCGCGCGCGCCACGATGAATGCGGGCAGCGATATTGGGTTGTTCGCGCACGGCGGCGAGCTGCGCGCCATAGCGAACCAGGGGCCGGTGGTGGTGCAGGCGCAGCACAACACGATACGCCTGGAAGCGCAGCAGCGCGTCGAAATCAGTTCGGGTCAATCCGACGTGCAGATCTCCGCCGACAAGCACATCACCATGATCAGCGACAGCAGCGCTTATCTCAAGATGCAGGGCGGCAATATCGAACTGGGGATGCCGGGAGACTTCATCGTCAAGGCGGCAGCCCACCAGTTCGTGGGGCCTGCGAGCGAGAAGGTGGATGAGCGCCATTTCTCTGGTTGCCAGTACCTGATGCAGGCTGCGGCACAAGCCGGCACGGCCATTGTGTAAAGGGAGATGAAATTGCTGCGCAGCGAACTACGAAACACACCCTGGGCAATGGCTGGAAATCGCATTTACATCGTGGTGGACCCTTTACTTGGCGACCCTTTCCACGATCTGCCAAATTGGAAAGTCCCGCTCCCCATCGAGCACGAAAGCCTCCGCGGCGCGCATCGTCCCTATTTGATGCAAGCCGGCTTGCATGGCGACGTCTTCGAACGATCCGTGGATATTGCGGCTCAAGAGGCGGAACGGTCGCGGGAGGATGTGCCCGGCGCGCGAACCGTTTGCGGCTGGCTGTTTACTTCAGCATCCGCCAGCAAGGTGGCTGCGCATCTGGCCAGCAACGCCTTGCTGAGATCCGCGGAACGCGCGCGCTTGTTACGGTATTGGGACCCGCGCGTTATGGACCTGATGCGCGCCATGCTCAGCCCACATCAAGCCCACGCGTTGATGGGTCTGGAAAGCGGCTGGTATTGGACGGGCCGCGACAAGACGCTCCACACCCTCACGTCTCGCGACGAGGGCAGAGGCTTACATACCGCACTTCACCTTACCGATGAACAGATCGCGCTGTTGGAGCAGGCACCGCATATCAACCGCGTATTGGACATCCTTCAGGACACCGGGCATGACGTGGGCGCAGTGGACCCGCTGCACCTAGCACGCTGCATCTGCCAAGGCCGCCAGGCGTGGGCATTCTCAGATGAGCATGAACACGTCATCTATGCGCTGCACTGCGTGCTGGTGCATGAGCAGTTTGACCGTCTCCCTGATGTGCGCAACGCCATGACAGTCGAAGTCAGTCAGGGCCGTTCAGCCATAACGGCCCTCGACCGGTTTGACGACACTTATTGGCAAAGCATGGCGAATTCTCAGTCAAGAATGGGGCAAGCATGAGTACCGCAACGTTAGACGCCGCCAAGAAACGAGCGGCCATGAATCCCAAGGGCGGTGCCAAATCAGGCCAGTGCCCCAATTGCGTGAAGCAGAACGGACTGGCCATTTTGCCACTCGTATCAGGGTTACTGCCGAACTATCTGCTGCCCACTAATCCGCCGGGCCTACGTGATCCGCTTCCAATGAGGGAACCCTTGCGTTCGTTGAGCAAGGAACTGAGCGCAGCCGACCTGAAGCATCACTGGTACTACATGCGCGTCTTGCCGGCTGGTTACTTGTACGTCCTCAAACCAGATAAAACATGGCAGTCCTATCTGGTGGACCGATCTGGCTTGTTGCGGGAGATGCCGCCACTGGACCTGCCGTCTCCGGCAGATGCGGTGGAACCGATGGACCAGCCCGATGCCTGCCGGCGTCCCGAGCACAATCCGGTGGCCTTGGAGTTCATTGTGCTCGACCCCGAGAAGACCCCAAAGGTGTGGATGGCCTTCAGTCGGTTTCGCTGGCCGCAAGGCGTGCTGGACGACTACCGCGACGATAAGGACGGCTGTCGCAGCAAGCGGATGACACAGGTGGACCTGATGGCAGCGGCGCGCGGTCAACTCGGCGTAGGCACGGCGGTCCCCAACGGCCGAGCTATGACGGCTTGGCTGAGTAGGCATGTGGCCGACTACACTCCTCAACCGACTCGCGAATTTATCGACCAGCACACGCTTGAGCCGCTGCGCGCGCGGAGCGGCGCAGCGGTGTCCCCGCAGCACCACGCCCTCTTTCCATCGGCGTCCAGCCTGGCCGAGCAGATGGCGCAAGTATCGAAGAACACCCCCGCGAAGACTGGCCTATTTCTGGTGCTCGACGACGTGGTGGGCCATGCCATGCAGTTGAACTACCTGCGCAACAAGACCGTTGCGGAGGCCGCTGCTCTGGAGGGCGTAGGCGACAAGGAGAGGTCTCGAAAGCGACTGGTCGCCGCGCTAATCGAAGGCATTCGGCTCAATGCCGAACGCAACCCCGGGCCTTGGTATGCAAGGCACTACGGAGCGGACCGCTACCTCAAGCACATCGATCAGAAAGCATGGCAGGAGGCGTTGCGGGAGCACGTCGATCTGGCTGCCATGGAACAGCGCAAAAAGGATATCAGCGAAGACTTTTGCTTAGTCATCCGGTCACTTCGCTGGCAGCAGCAGCAACGCACCGATTTTTGCGACCAGCCAGGCTCGGCAGCCTCGCACGAAGCCATGGTGGCGTACTGCCTGTGTGGTTCCGGGCAGACGCTCATGGAACAGGAACAACTGTGGACCCCGGTGCTGAACTTGCCGCCGGAAGACCCGGACAATTGGCTCGCACGCGCCATGGGGGCGATGTACGTGCCGTACCTGAAGTATCTGGCACAGACACCAGGCGACCAGGATGATGCCTACAACGCGACCAAGGAGGCGGAGGGGCTTGTCCGCACATTCCTTGGCAAGGGGGTAACGCAGATACAGGGCATCCGTGTGGCGATTCGCGCGCGCCGTGCCGCCAATGCCAATACGGCCACCCTGATCGAAACCAGCGCGGGCCAGCTATTTCGGCTACGTGACAAGAACCCCAAGGCGTACCGCAAACTGATCCGGCAGGTCACACTGGCGCTCATCACCCGCGATGACATCGTGCCCGAACCGACGCTGATGCGTGGCACCTGGCAGCAGATTACGCAGAAGTGGGGAGCCGCCTTCCTGGGCGACCCACGGGTGCAGGCGCGAGCGCCGGTGGCGGCGACCAAGGGCAGCACGGTGGGCTTGTCGGAAATCCGCAAGCCAGCGCTCTCCGGCGCGGTGCAAGGCGCGGTGGTGCTCACGCCGCCGGGCACGCGCGAGGAAGCCACAGCGGTAGTGGCCTGGGTGGTCAAGAAGATGGAAGGCGGCGGCAAGCTGGACTATGTGCAGCTGGAGCGCTTGAAACTGACTGAGTTGCACATCACCGCGCAGGCGGCGGCACGACCGACCCAAGCTAATCCGATATTGCAGAACCAATTGATGCGATTGGGGCTGCGGGCCGACGTGGTCCTCAGCGCGGGAGCGCTCTTCTTTCAAGTCATGCAGGGCGTGGACATGATCAAGCAATTCCGGAAGACAAATGATCCAGGCACGAGGGAATATGCGGACTTAGGCATCGGCTTGACATACTCAGTGCTTGGAGCCTTAGGTGCGTACTCGGGGGTCACTGCAGCAGTGAAAGCGTTTCTTGGGGCAGAGAAGGTAGGCGTGTCGGTTCTCATCCGGCGAGCGGCAGTGCTTGGTGCGGTGGCCGGTGTCATTGATGGGGCGTATGCGATTTTTAAAGGTGGACGGAAGTATGCCGCTGGCGACAAAGACGCCGGAAGCTGGTCGATGGGGGCAGGTGCGCTGTTTGTCGTTGCGGGTGTGGCCAGTTATGGCTTGGGGGCGACCACCGCGGCATCAGTTGCAGGAGTTGAAGCTACGGGTATTGCTGCAATGATGGGACCGGTAGCCTGGACGTTGCTTCTCATTGCTGCTGCCAGCTTGGGGCTTTACTTCGCCTGGCAGGCCTTTGCGACGGACGATGAGAACCTGCTGCCGGTGGAGTACTGGCTGGACAACGGCGTGTTTGGCAAAGGCGCTTACCGCAGAGGCAAGCTCGTATCGAAAAATCCCTACCTCAAGAATCCCAAGGATACAGCGGTGGAGCCCTTCGCCAGCCTGGAAGCGGAAATCGAGGGGCTGAACAAGGTCGTGCTGGTGGCACAGGCCAGTTTTGGCGAACTCCGGGGCTCTTATGGTGGGTTGGGCAGCTATCAGATCGACCTGCCACGCTATGCCGAAGGTTCGCGCCTGGAGGTGCAGTTCCATGCTTATCAGAAGGGCCAACGGCTGCCGATCGGTGAACTGCAGTGCGAGGATGGGCGCGAGCAACCGAGCCGCTATGAACTCTCTCGGCGTCTGACCGGCATGCAGCAAAAGCCTAAATTGCTGGTCGACAAGGCGCTGGGCACCGTACGCATCGAAGGATTCTTTTCCACGATGGACAGTAGTGGGGCGGCGATACACCGTGCCGCGGAGAAGGTGGTGGAGGCCATCAGCGGCACGGAGGTTCCCGATGCGCTGTACGCGGACAGCTTTGGCATGACCTTGAAGTACTGGCCGAATCGCAAGGAAATGCCGAACCTGGTTTCTGAGTTCGCCTACCCGGTACCGAAGACATGAGCCTGCTGCGTCCGACCTTGCCAGAGAAGGAAAACGGCACCTACTTCATCTTGCCCAAGGCTGGTGAACCGCCCCAAGTGGGGGCCGAACCGGATGCGTGGCAGATGGTGGCCAAGATCAACCCGGCGTATCTGGAGTTCAACAAGACTGCGCGGACCAGCTTCAGGCCAATGAATCTGCTGATCAGCATATGGGGAGGGGGGCTGTTTTTCTTGGGATTACTGCCTACGGCCATTGAGGTATTCATTGACGTGGATCGCCTCGGAATAGACGGTGTGATTATTTTTTCTTCGATGTTGTTGATTTCGTTGGGGGTTGCGATCGGCGTCCCATACCGCCAACTGCGACAGCCCCAGTCTCCCATCCTGCTCAGTCGCCGCTTGCGCCGCTTCTACCAATGGCAGGGCAAGAAGACTGGTTGGACGGTATTGGATTACAACCGCGTGGTGCCCTACGTGACCCGATTGACCGTGGTCAGCACTGCGGGCACGGATACTTCGTTCTTCCTGGACGTGGGCGTGCTCGAACCTGGCACGCGCAAGTTGGCGCAGTTCATCCGCCTGAGCGATCCGGCCGTGGCGGTGCTGCCGCCGGCGGAGCTCTGGGAGTTCGTGCGGGCCTACATGGATGGCCCACCGGCCAAAGTGCCGCCCATCGAATACCGTATCCCCGAAGGTCAGGAGCACGGTATCCACGCGCGCATGGATCGCGACATGATTGCCGGCCTGCTGGACAAGGAACACCGTCTCCGTCCTGGTCTGTTTTACAAGCTGTACTTCGGCATTAGCGCCATGATTGGTTACTGGAGCGACCGTCTCATCCCCTGGATGGAGCGTCGCATTCCTCATCCGCCGCTCCCCCCGGAACTGGCCGAGGCGATGCAGTGGGAAGGTGAGAATCCTTATCGGATGAATCCGCCCTGCGACATTGAGCAGAAAGCTATCGACGGCGAACTTCTCTACATGAACCGTCGCTGGTTCATCGGCATGCTGCTGTCGACGCTGATGTGGGGTGGCAGCTTCGTCGGGATGGTGGCGGTGGGCTGGTGGATGGCCTTTGATCCAAGCTGGGGGCAGTAGGCATGGGACTCTACTGCGCCTGGCAGGCCTTCGCGAATGACGATGATTCTGAGTTCGCCTACCCGGTACCAAAGACATGAGCCTGCTGCGTCCGACCTTGCCGGAAAAGGAAAACGGCACCTACTTCATCTTGCCCAAGGCAGGTGAACCGCCGCAGGTGGGTGCTGAAGCGGATGCCTGGCAGATGGTGGCCAAGATCAACCCGGCCTATCTGGAGTTCAGTAAAACGGCTCGGACCACACATAAGTCGTTCGGCCTATTCGCGAGCGTCTGGGGTGGCGGTGGACTTGGGTTTCTAGGCATGCTCCCCATGGTGGCTTGTTCGTGGATGGAAGTGGACAAAAATGGGTGGGATTTACCTATTATTGGCACACTTATTCTGGCGATATGCCTATGGTTTGCCATCGGCGTCCCCCTCCGCCTGCTGCACCGTCCGCATTCCCCCATCCTGTTGAGCCGCCGCCTGCGTCGGTTTTACCAATGGCAAGGTAAGAAGGGGGGCTGGACGGCACTGGACTACGATCAGGTGGTTCCCTATGTAACGCGCGTAACAGCCGTCAGTCCCACTGGCACAGTCACCTCGTTTTTTCTGGATGTGGGCGTGCTGAAACCGGGTACGCGCAAGGTGACGCGGTTCATCCGCCTGAGTGATCCAGCCATCGCGGTGCTGCCGCCGGCGGAGCTGTGGGAGTTTGTGCGGGCCTATATGGATGGGCCCTCCGAGAAGGTGCCGCCCATCGAGTACCGTATCCCCGAAGGCCAGGAGCACGGTATTCACGCGCGCATGGATCGCGACTTGAATCCAGGGATGGTTGACAAGGAACACCGGCTAAAACCGGGCATGTTCTACAAGGTGTATTTTGCGTCGGAGGCCATGGTTGGCTACTGGAGCGATCGCCTCATCCCGTGGATGGAGCGACGCGCTCCGCGCCCACCCATGCCCGCGGAACTGGCCGAGGCGATGCATTGGGAAGGCGAGAATCCCTACCGGATGAATCCGCCCAGCGACATCGAGCAGAAAGCTATCGACGGCCAACTCCCCCATATGAACCGTCGCTGGTTCATCGGCATGCTGCTGTCCACGCTGATGTGGGGTGGCACCTTCGTCGGGATGGTGGCCGTGGGTTGGTGGATGGCCTTTGATCCAAGCTTGGGGTAGTGAGTATGAGGCTGTACTGCATGTGGCAGGCCGGGATGGCGGGGAAGGCGATCAGCGGCACGGAGGTTTCCGATGCGCTTTACGCGGACAGCTTTGGCATGACATTGAAGTACGGGCCGAACCGCAAGGCGATGCCGGACCTGGTTTAAAAGTTTGCCTACTCGATGCCGAAGCCATGAGCATGCTTGCCGTGCTCGACGAACGTATTGAGGCGCTACGCTCCATCGAGCGGCGTGAAGCGCTGGCGCAGGGCCTGATCGACCGATTCGTGTTGTCGCTGCGCGAAGAGTTTGACGGGGCTGCAGTTCGGCCGGTTGTATCTCGGCCCGCCGTAGTGCAGCCAGCCCGGGACCCAAAGGTCTATGGTGTCTACCGTGATCCGGCAACGGGGCAGACATGGGACGGGGCGGCTCGACAGCCGAAGTGGCTGAAAGGTAAGCAATGCGAGTTGTATTTGGTAATCGGATGAAATGTGAGGACAGGTGATGCCATGCCCGGGGTGAGCAAAGAAATATCTCGCTCGAAAAGTGAAGGCGCACCCGGACGCGTTTCAACGACACGCATCGCAGTTAGCCGGCCTACAGCGATGGCCCGGTGGGTGCCGGTGCCAGCACTGCCGCGCCCCGGCACTACCCAAACTGCTTAAGCAATGCGCCACCAACCTTGATCGAGGGCCGGGACCGGCGCAGCATCACACCTGATGACATTTCTCAGTGAGGACGCTTCCGTGCTATTCGGGCCGTGGAAGCCGGTGGCGTCAACTGCTCGACCTGGCCGATCAGAAATTCGCTGCGATTCGCAGGTCAAGACGCGGATGTCGATAGGCGAGGCGGCACTACAATCGGTTTTGAAAGATATATTCGATTAATATAGCCGTTTTTATTAAAAATAGAGGGTGTGATGCGACCTGAGAGAAATTTGAACCGCCGAGTGATGTCTTGGTGCCTGGCTGCTGCCTTTGCTGTCGTGCCGATGGCATCGAACGCGGCGAACGAGGGGGCCGCCAATGCACTGCAGGATGCGGTCGGTGAGTACGCCTACGACAAGACGCCGGAAAAACTGTCCGCCATCAGAAACTTGTTGGATAAGGGTGCAATGCCCGATATCCAGACGGTCTTTCTCGCGTCGTATTACAAGGCACCCGAGGCGCTGGACCTGCTGCTCGCGAAGGCGCCGCAACTGGTGAACGAGCCTGTTCAGGGTAATGGCGAAACACTGCTGCTTTCCGCGTTGAACAATGTCCAAGGGCCAGCGGTTTCTCCGGATGAGGAGCGGATCATCGATCGTCTGATCAAGGCCGGAGCCAACGTGAATGTCATCGCCCAAGGCGGCACCCAAACACCACTGATCGCAGCGGCGAGTGGCGGGAGCAGGGCATTTCCGCATCCTGACCTCGTGCAAAAACTTTTGCACGCGGGCGCAGACCCGAAACTGACCACGCCGAACGGCTTTACCGTGCTCACGGGCAACGGTGCAACGAATCTGGAGGTCATCAAGCTGCTGATTGCGGCCGGCGCGGATCCTTTTGCAGTGTCGGCTGTCGGTTCGACGCCGCTGCATTTCGTCTGTACTCGAACGGCATACGAAATGTCCGGCAAGCCTGACCCGCAAGCGAGTCAGCGCATCGCCTTGCTCCTCAAGCCAGGCGCATCCATCGATGCCACGTACCCGCAAAAGCGTCCCTTCCCGGTGAAGACACCGCTTGGCGAAGCGGCCACCTCCGCTAATCCCGATTGCGTCAAAGCCTTGCTGGATGCGGGCGCAAAGAAGACGGCCCTGGCGTTTGCCGATAGCTACGTTGCTGCAGACCCTTCCGTAAAGGGAAAAACGGTCCAGCAGATTGTGCTGTCCTCCGCAAAGAAGTATCCGTCGTTGTATTCGCCAGAGATCGTCAAGCTCTTTGAGTAACGAGGAAGGGCCCGGTCTTTGATACAAATCGTCAGCAATCTCGTGTTCTGCGTGTTGGCCATTCTGTTTCTGCTATGGCTATGTGGAAGGATACGCGACCACCTTACCGAGAGCAGACGGGTCGCCGAACGCACCCTGACACTGGCGCAGTATCTGCAGAAGTACCCACGATGCAGGACTTCGCGCGGCATTCAGTGCGCCGTCTTTAAGTCGATGAGTATCAGGAACTGGGGCCTGAAGGGAAGGGCTGATCCTCGTCGCATCTTCATCTGCAACCACTGCAACACGAGGCTTTACCGTACCGATAATTGGTGAATGAAGAGGGTGGTGCGAGCATCGATGCACTTGCTCGCACTCGCTCGCGATTCAAGAATAGTTGTCCCAAGAACGGGTGCACGCATATTCCCGACGCGGAGGATGGCGGGCGGGGCGGACATTGGCGATCCGATTGTTTTGAATTGGGGCAGCGACATGGGAGTAACCAGTGCGCACAAGAACTTTCTACAAGTTTCTGACAGGGGGGCTGGCAGCCGCTATTTCGACAGTTTCGGCAGGTGCAGGTCTGCGGGCGGCTTGGGCGGCCCACGAGAGCTATGCGAGCAACAAGTTGCTTTACCGCCCGTATGCGATCACGACGCAGTACTTCGACGACACGAGTCGGAAGTACGGCATCTACCTGTCGAATGCGGGTCTCGGCCCGGCGATCATCAAGAGCATGACGGTCACGGTAGGCGACAGGAAATACACAGGGCTGGGCCCCAGCATCTGGCCGCAGTTTCGTGCTGATATGGGGGTGAGCACAACGGACTGCTTCAGGACGGGGTGGCCTCTCCAAGATGGCGTCGTGAAGGCGGGTGAGGAAGTGCCGCTTTTCACGCTATCGAGTGTGGCAAAGCTGGCGTGCCACGAACAGATGCTGAAACTGCTCGCCAACAACAGCATCGTCATCGAGATCAAGTTTGCGTCGCTATACGGCGACGAATTCTCGACCACGGGAGACATGCGTCTCAATGACGCGACGGCTGGTCAATTGATCGAGCAACTCAGGCATTACCAGTGAAACGCCGTGCCAGGTTGATTTCCTGTGTCGCGAGCAATGCCTTGCTGCCTTGGTACGGTCAAATCTGAGAGGGGGGATATGCAAGACATCGCTCGTAAGGGCGCCATGACCGACCACGGCGGCGTGGCCATGCAAGGCTTCGTCAATAGCGACTCAACGGCGGGAAGATCGCGGTCCTGGGGCACCTGGTGAACCGCCCGAAGTGCAAGGGCGTTTTTCCCATCGCGGAGGGCGGCCCGAACTTTGACATTGATGGCATGCAGGTGGCGCTGCACAACATGAAGACTGCCTGCGGCGCCCGCTTGATCGCCGGCGGTTCGATGGGCAGCGCGGGCCGATTTCGCAACAATGAGCTGATCTGCGGCTACGGCTTCCTGCTGGCGCTGCAGCTCGATGAGTGCGAGCTGGTCAATCGGGAGCGCGACGACCTGCATCGAGAAGTCGCGCGCCTGCAAGGCAGCCGGCTGCTGCAAACGCAGTAGTAGGACGCCATGGAGCGCCTGAGCGAGCAGGTGCTCGCACGCGACACGCCAACGCTCACACATACGGGCGGCGGAAACCGCCTGCTGGTACGCCGTTATCGCTACGACGCCGGCGGCCAGCTCGCCGAAATCAACGATACGCGGAGCGGCCAGCTCGTCTAGACGGGGCCGGACTAAAGCCGGCATCGGTGCCGGACCGGCTCACCCGGCAGCAGCATCGAAGGCAAGCCGGTTGCTCGTCTGGGCGATGCCATCAGCGATGGAGGTACTCTCATCGAAGGTGACGTTGGATGGTTAGTGGAATAACCCTGACCATTGAATTGAACCACCCGAGCCGTGGCTACGCGTCCAGCACCGACAAATCCCGCGGCAACCCACGCTTGAACATCGCGAGAATCACGCGCGCCGCCTTCGGCGGCAGCGTGATCGCATGGCGCACGGCCGCCGCGATCTGGATCATCATCAGCTCGGCGAATGCGCTCCGTTGCGCATGCGGGGTGTCGGGCGCCACTTCTCCCAGCGCATCCGCGAACAACCCCGCCAGGAACGCCCCATCGGCCCGGTCGAGCGCCTGCAGCGCGCGGTCGGCCTGCGTGGCCCGCCAGATGTCGCGCATCAGCGGCTCGTCGACGAACATCCGGTAGTAGCTGTCCGTGATGCGGCCGAGCGTGGCGTGCAGGTCGTCGAGCGTCTTCATCTTCGCGAGGTCACGCCGCACGCAGTCGTGGCCAGCCTCGTTGTAGCGCTCCGCAAGCGTGCCGATCACGGCCGCCTTGTCCGGAAAGTACTGGTACAGCGAGCCGAACGAGATGCCGGTGCGTTCGACGATGTCGCTCATCCGGAACGCATCGCAGCCTTTCTCGATCATCACCTCCGACGCGCACGCGAGGATGCGCTCGAACCGCTCGCGGCTGCGCTGCTGCGTCGGCACCAGCCGTGCGCGCGCCGGCGCATCTGCGGGATCCGCTGCCGCTGCTCCGGGCTCGCCGTTCGGCCCCGATTTTTGTCGGCCCATGCCGCCTCCAGAAAAACTTGACGTTGCTAATGCGAGAGTCTATCGTGTTTTTAAAATACGAGACATTCTCGTGTTTTCACCAAAGGAGACGGTCATGTCGGCACTTCCCATCCTCATCGTCGGCGGTTCGGGCAAGACGGGCGCCCGCGTCGATGCCCGGTTGCGTGCGCGCGGCGTCGCGACCCGGCCCGTGTCGCGCACGTCGGCCGTCCGCTTCGACTGGACGGTACCCAACACGTGGCCCGCTGCGCTTGAGGGCGTATCAGCGGCCTACGTGACCTACCAGCCCGACCTGGCCGTTGAAGGCGCTGTGGACGCGATCGCAGCCTTTGCCCGGCTTGCCCGCGAAAGCGGCGTCGAGCGCGTGGTGCTGCTGTCCGGGCGCGGCGAGCCTCGCGCGCAGGCCGCCGAGGCTGCGCTGCAGGCGTCGGGCGTGAATTGGGGCGTGGTGCGCGCGAGCTGGTTCAACCAGAACTTCTCCGAGGGCTACCTGATCGACGGCGTGCTGGCCGGTGAAGTCGCGCTGCCGGCCGGCGCGGTGCGCGAGCCGTTCGTCGATGCGGACGACATCGCGGACGTCGCCGTGGCCGCGCTCACCGATGCGCGCTTCGCGAACCGCGTGATCGAGGTCACGGGGCCACGCGCGCTGACGTTTGCCGAAGCGGTCGGCGAAATCGCACGGGCCGCTGGCCGGCCGATCGTCTATCGCGAGATTCCCGCCGATGCGTTCGTCGCCGGATTGCGCGAGGTCGGCGTGCCGGAGCCGATCGTCGCGCTGCTCGACGATCTGTTCAGCGTGGTGCTCGACGGGCGCAACAGCGCGGTGACGCACGGTATCGAAGCGACGCTCGGGCGGCCGGCGCGCGATTTCGCCGACTATGCGCGTGCGACGGCCGCCACCGGCGTGTGGAGCGCACGATCATGAGCGCGTTCGTGACCGCCGCATTGCTGTGGGGCTCGGCCATCGGCTGCGGGCTGATGGCGGGCGTGTATTTCGCGTTCTCGACGTTCGTGATGACGTCGCTCGGACGGATCGCGCCGCAGGCCGGCGTGGCCGCGATGAACGCGATCAACGTCGACATCGTGCGTTCGCCGTTCATGCCGCTGTTCCTCGTCACGACGCTGATGGCGCTTGCACTGGTCGTGCTCGCGCTGTTCGATCGCGAGCAACCGGGCGCGATGGCGGCGGTCGCGGGCGGCGTGCTGTACGTGTTCGGGATGTTCGCGGTGACGATGGCCGTCAACGTGCCGCTCAACGATGCGCTCGCCGCGGCCGATCCGTCGACCGCGCAGGGCGCGGCGCTGTGGACGCGCTACGTGCACGACTGGACGAAGTGGAATCACGTGCGCACGGTGGCGTCCGCGGCCGCGTGCGCGTTTTTCATCGCGGGGATTGCGGCGCGGTAGAAGGGGACGAGAGACGCCCTACGCATAAAACGCCGACGGCGACACGCCGAAATGCCGCTTGAACATCGCGGAGAACGCGCTCTGGCTGCTGTAGCCGTGATCCATCGCGACGGTCAGCACCTTCTCGCCGTGCGCGAGGCGCTTGAGCGCGAGCAGCAGCCGCGCCTGTTCGCGCCAGCGGCGGAAGCTGAGCCCCGTCTCGCGCCGGAACGCGCGATGGAGCGTGCGGACCGACAGGCCGAGCAGGTCGGCCCATTCGGCGATCGTGCGCAGGTCGTCGGGCGCGGCGACGAGCGCGTCGCAGATCGTCCGCAGGCGCGGGTCGTGCGGCCACGGCAGGTACAGCGGCAGCAGCGGCGCGACCGTCACCTCGGCGAGCAGCAGGTGCATCAGGTGATCGTGGCGCGAGCCCGGCGCATAGTCGAGCGGCACGTCCACGGCGGCGAGGATCAGCTCGCGCAGCAGCGGATGCACTTCCACGACGCAGCTCCGCGCGGGCAGGTGTTCGACCGCGCCCGGCTCGACGAACACGGTGCGCATCTGCACGTCGCCGCTCATCTGCACCGTGTGGTCGAGACCGGCTTCGAGCCACACGCCGCGCGTCGGCGGCACGACCCACGACGCGCCTTCGGACTGCACGTGCATCACGCCCTCGATCGCATAGAGCAGTTGCGCGCGGCGATGCCGGTGCGGCGCGATCGACGTGCCGTGCGCGTACGTCGCCGCCATCGCCGACACGGGCATCGGCGTCGATTCGAACCGCAGGTGGGCACCGGGCGGGGTGGACTCGAGTGTCCGATTGGCGACAAGTCGTGACATTTTGGCGAGAGACAGGCGGTTGGGCGGGCGGGCACGATGGCGTTCCGATCCACGCCAGACCCCTGTCAGGATATTAATCCGTCAAATGCGATGAACAAGTCTCCTTTTCTGTTTCCCTTCTGCGCGATCGCGCTGTGGGCCGGCAACGTGGTCGTGTCGAAGCTGTCGGCATCGACGATCGATCCGTCGGCGATCACCTTCTACCGGCTGCTGCTCGCCGTCGCGCTGATGAGCGTGTTCACGCTGCGCCCCGCGTGGCTCAATCGCGCGGCGCTCGCCGCGCATCTCCCGAAGCTCGCGGTGCTCGGCTTTCTCGCGATGGCGCTGTTCCAGAGCCTGTCCTACGAGGCCGCGAAGACGACCAGCGCGACCAACATGGCGATCATCACGGCGCTCGTGCCGCTGATGACGATGCTGCTCAGCTCGCTGCTGCTCGGCGATCCGCCGGGCGCAGGCATGGTCGGCGGCGGCGTGCTGTCGCTCGCGGGCGTCGTCTACCTGATCGCCGACGGGCATCCGACGACGATCGCCGCGCGCGGCGTGCACACGGGCGACCTGCTGATGCTGGCCGCGTCGGCCGCCTATGCGTTGTACGGCGTGCTGCTCAAGCGCTGGCGCATCGGTGCGCTGCCGGCGTGGCAGTCGACCTACGTGCAGGCGCTCGCCGCGCTCGTCTTCATGGTGCCGATGCTGCTGCGCTTGCCCGCGCAGGCGGCGTGGCCCACGCGTGCGAGCGTGCCGCTGATCCTGTATGCCGGCGTGCTGGCGTCGGTCGTGCTGCCGTATCTGTGGATGCAGGGCGTGCGGCTGCTCGGCCCGAGCCGTTGCGCGATGTACATGAACCTGCTGCCGGTGATGACGGCCGGCGGCGCGATCGTGCTGCTCGGTGAATCGCTGCGGCTGTATCACCTGATCGGCGGCGGTGTGGCGCTCGTCGGCGTGGCGATCGCGCAGCGGTTTCCGTTCCCGGCGAGCGCATCGCAAGGGGTGCGGCAATGAGCGGCGACCGCGACATGCAGAACCTGATGGCCGCGCTGCCGGACGCGCGCGCCTCCATGGAGGGGCCGGCGCTCGTGCATCAGCTCGAACGGATTGCCACTGCGCTCGAAGCGCTCGCGGGCACCGGCCAGCCGGCGCCCGTCGATTTCGACGCGGCCGTTGCATTCCGCTGGCGCGGCTTCGACGGCGGGCCGCGAGCGGCGCCGCTCGAACCGGTCGCGGCGCCCGCGCTCATCGCGTTCGATGCGCTGCGCAACGTCGAGCGGCAGGTGGCGATCGTCGAACGGAACACGCGGCAGTTCGTGCGCGGGTTCGCGGCGAATCATGTGCTGCTGACCGGCGCGCGCGGCACCGGCAAGTCGTCGATCGTGAAGGCGTGCCTGCATGCGTTTGCACCGTATGGGCTGCGGCTGATCGAGGTCGGCAAGGAACGGTTGGGCGATCTGCCGGCGATCGTCGAGCTGGTGCGTGCGCGGCCCGAACGATACATCGTGTTCTGCGACGACCTGTCGTTCGAGGCGGGCGAGACCGGTTACAAGGAACTGAAGACGGTG
The DNA here is from genome assembly GCF_029633825.1 of Burkholderia contaminans. NCBI lineage: Bacteria > Pseudomonadati > Pseudomonadota > Betaproteobacteria > Burkholderiales > Burkholderiaceae > Burkholderia > Burkholderia contaminans. Next base: position 1,055,285 of record NZ_CP090642.1, on the reverse strand, counting down.
CTCGACGGCTCGGTCGCGAGCGACCTGTCGAACGTGCTCGTGTACGCGACGTCGAATCGCCGCCACCTGATGCCCGAGCAGGCGAGCGACAACGCGAACGTATCGCGCGCGGAGAACGGCGAGCTGCATCCGGGTGACGCGGTGGAGGAGAAGATTTCGTTGTCCGAGCGCTTCGGAATCCGGGTGACGTTCTACGGGTTCACGCAGGACGCGTATCTGGCTGTTGTCGAAAGCCGGCTTGGCGAGGCCGGGTTCGATGCGGAGCAGATTCGCGCGGCGCGCGAACCGGCGCTGCAGTGGGCGCTGGAACGCGGTGCGCGGTCGGGACGGATTGCCGTGCAGTTCGTGCGGGATTATGCGGGGCGGCTGGCGGAAGAAAGTGACGCGGATGAGAGCGCACGCGCGTTGCGAGCAAGCTGAGTGGGGCGTTACAACACCCGCTCCGACAACACCCGGAACGCGACGTCCGGCACGACGAAGCACATCGGCTCGCCGGTCGCGCCGATGCGCGCGAGGAACTCGCCGCCGCCAACGGGTTCGACCGGTTTCAGCGGCCGGACCGCGTCGATATCGATCGGCAGGTCGATCGACGCATGCGCGAGGCGGTCGCAGTCGGCGACATGCGCGACGGCCGCGTGCTGCAGCGACAGGTAGGCGACGGCGTCGCGCCAGCTTTCGAAGAACGGCGCGAACGCCGCAGGCAGCGTGTCGTCATCCGACATGGCCGCCGAGCAATGAAAATCGGGCGCGCTCCCGCTACCGCCCGACAGCCGCGTTCGATACCGTCCGTCCTGCACCGCATGCGTGAAGCGCTCGGCGAGATGCGACGGCAGCGCATCGCTGAAGAGCCGGCTGCCGAGCGCATAGAGCGGATGGTCGAACACGTTCTTGACGAACAGCACCGTGCGATCGGCCGGTACGCCACCCGGCAGCGCATCGACATAAAGCCGCCAGTTGCTCTGCAGCGGCGACGGGAACACGCGCCGCAGCGGGCCGGCGATGCGCGGGCCGAAATGGCGGTGCGCATAGGTGAGGATCGTGAACGGCGTGCGGCCGTCGCGGCTCGCGAGCGTGACGCCACGCGGCACCAGATGCGCGACGGCGGCGACATCGACGAGCCACGTGCAGTACACGACGTTCTCGACCTCGCTCGCGAGCTGCAGAAACGGCAGGCGCGACAGCAGCGCGCGGCGTGAGCGCAGCAGCGGGCGGCTCGCGACGAGCCGGTTGGCGAGGCGGCCGACGGGGCCGGTGGACGGGGAAACGAACGCGTTGTCATGGAGCATGAGCGGCATTGTGCCGGTGGCGCGGGGCGAGCGGAAGAGGCGAGGCCGCGCGTCGATCAGTCGGCTTCCCCTTTTCGGCTTCCCGTCTGCGCGATCGTGCCGTGGGCAGGCAACATCGTCGTATCCGCGCGCCCGGTGTTTGCCGCGGGCCCGAAGCGCGTCTCCCAGCCGCCGCCGAGCGCCTTGCACAGCGTGACGAGATGCATCGCCGCCTCGGCCTCGCTGGTCTCCTGCTGGCCTTGCGCGTCGAACAATTGGCGCTGGGCGTTGAGTACGTCGAGATAGTCGGCCGCACCGGACCGGTATTGTTGCTGCGCAATCGCGAGCGCGCGCTGGTTCAGCGTCACGATCGCGACGAGTCGATCGTGACGCTGCTGTTTGGCGTGATAGACCACCAGCGCATCGTCGACCTCGCGCCATGCTTCGAGCACGGTGCGCTGATAGACGATCGCGGCTTCCTGCTGCTGTGCCCGGCGCAGGTTCAGCATGCCGGTCAGGCGGCCGCCCTCGAAGATCGGCAGCGAGATCGACGGCCCGACCACGAACTGCCCTGACGCCCAACTGGCGAGACTCGACAGCTGGAGGCTCTGGAAACCGGCACTGCCGTTCAGCGTGATGCGCGGATAGAAGTCGGCCTGCGCCACGCCGATGGCGGCGGTCGCCGCATGCAGCTGCGCCTCGGCCTGACGAATGTCGGGCCGGCGTTGCGCCAGTTCGGACGGCAAGCCGATCGGCACGCTTGCCGGAAGCCCGGGCACCGCATGCGGTGCGTCGAGGATCGGATCCAGCGCGCCAGGCGGTTGCGCGAGCAGCACGCCGATTGCATTCGCGCGTGTCGCGCGACGCGATTCCAGCATCGGCAGCCGGCTCTCGATCGAGGCCACCTGCGCAGCCGCATTGGCCACGTCGAGGTCGGTCGTCACACCGTCCTTGCGGCGAATGCGGACGAGTTTCTCCAGGTCCCGCGCGATGGCGAGGTTCTGCCGGGCGATCCGCAACTGGGCCTGCGCGTCGCGCAGCTCGAGGTAGTCGCGTGCGAGTTCCGCGCGGGCCGACAGCAGGACCGCGTTGCGCGCTTCGTACGAGGCCTGGGTGAGCGCATCGGCCGCTTCGACGCCGCGCCGCACGCGCCCCCACAGGTCGAGTTCCCACGACGCATCGAAGCCGGCCTGGTAGAGGTTATAAGCCGGCGAGCCCGACGAGCCGGGCGCGGCGGCCACGCCGAACGGCGTATCGCCCGAGGCCGACTGCGTCGGTGCCGCGCTCGGCGTGACGCCGAGCAGCGACAGGATGCCGTTCTCGCTGCCGCGCTCGCGATCGTACGAGCCGGCCGCGGCGAGCGTCGGCAGCTCGGCCGCGCCGGCAACGCGCCGTTCGGCCCGGCTCTGCCGCAGCCGTGCCGACGCGGCCGCGACGTCGAGATTGGCGTCGGCCAGGCGCTGTTCGAGCGTATTCAGCACGGGGTCGTCGAACAGGGTCCACCAGTCGGCGTCGAAGGCGGCGTCGACGGGCTGGCTGGGGGCTTGCAGGGTTTGCGTGCGTGCAAACACGGGCGGTACCGTGCTGGCCGGCGCCTCGAAGTTCGGCCCCATGGTGCAGGCCGTCAGCGCGGCGCCGGCGATGAGCGCAAGCGTCGCCGCGCGCAGGATGCGAATGGGGTTCATCGTTGCGCCTCCTGCCGGGTCGCGGTCTCGCGATGCGCGCCGGTGTCGACGCTCGCTTCGACGGACAGGCCCACGCTCAGCGCTGCGGCCTGCTCGTGCGGCCCGTCGATGGCGATCTTGACCGGCACGCGCTGGACGACCTTCGTGAAATTGCCGGTGGCGTTGTCGGGAGCGATCGGCGCGAAGCTCACGCCGGTGGCCGGCGCGAGGCTCGTGACATGGCCCGCGATGCTGACGCCCGGCAGGCTGTCGACGCGGATGCGCACGCGGTCGCCCGGATGCATCGCGCCGATCTGGTTTTCCTGGAAATTCGCGATCACGTACGCATCGGCGAGCGGCACGATCGCGAGCAGCGGCGCGCCGGGCGTGACGAAGGCGCCGACCCGTGCGGTGCGGCGGCCCACCTTGCCGTCGACGGGCGCGCGGACTTCCGTGTACGACAGGTTCAGCTTCGCCTGGTCGAGCGCGGCCTCGGCGCGGGCCAGTGCGCCGTTTGCCGGTCGCGCCGGGCGCGCAGCACGGCGAGGTTCTGGCTGATCGACGCGAGCGCGGCCGCGTCGCCGGCACGTTTCGCCAACTGCCCGGCCAGCGTGCTGGCCGCGCGTTGCTGCTCCTGCGCGGTGCCGGCGCCGTTGTCGGCCGGTCGCGGTAGCGGGCGTCGTTGGCCTGCGAGAACTGCACGGCCGCATCGTCGGCGCGCAGCGCGGCGCGCGCCTGGTCGACGAGCGCCGGCTGGCGGGCGATCTCGGCGTCGTCGTTGGCCACCGCCGCGCGGGCGGCTTCCACGTCGGCCTGCGCGCTCGTCAGCGCGGCGCGAAAATCTCGGTCGTCGATGCGCAGCAGCAACTGGCCGGCCCGCACGTGCTGGTTGTCGTCGACGAGGACTTCGACGAGCGGCCCGGCGACGCGCGGGGCGACGAGGGTGAAGTCGGCCGCGATGTACGCGTCGTCGGTCGTTTCGGTATACGAATCGATGAAGCGATGCGTGCCGGCGCAAGCTGCGACGCCGACGGCGATCACGAGCGCGGCGGCGGCAAGCGCCTTGTGCTTGGGGGAGATGGCGGATGACATGGCGATCGTCTCTCAGTGCGAGGAAGGAGGTTGCGGGGCCCACGGCGGTGCGATCCGCACCGGGAGCAACGGTACGAGCAACAGCAGGGCGAACGCGACACCGGCGGCCAGCCGGTACAGGTCGGCCGAGGCCAGCACCAGCGCCTGCTCGTGCAGCCGGTGTGCGAGCGGGGCGAGGCCGGTTGTGTTGTCGACCACGGCCCCGGCGCTCAACTGCGCCCGGTTGCCGAGCTGATCCACCAGCCGGCTCGAATGCAGGTGTTCGCGGGCTGTGCCCCATGTTTCGAGCAGGCCGGTGGCCAGCGCTGCCGAAAAGGTTTTCAGGGAATTGAACATGGCCGATGCGAACGGCCCTTCGGCGGGCGGCAGGCCGGTGGTGACGCCCATCAGGATCGGCAGGATCAGCATCGGTTGCGCGACGATCTGGATCGACTGGAGCCAGTAGAAGTCGTCGCGGATCCACTCGGTCGTGATCCGGCTGCCCGCGACGCAGGTGAGCGCCATCAGCAGGCAGCCGGTGGCCAGCACCCAGCGCGAATCGACCCACCGCAAGTTCAGGAGCGCAGCCGTCAGCGGCAGGCTGAGCAGCAGCGGCACGGCGACCAGCAGCGACAGCGGCGCGGTCTGCAGCGGCCGGTAGCCGTGCACGCCGGCGAGATGGTGGCCCGGTATCGAGGCCACCGCGGTCAGCAGCATCACCGCGCCGGCCAGCGTGAGCAGTCCATGCGTGAAGTTGCGGCGCGCCAGCAGTTGCAGCCGGAAGAACGGCAGCGGATGAAACCATTCGTTGACGAGGAAGGCGGCGAGCAGGGTCAGGCCGCCTGCCGTGAGTGCGCGGATCGTCGCCGACTCGAAGCCGTCGAGCCGGTCGGCCTGCAGCAGCGCGACGACGAGCATCGCCACGGCGGGGAATCCTGTAAGGAATCCGGACCAGTTGAACGCGCGTAACCGTTCGGGTTTCGGTGTATCGGCGGGCAGGCCGTAGCCGATCGCCGCGCAGCAAGCGATGCCGAGCGGCACGATTTGCCAGAACACCATGCGCCAGTCGGCGAACTCGGTCCACAGCGCGGCGAGCGGCGTGCCGAGCGCAGGCCCGAAGGTCGCGGTCATCGCATAGCCTGCGAGCCCGTACAGCTTCGCTTTCGGTGGCAGGTAGCGAAGCGCCGCGATGATGAGCATCGGCGGCAGGCAACCGCCGGCGATGCCCTGCATGACGCGCAGCACGGTCAGCGCGGCGACGCCCGGCGCGAACGGGCACAACACGCCGAGCATCAGCGTCGCCAGCACCGCGCCGATCGTGAAGCGCTTCAGCGTGAAGGTGACGCCGAACCACGGCGCGAACACCATGGTCGCGACGTTGGCCGCCTCGAACAGCGCGGTCAGCCAGCTGCCGTCGTCGTGTCCGATGGAGAGCGCGCCACGGATGTCGGCCATCGCCGCGGCAGTGACCTGTTCGTTGAGGATGGCCAGCAAGGACGCGAGCAGCATGCCGGCCAGGCCGGTTGCAAGGCGAGGCGTCAGGATGGGCGGCGCGGCGGCGCTGGCCTGGGCCGGAGGCGCCGTGGCGATGGCCGGCAAGGAGACGGTATTCATGATGTCGAGTGTTTCGAATGGGTTCGGATGGCTCGGGGTCTGGCGGGAGGCGATCACGAAATCGCCACCGTGAAAGCACGATACATCCTTCAGGATTTGCCGATAATTGGTCTGATTCGGGAATCATCCTCTCGGAAATCGGGAGGAGACTCGCGTAAAAAAACGCCGACGGATTCCCGTACGGCGTGTGTGTCTCTCGATGAAAAAAGGGCAGCCGGATAGATGCCGGGGCGTGGCGAAACGGCGGCCCGGTGCCGCGGGTCAGAGTTCGGTGACGATGCTGGCGATGAACGCGTCGATGGCTATTTCGTCGCGGGCGACGAAGCGCCACTGACCGATCGTCGTCGCCACGATCAAGCCGGCCTCGCGCATCACGGCGATGTGCGCCGACACGGTCGATTGCGACAACCCGCTGCGTACCACGATCGACGAGAGCGGCACGCCGTGTTGCGAGCGGAGTCGTGCGGCGTCCGGTAACAACGTATCGGGCGACTTGAGCCAGCGCAGGACATCCCGCCGGAACGGATGCGCCAGCGCCTTGTGAGCGAGGTCGACGTCGATCATGGCGCGCGCCGGCTCAGCGCCGCCCCACGCAGCGATGCACGAGCGCGGCGGCGAGCCCGGCCGCGATACCGAACGCGACCACGCCGTGCCAGCCGAAGCGGGCCATCAGCGCGCCGCTGACGGTTGCACCGAGTGCGCCGCCGACGAAGGTCGCGGTCATGTAGAGGCTGTTGATGCGGCCCTGTGCCTTCGGATCCGCGGCGAACGCGCGTGTCTGGTTCGCGACCAGGCCGGCCTGCACACCGATGTCGAGCACCACCACGCCGATCACGAGCAGCGCGAGCGAGCTGCCGGCGCCGGCGAGAATCAGGTAGGACACCGTCACGATCGCGATGCCCAGGCCGATCACGCGGCGCGTGCCGATCCGGTCCGACGCCCGGCCGCCGATCGTGGCGGCCAGCGCGCCTGCCGCGCCGATGAGGCCGAAGCCGCCGGCCCACGCGCTGCCGAGGTGCCACGGGCCGTCGGCCAGCAGCGCCGCGAGATTGACCCAGAACGCATTGAATGCGGCCCACAGCAGCGCCTGCACGACCATCGATTCGCGGATCGGACGATGCGTGCGCGCCAGCGTCCACAGCGACGCGAGCAACCGGCCATACGACAGCGTAGTGCTCGGCACGCCGCGCGGCAGCAGCCACGCGGCGGCGATCCCCACCGGCACCATCGCGGCGGCTTCGACCGCATACACCGCACGCCACCCGGCGTGCGCGGCGATCAGGCCGCTGACCGCGCGGCCCAGCAGGATACCGACCATGATGCCGGTGACGACCGTACCGACGTTGCGCCCGCGTTCATTGGGTGCGGACATCACGGCCGCGAACGGCACCAGTTGCTGCGGCACGCAGCTGACCACGCCGAGCGAGAACGCGGCACCGATCAGCGCCCATACGCCCGGTGCGAGCGCGGACGCCACCGCGAACGCGAAGGCCAGCACGATCTGGCCCAGCACCAGCTTGCGCCGGTCGTAGCGATCGCCGAGCGGCAGCAGCAGCGCCAGCCCGGTCGCGAAGCCGAGCAGCGCCGCGCCGGCCACGAGGTCGGCCGTCGCCGGGGCGACGTGCAGGTCTTGCGCAATCAGCGGCAGGATCGGCTGCGTGCAATAGATGTTGGTCACGACCGCGCCGGCGATGGCGGCCATCGCGACGATCTTGCCGCGCGACGCGGTGGCGGGCGACGCGATGGGCGGCATGCCCGATGCGACAGGGAATTCGTTCATGGCAGGCTCCTTTTTCATGGCGATCGGCCGCCGCAGACAACGGAATCGGCCGGCGACGACGAGGTGAAAGAAGCGTACTGCCTTGCACTGGGAAAGATAATCCACCAGAATCTGGAATCATCTTTCCGAAATTCGAGAGGCAATATGAACCGCCTGGAGTCGATGTCCATGCTGGTCGCGGTGATCGATGCCGGCAGCATGTCGGCCGCCGCGCGCCAGCTCGGCGTTCCGCTGGCGACCGTAAGCCGCAAGATCGCGGATCTCGAGGCCTACCTGAATACGCGGCTGTTGCATCGCACGACGCGGCAACTGTCGCTGACCGAGGCCGGCGAATCGTATGTCGCCGGTTGCCGGCGCATCCTCGACGACATCGCGGAAACCGAGCGTGCCGCCACCGGCGAATATGCGGCGCCACGCGGCGAGCTGATCGTCACCGCGCCGATCGTGTTCGGGCGTCTGCATATCGTGCCGGTGCTGGCTGCGTTCCTCGCCCACTATCCCGAGATCGACGTGCGGCTGGTGCTGACCGATCGCGTCACGCACCTGATGGAAGAGCAGATCGACGTCGCGCTGCGGATTGGCGAGTTGCCCGACAGCAGCTTCATGGCGACCCGCGTCGGCAGCGTGCGCCGCGTGATCTGCGCAAGCCCGGCGTATCTGGCGGCGCATGGCACACCCGCCGAACCGGCCGATCTGGCGCGGCATCAATGCATCACGTTCGAGGTGCTGGCGTCGCGGCGCGCGTGGGTGTTCGACGGCGAGAAGGGCGAGCTGACGGTGCCGGTGCATTCGCGCTTCGCGGTGAATACGGCCGAGGCGGCCATCGATGCCGCGGTGCTCGGTGTCGGGCTGATTCGCGTGCTGTCGTATCAGGTTGCGCAGGCGCTGCGCGATCGCACGCTGGACGTGGTGCTCGACGCGTTCGAATCGCAGCCGCTGCCGGTCAGCCTGGTGCACAAGGGGCAGGCGCCGATGCCGCTGAAGCTGCGCGCGTTTCTCGATTTCGTGGCGCCGCGGTTGCGCGAACGGATCGCGGGGGTGGGGGCGGGCGGTTGAACGAGCGGTAATGGTCATGGGTGTCACGGCCTCCGGGGAATCGGGCACCGGCATGGTGTCTAAATCGGCTAACGTCCGACAAGATTGACTGCCACGGCCGTACCCGGCCGGCATAGGGAAGTGTGGTAAGTGGTTGTCATGCAAGAGAAAAATGACTGATTTATAATAAACCACATGAAGATTCGAGAACGTATCCTGCAATCGCTTCGCCCCCGACGCGACGGCGTGCTGTTGCGTGCGGACGTCAATTCGCTGGGCAGCGCCAGCCAGGTGTCGACCGCCTTGCGGGAACTGTGCCGTACGGGCCTGCTCGAGCGTCTGGCGCGGGGTGTCTACGCCCGCCCGGAGAAGGTCGCATCCCTCGGGCGCGCGGCATTGCTCGCGCGTGCCCAGGCGCGGATGAGGCAGCGGCAGAGTGCCGCCCAAGGGCGCCCGCGCCGCCGGAGCCGAACCACCCCCACGGCTCGTCACGTGAAGGCGCTCGCCCGCGAAGCCGGTGTGCAGTATGTGCCGACATTCGGAGATCACTGGGCCGCTGCCGTCACGCGTCTGGCCGGTGATGAAGTCAACAGCGATGCGACCGACGACCTACTGGTGGCGCTGACCCGCGCGGGCAAGCTCTCCCCGAGCGACTTGGTCCGGTTAGTCATGGCGCATCACCGTGGGCTCAAGACTCATGTTTGACCCGTTCGGCGACTTCGCCACGGCGGGGAATCTGCGCAACACGGCCGCGGAAAAAGACCTGACCTTGGTCAAGGTGGCCGAGCATGCGCTGTTCCGTGCCCAGTTGCCGCAGGCGCTGACCTTTCTCGCCCGGTGCCCCCGTATCGGCTACGACGACTTCCTCGCTGTCCACCGCATTCTCTTCGGTGGACTCTACCCATGGGCGGGTACCGACCGCGTCGAACTTATCCCCGATAAAGCCATCACCAAGGGTGACGTGTACTTTTGCCACCCGCGCGACTGCCGTCGGGCGATCGAGGACGGCTTGGCACGCGCGCAGGAGCGCGGCCAGATGGCCGACCGGCCCGGCCTGATCATGGGCCTGTTCGCTTACGGTCATCCTTTCCTCGATGGCAATGGCCGCACCATGCTGCTTGTCCATGCCGAGCTGTGCAGGCGTGCCGGTATGTCAGTGGACTGGACCCGTACCCGAAAGGACGATTACCTGCGCGCTCTGACCCGCGAGATCGAAGATCCCAACGGGGGGCATCTGGATGCTTATCTGGTGCCCTTTATCGGCGCGGTCATTCCTCGCGAACATTGGGAGGCATCCGTGGCGGCATTGCCAGGACTGGACGGCGCCGACATCCCGGACGATACCGCGGCGGGGTATGCCGACCCGGCCGTTGCCGAGGGCTACGCGGCATTCGAGCGCAAGCGCGACTATCCGCTTCCCTGATCCCGCGTTGATCGTGGGTCGGCGACTGTCGGATACCGGCGACAAAGCCGGTATCAACGATCGCGGAGTTCGCGTCCGACCGCTGATTGTCCAGCCAGGTCGACATGCGGGCGGCCGTTGGTGGCCCGTGCCGTCAGTACCCCGCCGCGCCACCCCCCTGATCCGTCACGATCGCCACCCCCGAGCTCGTGCCGAGCCGCGTCGCGCCGGCCTCGATCATCGCCAGCGCGGCCGCGCGGTCGCGCACGCCGCCCGATGCCTTCACGCCGAGCACGGGGCCGACCGTACGGCGCATCAGCGCGACATCCGCGAGCGTCGCGCCGCCGTGGCCGAACCCGGTCGACGTCTTCACGAACGCGACGCCGAGATCGCGGCACATCTCGCACACGCGCACCTTCTCGTCGTCGGTCAGCAGCCCCGTTTCGAGGATCACCTTGAGCGGCACCGTGCCGCATGCGCGGTGCACGGCGTCGATGTCGGCCTTCACGTCGTCGGCGCGGCCGCTCTTCAGCGCGCCGATGTTGATCACCATGTCGATCTCGCCGGCGCCCGCGGCGATCGCGGCGGTGGCTTCAAATGCCTTGGCGGCCGACAGCCCGGCACCGAGCGGAAAGCCGACTACCGCACAGACGAGCACGCCGGTATCGGCCAGCTCGCGCGCGGCGAGCGGCACGTTCGCCGAATTCACGCAGACCGAGTAAAAGCGATGCTCGGCCGCCTGGCGGCAGAGTTCGCGGATCTGCGCGTCGCTCGCGTCGGGCGCGAGCAGCGTGTGATCGATGGTTTGAGCGAGTTGGGCGTTGGAAAGCGGCATGTTTCAGGACTCCACGGAGCGTGTGCGGGAAGGGCACACGTAAAGTTGATGTTTTCACATCGGTTTGTTACAAATACGACATTCCGGCCGGGCCCGCGCGCCCGGCACGACGAGCGACGGTTGCGGCGGGCACGCAGGATACTGGCATGGAAACGAAGAAAGGCGAACGGATCAAGACACTGATGAACGTGCTGCAAGGGCAGAACGCGATTCATCTGAAGGAAGTGGCCGAGCTGTTCGGTGTATCCGAAATGACGATCCGCCGCGATCTCGCGGACAATCCGCACGGCCTCAGCCTGATCGGCGGCTACGTGACGCGCCACTTCGCCGCGCAGCGCAGCGACATCGGCGAGTACGTGGTCAGCACCGAGAACGACCGGCAGACGGAGGAGAAGCGCCGCATCGGCAAGCTGGCCGCGCAGTTCGTGACGACCGGCGACACGATCTTCGTCGACTGCGGCTCGACCACGCCGTTCGTCGTCGACTTCATTCCGGACGACCTCGAATTCACCGCCGTCTGCAATTCGCTGAACGTGTTCGCGAAGCTGCAGCAGAAGCCGCATTGCAGCGTGATCCTGTGCGGCGGCGCGTACCACCGCAAGAACATGGTGTTCGAATCGGTGGCCGAAACGGGCATCCTCGATACGGTGCGCGTGTCGAAGGCGTTCATCTCCGCCGCCGGAGTGAGCGACCGCTGCGGCGTGACCTGCTTCAACTTCCACGAAGTCGACGCGAAGAAGAAGGTGATGGCGCGTGCGCAGAACCGCTTCCTGCTCGTCGACCACACGAAGTTCGACGAAGTGCGCGCGGCCTATTTCGCCGAGCTGACCGACTTCAACTACGTGATCTCGGACGGACAACTGAGCCGCCGCTACGAAACCGCGATTCGCGAGCACGGGATCGCGCTCGTGACCTGACGCCGCGCGGCCGCGCACCGCTTCACGCATCGCGGGCTTCCGCCGCGCTCAGGTAGCCGGTGACGACTTCGAAGCGGCGCGTCGCACCGGGCGCGAGCGCCGCCACGTGGCCCTTGCGGCGTTCGGCTTCATACCCCTCCGGTTCGCAGGTCGACGGCAGCGCGAATGCGGCGACCTGCTGGTCCGCGTTGTGCAGGATCCAGCGCGTCGCATGCGGAAATTGCTCGGGACGGTACGCGATGTGGAATGCGCCGCCATCCGGATGTTCGAGCAGGAAATGCGCGACGCCGTCCGCATCCGTTTCCGCGCCGTTCATGAAGAACACGATCTCCGGGTCGTACAGCGCAGGCGCATCGAGCGTGTGAAGCCGTTCCGGTGCGTGCGCGAGCGTGGCCGTGTAGTCGCGCCACGCGGCGGTCGGCCTGACGTGCGCGGGCACGCTGTCGCGCAACCGCAACCCGCCTCGAGGCAACGCTTGCACGAAGCGACCGCCCGGCACGTACGCGTAGTTCAGGTGCGCCATGTACATCAGGTCCATCGACGTGCCGCCGAGATTCGTCACGTCCATCGCGATCGTCATCTGCGCGTCGTGCTCGGCGAGCCGTACCGACGGGCGCGCCACATAATGGCTGCCGAATCCCTGCACGTATTCGTATTCGCCGGTCACTTCGACGAACGCGCCGCGCGCATCCGTGCCGACCACGACGCTTGCGCGATCCATCGGCGCGCACGGCATCTCGCCGTGCAGCGCATGCGTGTCGTCCGGCCCCGGGCAGCCGTTGCGCAGCAGCCCGCTGTGGAACATGAAGCAGCCGTACGTATCGATGATCGATGTCGCGCGCTTCGGCTGCCGGAACATGTGCTTCATCGTCAGGTCGCGGCCGTCGAACGCGGCGGCCCAGATCATCTGGCCGAGATACGGCAGCACGACGAGGTGGCCGCGATGGTTCTCGAGCTTCAGCGCCTCGACACCGGACGGATACGCGAACGCGGTGACGGTGAGGCCGTCGGTGCGGTACAGCGTGCGCGGCGTGTCGCGGAAGTCGTCGCGCCGCAGTTCGATTTCGCCTCGCATGCTCAAGCCCCCGACGTGTTGCGCGTGGCGGTGTAGCGCGCAGGCGCGTTGCCGTCGGCGGCTGCGTCGGGCGTCGCGGCCGGCAGGTGGCGCAGGCAGTAGAAGCCGTAGTAGACGATCACGACGAAGCACGCGAGCGGCACGACGAACGCGAGCTGCATGTTGCCGCCCGTGTGATCGGAGATCAGCCCCTGGATCAGCGGCACGACCGCGCCGCCGACGATGCTCATCACGAGGATCGAGCCGCCATATTCGGTGTCCTTGCCGAGCCCGTCGATCGTGAGGCCGTAGATCGTCGGCCAGCACGGGCCGAGGAACACGCTCACGCCCACGGCCGCGTAGACGGCCGTGATGTCGTGCACGCTGATCGTGTATGCGAGCAGCGCGATGCACAGGATGCCGTAGACGATCAGCACCTTGGCCGGGCCGACGCGCTTCATCACGAGCGTGGCGATCAGCTTGCCGACGAAGAACGCGAAGAACGTGGCAAGCAGGTAGCGCGACGCGCCGCGCTCGGTGAGGCCGCCGATCTGCATCGCGAGCCGGATCGTGAAGCTCCACACGCCGACCTGCGCACCGACATACAGGAACTGCGCGACGACGCCCGCGACGAAGCGCCGGTTGCCGAACAGGCGCGCGAGCGTGCCGCGCGCGTCGATCCGGTGCGTGGCCACGCTCGGGCCGTTGCCCTTGCAGGCCGGGTAGGGCGTGAGCGCGAACACGATGAACACGGCGGCGAGCACGACGATCAGCCACTTGTACGGCTCGAGCGTGGCCTGGATCATCGCGAGCTGGTGCACGTGCGCGTCGGCCGCCGACATCGCGGCGAGCTGCGCATGCGATGCATCGCCCTCCTTGAAGATCAGGAAGCTGCCCATGTACACGCCGGCCATCGCGCCGAACGGATAGAACGTCTGCGAGATGTTCAGCCGCCGCGTGCTGGTGTCGCGCGGGCCCATCAGCGTCGAATACGAATTCGATGCGGTTTCGAGAAACGACAGGCCGGCCGCGATCACGAACAGCGCGATGAGGAACATCCCGTACTTCGCCATCGACGCGGCCGGGAAGAAAAGCAGGCAGCCGGTCGTGTAGAGCAGCAGGCCGACCAGGATCGTTGTCTTGTAGCTGAACTTCTTCACGACGGTCGCGGCCGGAATCGCGAGGAAGAAGTAGCCGAGATAGAACGCGGACTGCACGAATGCCGATTCGAAATCGGACAGGAAGAATGACTTCTTGAATTGCGCGATCAGCACGTCGTTCAGGTTCGCGGCGGTGCCCCACAGCGCGAACAGGCAGCACAGCAGCGTAAACGCGAAGAGTGGGGTGCGGTTCAGGTAATAGCCGTCGGGGGTATGTTCGATTCTGGCTCGGCCCATGGGTGTCTCCTTCCCGGTTGTCTCGTCGATGAAGGCGCCGGTCAGAAGCCGGCGTCGCGGAGGAAGCGTTCGAACGTCGCGGTGTCGGCGTACGATTTCTGCGTGCCGAGGCCCGTGACCGAATGCGCGGCATACGCGGACGCGTAACGCATCGCGTCGAGTGCGTCGCGCGACGCGGCATAGCAGCGCGCGAAGCAGCCGATGTACGCGTCGCCGGCGCCCGTCGTGTCGCGCGCGTCGACCGGTACGCCCGGCACGTGCCGCACGCCGTCGCGCGATACCAGCAGCGAACCGTTGCTGCCGAGCGTGACGAGCACGTGCTTGAGCCCGCGCGCGACCAGCGCTTCGGCGGCGCGGGTGGCGCTCTCGCGCGAATCGACCGGCATGCCCGACACGATCGCGAGCTCGGTTTCGTTCGGCACGAAGAATTCGACGGTGCGGATCCGCTCGAAATCGAGATCGGCCACCGCAGGCGCGGGGTTCAGCAGCACGGGAATGCCATGCCGCGCACCGAATGCGATCGCGTGATAGACGGTGTCGAGCTCGATCTCGAGCTGCAGCACGATCAGCGCGCATTCGGCGAGCTGCGGCGCGGCCGCGTCGATGTCGTCCGGCGTCAGGTGGCGGTTCGCGCCCTTGACGATCAGGATGCTGTTGCTCGAATCGGGTTCGACGAAGATCGGCGCGACGCCGCTCGGCACGCCGGCCACCTTGCGCACGTGGGTGGTGTCGATGCCTTCGCGCTCGAAGTTGCGGATCGTGTTGTCGGCGAAGACGTCGTCGCCGACCTTCGTGACCATCACGACGCGCGCGCCGAGGCGGGCGGCCGCGACGGCCTGGTTCGCCCCCTTGCCGCCGCAGCCGAGCTCGAAGTTCGGCGCTTCGAGCGTTTCGCCCCGGGCGGGCATGCGTGCGACATAGGTCACGAGGTCGACCATGTTGCTGCCGATGACGGCGATTGTCTCCATCTGCGTCTCTTCCTTGGTATGGGGTGCGCCGCTCGGGTGGACGGCGGCGGCGTGCGAATGATGGTAATAAAATAACATAAAATGTGAAAATGCAATCTTGTGATGTTATTGGGGTCACTTTCTGTCAGGGGCGCGGCTGCGTCGGCATGTGGTTTGGTGCGGCCGGATGCAACCCCTGTCCGGCCAGGCCTCACGTTCGGCGCAGTTGCAATGCGCTCGTCCGGGGCCGTGATGGAACCGCCTGACGAGGCGTGAGCATTGCTCGATCGGCGCAGCGTGCGACGCCAGGCTGCCGAATCCGTCAAACGTCGCGTTCATCAACTCGATGGAAGGGGAAACGGCGCGGATCGCTCCGCATTTGCGGGCCCGTCGGTTTTTCGATCGGACCGTATTCGACGACGCGGCAACATCGGCTTTCTTCGATGACCTCGTGACGTTCGTCGCGAACTGGATTCTCATGGAATACAAAGGAATCCAAACGGAAGCCGACTGGGATTTCTGACGCGCGGGTTCGCGCCGGCTGGTTCCAAACAACGGCAGCAGCGGCTCGGGAAGACGCCTTCGCCTTCGTTTGCGTACGCGTTCACGACACGCCCGATGTGCGGACATCGTCGTCCCGGTCGTCCTCCGTTCCCGGCGTCCGCACCGCATCAGCATCCGCCGGGCTGCCCGCCTCTACCGATCGGCGTCACCAATGGGGTTCTGGGTTCGCAACCGCACGCCACGCTAACGGCCCGATTACCGTTTTGTAATCCACCGCGTTCCCGCTTGCACCGTGCAGTGCGCCGTCGGCGTTTCCCGGTAACATCGCCGCATGTCACCACGACCGCGACGGAACCGCCATGCGCATCCTGATAGTTGAAGACGAGCCGAAGACGGGCGCGTACCTGAAGAAGGGCCTCGAAGAATCGGGGTTCAGCGTCGATCTCGCGAAGGACGGCGGCGAAGGGCTGACGCTCGCGCAGGAAGAGCGCTACGACGTGATCGTGCTCGACGTGATGCTGCCGGTGCTCGACGGCTGGGGCGTGCTGAAGCGGCTGCGCGACACGCATACGACGCCGGTGCTGTTCCTGACCGCGCGCGACGACGTGCGGGACCGCGTGCACGGCCTCGAGCTCGGCGCCGACGATTACCTGGTGAAGCCGTTCGCGTTCGTCGAGCTGCTCGCCCGCATCCGCACGCTCGCGCGGCGCGGGCCGCCGCGCGAAACCGAGCATCTCGCGGTGGGCGACCTCGAAATCGACGTCGTGCGCCGCCGTGTGAAGCGCGGCGCCACGCGGATCGACCTGACGCCGCGGGAATTCTCGCTGCTGCAGCTGCTCGCACGCCGGCAGGGCGAGGTGCTGAGCCGCACGCAGATCGCGTCCTACGTGTGGGACATGAATTTCGACAGCGATACCAACGTCGTCGAAGTCGCGATCCGGCGCCTGCGCGCGAAGATCGACGACGCGTTCCCGGTGAAGCTGATCCACACGGTGCGCGGCGTCGGCTACGTGCTCGAACCCAAGGACGACGCATGACGCGGCCGCGCTCGCTTGCCGCGACGCTTGCGCTCGCCATCGCCGGGACCACGCTGGCCGCGTTCGCGCTCGTCGGCGTGTACGTGTACGCGAGCCTCGAGCGACAGGTCAATACGCAGGACGACCTCGACATCGTGCTCGCCGCGCGCCATACGCGCCGGCTCGCGGGCGAGCTCGAATCACTCGACGCGGTGCGCGCGCATACGGAGCGGCTCACGAGCCAGGTGCTCGGCAACGAGGCGCTGTCGATGGGCGTCACCGACGGGCAGGGCGACATGCTGGTGCGCCACAACGTCACGCTCGCCGCGCTCGACGACGCGCGGCCGGCCGCGTCGGTGCCGCTGGCCGACGCGCAGCTGTTTGCGCCGAATGCGACGCCGATACCCGCGAACGACCGGATCACGGCGGATCAACTCGTCACATGGACCGCGGCGGGCGGCACGCCGATGCGCGGCGTCGTGATCGAGGCCTTGCTTGGCGACCGCACGCCGATTCACATCGCGATCGCACGCAACATGCGCGACCGGGCCGCGCTGCTCGACAGTTATCGCGACCGGCTTAAGCTTGCCGGCGGCCTCGGCGCGTTGTTCGCGCTGCTGCTCGGCTATGGGCTGATCCGCACGGCACTCGAGCCGCTGCGCGAGATCGTCGACAACACCGGCCGGATCACGGTCGACAAGCTCGACACGCGCCTCGACGCGTCGCGCGCGCCGCGCGAGCTGCGGGCGCTCGTCGACGCGCAGAATGCGATGCTCGGCCGCCTGCAGCAGGCGTTCTCGCATCTGTCGCAATTCAGCGCGGATCTCGCGCACGATCTGCGTACGCCGCTGAACAACATGCGCGGCGCAACCGAAGTCGCGCTCGCCCGGCCGCGTTCGGTCGACGAGTACCAGACGCTGCTCGAATCGAATCTCGAGGAATACGACCGGCTCGCGCGGATGATCGAGAACGTGCTGTTCCTCGCGCGCGCCGAGCATCCGAGCTTCGTCACGCGGCAGCGCGCGTTCGACGTGCGCGACGAACTCGAACGCATCGCCGAGTATTTCGAGGGGCTCGCCGACGAAGCGGGCTCGATGCTGCGCGTCGACGGGCAAGGGCGGCTGACCGCCGACGTCGAGCTGTTTCGCCGCGCGATCGGCAACCTGCTCGCGAACGCGCTGCGGTATACACCGGCCGGCGGTGTCATCACGCTCGCCGTCGACGAAACACCGGATGCGGTGCGCGTCGTCGTCGCCAATCCCGGCGAGCCGATCGATCCCGCGCTGTTGCCGCGGATCTTCGACCGGTTCGTGCGCGGCGACCCGGCGCGCAGCGGCGGTGCGCCGGGCGGCACGGCCGGGCTCGGCCTCGCGATCGTGCGATCGGTGATGGAGCTGCACGGCGGCACCGCGCAGGTCGAAAGCGATGCGCGCGGCACGCGGTTCGTGCTCACGTTCAACCGGCCGCCGGCAGCGTGACGGCGGGTTCGGGCCGCGCGGCCGCTGCGTGTGCCTGCGTGCCGGTGTTTCATTCCGCGTCTGCGCTCGCGCTCGCCTGCCAGCCGCCCAACGCTTACAGCAACCCGGCCAGGCTGGGATGGCGGGCGCGTTGAACGCCGCTTCGAAGCCTACCGGTTCGCAAGCGCTGGTCAGGTTCGATACAAAGATCGAGATGCTCCTTCTCGGGCATCACGCAAAACAAGGCTCGCCTCATGGCATGCTCACGCCGTGAACCCGCGACCAGTGCGCCAACGAGCACGCCCGAAACATGACGGCGCGCTCTTGCTCATTCAGCGGGGATGGATCGGCGCAGCGGCGCTGCAGTCGGGGTACGTCGAGCAAGCCGGCGATGCGGTCGGCGTCCGTAGCCAGTATTTCGCGGGTGTGCTGGCGCAATGACTCGCCGTTGCCTTGATCCTTGGGTAAGGCCGACTTCCTGCGCAGGCGCACGGCTTCCGGCAATGCACCGCGCGACGCTTCACGCAACATGGCTTTCTCCACGCCATCACGTAGCGCCAGCTCGGCCGGAATGGTGGCAGCCAGGTCCAGAACTTCGGTATCGCTGAAGGGGACGCGCGCTTCCAGTCCATGTGCCATGCCATGGATATCGCCGTTATGCAACAGCCGCTGCAACCAACGATGGCGCACCAGCCATTGCGTGGCGCGCAAACGTGAGGCGGGCGTATGCCAATCGTGTCCGGCTGCGATCGCGAGTTGGCGATAGACCTCGCCGTAGTGTTGCAACGGTTGCTCCAGCAAGCCCTGCCGTAGATAGGGATCGGCGGTCAAGCGTTGCAGGATATGGGTCGGATCGCGGGTGGCGTGCGGGTCGAGCAGAAAGTGATAACCATAGTGCGTTTCATCGGCGGCATCGCCCACCAATACCGCCTTGAGGCGCGTGCTGGCGGCGCGCGCCAAATAGTGTTGCGCCAGCTCCTGTTCCCACGCAGGCAGTGCATCGTTTTGCGTGGCCAATTGCAGCATATCCTGGGCGAGTGCGGAGCGCGTGGGTACGACGTCTTCGCGTGGCAGGCCCAATTCATTGGCGGCCTGTTCGGCGAAAGGTTGATCATCGGAAGCCACGATCAGTGAACGCGTGTAGTCGTAGCGATGGTGATCTTCGAAGCGAATGGTGAAGCAGGGCGGTGTCGCACCTGCCGCTCGCGCCAGGCCGCCTATCAGCGTGGAGTCGAGGCCACCGCTGAAAAACAGGCCGACCGGTGTATCGGCGATCAAGCTACGCTGGACAGCTGCGGACAGCCGCTCGCGCAGCGCGTGGGCGATATCGTCCGCCCTGGCGGCCGGGTTTTCGGCAATCTCCGGCGCCCAGCGCGACAGCTGCAAGCCATCGCGATCCAGGCGCAGCAGATGCCCGGGCGGCAGGTAGGCCATGCCGTCGAACATCGGTTGCGCCACGCCGCTGAAGAACGGCGCCACCAGGTATTCCAGCACGGCGTCGATATTCGCACGCGGCGCTTGCATCGCAGGCAGCAGTCCTTTGGCCTCGGAGGCAAACAGGAATTCCGCCCCCTGTTGCAGGTAAACGAACGGCTTGACGCCCAGCCGGTCGCGCGCGGCAAAGGCTCGTTGACGATGGGTGTCCCACACCAGGAACGCGAACATGCCGTTGAAGCGCCGAAGACACGCTTCGCCCCATACCGCATACGCGGCGAGCACCACCTCGGTATCGGTGTTCGTGCGGAACAACCAGCGCGCGCTCAGTTCGTGGCGAAGCTCAGCGTAGTTGTAGATCTCGCCGTTGTAGACCAGCACGTAACGATGGTCGGCGCTGCACATCGGCTGCGCGCCATGCTCGGCGTCGAGTAAAGCCAAACGGTCGTGAGCCAGCACGGCGTGTTGGTCATGCCACAAGCCGCGGTCATCTGGCCCACGATGCCGTTGTCGCTCGCGCATGGCGAGCACCCGCTCGACCTGCGCCGGCGCTTGGCCGTCATGGCGAATCAGCCCTGCCAAGCCGCACATCAGACGGTCACGCCAAGTTGAACGGGAGCGAGCAACAGCGTGGTCCATCGCTGTTGTCGTTCGAAGTTTCTGTTAACAGTCACCACAGATACTGCAAATGGGAGCACTCGTGGTAGTGCCGTCAGCAAAGGCTGGGAGAGACGTTCTTTTCGTGTCTGCATGCGTTGCGCTCATGCAAAAAATGGAGGATGTATGCGCGAAGATTCTGCTGGTGCGCGTTCAAGCGCTTGCAATGTCAGATTGGGTTCATGCGCGAGGTAATGGGGAAAGCTACTCGTCACAAGAGCATAGCGCCAACGGCCTGCCGGTGCTCAGTGGAGTGGCATGCACATCTCGATCATGTTGCGCCCTACGTCGATGTCTCGCAGCGAGACATGCGCGAAGCGATTGCCGCGATCGACCTTGGGGAGTGAGGGTGCCGCTTGGCGATTTGGGCCTCAACTTACGAGTGCTCGGGGCTGATAACTGTACGGTTGGCAGCACCGTGCCTTCGCTCCTGTCGGTATCTTCAATGTAGATACAGGGTGCTTGCCTTTTGATCTGCGGGTATCTACAATGGATCTACATTTGGAGTGATGATATGGAACTCAAAATTCAGAAGTGGGGCAACAGCGCCGCAGTCCGGCTTCCGGCCGTGTTGCTTGAGCAAATCGACGCGTCGGTAGGTAGCTCGCTGAACGCCGATGTGCGCCCCGATGGTGTGTTGCTTTCGCCAGCCCGGCGCAAGTATTCACTGGATGAACTGATTGCGCAGTGCGATCCGAAGGCCCCGGAACCCGCCGACCTTGCCGCGTGGGGCGAATCCAAGCCGGTGGGGCATGAAGCATGGTGAGGCGCGTCAAGTTCGAGAGGGGCGATATTGTGCGCGTTAGCCTGAACCCGACCGTGGGCAAGGAGCAACAAGGGGATTTTCGCCCCGCGCTCGTTTTGTCGCCTGCTGCGTTCAATGCGCTTGGCGTGGCGCTCGTCGCGCCGATTACGCAGGGCGGCGAATTCGCGCGATACGCGGGATTCGCTGTGCCCCTCTCGGGTTCGGGCACTGAAACGCAGGGCGTGGCTCTTGTGAACATGGTTCGCACGCTCGATCTTCAGGCGCGTGGCGCACGTAAGGTCGAGCGCGCTCCGTCCGAAGTGATCGAAGATGCGCTCGCGCGTCTTCAGACCATTCTCGAATAAAGGAAAACGGGAGCATAGGTATGCCGTTGTGAGGTGACGTCAACGAGCCGTATTACCGACGTGCAGCCTTTCGTCCGCCGATCGACGAGTTGGAATGGTGCTACGGCTGCGCGCCTCTCACGTTCAACCGGCCGCCGGCAGCGTGACGGTGGGATTGGACCGCGCGGCCGCTACGGGTTCCTTCTTGCCCGTGTTCGATTCCGCGCCCGCGCCCGCCTGCCAGCCACCGCCCATCGCCTTCAGCAACCCGACTTCAGCCTCGATCCGGCGCGCGTCGATCTGATCGGCAGTGCGCCGGTTCGTCAATGCGATCGTCTGCGCGGTCACCACGTCCAGATAGCTGACGGCGCCCGCGTTGAAGCGGTTCGTCGTCAGCCGCAGCGACAGGTCGGCCGCGTCGGTCGCGCGCTGCTGGCTGCCTGCTTCGGACGCGAGCGCATCGAGCGCGGACAATTGATCCTCGACCTGCTGGAACGCCACCAGCACGGTTTGCCGGTAATCGGCGACCGCGCCGTCGTATTGCGCATGCGCGCCGCGCAGCGACGCGCTGCGGCGGCCGCCGTCGAACAGCGTGCCGGCGAGTTGCGGGCCGAGCGACCAGAACAGGCTCGGCGCGGCGAGCCACGGCGCGAAGAACGAACTCTCGAGCCCTGCGCTCGCCGACAGCACCAGATCGGGAAAGAACGCCGCACGCGCCTCGCCGATCTGCGCGTTCGCGGCCGCGACACGGCGTTCGGCCGCCGCGATGTCGGGCCGCCGCTCCAGCAGTTGCGACGGCACGCCGGCCGGAATGGCCGGCACATGGAACGCCTGCACGCGCGGCGGCAGCGCGAACGTCGACGCGCTTTCGCCGACGAGCGTCGCGATCGCGTGCTGCAACTGCGCACGTGACGCGTCGATGTCGGTGTCCTGCGTGCGGGTCGATTCGAGTTGCGTCTCGGCTTGTGCAACCGCCGACGCGTCGATCGCACCGGCCGCGAGTTGCTGCTTGAGCAGCGTCAGCGCGTCGGCGTACGCGTGCACGGTGTCGTCGAGGAGTTGCTTTTGCGTGTCGAGCGAGCGCAGCGCGAAATAGTCAGTCGCGAGTTCGGCCGTGACCGACAGCTTCACGGCCTGCAGGTCGGCCGCGCTCGCGGCGGCGTTCGCCTGCGCGCCCGTCACCGCGTCGCGCACGCGGCCGAATACATCGGGTTCCCAGCTCGCGGCCACACCAGCCTGGTAATCGGGCGTCGTCTTGCCGGCGAGCGACGAGCCAAGCCGGTTTTGCGACACGCGCGCGCGGCTTTGCGCGACGCCTGCCGTGATCGTCGGCAGGAACCCGGCGTGCTGATAGTCGACCATCGCGCGCGCCTGCTGCAGGTCGGCGACGGCTTTCTTCACCGTCTGGTTCGACACGTCGACGCGCGCTTCGAGCGCGTTCAGATCGGCGTCGCCGAACACGGTCCACCACGCGCCGCGCGCGGTGGCGTCCGCGGGCATTGCGGCGCGCCAGCCGGCTTGCGTGGCCGGTGCGGCTGGCGCGCCAGCGTAGTGCGCGGGCACCGCGACGGCGGGCGGCGAATAGGGCGGCAGCGTCGAGCAGGCGGTCAGTGCGGCGGCGGCGCCGAGCGCGACGACGCGGCGAGCGAACGGGAGCGGATGAGGAAGGCGCATGGCAGGCATCTCGTGGGTGGTCGTCGATGGGTCAGCCGCGGGCGGGCGCCGGAGCGGGTGTTGACGCAGCGGGTGCGACGCCGGCTGCGCGCAGCGGCGGCACGTCGCGCGCACCGGTCGCAGACGCCGGTTGCGTGGCCTGTGTGGCCTGTGCGGTCTGAGCGGACGAAGTGGACGAGGCAGACGAAGCAGACGAAGCAGACGAAGCAGCCACCGGCGCCGCATCGCGCGAGGTCGACACGATCTTTACCGCTTCCCCGGCCGTGATCGCATCGCCCGGGTTATCGATCACGCGATCGCCTGCCGCGAGCCCTGAGACGATCTCGACGCGTGTGCCGAAATCACGGCCGATCTGCACGGTCTTCAGCGCCGTACGCCCGTTCGCGCCGACGGTGGCGACCGTCACGCCGCCCGGGCGGAACAGCAGTGCGCTGACCGGCAGGTCGAGCGCCGGTGCCGCGCTCGGCACGACGAGATGCGCCTGCGCATACGCGCCGGGCATCAGCGCGCCGTCGCGGTTGTCGACGTCGATCTCGACGCGCAGCGTGCGCGTGACGGGATCGATCGCGCCCGCGCTGCGCGCGACACGCGCGGCAAAGCGCCGCCCTGGGTACTGCGGCGTCGTCAGGTAAACGGACGTGCCGGCCGACACGTCGGTCGCGCTGTCCTGCGGCACGTCGACGAACACACGCAGCGTGTCCGTCTGTTCGAGATGGAACAGTTCGCCGGACAGGCCCGGGCTGCCCGGCGTGCCGCCCGCGGTGACCAACGTGCCGACGTCGACGTTGCGTGCGGTGATCACGCCGTCGAACGGTGCGGCGACGGACTCGTACGACACGAGTTCGGCAAGATGCGCGACGTTCGCCTGCGCGGATGCGAGCATCGCACGCTTCGCGTTCATGTCGGCCACCTTCGTGTCGGTGTCCTGCTGCGACACCGACTGCGTTTTCAGCATGTCCTGCCAGCGTTGCGCGGTCGATTTCGCGTAGTCGTAGTTCGCCTGCGCGCTTGCTTCGTCGGCGCGCGCCTGGCGCAACTGCGCGTCGAGATCGGGCGCAGTGATCTGCGCGAGTGTCTGGCCGGCCTTCACGTGCGTGCCGAGATCGGCGCTCCAGTGCGCGATATAGCCGCTCGTGCGCGCATAGATTGACGCGTCCGCGAACGGCATCACCGAGCCGGGCAGCGTCAGCGTCTGGTCGGCGGGTGCCGTACCGGGCGCGATCACCGATACAGGCAGCGCTTGTTGTGCGGCCACCTGCGCACGCTGCGCGGCGCGCGCATCGACGCGCGGCACGATACCGATCGCCAGCAGCGCAGCGGCGAGCGCGACGGCGGCAAGCGGCAAGGTCAGTCGGCGGGCGCGTGGGCACTGCGGCGCGCCGGGCGTCGCACCGCGGGAGCCGGGCGGTACGGCCGCGCGTTCGATCGCGCTTCCGGCAGGGTGGGCCGCGTCGGCGGCCGGCGGGGCGAGGGGTTCGATCGAGTCGTTCATGATGTGGGCTCGAGGTTGGACGAATCGGATGGAAGGGCGGCGGCGCGATCAGCCCAGCGCCGGCGTATCGGAGGTGGGCCGCGCGCGCCGGGCGGCCGCGGCGTCGCGACGCTGCGCGAGCCACGCATGGACGAAGCCGAACAGCACCGGCACGAACAGCAGCGTCGATATCGTGCCGAACGCAAGCCCGCCGATCACCGCGCGGCCGAGCGGCGCGTTCTGCTCGCCGCCGTCGCCGAGGCCGAGCGCCATCGGCAGCATGCCGATCAGCATCGCGAGCGCGGTCATCAGCACCGGGCGGAAGCGGCTGAAACCGGCGTCGAGTGCCGCCTGCCACGGCGACTCGCCGGCCGCGAGCAGCTCGCGCGCCGCGTTCACGACGAGGATGCTGTTCGCGGTTGCGATGCCGATGCACAGGATCGTGCCGGTCAACGCGGGCACCGACAGCGTGGTGCGCGTGACGAACAGCATCCACGCGATGCCGGCGAGCGACGCCGGCAGCCCGCCGACGATCACGAGCGGATCGAGCCACGACTGGAAGTTCACGACCATCAGCAGGTAGACGAGCGCGATCGCGAGCACCAGGCCGCCGAGCAGCCCGGTGAACGACTCATGCATCGCCTGCACCTGGCCGCGCAGCACGATCGACGAGCCGGGCGGCAGTTGCGCGCGTGCTTCGTCGACGAGCTTCGTCACGTCGGCCGTGACGCCGCCGAGGTCGCGCCCCTGCACCGACGCGAAGATGTCGAGCACCGGCTGCACGTTGTAGTGCGACACCACGGCCTGCTGCGTCGCGCGCGAGAACGTGCCGAGCGAGCCGAGCAGGTTCTGCGCGGGCGCACCCGCGGCCGGGCCGCCGGCCGGCGTCTGCGGCGAGCGCGCGGTACCGGCGGGCAGCGGCACGTTCGCGAGCGACTGCAGCGAATTCACCGTGTATTGCGGCGTTTGCACGAGCACCGGGTAACTGACGCCGTTGCGCGGATCGAGCCAGAAGTTCGGCGTCGTCTGCGAGCTGCCGGACAGTGCGATCAGCAGGTTCTGCGCGACGTCGCGCTGCTCGAGGCCGGCCTGGATCGCCTTCGTGCGATCGACGTTCACGTTGATCGCCGGTTCGTCGCCCGGCTGCTGGATGCGCGCGTCGACGAGCCCGCGCACGCCGCGCAGCTTCGCGAGCAGCGCATTCGCGACCGCGCGGTTCTGGTCGAGCTTGTTGCCGACGATCTGGATGTCGATCGGCGCGGGCAGCCCGAAGTTGAGGATCTGGCTGACGATGTCGGCCGGCAGGAACGCGAACGTCACGCCGGGGAACGCCTGCGCGAGCACGTTGCGCAGCTTCGCCACGTATGTAGCGGTCGACGCGTGATTCGGCTTCAGCGTGACGAGCACGTCGGCGTCCTCGGTGCCGATCGGATCCGACGAGTCGTACGTGAGGTTGATCCCGCTCACCGGTACGCCGATGTTGTCGAGCACGCCGGCCAGTTCGTTGGCCGGAATCACGTTGCGGATCTTCGCTTCGACTTCGTCGGTGAGCCGCGCGGTTTCCTCGATCCGCGTGCCGGTCGGGGCGCGCAGGTGCAGGCGGATCTCGCCGGTGTCGACCGACGGGAAGAAATCCTGCCCGGCGAATGCGTAGAGGCCGGTCGATGCGACGCAGGCGAGCAGGAACGCGGCCGCGAAGCGGCGGCGCCGCGCGATCGCCGCCGACAGCAGCGCGCGATAGCGCAGCCGCACGGCCTCGAAGCGATGCTCGAACGCTGCCTGGAAACGCGCCACATGCACGAGGGGCGCGAATACGCCGCGCGGCGGCCGGCCGCTGCCCTTGGCGCGCATCAGCGCCATCGCGAGCGTCGGCACCAGCGTGCGCGAGAAGAAGTACGACGCGATCATCGCGAAGATCACCGCCTCGGCCAGCGGCACGAACAGATAGCGCGCGACGCCGGTCAGCAGGAACATCGGCACGAACACGATGCAGATCGACAGCGTCGACACGAAGGTCGGCACCGCGATTTCGCCCGCGCCGGTCAGGATGGCCTCCTCGAGCGGCGCGCCGAGCTCGAGATGATGCGTGATGTTCTCGATCGCGACCGTCGCGTCGTCGACGAGGATCCCGACCGCGAGCGCGAGCCCGCCGAGCGTCATGATGTTGATGGTCTGGCCGAGCACGGCGAGCGCGAGCAGCGACGTGAGCACCGCGAGCGGGATCGTGATCGCGATGATCAGCGTCGCGCGCCAGCTGCCGAGAAACAGCAGGATCATCAGCGCGGTCAGGCACGCGGCGATCAGCGCCTCGCGCACGACACCCTGGACGGCCGCCTTCACGAACACCGACTGATCGTCGAGCGGCGCAATGTGCAGCGCCTTCGGCAGCCCAGCCGCGATCTTCGGCAGCATCGCCTTCACCTGGTCGATGATCGTCAGCGTCGATGTGCTGCCGGTCTTCTCGACCGTCAGCAGCGCCGCGCGCTTGCCGTCCGCCCGCACGATGTTGGTCTGCGGCGCGTAGCCGTCACGAACGTGCGCGACGTCGCGTACGTACACGACATTGCCGCCGATCGTCTTCACCGGCAGGTCGTTCAGCGCGGCGACCGTCTGCGTGCTGCCGTTCATCTGCACGTTGTATTCGTGCGTGCCGATCTTCGCGGTGCCGCCCGGCAGGATCAGGTTCTGCGCGTTGATCGCGTTGACGACGTCGATCGGCGCGAGTCCTTTGGCCTGCAGCGCGCGCGTGTCGAGATCGACGACGATCTGGCGGATCTTGCCGCCGAACGGCAGCGGCACGGCCGCGCCCTGGACGGTCGCGAGCTGCGTGCGGATGAAACTGTTGCCGAGGTCGTACAGCTGCTGCTCGGCGAGCGTGTTGCTCGACAGCCCGAGCTGCAGGATCGGCACGGTCGATGCGTTGTACGTGATGATGTTCGGCGGCAGCGTGCCGGGCGGCAGGATGCGCAGGATCGACGCGGCGTTGCTCGCGGCTTCCGCGATCGCGCGATTGATGTCGGCGCCCGGGTGGAAGAAGATTTTCACGACCGACACGCCGTTCAGCGATTGCGATTCGATATGCTCGATGTCGTCGACGTCCGATGTGAGCGCGCGTTCGTAGTTCGACGTGATCCGCTTGGCCATGTCTTCGGCGGAGAAGCCGTTGTATGACCAGACGATGCTGACGACCGGAATGTCGATGTTCGGGAAAATGTCGGTGGGGGTGCGCAGCAGCGCGAGCGGCCCCGCGATGAAGATCAGCAGCGCGAGTACGACGAACGTGTAGGGCCTGCGTAACGCCAGCCGGACGATCCACATGATGGTGCTCCTCGAAGCGGGGAATAGACGCGCATTCGATGCGACGAGCACGCAGTCTGCCGGCGCGGCGTTGACCCGACCCTGACTCGAGGATTACGAAACCGTTATCTGGGCCGGCGCGATGGCATCGGCCGTGCGGCGGACCGCGCAGCGCGATGCGGGCGGCCCGAACCCTCGCCGCCGACTGCGGCGCGCCGCTTCGTCCATATAATGTCCGGCGGCAAACCTTCGCTCATTCGCGTATCTCGCCGATTTCAGGAGCCAGACCGATGTCGTTGCGCACCGATGCAAACTTCTTCCGCCTTCTTGCCGACTCGTATCGCCGGCTCGTGAACCATCCGCTCGTGCCCGACGGCATGAGCGCATCCGACGGCGCTGCGTGGCTGTACGAGGCGGCGCCGTTCGGCGTGCTTGCGCACGACACGTCGGCCGATCCGGTGTTCGTGTACGGCAACAGGCGCGCGCAGGCGATTTTCGAATACGACTGGGATGAACTGACGGCGTTGCCGTCCCGTCTGTCGGCGGAGCCGATGGAGCGACACGAGCGCCAGGTGTTTCTCGACAAGGTGATGCGCGATGGCTTCGTGTCCGAATACCGCGGCGTGCGGGTGACGAAGTCCGGCAAGCGGTTCTGGATCGAACGCGCGACCGTGTGGCAGCTCATGGACGCGGACGGAATCGTGCACGGCCAGGCCGCGATGATTCCGGAAGTGCGGCCGCTCGACGCGCCCGCATGAACGCGACGATCGACTGGCATGCGCGTCGCGTCGCGGGCCCGCGCTGTGTCCGGCGAACCGGGGCGGCCCGCCCACGACGCGCGGCGGCGCTCAGATGACAAAACCGTAATCGAAGCCTCACCTTCAGGAAAGCGCGCGAATCGCAGAATGGACTCAACTCTTCATCGCATCGATGGGGAGCGGATGTCCGGCCTGATCCGCGGACGCGAATACGCCAACTTGAGAGGTGAACGTCATGAACAACCTGATTCGTGCAGTCCTGCTTTCCTGCGCACTGAGCGCACCGATCGTCGCATTTGCACAAACCACCGACCATGCGGTCACGCGCGCCGACGTGCGCGCCGATCTCGTCCGGGTCGAGAGGGCCGGTTATCGGCCGATCAGTAACGATCCGAACTATCCCGAAGACATCCAGGCCGCCGAGGCGAAGGTCGCCGCGCAGCAAGCGCAATCTGCCGCCGCACGGCCCGCCGACGCAGCAAAGACAGCTACGTCATCGCTCGCGTCGCTCGACACCCAGTCTTTGTACGAGCATCACTGAATGCGGCTGTCGACCGCCGTCCGCGGCCCGACGGCGGTTCTTTCAGCAGACGGCGCGCATGCCGCAGCAAGTCAGTTGTCGCCCTTCTCGAGCACGTTCTGCGTGAGCGCGATCGACGGGATCGTCGGCTTCAGCAACGCGCGGCGCGCGCGACGGCTCAGCCAATTCCAGCCGGCCACGAGCAGCAGCGCGACCAGCGGGATCGACGCAATCGTCCACGTGCCGTTCGGGTAGTCGAATGCCATCAACACCAGCACGCCGAGCAGGAACAGCAGCGTGAGCCACGACGTCACGGGCGCGCCGGGCATCCTGAACGATACGTCTTCCACGTCGCCGCGCCTGACCGCGGCGCGGAACTTCATCTGGCACACGACGATGAAGCCCCAGGTGCTGATGATGCCGAGCGACGCGATGTTCAGCACGATCTCGAACACGCTCGACGGCACGAGATAGTTGAGCAGCACGCCGACCACATAGATCGCGACCGTCACCAGAATGCCCGCGTACGGAACGGATTGCCCGCTCATCCGCGCGAGGAACGCGGGGGCCGAGCCGCCCATCGACAGCGAACGCAGAACCCGCCCCGTCGAATACAGGCCGGAGTTGAGGCTCGACAGCGCGGCCGTCAGCACCACCAGGTTCATCACCGAGCCGATACCCGGCACGCCGAGCGCGCCGAAGAACGTGACGAACGGGCTCTGGCCCGCCTTGTACGCACTCCACGGCAGCAGGCAGACCAGCAGAACGACCGATGCGACGTAGAAAATCGCGATGCGCCAGATCACGTTGTTGATCGCGCGCGGCAGCACCTTGCGTGCATCCTTGCATTCGCCGGCGGCCGTGCCGACCAGTTCGACGCCCGCGAACGCGAACACCACGCCCTGCACCAGCACCAGCGCCGGCATCAGCCCGTGCGGAAAGAACCCGCCGTTATCGGTGATCAGATGCAGGCCGGTGCCATGGCCGGCCACCGGCATGCCCGTGCCGAGGATCGCCGCGCCGATCACGAGAAACAGCACGATCGCGGCGACCTTGATCAGCGCGAACCAGAACTCCATTTCCGCGAACCATTTCACGCCGATCAGGTTCATCGTCGCGACGATGCACAGCGCGACGAGCGCGAAGATCCACTGCGGCACGGCCGCGAACGGCGCCCAGTAATGCATGTAGAGCGCGACGGCGGTGATGTCGACGATGCCGGTCATCGCCCAGTTCAGGAAGTACATCCAGCCTGCGACGAACGACGCCTTCTCGCCGAGGAATTCGCGTGCGTACGACACGAAGCTGCCGCTGCTCGGGCGATGCATCACGAGCTCGCCGAGCGCGCGCAGGATCAGGAACGAAAACGCGCCGCAGACGAGATAGACGATCGCGAGCGCCGGGCCGGCGGCCTGCAGCCGGGCGCCGGCGCCGAGAAACAGCCCGGTGCCGATGGCCCCGCCGATCGCGATCATCTGCACCTGTCGATTGCCGAGGGTCTTGTGATAGCCGGCTTCGTGCGATTCGAGCCAGCTGCGTTTGTCGGTTTCGCCGGTTGTCGACGGGTCGGGAATCGATGCCATGACGGTTTCCTCGCGCACGGATGGGATTGGATTCATCCCGATCGCGGATGATCGGGACCACCGGTACCGGGGGGGCCGGCGCGCGCAATCGCGCGCGCCCGTCCTGATGGCGATTCGTCGGACGTGACGAAAGGCACGGTACGTCGCGAACGTATTCAGCCGTAATTCCGGTCACAAACGGAATGCAAATTTGGACTGGGCCGGTTCGAATCCATGCATAGGGTTTCGGTGCCGGGTGAACCGGTTAGGTAATTTGGTGCGCCGGCGCGCGCTGCGGGGGCAACCGTAACCGACGGCGCCGGCGCATGCACCGAAATGAGGAATCCGGCTCGCCGAAAGGTCGCTGAAATTTCCGTCTCGTGCCGGTGCGGCAAGCGTTTCACGGCGATGGCCCGGTTTTTGCTGGTGTGGTGTCGGCCGCGCAACGGTTGCGCGCTGCCCGACGACACACCAGACAAGGAAGATTCACCGTGAGCCCGACGACCCGACCGTTCCCCCGACGCACCTGGCTGGCCGCGCTGCTTGCCGCCCCCGTGATCGCGCTGTTTGCCGCTGCGCCGGCCCATGCCGATGCGCTCGACACCATCGCGAAAAACGGCACGCTGCGCGTCGCGGTGCCCGAGGACTATCCGCCGTTCGGTTCGGTCGGCACGGACATGCAGCCGCAGGGCTACGACATCGACATGGCAGGACTCCTTGCCAAGGCGCTCGGCGTCAAGCTGAAGCTGGTGCCGGTGAACAGTGCGAACCGGATTCCGTACCTGACGACCAACAAGGTCGACATGGTGATTTCCTCGCTCGGCAAGACGCCGGAGCGCGAGAAGGTCATCGATTTCTCGAGCGCGTACGCGCCGTATTTCCAGGGCGTGTTCGGGCCGTCCGACGTGAAGGTGAGCACGCCCGCCGACCTCACCGGCAAGACGGTCGGCGCGACGCGCGGCGCGCTCGAGGAGATCGCGCTGTCGCAGCTCGCGCCGAACGCGACGATCAAGCGTTTCGAGGACAACAACGCGACGATCCAGGCATTCCTGTCGGGGCAGGTCCAACTGATCGCTGCGGGCAACATCGTCGCGGCGGCGATTCTCGCGAAGAATCCGCCGCGCCGCCCCGAGGTCAAGTTCGTGATCAAGAATTCGCCGTGCTTCGTCGGCGTCAACAAGAACGAACCGCGCCTGCTCGCGAAGATCGACGATGCGATCGCGCATGCGAAGCAGGACGGCTCGCTCGGCGAGCTGTCGCGCAAGTGGCTCGGCCAGCCGCTGCCGGCCGGGCTGTGACGTATCGCAGTGCAGCCTGACACGTCGCCGAGGCCGGGATGCCCGGCACGGCGCGTGTCGTTGTCCGAACCCGAATCTATCCGCTTCCCATGAGCTACCAGCTTCAATTCGGCGAACTCGCCGATTACGCCGGCGTGTTCGCGAGCGGCGCGGCGATCACGCTCGCGCTGACGGCGGTCGCGACCGTGCTCGGCGTGGCCGTCGGCGTGCTCGGCGCGGCCGCGTACAGCGCCGACGCGCGCGCGGCCGTGCGGTTGCGCCCGCTGATCGGCGCGTACGTCGAGGCGATTCGCAATACGCCGTTCGTCGTCCAGCTGTTCTTCATCTTCTTCGGCTTGCCGGCGCTCGGCGTGCACATCGACGAATACACGGCCGCGATCCTCGCGATGACGCTCAATCTCGGCGCGTACTCGGTCGAGATCGTGCGCGCGGGCGTGGCCGCCGTGCCGAAAGGGCATCTGGAGGCGGCGTCCGCGCTGGCGATGTCGCGCGCGCAGATGCTGCGCCATGTCGTGCTGCCGCAGGCGCTCGCCAAGGTGTTTCCCGCGCTGTCGAGCCAGATCGTGATCACGATGCTCGGTTCGGCGGTCGTGTCGCAGATCTCGGTGGCCGATCTGACCTATGCGGCCAGCTATATCCAGTCGCGCAACTTCCGCGCGTTCGAGACGTACTTCGTGATCACGCTCGCGTACCTGGCGATGGCGCTGCTGATGCGCGCCACGCTCGGCGCGATGGGGCGCCGCCTGTTCTCCCGCCGCGTGCGAGGTGCGCGATGACCGATTTCACGTTCGGGCAGATTCTCGCGAACCTGCTGCTGGCGGCGCGCTGGACGATCGTGCTGTCGATCGTGTCGTTCGTCTCCGGCGGCCTCGTCGGCCTCGGGCTGCTCGTGATGCGCGTGTCGAATTCGACGGCGCTGCGCGGCATCGCCAAGCTCTATATCGAAGTGTTCCAGGGCACGCCGTTGCTGATGCAGCTGTTCATCGTGTTCTTCGGCCTGCCGCTCGTCGGGCTCGACGTTTCGCCGTGGGTCGCGGCCACGGCGGGGCTCACGTTCTTCACGAGCGCCTACCTGGCGGAGATCTGGCGCGGCTGCGTCGAGGCGGTGCCGAAAGGGCAGTGGGAGGCGTCGGCCAGCCTCGCGATGAGTTATGTCGAGCAGTTGCGCCACGTGATCCTGCCGCAGGCCGCGCGCATCGCGATCGCGCCGACGGTCGGCTTCGGCGTGCAGGCCGTGAAGGATACGGCGCTGGTGTCGATCATCGGCTTCACCGAGCTGACGAAGGTCGGTATCGCGATCTCGAATGCGACGTTCCGGCCGTTCGTCGTGTATGGCCTCGTCGCGCTGATCTATTTCGCGCTCTGCTATCCGCTTACCCGTTATGCGCGCACGTTGCAAAGGAGATGGCATGCCGCTCGTTGAAACCCGGGGTCTCGAAAAGAACTTCGGCACCCATCATGTGCTCAAGGGCATCGATCTG
The DNA here is from genome assembly GCF_029633825.1 of Burkholderia contaminans. Classification (NCBI taxonomy): domain Bacteria; kingdom Pseudomonadati; phylum Pseudomonadota; class Betaproteobacteria; order Burkholderiales; family Burkholderiaceae; genus Burkholderia; species Burkholderia contaminans. The sequence goes on along the minus strand of NZ_CP090642.1, from coordinate 1,022,086 downwards.
TCCGTCGAGCGCGGGCAGGTCGTGTCGATCATCGGCCGCAGCGGCTCGGGCAAGAGCACGCTGCTGCGCACGCTCAACGGGCTCGAGAGCATCGATGCGGGCACGATCTCGGTCGACGGCGAACGCGTCGATGCACGGCATGCGGACTTGCGTGCGCTGCGGCTGAAGGTCGGCATGGTGTTCCAGCAATACAACCTGTTTCCGCACCTGAGCGCCGGACAGAACGTGATGCTCGCGCAGTCGGTGGTGAAGAAGTCGCACCGCCAGCAGGCGCGCGCGATCGCGGAGCTGATGCTCGAGCGCGTCGGCCTCGGCGACAAGTTCGACGCGTTTCCGGAACACCTGTCGGGCGGCCAGCAGCAGCGCGTCGCGATCGCGCGTGCGCTCGCGATGAAGCCGAGCGTGCTGCTGTGCGACGAAATCACGTCGGCGCTCGATCCCGAGCTCGTCGGCGAGGTGCTGGGCGTGATCGAGCAGCTCGCGCGCGAGGACATGACGCTGATCATGGTCACGCACGAGATGAACTTCGCGCGTGCGGTGAGCGACAGGATCGTGTTCATGCACCAGGGGCGCGTGTGGGAGACCGGGACGGCCGACGAGATCTTCGAGCGTCCGCAGACGGTGGAATTGACGCGGTTTCTGGGCAGCGTGCGGAACCCGGAAACGGCTACGCGCTGACTGACACGGCCGTGTGGCCGGGCCGCGACCAGATGACAGGACCGTAATCGAAGCCTCACCTTCCGGAAAGCGCGCGAATCGCAGAATGGACTCAACTCTTCATCACATCGATGCGGAGCGGATGTCCGGCCTGATCTGCGGACGCGAACACGCCATCTCGAGAGGTGAACGTCATGAACAACCTGATTCGTGCAGTCCTGCTTTCCTGGGCACTGAGCGCACCCGTCGCCGCATTGGCGCAAACCGCCGACCATGCGCTCACACGCGCCGACGTGGTCGCCGACCTGATTCAGGCGGAGCGCGACGGCACGCTGCCCACACCGAACTGGGACTATCCGCCGAGCGCGCAGACGATCGCGCGCAATCGCGAACTGTATGCGATCGCGCACGGCGAGCCGCGCACCGCGACGGCGAGCGTGGGAACGCCTGCGGCGGCATCGGTCTCGACGGCGAGCGCGCAATGAAGCGGGCCACGGTATCGGCACGCGCGGCGGGCCTGGCGCTCGCCGCGTTGCTCGCGGCCCATGGCGCGCCGGCCGCCGCGCGCGGCCAGCCGCAACTGCCCGACGATGATGGCGGGCGTGCCAGCGTGCTGCGCGCGCTCAACCCGTCGAGCGAGACGCTGCGCCGGCCCGCCGACGCGCGTCCGGCCCACGTTCAGGCCGCGCCCATCAAGCGGGCGCCCAGCGCGATGCCGCGCGCGGCGATCACCGCGCTCGCGGCGCGCTGACGCGCGTCCCAACTCGCCAGCGCGGCGTCGAACCCGCGGCCGTGGCCGACTTCGCGCAGCGCTTGCGCGAGGCCGACCGCGTCGTCCGCCGCTTTGGCGACACCGGCCGCCGTGTGCGGGCGAACGAGGCACGCGGCGTCGCCCAGCAGCACCGCACGCCCCACCGCCATCCGTTCGACCGCGAGATCCTGGATCGCCTGCGCGAACGGCGCGGGTGTCGCGTCGACGAGCGCGGCGAGCGTCGGTGCGAGCATCCGGCCAGCGGCGTCGACGAGTTCCGCGCGGTTGTCGTCGCGCATCGCGCCGGGCGGCAGCGACCCGTCGCGCTGCGTGCCGTCGCGCGCCAGGAACAGCGACGGCAGCCGGTCGGACGCGAGACGCCGGTACCAGACCCAGTTCACGCGCCGCTTGCCTGCCTCGGTCGCGCCGTCCGCACCGGGCACCAGATAGGTGAGGAACAGGTGCGCGTCGCCTTGCTGAAACGTGAAGCGCTCGCGCAGCAGATACAGCACCTGTTCGGGCAGCCCCCGCTCGTCGACGAGCCCGCGCCAGGCGACATAGCCCGCATACGTCGGCCGCACGTCCGGCATCAACTGCGCACGTACCGCCGAGCGGCCGCCGTCCGCACCGATCAGCAGGTCGGCCGTCTCGGCGTGGCCGCTCGCGAAATGCGCGACGATGCGCTCGCCGTCCTGCTCGAATCGCTCGAACGCGTCGCCGGCATGGACGATGCCGGCCGGCAGCGCGCGCTTCAACGCCGTGTAGATCACGTTCCATGCGGTCTGCGTTTGCGGCATCGCGAAGCGTTGCACGATGCGGTCGTGCGCATCGACGTAGATCCGGTCGATCGAATCGACGGCGGCCTCGCGCGGCAGCGGTACGTTGCCGAATGCGGACGCCCGCTCGATCGGCGGCTGCAGCACGATGCCGCCGCCGCGGCTGTCCAGGTCGTGCGGTGATTGCTCGAATACGCCGACGTCCCAGCCGGCTGCGCGCAGTGCGGTCGCGGTGAACAGCCCGCCGACCGACCCGCCGACGATGACGGCCTTGCGGCCCGATCCGTGTTCCATCCGATGTCTCCCGATGATGGCCGAGCATAGGGCAAGCCACGGACGCAGCGGTTGAATCGTTCTGAAGCGGCCCGGGTGACAGCGTGACGCGTGCGCCGCCGCTCGACCTCGGCGGCGGTTGGCGGAGGCGGCGGATGCCACGCGTTGCGGTGCGGCCGGCGTGCCGTTCAGGAATGCGTCGACCCGCCGTTCGATTTCGGCGTCGAGGTCGTCTGGCACCGGCAATCCACATACCCACTTGCGCACGCCGGGACGGAAGCGGCTCGCGTGCAGGCGCCAGACCCGTTCGATTTCCGCGTTGCGCCGCGCTTCCGACACCGGCGTTGCTTCAGAAGAATTCAGTTCGCCGCCATGACTTTCAGGTGCGCGTCCCCTAGTCTTGCTACCGAACCGCCGCATGGGCCGGGCGCCGTCCGTCCGGCCCGGCGCGGCGGCGCAACCGGAACGGACCATGCCCTACCTGATCCTGCTGGGAGCCGGCATCGCAGTCGGCCTGCTGTATGACCTGGTGCGCATGCAGTCTTGCGCGCCGCCGCGGATCGCACTGGCCGGGCTGCCCGGCATCGTGCCCGGCGAGCACGCGATCCCGTTCGTGCCGGCGCACGTGTGCCCGCCGGCCGCACAGGTCCAGGACGCGAGCTGCGCCGGCAAAACCACGGAAACCACGACATGCAACCTGGACAAGTAACGGCCGCCGGTGCGGCCGCGCCCGATCGCCTGCCCGGCGAGGACGTTTTTCTCGCGTCGATCGCGGGCTATGTCGACACGCTCGGCTTCGTCGCGCTGTTCGGCCTCTTCACCGCCCATGTGACCGGCAACTTCATCCTGATCGGCTCCGGCCTGGCCGGGGTCGGGCAGGGGCTGCTGATCAAATGGCTCGCGTTTCCGGCATTCATTGCAGGCATCGTGGCCGCGCGCCTGCTCGACCACCGGATGCGCGTGCGCGGTCACGGCGCGCGTGCCTGTTCGCTGTACGCATTGCAGGCGATCCTGCTCGCCGGTTTCATGTTCGCGGGGATCGCGGCGTCGCCGATCGGCAGTGCCGACGCGCCCGCGACGATCGTCTGCGGGCTGCTCGGCGCGGCGGCGATGGGCGTGCAGAACGCGCATGGCCGGCTGACCGCGCGCTCGGTGGTCGCCAACACGGTGATGACCGGCAACGTCACACAGGCCGTCATCGATGCATTCGACTGGCTCGTGCCGATCGCCGCGCCGGCCGAACGGGACGCCGCCCGCGCGCGGCTGCAGCGCACGCTGCCGCCGGTGGCCGGTTTCGCGCTCGGCGCGGGCGCCGGCGCGACTGCGTACCTGTATGCCGCGTTCTGGGCGCTCGCGCTGCCGCTCGCGGTGCTGGGCTTTCTCACGTATCGATCCGCACGCGCGGCCGAGCTGCCGGCCTCGCGCTGAACCCGTTTTCGTGCGCAGCGTGCCGCTGCGCGCCACCTTCAAGGAGAACCCGATGATTTCACTGAACCTGCGCCACGTGCTGCGCATGACGACCGCGTCGACGGCGATGCTTGCCGCGTTGCTGGCGGCCGCCCCGTCGCATGCCGACGAAACGCATCTGGACGACACGGCGCGCCAGCCGGCCGCCGCGCGCTTCCCGGCGGTCGCGGTCGGCCCGCAGTACGACACGACGCACGTGTGCGTGGCGCCGGAAGACTTCGACCGCTTCACCGACAGCTTCGTCGCGACGTTCGGCGGCAAGAAGTCGAAGCAGGGCGTGTTCCAGGTCACGCCGACGCCGAGCCAGACGATGTCGCAACTGGTGCTCACGCCGGTCGGCACGATCTCGGTGTTCGGCTTCAAGACGCCGATCCCGTATCCGTTCTGCGAGGAGCGCACCGGCTATCTGGTGACCGACATGGACGTGGCCGTGAAGTCGGCGCGTGCGCATGGCGCGGACGTGGTCGTCGCGACGTTCCCCGATCCGATCGGGCGCGACGCGATCATCCGCTGGCAGGGCGGCGTGAACATGCAGCTGTACTGGCACACGCAGGCGCCGAATTACGACCCGCTGCAGACGGTGCCGGAAAACCGCGTGTACGTGTCGCCGGAACGCGCGAGCAAGCTCGCGCACGACTTCGCCGCGTTCTCGCACGGCAAGATCGTGTCGGACGTGCGCAAGGCGCCGGGCATCGAGATCGGCCGGCCGAACGACACGTACCGCCGCATTCGTATCGAATCGGGCTTCGGCAAGATGACGGTGCTCGCGACGGACGGCCATCTGCCTTACCCGTTCGGGCGCGAGATGACCGGCTATGAAGTCGCCGACCTGGCCGCGACGCTGAAGCAGGCGGAAGCCGCGGGCGTGACCGTGCTCGTGCCTCCGTTCACGTCGGACGGCCGTGACGCGGCGCTCGTGCAGTTCCCGGGCGGCTACGTCGCCGAAATCCATGCCCGGTCGAAATGACGGTGCGCCGGCCGATCAAACCATCGTGGCGCGGCGCGCTGCCGGGCGTCGTGCTGGCCGGCGGCGTCGCGCTGCATGCCGGGACGGCGGCCGGTGCCGATGCGCCGGCCGCCGCAGCCGCTCAGCCGCTGGCGCCGACGCCGGCGGCCGCGAGCGCCGCCGTGTCGTGCACTGCGAAGCGTCCGACCGTGCTGTTCAACCGCTGGCAGGAGGACTGGTCGGTACTCGCGAACCCGTGCGTGCCGCGCAAGCCGTTCGACGCACTGAAATACGTGCCGCTCGGCGATGACCCGTCGACCTACCTGTCGCTCGGCGCGAACCTGCGCGAGCGTTTCGAGCTGAACAACGCGCCGCTGTTCGGCCTCGGCTCCGCGCACGACGACAACTACGTGATCCAGCGCACGAACGTGCACGCGGACCTGCGCTATCGCGGCCATCTGCAGGCGTTCGTGCAGTTCGTCGATGCGCGGCCGTTCGGCAAGAATACGGTCGGCCCGGTCGACAAGGACCAGCTCGACATCGAGCAGGCATTCGTCGCGTATGTGGACCAGATCGGCCCCGGCACGTTGAAGACGCGGGTCGGCCGGCAGGAGATGGCGTTCGACTTGCAACGCTTCGTGTCGGTGCGCGACGGCCCGAACGTGCGGCAGGCGTTCGACGCGTTGTGGGCCGATTACGAAATCGGCAAGTGGCGGCTGATCGGCTACGTGACGCGCCCGGTGCAGTATCGCGACGCGGCCGCGTTCGACGACGTGTCGAACCGGCACCTGCGATTCGACGGCGTGCGCGTCGAGCGCAACGGCACGGGGCCCGGCGACCTGTCCGTGTACTGGTCGCGCTACACGCGCGACAACGCGCGCTTTCCGGATGCGTCGGGCACCGAGCGGCGCGACGTGTTCGACATGCGCTACGCGGGCAAGGCCGACGGGCTCGACTGGGACGTCGAGGCGATGCTGCAGACGGGCCACGTCGGGCAGGACACGGTGGGCGCGTGGGCGTTCGGCGCGCTGGGCGGCTATACGTTCGCGAAGACGGCCGGCACGCCGCGCATCGGCATCCAGATCGACGGCGCGTCCGGCGATGCTCACCCGGGCGATCGGCGCGTCGGCACGTTCAACCCGATGTTTCCGAACGGCTATTACTTCACGCTCGCCGGTTACACCGGATACAGCAACCTGATCCACGTGAAGCCTTCGCTGACGTTCAAGCCGGCGAGCTCGGTCACGGTGCTCACCGCCGTCGGCTTCCAGTGGCGGCAGACGACGGCCGATGCGATCTACGGGCAGGGCATGTCGGCGGTGCCGGGCACGGCGGGCAAGGGCGGCGCGTGGACGGGGATGTACGCGCAGGCTCGCGTGGACTGGCTCGTCAATGCGAACACGGCCCTGGCCGTCGAGGCGGTGCACTTCCAGCTCGCCGATTCGATTCGCGCACTGGGCGCGCGTAATGCCGACTATGTCGGCGTGGAAGCGAAGTTCGGTTGGTGACGCGGCGCGCGCCGCCGCTTTTTGTCAGGGCGGCGCGCGTGTGACCGAACGACGCCAGGCACGGGGCAGGGAGCCCGATGACCTGCGCCAGTACGTCGTTCAGATGGTGTTGGTCGGAACAGGAAACGTCGCAAACGGCCCCGAGCTCGGCGAAGGTCGGGTCGGCGTGCCGATCGGATGCGGAGCACGCGTCATACGTCACCCCAGACGTCGTCCGGGCAGCCAATGGCGCTGCCGTCGGATGGTCGCAGAAAAGGCGGCATCACGCCGGCGCGGTGAGCCGGTCGACGAGGTCCCGGCGATCAAGTTGCTCGACCCACCAATGTAGCGCCTGGCCAGCCTCGTCGGCACGCCACGCGATATAGCAATGGGTCGTGTCGCGCATGCCTGTGACCTCACGTGCGACGAGCCTGCCTTGCGCGATCGCGGGCGTTGCAATGCAGTCCGGCAGCGTGCCCACCGCGAGTCCTTCGCATAGCGCGGCCAGTTTCGCGGCGAGCGTCGGCACGGCAAGATACGGTTGCCCGGCATCGACGGCGACCGAGCGCGGTTGCAGTTCGCGGGACGTGTCGGAGATCACCGCGGCGCGATACGCGACGACGGACGACATCGACAGCGGTTCGGGCAGGGCGGCGAGCGGATGGGATGGGGCGACCGCGAATACGTGCCTGAGCGTGCCGATCGGATGGGCCACGATGTCCGGCAGCTCCGGGGGCTCACCCGCTGCGCCGACGACCAGGTCGGCGCGCCGCGAAACGAGCGCATCCCAGGTGCCGCCGAGCACTTCGGTGGACAGTCGCAGCCGCGTGTCCATTTCAAGGTCGTAGAACGCGTGCACGTACGGCCACATCGTGTGCAAAGGCAGGATCTCCGCGATGCAGATGCGGACCTCTGTTTCCCAACCTTGCTGTGCGCGTTGCGCTTTGCGTTCCAGCTGTTCGGCGGCGCGCAGCAGCCGACGGCCTTCTTCGACGACCACGCGGCCCGCGTGCGTGAGCCTGGCGCGACGCCCGCTGCGATCGAACAACGCGACGCCGAGGTCACTCTCGAGCTTCTGGACGAGGTACGTCAGTGCGGACGGCACGCGATGCATCAACTCCGCGGCGTCGGCGAACGTACCGGTGCGGTCGATCGCGTCCAGTGCCTCGAGTGCTTCGAAGGACAGCTTCATGGCGAATCTCACTGCGAAAGAGACATCGGGCGGCCAGCTTCAGGCTGACGGCGGTGCATCCTATCCCGTCTGGATGCGGTTCATCGACGAACGTCCTGACGCACACGCAAGCGCCCCGGCCGTCCCGGTCGCATTCGCTGGAGCCTTCGGATCACGTCGGCGTCGATTCACGGCGCTTCGCGGCAGCGTCAGGCGCGTGGGCGCCCGGCAGCGCACCGAACATGTGCTGGCTGCACTTTGCGTCGCGCCATGCGGTTCCCAGCCGGATTCCGCCGAACATCCGTCGCGCCAGCGGAAGGATCTGTTCGCCGGCCAGAATGCCGAGCAGACCCACCAGCGCGACGGCGGGCGGCGCCGGCGATTGCACGCCGATCAGCGCGTAAACGATGCCGGCGAGGATGCCGGCGAACAGCGAAGCAGAGTACGGTTTCATAGGTTTGACATGGCGTGACGACAGTAAAAAATAGGGATAACTACCGATCTGGCGTCGATCCGAATTTCCTGGGTCAGCCTATCAGTTCCGCATGTGCGTTGTGGGTCCATTCAATGAAATTCAGATCTTTTCAGCCTGGATTCATGAAGGTCGCGGGAATCAGAACAATTAATTGGTGTGGCCGCTCATTCGCCTGTTGAATGATGGTGGCCGGCTGTCGAGCCTTCCGACCAGCGCGTTCGACGCGTTGCGGATTCGTCGGCCCGGCGAGCCTCATTTCTCCCTGCGTCAAAGGACATCACCGCCATGAGCAACCCGAAGCTTGAAGTACTTACCCCGCACAACAGCCAACTGATCTTCATCGATCAGCAGCCGCAGATGGCGTTCGGCGTGCAATCGATCGATCGCCAGACGCTGAAGAACAACGTCGTCGGGCTCGCGAAGGCTGCGAAGGTCTTCAACATCCCGACCACGATCACGACGGTCGAAAGCGAGAGCTTCTCCGGTCACACGTATCCGGAGCTGCTCGACGTTTTCCCGAACCAGAAGACGCTCGAACGCACGTCGATGAATTCGTGGGACGACCAGAAGGTGCGCGACGCACTGGCCGCAAACGGCCGCAAGAAGGTGATCGTGTCCGGCCTGTGGACCGAAGTCTGCAACACGACGTTCGCACTGTGCGCGATGCTCGAAGGCGACTACGAAATCTACATGGTCGCCGACGCGTCGGGTGGCACCACGCAGGCCGCGCACGACTTCGCGATGCAGCGCATGGTGCAGGCGGGCGTCGTGCCCGTCACGTGGCAGCAGGTGCTGCTCGAGTGGCAGCGCGACTGGGCGCACCGCGAGACGTACGACGCCGTGATGGCGATCGCGAAGGAGCATTCGGGCGCGTACGGTATGGGTGTCGACTACGCGTACACGATGGTCCACAAGGCCGCGCCGCGCACCGCGACGCCGCACGAGTCGATCGCGCCCGTTCCGGCGAAGTAAGCGCAGAGGGCCAGCGATCGCTGATGCCGGTGCGGCGGGTTCGATTCGAACGCGCCGCATTGGCTTCATTGCGCGGGTGGCGGACGTGATCGAAACACGCATGCCGCCCGCAGCAGGCTGATCGGAACATGGCCCCTGCATTCGAATTTTCCGGGAGATTCATCGCATGGAACCTTATCTGGTTTCCCTTGGTGCGGGCCTGCTGATCGGTGTGATTTACAGCGCCATCAAGGTTCGCTCTCCCGCACCGCCGCTGATTGCGCTGGTCGGGTTGCTCGGCATGCTGATCGGCGTGCAAGCCTTGCCCACCGTGAAACAGCTGCTTGGCTTCTGATCAATTAGAGGTGATGCATATGACCGCAACCGTGACCCAGCCGGATCTGATCCTGCATAACGGCAGATTCACGACGCTCGACCGCGCGAACCCCGTCGCGACGGCTATCGCGATTGCCGCCGGCCGCTTCGTCGCCGTCGGCAGCGACGCGGACGTGATGCCGCTCGCGGGCCGCGCGACGAAGGTGGTCGATCTCGGCGGCCGTGGCGTACTGCCGGGCCTGATCGACAACCACTGCCACGTGATTCGCGGCGGCCTGAACTACAACATGGAACTGCGTTGGGACGGCGTGCCGTCGCTCGCGGTCGCGATGGAAATGCTCAAGCGCCAGGTGGCCGTGACACCCGCGCCGCAGTGGGTCCGCGTGGTCGGTGGCTTCACCGAGCATCAATTCGTGGAGAAGCGGCTCCCGACGATCGACGAACTCAATGCCGCCGCGCCGGACACCCCGGTTTTCATCCTGCACCTGTACGATCGCGCGTTGCTGAACGCGGCCGCGCTGCGTGTCGTCGGCTACACGAAGGACACGCCGGAGCCGCCGGGTGGGACCATCGTCCGCGATGCCGCCGGCAACCCGACCGGCCTGCTGCTTGCGAACCCGAACGCGACGATCCTCTACGCGACGCTCGCGAGGGGCCCGAAGCTGCCGTTCGAGTATCAATACAATTCGACGCGCCATTTCATGCGCGAGCTGAACCGGCTCGGCGTGACGGGCGTGATCGACGCGGGCGGCGGCTCGCAGAATTACCCCGACGATTACGAAGTGATCCGCAAGCTGCACGACGCGGGTGAGATGACGATCCGCATCGCCTACAACCTGTTCACGCAGAAGCCGAACGCGGAGAAGGAAGACTTCGTGAACTGGACGAAGAGCGTCAAGTACCACGACGGCACCGACTACTTCCGCAATAACGGCGCGGGCGAGATGCTGGCGTTTTCCGCGGCCGACTTCGAAGACTTCCGGGTGGCACGCCCGGACCTGCCCGACCAGATGGAGGATGATCTCGAGGGCGTCGTGCGCGTGCTCGCGGAAAACCGTTGGCCGTGGCGCATGCACGCGACCTACGACGAGACCATCAGCCGCGCGCTCGACGTGTTCGAAAAGGTGAACGAGGACATCCCGCTCGAAGGGCTGAACTGGTTCTTCGATCATGCGGAAACCATCACCGAGAAATCGATGGACCGGATCGCCGCGCTCGGCGGCGGCATCGCGGTGCAGCACCGGATGGCGTACCAGGGCGAATACTTCGTCGAGCGCTATGGCGCGCAGGCGGCCGAAGCGACGCCGCCGGTCGCGAAGATGCTGTCGAAAGGCCTCAAGGTCTCGGCCGGCACCGACGCGACGCGCGTGGCGTCGTACAACCCGTGGGTGTCGCTTGCATGGCTCGTCAGCGGCAAGACGGTCGGCGGCCTGCGGATGTACCCGCAGCGCAACCTGCTCGATCGGGAGACGGCACTGCGCATGTGGACCGAGTACGTGACGTGGTTCTCGAACGAAGAGGGCAAGAAAGGGCGCATCGCGGTGGGGCAGCTTGCCGACCTGGTGGTCCCGGATCGCGATTTCTTCGCGTGTGCCGAGGACGACATCGCCGGCACGACTGCGTTGCTGACGGTCGTGGACGGAAAGATCGTGTGGGGCGCGGGGCCGTTCCAGTCGTACGACGCGCCGATCCCGCCGGCGATGCCCGACTGGTCGCCCGTGCGCGAGTTCGGCGGCTATGGCGGCTGGGGCGCGACGCAGCGCGCCGGCGCGCCGCTGCAACGGGCGGCCGCCGCTGCGATGTGCGGTTGTGCGAACGCGTGCAACGTTCACCAGCACGCGCACGCGAGCGCATGGGCAAGCGCGTTGCCGACGTCGGACGCAAAGGGCTTCTGGGGCGCGTTCGGCTGCTCCTGCTGGGCGGTCTGATACGGCGACGCAGACCGATGCGGCTTAGGCGGGACCCGGCTGGCAGTCGTCACGCAATTCGGTGACGATATGACGGCCGGGATAAAGCGATGTGCCCGCTCCATCCACGAGAAAGGTGGATGGAGCGGGCTGCCTTCGCAATATGTCGGATCAGGCAGATGGCGGCATGCGCCGCCAGGGCGACGCGTCGCGCCGGGATGTCGAGGCGTCCGGCGCACGGCGTCTGTCGAGATTCACTCGACGTTGGACTATCTGCTTTGCCGTTCATTCAACCTTGAACTTTCAAGGGCAGCTTGGCCCGTTCGCGCACGGCCGACCGGCTCTCATCGACCCGTTGCAGTCATTCGGATCGCCGTTGTGGCGACGGTCGGTCTCGCGTGCTCAACGGCCACTCGCTCCTCCGGTTGCGTGCTGCATGTCTGTCATCCCTGCCGTTCGACTACGCTATATCCAGCGGCAGGTTTCGCTTCGCCCACCTGAAATCTGCCGGGACCCTGTGTACGACGGTAGGTTAAATCGTACGCAAGTCCGACCAGCATCATCCCCCGACCGCATCAGGCATAATTCCGACATTCCATTGATGGCTTGGCGAAACGGGGTATTTGCCTGCTGCTCGCATGCGCCGGGAAGCCGTTCCGTGAACAAGTATCAGAAAGGGGCTGGTATGAAAGATCCGAGGGGTTCAGTGTGGCGCAAGTGGGATTTGCATATTCACACACCGTTCTCGTTCCACTGGAACGAAGGGGCCAATATCAAGAAGCTACCGCCGGAGGAGCGCGAAAAGATTCTCGATCAACTGATAGAAAAAATCGTCGAAAGCGATGTCGCGGCCTTCGGGATCATGGATTACTGGACGTTCGACGGCTACTTGGCCATTAGGGAGCGCTTGGCGGCGCGCAAACTTGAAATTTCCAAGGCAATATTTCCGGGCATGGAATTGCGCATTGAAGCCCCCGTCGATTTTCGCCTCAACATCCATGTGCTCCTCTCTGATGCGCTCACCACGCAGAACCTCAACGACTTCAAGTCGGCGCTCCAAATCCGTTCGAGTAACAATTACGCCCGCGCACTTTCCAATGAGGCATTAATTGAATACGCGCGCAGCCTCGACCCGAGCAAGGCGAAGATTCATGGATTCCAAGATACTGATCTCAAGGATGAGGAGAAGCTGCTTCGGCTTGGGAGCATGACAGCATTGGTGACGCGGGAATCGCTGCGCGATGCTATCAAACGGATTCCGCCGGATACTTGCCTAGTGATTATGCCCTACGATACCTCAGATGGGCTGTCGGAACTTGATTGGGAAAAGCACCCTCACGACGACAATTACTTCATGCGGTCGGCGGATATCTTTGAGACACGCAACCCAGACAATGTCGACCTCTTCCTTGGACGCGAAACCGACAAGAATCGCAAGTTCCTGGCCAATTTCGTCAAGACGATGGGAGGCAAGCCCAAGCCGGCAATTTCGGGCAGCGACGCCCACAAGATTGCTGACTATGGCGTATTCCCGAGCAACCGCATCACCTGGATCAAAGCCGATCCGACGTTCGAGGGCTTGCGACAAACAATCTATGAGCCGATTAGTCGCGTGCAAATTTCAGCCGAAAAGCCCATAGAGCCTCTGTTCGCGATACGTAACGTTGTGCTGAATTTTCCGGCTGATGCCAAGCTCGTGAGCAACATCGTGTCTGCGAGTCAACCCGACCCCTTCTGCTTTCGCGGGAGAACCGAGATTGTCTTCAGTGCCTATCTCACCTGCCTCATCGGAGGTCGAGGCTCGGGCAAGAGCACGCTACTTAATCTGTTACATGAGAAGCTCGATCCGGGCCGCACCAGGTTTTTCGTGGACAACAGCCTGACGCCGACGAAGACGACTGACATCGCAAGCTGCGTCACCATCGACGGCGATGCGGAACAGAAGATCGTTGAGTTCCTTCAGCAAAACGAGATAGAGCAATTTGCTGTCGCTCCCCATGGCTTCACCGAGGCGATATTCAAGCGCTTGTCAAAGCGCGACACTGACGGGAAGCTTGCTACCATCGATGAGGCCATTCAATCAGCCATTGATGAGACTGAGGCGCAGAGCCAGCGATTGGCAGAGCATCACACGCTGGCCATCACGCTAGCCAGCGCCGAAAAGGAACTGGCGACGGCTAGGACTCTCATCGTTTCCTTCCAAAATCCTGAATACACTCAACTCAACGCAGACCTCGGAGCCTCCAACAAGGAGTTGCAAGGGCTGAGGACCTGGCGCTCGCGGCTGGAGTCACTCCTCAAAGAGCTAAGGGCTGTATGCCAAAAGCAAAAACTTCCCCCCTCCGAGACACCTAATCTTTACGAGACTGAGTTTTTTGCAATTCAAAAGGCCATTGACGAGCTTCTTGTCCCAGTCGAGGCCCGTGCCAACTTAGCCGATGCCTCCGCGCGCGAGACGGCCTTGACGCACGAAGTAGCCGCGCTCACCCAGAAACTCGAGGACTTTCTCAGAGGCCGCGGCCTCTCGCAGGAAAACCTGCTTGACGTAGGAAAAGCCAATGAGCGCATCGCTCAGATCGAGCAAGAGCTTCCCGCGCAAAAAGCGAAGGCATCCGAACTTGAGAAGCAGATCGCTGCGTTCAAGAACCAACGCGAGCTCATCGATGAGCGTGTTGGTGTTGTGACAGAGCTTCTTATGCCGCTCAATGACACGCTGTCACGCCTAGGAAAGGAGGTCAAACCTATCGAACTGCGCTATGAGTTCGACGATGCGCAGTTTAAGCAGGTAATGGTCGAACGCATACAGGAGCGCTTTGAAGCGGGCGACGGGCCAGCGCCGCGTATCGATCACCTCCACACTATGCTGTCAAGTGTCGACTTCAAGAGCCTTACCACATCGGCGGACTTCCTCTCAAAACTACCTGGGGAAAGGAGCACTGCCAAGCTATTGCGTGATCACTTTTCCAACGAGCCGAATTTTGAGCTGCTGAAGGTCGAGGCAGAGAAGTTGTTAATGGATCATCGGGCGTTCGGCAGGATTCGCGTCTCATACGACGGCAAGCCCGTCGAGAGTTCATCATTTGGCCAACGATGTACGACCGTCATCGTTATCTTGCTGTTGTTGGGGAACACTCCCATCGTTATCGACGAGCCGGAGGCGCACTTGGATAGCGCGCTTATAGCCAATTACTTGGTCGAACTTGTAAAGAAGGCGAAGCTTAACAGGCAAATCATCTTCGCTACACACAACGCTAACTTTGTAGTCAATGGTGACGCTGAGCTGATTCATGTATTGGAAATGGGGGCGGACAAGTCCACGAAGGTCGTAAGCGTCACAATCGAGAATCTTGAGCACCGGGGGAAGCTGCTTACGCTTGAGGGTGGCTCCGAGGCATTCTTGAAACGGGAGTCCCGCTACGGCATCGCGTAATGCTCGGCCTCAAAACGTCTCTTCAGCGTGCGGGGCGAGCAAAGCGAGTTGCTATCAATTGGCGATCAATATCGATCGCGCTGGCATCAATGGAAATCCTGTTTGTTCGACGGATTACTTTACAAGTGTTGACTGCGTGTGAATGGCCGATGTCTGCGGTGCAGCCGACGTTCGAATGCCCGGGCGACGGAGTGTTTGAGCGCCCGCTTCTGGCCGAACTCGGCCGGCCGCCGCCCAGCGCACACGGCCGGCGCAGATCGACCCGAAGCGGTCTCTCCGCTTCCTCTAGAGCAGTTATTCAATGTGATGAGTTCGAGATCGATCGTTGGGGGAAAGGTCGAAAATTGGCAGCAGTCTCCCTGGCGCTACCGATCGGCCCCTGTCGACCGAGACCCCTCGCATATTCACCGCGCGAGAGCGGGATCGATCTCGTCCCGTGTTAAGCCGAATGCCGCCATCCTAGCTCGATGGTCCGGCGAACCCAAATAAGAACGAAGTTGCCTGTTTACCGCATTGAGCAGATCGCTGTTTTGTTGGTTAAATGAGAATGCTCCGAGCGGGGGGCCCTGCTGCTTACCATTCGTTCCCGGCTCATGCTGCACGGCCTCAAGCATTGAGCCTCCGATTCGATCCGCAACTATGCGATTTCCCAAGGCAGTGCTCGCATATGCGTCGATTGCGCCGGAGAGAACAGCATCAATGGCATCGGCCTGTTGCGCAAAGATGGCTATCTGGTCCTCGCTCACGCCCGCCGCTTTTGCTGAGTCGTGCTGAACCTGTCCGGCAATGATGCCAAGGCGGGCATCGGAGCGTTCGGCAAGTGCCGCATAGCTGTTGACGCCCTTCAGGTTTCCAGCACGAACCAGAAAGCCGTCTCCGATCCCCCATACAGGTACGCTGAACGCCACCGTCCTGGCGCGTTCAGGCGTAATGAAGAGCGGAACGTTCATATCCCAGCGTCCAGCTTCAACGCCGGGTAGCAGTTCACTGAACGTCGTCAGACGATGCTCGATCTGTGTGACGCCTATCGCCCGAAGAATTGCATCGGCCAATTCAATGTCAGCACCCGTAGCAGCCCCCCGGGGGTCCGTCCATCCAAAAGGGGGTTCGTCGATGTACGCAATCGTTACCTTCATCGCTATGTCTCGCGAAATGCGAACGGCCACCGAATCTGGAGCCGATTGGCGACGATTCTACCTATGCGCGCGGATGTCCCTTCATGGCCGAACCGAGCCACACAGCAACCCTAAAGCTGGCGCACCGGCTCCGACAACAACCTTGAAGTAACTTCACAGGTCAACGTTGAGCGAGGGAAATTCCAAGTAGAGTGAATCTCGACACCGTCGCTTCTGTCAGGGCTCCGTGCGCGCGAGCGATTCGACGAAATCGATGAACGCAGTCACGCGTTTCGAGCCGCGCTGGTTCGGCAGGTACAGGGCGGTGATCACCGAGCGCGCCGAGCCGGGCGTCACGTCGTACCGTTCGAACAACCGTTGCAGGCGGCCCGCTTCGATGTCCGCGCCGACCATCCAGTCAGGGAGCAGCGCGATGCCGGCGCCGTCGAGCGCGGCTTCGCGCAGCACCTCGCTGTGATTCGATTTCAGCCGGCCGGCGACGATCACGGGCGTCGTGCCCCGTGCATCGGCGAACGTCCACGCCTGCTGGTCGGCGCCGAAGTGAAAGCGCAGGCACGCGTGATCGACCAGCTCCCCCGGCGTCGCGGGTGTGCCGTGCGCGTCGAGGTAAGCGGGGCTCGCGACCACGTAGCGGCGGAACGTGCCGAGCGGTCGCGCGACGACGTCCGCGCTCGGCGCGGCATCGCCGAGCCGGATCGCGACGTCGATCCGCGCGCTCACCAGATCGACACGTTCGTCGGTCAACTGCAGGTCGACGTCGAGCTTCGGGTGGCGCGCGACGAACGCGGCGACGTGCGGCGCGATCCGGCGCAGCCCATAGGCGACCGGCACCGACACGCGCAGCGGGCCGGACGGCTCGTCGCCGCGATCGGCGACGAGCGCGTCGGCATCCGCGAGTTCCTCCAGCACGCGTTTCGCCCGCGCATAGTAGACGGCGCCCGCATCGGACAGTGTGACCTGCCGCGTCGTGCGGTTCAGCAGCACGGTGCCGAGCGATGCCTCGAGCGCGTCCACCGCGCGCACGACCGACGAAGCGGCGAGGTCGAGACGCCGGCCGGCGCTCGAGAAGCCGCCGGCTTCCGCGACTTCCACGAACGCGCGCAGCGCGGAGAATTTGTCCATCGGAATGCCCTTGTGCGTGTTGCAACGTCGCGTTGCATGCGGTTCGCATTCTAGCGCCGGGCGGCGCGGCCGCACGGGCTGTGCGTCGCCGCTTCAGCACGATTCAGGGTAGGGCGGGCACCATCGGCGGCGCTGGAGCGCGGCCGTCCGCGCGGCATCTCGTGCTGCCGTGCGTGGCATCCTGCTCGAAGTCAGGCGCGTGCACCATGTGTCACGGGCAAGACACGAACATCCATTGAGCAATCGGCCGGACGATCGGTGCGTACGATCGCGACCACGCAGAGGCTTCAGCGCGAGCGTGCTCGCCGCCACGCGCCGGGCGGATGGCCGACGATCCGCGCGAAGACGCGGTTCAGGTGGCTCTGGTCCGCAAAGCCGCACGCGATCGCGATGTCGGCGAGCGTCATGTCGGATGTCTCGATCAGTTCGCGGGCACGCGTCACGCGCTGTTCGAGCAGCCACTGGTGCGGCGTGCGGCCGGTGGTGCGCGAGAACGCGCGGATGAAGTAGCCGCGCGACAGGTCGCATTCGGCCGCCACTTCCTCGATCGATACGCCGAGATCCGCCTTTTCCAGCAACAGCTCCTGCGCGAGCGCCAGTTTCGCCGGCGACAGGCTGCCCTTGTGGTCGAGTTCGGGCGCGCGCGCGTTGCCGTAACGGCGCACGAGGTGCGTGCCGATCGCGAGCCCCACCTGCTCGATGAACAGCGCGTTCAGCGGGCCGGGCGCGTCGAGGCTGCCGGCCACCGCGTGCGCGAGGTGGCCGAGCACCGGATCGCGCACGTCGGGGCGGCACGTGAGGCCGCCGATTGCCTGCCCGCCGTGCTCCGGGCCGACGCGCTCGAGATACGCGTGCGGCAGCTCGACCAGCACGAAGTCGAAGTTGCCGTACAGGTCCGCATGGAAGTGGCGCGAGAAATCGCGAATGTAGATCGAGTGATGCTGGAACCGGCGCTCGCTCGCGCCGGCGCGCCCGTAGAGCGTGCGACGATGGCCGGCGGCCAGCGACACGCCGACCAGGAAGCCGCGGTCGCACGCGGGCATGTCGATGTGCTCCACGTGCGCTTCGCGCATGCATTTGCGGTGAAGCCGCAGGCCGCCGGTGGCGGTCTCGACGTCCTTCGCCAGCAAGCTGGCCACGCAACCGAGTGTGTCCTTCGGCGGTGGCGGCGGGGATACCGCCGGCGCTGCGGTAACGGAGTCTGACATGGAATTCCCGGGCAAGTGACTCGGCGCGCGAAATGGCGAGTCCAGTTTAGCGACGCATGTGAACATTCAAAATGAATTTGCACAAACGTCCGCTCGCGAATCTGACGAAATGCTTTCAATGACGGCGCGCGGCCGCCGCATCGCCCGTCACGACAGGCGTGCGCGCGGCCCGGAAGAGTATAGCGCCCCACTTTTACATGCAAGCGAATGCGCCGATCGCGTGATCCGGTTGCCGCCCCACAGCGCATTTTCCTTCAAGATTTTCGTCGCGCCCCCGTCTACACTCAGGCCGTCATTGAACATTGTCCGGCCGGCGCCACGGTGCGCCGGGGCCGGACATCCTGCCGGGTGGACTGCCGCGTTCACCGGGCGGTCATCCTGAGGGACCCGGAGGCGGCCATGATCCAGATCGGAACGTTGTCGGTGGATTTCGAGCAGCGCGACATTCGCCGTCAGGGCGCGTCGCTGCGCATCGGTGCACGCGCGCTCGACATTCTCGAAGTGCTGCACCGCGCGAGCGGGTCGGTCGTGTCGAAAGACGACATCATGGACGCGGTCTGGCCGGGGCTGATCGTCGAGGAAAACCGCCTTCAGGTGCACGTGGCGACGCTGCGCAAGGCGCTCGGCACGAGCCGCGATCTGATCAAGACGGTGCCCGGGCGCGGCTACCTGCTGGTCGCGTGCGCGTCGCCCGGCCCGGAACGCCCGCCCGCGGCTGACGCGCCGGCCGCGGTGCCGGCCGATGCCCACGCGTCGTCGCCGCCCGCGCCGCTCGTCGGACGCGACACCGAAATCGCGCAGATCGTCGAGATGCTCGAACGCACGCCGGTCGTCACGCTCGTCGGCGCGGGCGGGATCGGCAAGACGAGCCTCGCCGTACGCGTGGCCCACGCGGTGCGTAGCCGCTCGCGCGAGCGCGTGCTGTTCGTGGAGCTGGCGCGTGCGGGGACGCGCGCCGACATGCTGATCGCCCTCGCGGCCGAGCTCGGCCTGGACACGCAGCGCGTGCCCGCCATCGAGGACATCGGCGCCGCATTCGCGGCGTCGCGCTACCTGCTCGTGCTCGACAATGCCGAGCACATCGTCGATCTCGTCGCGAGCCTCGTCGAAACGCTGACGTCGTGCGCCGGCTCGCTGCGCGTACTCGTGACGAGCCGCGAGCCGCTGCATATCTCGGCCGAAGCGGTGCTGCGCATGAGCCCGCTTGCGGTGCCCGGCGACGACGCGCGCCCCGACGAGATCGTTCGTTGTTCCGCCGTCGAGCTGTTCCTGGAACGGGTTCGCACGGCTGCGCCGGATTGTCCGGTCGACGAAGCCGGCATGCGGCTGATCGCCGATATCTGCCGGCGGCTCGACGGGCTGCCGCTCGCGATCGAACTGGCCGCGGCACGCGTCGCGACGCTCGGGCTCGCGGTCGTCGCGTCGCGGCTGGACGACCGGCTGAACCTGCTGACCGGCGGGCTGCGCTCGGCGCTGCCGCGTCATCAGACGCTGCGAGCGACGTTCGACTGGAGCTACGTGCTGCTCGACGCGGGCGCGCGTGCGCTGTTCCGCCGGATGGGATGCTTCATCGGGCCGTTTACGTTCGATGCCGCGCACGCGGTCGCCACCGAGCCCGGCACGTCGGCCGCGGACATGATCGCGGTGCTCGGCGAACTGGTCGCGAAGTCGCTGGTGACCGTCGAGTTCCACGGCGCCTATGCGCGATACCGGCTGACCGAATCGACGCGCGCGTATGCGCTGGAAAAACTGCACAACGAGGGCGAGTTCGAGCGCATCGCGGCGCGTCACGCACGGTACGAGCATGAGCAGGGGCACGAACGCGAGCACGGGCACGAGCACGCGGCGGCGAACGTGGACGCCGCGCGGCGCGACGATGTGGTCGCCGAAGCACCGAACGACGGATCAACGGATGTGGTCGCGGAAGCACCGAACGACGCATCGGCGGATGTGGTTGCCGAAGCACCGAACGATGAATCGGCGGATGTAGTCGCCGAAGCACCGAACGACGCACCAGCGGATGGGGTCGCCGTAGTACTGAACGACGCACCAGCTGATGCGGTCACGCAAGCGCCGAACGACGCACCAGCCGACGCATCAACCGACGCGCTCGCCCTGGCCGCCGACGAAACGCCCGTGCCCGAAGCCGACCTCCTGGCGCGCGCGCTGCTGGAGCCGGCACGGATGCACGAATGCGCGGCGCGGGCGCGCCAGGTGCTCGACGCATTCGACACGGCCGCGGCCGACCCCGTTGATGCCGCGCGTGAGATGCGGTTGCGCGCGGCCTGCGCGTCGGCGTTGCTGCATACGGACGGCGATGCCATGGCCGCGGCCGCGATGTGGGACCGCACGCTCGGCCTTGCCGCCCATGTCGGCGATGCTACGTTCGATGCGCGCGCGCTGGTCGGGCTGTGGAATACGATGCTGACGCTGTCGGACATTCACGAATCGCTGCGCTACGCGACACGCTTCGAGCGCGCGGCCGAGCGGCGCGGCGACCGCTCGCAGCGGCTCCTGGCCAACGCGATGGTCGCCACGTCGCTGCACTATTTCGGCGAGCACGCGCAGGCGCGCGAGCGGCTCGAAGCGGCGACGGCCGAACTCGGCGAGGTGGGCGAACCGCCGTGCGCGCAGGCAGCGCTCGGCGTCGACATGACGACGCTCGCGCGCACGATGCTCACGCGGCTCGTGTGGATGCAGGGCGACCCCGACCATGCGATGCGCATCGCCGCGCAAGCGGTCGAGTGCGCGCGCCGCGGCCCGTCCGCGCTCGCGCTGTGCGTGGTGCTGGGCGCGGCTGCCGTGCCGATCGCACTGCGCTACGGCGACCACGACATCACGTCCGACTATCTCGCGACGCTGCGCACGACCGCGAGTGCGCACGGCTTCGACATCTGGCGCAATCACGCGGAATGCCTGACCGGCCAGTTCGACATCCAGGCCGGTCATCCCGGCGCGGGCCTCGCGCGGCTTGAACCCGCGCTGCGGCGTGTCGAGGCGAGCGGGTTCCGGCGCCTGCTCGCCCCGTTGAACGTCGCGTATGCGGAGGGTCTCGTGCGCGTCGGCCGCGCAGGCGAGGCGCGTACGCGGCTCGATGCGACGCTCGCGCGCTGCCGCGCGCACGGCGAGCATCTGTTCGTGCCGGAACTGCTGCGCGTGACGGGCGTCGCGATGCTCGAACAGGCACGGATCGCGGCCCCCGACGTCGCGCTCGCGTACGAAGCCGATGGCCATCGTCATCTGCAGATGGCGATCCAGACCGCGAACGGGCAGGGCGCGTCGATGTGGGCGCTGCGCGGCGCGCTGGATCTCGCCGATCACCTGATCGAGCGAGGGCGCACCGCGCACGCGTCGACGCTGGTCGCCGGCGTCGCGCGGCACTTCGATCCGCATTCGCGCGCCCATGATGTGCGGCGCTTGCTGCGCGTGCAGAATTTCGTCCGCCAGGACATGCCGCCGCCGTCCCGCACGCCTGCGCGCCACGACGCCGCCGACGCGGCGCAGCAGGCCGCATAGCGATGCGCGAGTTCCAGGCAACCGCGCGACTGCGCGATCGCGGCATGCGTGCCGATGCGGTCGACGCAGCGGGTTTCCGTCGTTCGACGATGCGACGCACGCGCGGCGCGGCGCGGCGTGCGCGTGCGCACGGGAGGCCCGACGGTGCTTAGAGCGACGGAACCCGCGCGCGCGGCGGACCTCGTCGTCTTCAACGGCAAGATTGCGACCCAGGACGAGCAGCGCTCGTTCGTCAGCGCACTTGCGGTGAAGGACGGGCGCATCGTCGCGACCGGCGACGATCGCGACGTGCTGCGTCATGCGCACGGCGACACGACCTGCATCGACCTGAACGGCCGCACGGTGATCCCCGGGCTCGTCGACGCGCACCTGCAGGCCATCCGCGGCGGCGCGAACTTCAACCTGGAGTTGCGCTGGGACGGCGTGCCGTCGCTCGCCGCCGCGCTCGACCTGCTGCATCGGCAGGCCTTGCGCACGCCTGCGCCGCACTGGGTACGCGTGGGCGGCGGCTGGACCGCGCTGCAGTTCGCGGAGAAGCGCGGCCCGACGGTGGCCGAGCTCAATGCGATCGCACCCGATACGCCGGTGTTCGTCCAGCATCTCGGCGACAGCGCGTGGCTGAATGCGGCCGCGCTGCGCGCGATCGGCTACGGGCGCGACACGCCCGATCCGCCGGGCGGCGAATTGCGGCGCGACCGCCATGGGCGGCCGACCGGGCTGCTGCTCGCGCGCCCGGACCCGGCCGTGCTGGCCGCGGCGCTCGCGCATGCGCCGGTGCTCGGCGCGGCCGACCGGGTCAACTCGACGCGGCAGTTCATGCGCGCGCTGAACCGCGTGGGCGTGACGAGCGCGATCGACGCCGGGGGTGACGGTCTGGCGTATCCGGACGATTACGCGGCGGTCATCGCGCTTGCACGCCGCGGCGAACTGACGACGCGCATCGCGTACGCACTGGGCGCACGGCACGCCGGCCGGGAAATCGACGACTTCGCGCAGTGGATTGCGCTGACCTCGCCCGGCGACGGCGATGCGTTCCTGCGCGCGAACGGCGCGGGCGCGCGGCTGCTGTTTTCGGCGGTCGATCTGGGGAATTTTCTCGACCCGCGCACCGAACTGCCCGCGTCGGTCGACGCGGAACTGACCGCCGTCGTCCGGCTGCTGGTCCGCCACCGCTGGCCGTTCCGGCTGCATGCGACCTACGACGAGACGATCGGCCGCTTCCTCGACGTGTTCGAGGCGGTGAACCGCGATACGCCGTTCGCCGGGCTGCGCTGGTGTTTCGACCGGTGCGAGACGATGTCGGATGCGAACATCGCGCGCGTGGCGGCGCTGGGCGGCGGCGTGACCGTGCAGCCGCGCATGGCGTTCCAGGGCGAGGCGTTCATCGCGCGCGACGGTGCGGCCGCGGCGACGCGCGCGCCGCCGATCCGCGCGATGCTCGCGGCCGGGTTGCCGGTCGGGGCAGGCTCCGGCGCGCTGGATGCGGCGAGCTACAACCCGTTCGTCGCGCTGCACTGGATGGTGTCGGGGCGCAGCGTCGGCGGCACCGTGCTGTATCCGCCGCGCAACCGGCTCGGCCGGATGGAGGCGCTGCGCTGCTATACGGTCGGCAGCGCGTGGTTCTCCGCCGACGAGCATCGCAAGGGGGCGCTGGTGCCCGGCCATTACGCGGATTTCGCGGTGCTCAGCGACGACTATTTCACGATCGACACGCCGCGCATCCCGCAGCTGTCGTCGGTGCTGACGATCGTCGACGGGAAGGTCGTGCATGCGGAGCGGGAATACGCGTCGCTCGCGCCGCCGCCGCCGCCCGTCAGCCCCGGATGGTCGCCGGTCGCCGATGGCGGCGGCACGCCTGAAGCCGGCGCGAACGGGCATGGCAGCCCGCGCGCATCGGCGGCGGGCGACGCATGCATGAACCCCGGCACCGATGCGTGCCGGGCACGCGGCCCAGGCGCCGCTTCGCGCGGCCGCGCCATCCGACGGCCTGCGCGGCCGGCGACCGCTGCGACGCGTGCGGCCGCCGCTGCGTCGCGTGCTAGCCGGCACGCACCCCATCGCGCGGCATGGCCTTGAACGATTTTTCGTCCCGTGCGCGGGACAGAAAGGAGACACGATGAACGTTGCGCACACACGCGCACCGTCGACCGGCGACGAAGTGGCCGGCGTCAGCATTCCGCGCACGACGCTTGCGGTCGAGGCGGCCGACGCGGCGCGTGCAGCGTTGCCTGCCGCGCTCGCCGATCATGCCGCGCGCGTGTTCGTGTTCGCGTCGCTCGCCGCGCGGCGTGCAGGCGAAGGGTGCGATGCCGATGCGCTGTACGTCGCCGCGATGTACGCGAACATGGGGCTGAGCCCCGCTTACTGCCGCTCGCCCGAGCGTTACGAGCTCGACGGCGCGGATGCCGCGCGCGCGCTGCTGGTGCGGCATCGGCGCGCACGCAGCATGCGCGACGACGTCTGGCACGCGATCGCGCTGCATACGACGCCCGGTGTGGCCGAGCGCGCGTCGCCGCTCGCCCGCGCGCTGGCACGCGCCGTGTCGACGGATTTGATGGCAACCGATTTCGACAGCTACACCGCCGACGAGCGTACCGCGCTGCTCGCGGCTTACCCGCGCGGCAGCGGATTTCGCGAAACCTTCCTTGCCGCGGTCGCGCGCGGCGTCGAGCATCGGCCGCAGTCGACTTTCGGCACGTGGAGCGCCGACGTGCTCGAACGCGCGGATCCGGATTTCCAGCGGCCGAATTTCTGCGGGCGCGTGCTGGGGGCGCGGTGGAGCGACGCGTGACGGCGCCATTGCATCGAGCGGGAATCGGCCGCGCAGGCCGAGGTATCGCGACGGGGTGCGCGACGCCCCGTGCCGTGCGCGGCGCAACCGCCGGCTACGCGGGCGATCCGGCCGCGTCGTGCCGCGCATAGTCGACGTATCCCGCGCGGTCGCCGCCGTACCAGCCGACGGTTTTCGGTTCCGCGAGCGGGGCGCGTGCCGCGAGGCGTTCGACGAGATCGGGGTTCGCGATATAGGCGCGTGCGAACGCGACGAGATCGGCGTCGCGCGCGTCGATCAACGCGTTTGCCGCGTCCGGTGAAATGCCGCCGTTGACGATCAGCGTGCCGCCGAACGACCGGCGCGCGTGCTCGACGATGCGCGGCAGATCGGGCTCGCCGCTCCAGCCGTTGGTGTCGGCCGCGTGCAGATAGGCGACACCCGCGTCGTCGAGCATCCGGCCGACGTACGCGAGCGTCGCATCCGGATCGGCATCGCGCACGTTGTTGTACTTCGCGTACGGCGAGATCCGCACGCCGACGCGGCCGAGCGGCATCACGCCGCCGACCGCGTCGATGATTTCCGCAAGAAAGCGCGCGCGGTTCGCGAGCGAGCCGCCGTAGCGATCGTCGCGGCGGTTCAGCGTCGACGACAGGAACTGGTGCGGCAGGTAGCCGTTGGCCGCATGGATCTCGACGCCGTCGAAGCCGGCGGCCATCGCGCGCGTGGCCGCTTGCCGGAATTCATCGACGGCCGCGACGACTTCGTCGGTCGTCATTGCGCGCGACGGCGTCGCGTGAATCTTCGTGTAGTAGCCGTTCTGCAACTGTGCCCATACCTGCAGCTGTTCGAGGTCGTCGTTCACGCCGGACGGCGACAGCGGCGCGGCGCCGCCGAGCAGCGTCAGCGAGCTGACGCGCCCGCCGTGCCACAGTTGCGCGAAAATGCGCCCGCCGCGCGCATGCACGGCATCGGTGACGACCTTCCAGCCGGCGGCTTGCGCATCGTCGACGAGCCCCGGTGTCAGCTCGAATGCGGCGGACGCGCGGCTGACGTTGGTCGCCTCGGTCACGATCAGGCCGGCCGACGCGCGCTGCGCGTAGTACTCGGCCATCAGTTCGGTGGGCAGCCCGCGCGACGGCGCGCGCGAGCGCGTCATCGGCCCCATCACGACGCGGTTCGGCAGCGCGAGGCCGCGCAGATCATAGGCACTGAGCAGGGAAGACATGATGGACTCCTTTTCTTCGGCGTGGAGCGGGGCGGCAACGCGCCCCGCGAACGAATCGGTTTGAAGTTTGAAGGGGGCGGCGGCGGGATTCAGCCGAGTGCGTGACGTTGCGCGTGCGGCCGGCCGACGAGCAGGTAGTGCGCGAGCGCGACGATCGGGAACGCACCGGCCACCGCCGCGACGAGCGTCCACCCGCCATGCTCGTAGAGCGGGCTTGCGAGCGCGGAGCCCACGGCGCCGCCGACGAAGATGCTCGTCATGTACAGCGCGTTCAGCCGGTTGCGGCTTGCCGCGTGCAGCGCGTAGATCTCGCGCTGGCCGAGCACCATGTTCATCTGCACCGCGAAGTCGAGCACGATGCCGGTCACGACGAGCCCGTACAGGCCGGTGCCGTGCACGAACCCGATCGCGTACGACAGCGTGCCGGCGACCAGCGCGATCAGCGTCGCGCGCACCGTGTGGCCGGCGTCCGCGAGGCGCCCGGCCACCGGTGCCGACGTCGCGCCGATCGCCCCGACCAGCGCGAACAGGCCGATGGCCGACTGCGACAGTCCGTAGTGACGCGTCAGCTCGACCGGCACGGCGGTCCAGAACAGGCTGAACGACGCGAACATCAGGCCCTGGTAGAACGCGCGATGGCGCAGGACGGGCATCGTGCGAACCAGCTGCAGCAGCGAGCCGATCAGCTCGAAATAGGTCGCGCGATGGTCGGGTTGGCGCTGCGGAATCGTCAGCGCGAGCACGGCCGTGACGAGCGTCATCAGCACGGCAGCCGCCGCGAACACGAAACGCCAGCCGAACGCGTCGGCCACGACGCTCGACAGCGGGCGGGCCAGCAGGATGCCGAGCAGCAGCCCGCTCATGATCGTGCCGACCACGCGGCCGCGCGAATGATCCGGCGCGAGATGCGCGGCGAGCGGCACGAGGATCTGCACGGCCACCGAGCTGAAGCCGATCAGCAGCGAAATCGCGAGAAAGAGCCCGGGTGTGCGCACGAACGCCGCCGCGGCGAGGCTTGCAATCGACACGACGGCCGTCACGATCATCAGCTTGCGGTTCTCGAGCAGGTCGCCGAGCGGCACGATGAAGAACAGGCCGAGTGCATAGCCGATCTGCGTCAACGACACGATCAGGCTCGCCGTGCCGCCGGACATGTGCAGGCCCGGCGCGATGAGTTCCGTGATCGGCTGCGCGTAGTACAGGTTCGCGACGATCGCGCCGCAGCTGAATGCGAACAGCAGGATCAACCCCTGCGTGAGTTGGGTGCCGTGCGCAGGCTGCGCGTGCGGCGTTGAATCTGCTGACATGGTGGGCTCCTTGGGAAGAGAGAGGTGGGTCACCGTGTCGCCGCGCCTGCATGGCGTTCGCCGGGCGCGCGATACGGTGCACCGCGTTGCCGCCCATACTATTGGCCGGTCGATAAAACCGGAACCGGGCCGCCGCGCAATCGAGCGTTGCGCGGCACGCAAAGGTGCCGCGCCCGGTCAGCCGCGCTTGCCCTGCAGCGTCGGAATCTGCTCGAACAGGCCCGCGAGCCAGTCGACGAACACCTTGAGCTTGACGGGCACGTGGCGATTGGGCGGATACAGCACCGAGATCGGCCGGGCCGGCGCGTTGAAATCCGTCAGCACCTCGCGCAGCCGTCCCGATTTCAGATAAGGCTCGACGAGGTACAGCGACGTCTTGATCAGGCCGATGCCCGCGACGCCGCACTCGATGTAGTTGTCCGCATCGTTGACGGCGACCGTGCCGCACATCTGCACGACGCGCGGCTCGCCGTCGACGACGTAGTCCCACACGCGGGGGCGCCCGGTATCGGCCGAGATGTGGCTGACCGCCACGTGCTGCGCGAGGTCGTCGACCGTCTCCGGCTCGCCGAACCGTGCCAGGTACGCGGGCGACGCGCACGTGCAGGTGGTCAGGCTGCCGATGCGGCGCGCAATCATCCCCGAGTCGTCGAGCGCGCCGATGCGCACCACGCAGTCGACGCCTTCGCCGACGAGATCGATCTGCCGGTCGGTCACGCCGAGTTCGATCATGATGCCGGGGTGGGCGTCGAGGAATGCGGGCAGCGCGGGCACCACGACCTGCTTGGCCATCGCCGGCGGCAGGTTCACCTTCAGCCGGCCGCGCGGCACGTTGCGCGCCTGCGAGACCGACGCTTCCATGTCGTCGATTTCGCGCAGCACCGCGACGGAACGTTCGTAGTACGCCTGGCCGTCCTCGGTCAGCGAGATGCGGCGCGTCGTGCGGTTCAGCAGCCGGCAGCCCAGGTGCTGCTCGAGCGCGCTGAGCAGCGCGGACACGCGCGGCGTCGTGAGGCCGGTCGTGTCGGAGGCGCGCGTGAAGCTGCCGGTTTCGACGATGCGCGTGAACACGCGCATCGAAAGCAAGGTATCCATCGTCGGAAGTTCTCCAGCCTGTCTGCATGCGGCGCCGGTGCGTGCCGGCGCCGTCTTGTCGGGTATCGGATATAGCGTGTCGCGTGGCGGGTGTGATCGAACCGCTAGGCGTCGATGCGCTTTCTCAGCGCGTCGCCGGCGAACGGCATTTCGCGCATGCGCTGGCCGGTCGCATCGAAGATCGCGTTGGCGAGCGCACCGGCGGTCGGCCCCATCGACGCCTCGGCCGCGCCGAGGAACGGCGCGCCCGGGCGATTGACCAGATGGACCTTCACGCTCTGCGGTGCGGCCGAGAAGCGCAGGATCGGGTAGCTGCTCCAGTCGAAGCTGCGAATCCGTTCGGTGTCGTACTTCAGCGCCTCGTAGAGCGTCCAGCTCGCGGCCTGCAGGATGCCGCCCTCGATCTGGTTGCGGATCCCGTCCGGCGACACGACCTGCCCCGCGTCGACGGCGGCTTCCGCGTGCTCGAGCGTCACCTGGCCGGTTTCCGGCACGACCGACACCTCGACCGCGAGCGCGACGTACGCCATCAGGTTCTTGTACTTGCCGAATGCGAAGCCGACGCCGCGGTTGCGCGCGCGCGGCGGCCGCGGCCAGCCGAAGTGCTTCGCGGCGAGCTGGATCACCTGCCGCGCGCGATGGTCTTCCATGTGACGCAGCCGGAATTCGACCGGATCGACGCCGGCCGCGTGCGCGAGCTCGTCCATGAAGCTTTCGATCGCCCACACGTTGGTGTGTGCGCCGAGCGAGCGCATCGCGGACGTCTGCAGCGGCATCGTCGGCGAGAAGTTGTTGACGATATGCTGGTTCGGCAGCGCATACAGCGGAATCGCGTTGCGGTCGCCGCCGCCTTCGGGCTGCAGCATCGGTGTCGACGGCGCGGGCACGAACGGCGGCTCGAGCATCCGCGCCGGCAGCAGCCGGCCGGCATTGACGATCCGCTCGTTGTGCGAACTGCTCCACAACGCATAGTTCCAGTCGACGATATGGCCGTTCGCGTCGAGCGATGCGCTGACCTCGGTCACCATCGCCGGCGTGAAGTGATCCCACGTGTGTTCCTGCTCGCGCATCCACTGCACGCGAATCGGCTTGCCGGGCATCGCGGCGGCGATCAGCGCCGCGTGCGCGGCTGCGTCGTCGGCCCCGTTGTGTCCGTAGCAGCCGGACCCTTCGGTATGAATGCAGCGCACGATCGCCTTCGGCATCGACAGCATCTCGGCCAGCGCGTCGCGCAGCGGGTAGACGCCTTGCGAATGGGTCCACACCGTCATCGTCCCGTTCTCTAGGTGTGCGACCGCACACGACGGCCCGATCGAGCCGTGCAGCAGGTAGTTCTTCAGGAACGTCGCGTTGAGCGTCTTCGCGGCCGGCGCGGTGGCCGTGTGCGTGTTCGCGATCTCGATGCGCTGCGTCGAGATCCGCTTCAGGTCGGCATGCACGGTGGCGCGATCGGGCAGCGTGCGCCCGGGCGACCACCGGCACGCGGCGGCAAGCGCGCGCTGCGCGACCACCGCCTGCCATTCGCCCTGCGCGACCACCGCGAGCATGCTGCCGTTGCGCACGATCCGCACGACGCCCGGCAGCTTCAGGATCGCCGCTTCATCGAACGACAGCAGCTTCGCTTCGTACACCGGCGGCATCACGACGCGTGCGTGCAGCATGCCGGGCAACTGCATGTCCTGCACGTAGCTGACGCCGCCCGTTACCTTGTTCGGGATGTCGACGCGCGGCAGCGACGTGCCGATCACCGTGAACGTCGCCGGGCTCTTCAGCGGCGACGTGGGCGCGGCGTTGCGATGCAGGTCGACGGTGCGGATCGCGTCGCCGTAGGTCATCGTGCGGCCGTCGGGCGCCTTGATCACGGCGTCGGCGGTCGTCAGCGTGCGCGCGTCGACGCCGAAGCGCTTCGCCGCGCCTTCCACCAGCAGCGCACGCACTTGCGCGGCCGCGTTCAGCAGCGCGGAACCGCTGTCGGCCATCGTGTGGCTGCCGGCAGTCAACCCCTCGTCGGGCGATGCGCCGGTGTCGGCCGTCAGGAACGTGATCAGCGACGGCGTCATGTCGAGTTCCTCGGCGGCCACCTGCAGCAGTGCGGTGCGCACGCCGGTGCCGAGCTCGACCTTGCCGGTAAATACGGTGACCTTGCCGTCCGGCGCGATCTTGATCCACGCGTCGAGCAAGGGATTAGTCTTCAGGCTGCCGGCGAGCGTCTGGGTGGTTTTTGCCACGTGCACGGCGGCCCCTTCGTCCGCGATCACGAGCTGTGCGGCCGCGCGCGCGGCCGGCGCGAGCGTGAACGCGACGAACAGCGCGCCGGAGACGATGAAGTGCCGGCGGCCTTCGTCGATATCGTCGTGGGAATTCATTACAGCCCCTTGCTGATCGTGACGGGAGCGGAAGCCGGTTCGGGGGGGGGCAGCCCGGCGACCGAGCGCACGGCCGCGAGGATCCGCATGTGCGTGCCGCAGCGGCACAGGTTCGGCTCCATGTGCGTACGCAGTTCCTGTTCGGTCGGCTTCGGGTTGCGCTCGAGCAGTGCCTGCGCGCGCATGATCATCCCCGCGATGCAGTAGCCGCACTGCGCGGCCTGATGCTCGACGAACGCGCGCTGCAGCGGGCCCGGATGCTCGGCGGTGCCGAGGCTCTCGATGGTGCGCACGCTGCGCGCACCGACCGCGGCCACCGGCATCAGGCACGAGAACGTCGGCTTGCCGTCGACGATCACCGTGCAGGCGCCGCATTGGCCGAGGCCGCAGCCGAACTTCGCGCCGTGCAGGTGCAGGTCGTTGCGCAGCGCGTACAGCAGCGGCGTGGACGGATCGATGTCCAGCGTGTGCCGCACGCCGTTGACGGTGAGGGTAATCATCGGGCTGTGTCCTCTTTTCTGAGCTTCGCGGCCATCGCGTCGGCGCCGGACCATGCGGGGCGATCGGTGTAGGTCGCGCGCACGTACGCGGCGAGATCGGCGATCTGCGCGTCGTCGTACTGGTCGATGAACGACGGCATGTAGTTCAATGTGTCATCGCCGTGCCAGCCGATGCCGTTGAACATCATCTGGATCGCATTGCGCGGCGTATCGGCGTTCACCGCCGTGCTGAACGCGAGCGTCGGCCGCTCGCCGATCGACTGCATCGGCGCGGCCGGCCCGTGGCACTGCGCGCACGATGCCTGGAACAGCACCGCGCCGCGCTGCGCGGCCGGCGTCGTCGCGGCACGTTCGGCAGGTGCGGCGGCCGTGGCCGCATGCCCGTTCGCCGGCTTCTGGATCGACAGGATGTACGCGGCGATTGCTTCGACGTCTTCCGCCGGCACCGTCGCGAGATCGCGCGTGACCGGCAGCATCGGCCCCGCCGCCGCGCCGTGCTCGCTCGCGCGGCCGGTGCGCAGGTACGTGACCAGCTGCGCCTGCGTCCACGGCCGCGCGGCCTGGCCGAGCGTATTGAGCGGCGGCGCTTCCCAGCCGTCGACGATGCCGCCGTCGAACGCACGGCCGCGCTGCTCGCCGCCGATCGCGTTCAGCGGCGAATGGCACGACGCGCAGTGGCCGAGCCCGTCCACGAGCATCCTGCCGCGGTTCCATTGCGCGGACTGCGCGGGGTCGGGTTGATACGCGCCTTCGCGCAGGAACAGCACGTTCCAGAACGCGACCAGCGGCCGGAAGTTCAGCGGAAACACCAGGTCGTTGGCCGGCGTCGTCGCGCGAACCGGTGTGCGTGTCATCAGGTACGCATACGCGGCGGCGATGTCGTCGTCCGACATCTTCGTGAAATGAATGTACGGAAACGCCGGGTACAGCGGCTGGCCGTTGCGCCCGATGCCGGTGCGCAGCGCGCGGGCGAATGCGTCGCGCGACCAGCGGCCGATGCCGGTTTCCGGGTCCGGCGTGATGTTGGTCGCATAGATCGTGCCGAACGGCGTCGCGAGCGGCAGGCCGCCGGCGAACGGCTTGCCGTCCTTCGCGGTATGGCACACGACGCAGTCGCCGAGTGCGACGACGCGCGCGCCGGCGCGCACCAGCTGCGGATCGAACGAAGCAGGGGCGGGCGGATCGATCGGCGCGATCGACGGCCGCACCATGATGCCGATCGCGACCGCGACGCCCGCGATCGCGATGCCGGCCGCGCCGATCCAGAATCGTTTGTGCTTCATGCGCGCTCCAGGCGAAGCGGTGCGGCGCAGGTCATGCGATGCGCGGTAACACCGGACGATGCGTATCGGCCGTGCGTGGCCGTCCGGTGCGGCCGCGACCGTCTTGCGGCGCGGTGGTGATTGGCGACGGGGATCATTTTTGTCACTCCAGCAGTCGATAACGAGCGCAAGCGTCGTCCTGCGCGGCAGCTCATGAACGGCAGTCTACGCAGCGGCCGCGATCATGGCCTGAAGCGGCGCTGAAACGTTCTGAACGGTGTCCGGCCCCGGATCGACCGGGTGCGGCGCGCGGCGCGGATGACGGGCGCGCCGTGTCGCGGCGGCCCCGCGCGCTGCGTCAAGACGGGATCTCGCCGGCGACGACTTCGTCCGCGTAGCACCAGATCCAGCGCTCGCCGGGCTCGATCGAGCGGACGAGCCGATGGCCGGTGTCACGGAAATGTCGGCTCGCGTGGCGATTCGGCGACGAGTCGCAGCAACCGACGTGCCCGCAGATCAGGCACATCCGCAAATGCACCCAGCCGCTGCCCGATCTGATGCATTCCTCACAGTAGTCCTTGTCGGTGTCGAACACGCGTGCTTCGTCGAGATGCGTACAGGCGTTGGCCATCTTGCGCTCCGATGCCGGCGCGGGAGCGACGCTCGCGGCACGGCCGGCATGCGGCCGCAAGCGGGAGGGGTACGCGGCATTGTGCAGCGTCGCGTCGCGACCGGACCTTAATTGTCATGAAGCGGCACGCGCGGCGCGCGGCGGCGGCGTACAGTCGCGAATGCGTTCGGCCACGCCGCGGCACCGGCCGAACCGCATCCGACATCGACATCATCGGGAGGCGCTCATGGATCAACCGCAACACGTGCGGATCGTCGGTCTGCCGCGTAGCAGGGACGCGTACGCGATCCGCGATTTCCTGCAGCGGCGCATGATTGCGTACGACTGGTGCGAGCTGACCTCCGACGCCGACTGCGCACAGGTGCTCGGCATCGCGCCGCTGCGCGACATCCGGCTGCCGGTCGTGATCTTTCCGGACGGCTCGCGCCTGTACCAGCCGACCCTGGCCGAGATTGCCGCGCGGCTCGGCTGGGTCGCGCGCCCGCGCTTCGTCGAATACGACGTGTCGATCTACGGCGCGGGGCCGGCCGGGCTGTCGGCGGCGGTCTACGCGGCGTCCGAAGGGTTGCGCGCGGTCGTGATCGAGCGCGGCGCGATAGGCGGGCAGGCCGGCACGAGTTCGCTGATCGAGAACTACATGGGCTTCCCCGACGGCATTCCGGGCGCGGAACTCGCGGAACGCGCGCGCGAGCAGGCGGTGAAGTTCGGCGTCGAGCTGCTGACGATGCGCGAGGGCGTGCATGCGACGTTCGTCGACGGCAAGATCCGCGTCGAGCTCGCCGACGGGTCGATCCTGGTCGCGCGCACGAACATCTGCGCGACCGGCATCGAATATCGCAGCCTCGGGCTGCCGGAGGAGCCGGCGTTTCTGAATGCGGGGCTGTTTTACGGCGCGGGGTCGAGCGAAGCGCCGATGTGCGCGGGCGAGCAGGTATTCATCGTCGGTGGCGGCAATTCGGCCGGCCAGGCCGCGATGAATTTCTCGCGGCATGCGCGCCAGGTGACGATGCTCGTGCGCGGTGCGTCGCTCGCGGACACGCTGTCGCGCTACCTGATCGACCGGATCGAGCGCACGCCGAACATCGAGGTCCGCTACCGGTCGAGCGTCGCCGCGCTGCACGGCGACGGCTGGCTAGACGCGATCGAGCTTCGCTCGGCGGACGGCACGCGCGAACGGCTGCCGGCCACGCGCCTGTTCGTGTGCATCGGCGGCGCGCCGAATACCGATTGGGCGAAGGACACCGACATCATCCGCAATCCGGACGGTTATCTCGTCACCGGCGGCGACCTGTACGACTGTCCGGCGTTCGAGCGCGTATGGCCGCTCGAACGCCGGCCGTACCACCTGGAAACCAGCGTGCCGGGATCGTTCGCGGCCGGCGACGTGCGATCGGGATCGGTCAAGCGCGTCGCGTCGGCGGTCGGCGAAGGCGCGATGGCGGTGACCTTCGTGCACCGGTTTCTCGGCGAGGACGCGCATCGGCTCGCGAGCGCGTGACGCAGGTGCGGGCCGATCGATGGATTCATCGCGCGTCCGCTTGCGTCGCGTCGCGCAATCCGTCCCGGCCGGCGCGCGCCGGCGGCGTCCACCCGCCGCCCAATGCGCGCACGAGGCTCACCGTCGCGACGGCCAGCGCCTGCCGGCTGTGAATCAGCTGGCGTCGCGCATTCAGCGCATCGCGATCGGCGTCGATCACTTCCAGATAGCTGACGTACCCATGCGCATAACGGCTCAATGACAGCCGGGCCGCGGCATCCGTCGCGCGCGCCGCGTCGTCGTAGCGCACGATCCGCTCCTTTTGCGCGGCGATGTCGTTGAGCGCATCCTGCACGTCGCGCAACGCACCGATCGCGATCGCGCGATAGTTCGCGTCGGCTGCGTCCATGCCGGCACGCGCGGCAGCCACCTCGGCATCGCGCTTGCCGCCGTCGAACAGCGTCAGCGCGACGTTCGCGCCGAGACTCCACAGCGAGCTGTTGCGGTCGAGAAACGACCGCAGGTCGCGGGTGGCGAAACCGCCGTCGGCGGTCAGCGTCAGCGTCGGCAGCCATGCGGTGCGCGCGATGCCCAGCTCGAGCGACGCCGCATCGGCGCGTCGCGCCGCCGCGAATACGTCCGGGCGTTGGGCGAGCAGAGCCGATGGCAGCCCGGGCGGCACATCCGGCACCTGCACGGGCACGGGGCTCGCGACGACGTCGAATGCGGTCGGCGACACGCCGGTCAGCACCGCGATGGCGTCGACGAGGTTCTCGCGCAGCCGGCGGCTCTCCGCGAGATCGGCATGCGCGGTATCGAGATCGGCCGACGCGCGCAGCCCGTCGAGATCGCTCGCCGCGCCGGCCCGCACGCGGGCGGCGATCACGTCGAGCGCGGTGCGCCGCAGCCCGATCGCGCGCGTGAGCGTCACGAGATCGTCGTCGACGTAGCGCAGCGTCAGATAGTCGACGGCCACTTCGGTCGCCACTCGCAGACGCACCGCATCGCGGTCGGCCGCCGCCTGCAGCACGTTCTGTTCGCCGATGTCGGCATCGCCGCGCAAGCGGCCCCATAGATCGACTTCGTAGCTCGCGGCGACGGGAACCGACCAGTTGTGCATCGTGCGCTTCGGCAGCGCGTTGTCGACCGTGCCGGAGACGCGCGTGCGGCTGAATGACGGATCGACGCGCACGGTCGGCGCCAGCGCGGCATCGCGCACGCCGAGCAGTGCCTGCGCCTGGTCGACGCGCGCGGCCGCCGCGCGGATATCGAGGTTGTGCGAGAGCGCGGCGTCGACGAGGCGGCCGAGTTGCGGGTCGCCGAACCCGTCCGGCCACGCAGCGAGCGACGGCGTGCGCGTATCGGTTGACGGACCGGTCGAAGGATCGGCATGGCGGAACCCGTCGTGCCCGACCGGCACGGGCGCGAGCGGCTGCGGCGCGATCGAGCACGCGGCCAGCAGGCTCGCGGCGAGCAGGAAGCATGCGTGCTTCATCGCGATTCGCCGCCGCCCTGCAGCGTGACGACGACCGACAGCCCGGGCCGGATGCGCGGCTCCGTCGCAGCCGGGCCGTCGAGCAGGATCTTCACGGGCACGCGCTGCGTGACCTTCGTGAAATTGCCGGTCGCGTTGTCGGGCGGCAGCAGCGCGAACTGCGCGCCGGTCGCGGGCGCCAGGCTGTCGATGCGGCCGGTGAACGTGCGCTGCGGCAGCGCATCGAAGCGCAGTTGCACGGCGTCGCCGGCGCGCACGTGCCGCAGCTGCGTCTCGCGGAAATTGGCGACGATCCACGGATGCGGCTCGACCAGCGTGAGCAGCGCCTGGCCCGGCGCGACATGTTCGCCGGTCTCGACGGTCTTCTTGCCGACGTAGCCGTCCGACGGCGCGACGACCGCCGTGTAGCCGAGCTGCAGCAGCGCGTCGCGCAACTCGGCGTCGTTCTGGCTCGCCGTGGCGTCGGCGGCCTCGGCGGCCGCGATGGCGCTGCGCCGTTGCGCATCGGCCGCCGCGACGCGTGCACGCGCGGATTTGCGTGCGGCATCGGCCGCGTCGAACTCCTGCTTCGACAAGCCGCGCGGCGTCTCGCGGGTCAGTTCGCGTGCACGCGCGTAATCGAGTTCGGCCTTGTCGGCATCGGCGTGCGCCGACACGAGCGCCGCGTCCGCCTGCTCGATCAGCGCGTGTGCGCGGCTCGCATCGGCATGCGCCTGGGCGACGCGTGCGCGCTGCGCCGCGACCCGCACGTCGAAGTCGCGCCGGTCGATCTGCACGAGCGGGGCGCCGGCATGCACGAACTGGTTGTCGTCGACGAGCACACGTTCGACCGTGCCGGCCACGCGCGGCGAGATCACGTGCAGGTGGCCCGTCACGTACGCGTCGTCGGTGCCGCGATCGCGTGCGTCGAACTCGTACACGAGCAATGCGACGAGCAGCAGCGCGATCGCGGCGATCGCGACGATGGCCGGCCGGTGCGAGCGAGCGGGCGCGGCTGGCGGCGCCGCCGAAGCGATCGGCGTATCGGCGGAAGGTGAGGTCATGGTCGGCAAACTCCATCGTACGGGCACGGTTCGACGCATCGCGTTATGCTTGCGCCAGCTTGACAGCGGGGAGCCGCTTGACGATGAACACCACGTTTGCGACCGGTCGTGCCGCGCCGGCGGCGGCCTCCGACATCCCGACATTCCGGTCGATCGCCGCGATCGCGGCCGTGCTGCTCGGCGCGATCATCGCGACGCTCACCTCGCGCATCACGTCGCTCGGGCTCGCCGACGTGCGCGGCGCGCTCGGCATCGGCTTCGACGAAGGAGCGTGGATCAACACCGCGTTTACCGCGTCGCAGATGTTCGTCGGGCCGCTGGCGATCGCCGCGGCGTTCATGTTCGGCACGCGCCGCGTGCTGGTCGCGGGCGCCGTCGTGTTTCTCGGCGCCGAAACCGCGCTGCCGCTCTGCACGCAGTTCGGCGCGTTCGTCGTGTTCCAGGCGATCGCGGGGCTCGCGTCTGGCGTGTTCGTCCCGCTGACGGTGGGCTTCGTCGTCCGTACGCTGCCGCCGCGGCTCATTGCGTTCGGCATCGCCGCGTATGCAATGAATCTCGAGATGTCGCTGAACCTGTCGGCGACGCTCGAGGGCTGGTACAGCGAACACCTGAGCTGGCGCTGGCTGTTCTGGCAGAACGCGGTGCTGACGGTGCCGTTCATCGCGTGCCTGCTGCTGTCGCTGGCGGACGAGCCGGTCAAGCGCTTCGCGTCCGGCCTCGATGCGCGCGGGATGCTGCTCGGCGCCGGCGGCTTCGCGTGCCTGTGCGTCGCGCTCGACCAGGGCGAACGGCTGTTCTGGCTGCAGTCGCCGCTGATCGTCGCGCTGCTCGCGCTCGGCATCCTGATGGTCGCCGCGTTCCTGATCCACGAGCTCGCGTCGCCGCGCGCGGGCCTCGACCTCGGCTATCTCGCGCGACCGAACATCGCGCTGCTGATCGTGCTCGTCGGCCTCGTGCGCTTCACCGTGCTCAATACGAGCTTCATCCCGTCGCTGTTCCTCGCCAGCACGTACGGGCTGCGGCCGTTGCAGATCGGCGATACGCTGCGCTGGATCGCGATCCCGCAGCTGCTGTTCGCGCCCTGCGTCGCACTGCTGCTGCAGCGCGTCGATCCGCGCCGGCTGATCGTCGCCGGCTTC
This sequence comes from Burkholderia contaminans, assembly GCF_029633825.1. Lineage (NCBI taxonomy): Bacteria > Pseudomonadati > Pseudomonadota > Betaproteobacteria > Burkholderiales > Burkholderiaceae > Burkholderia > Burkholderia contaminans. Next base: position 984,164 of record NZ_CP090642.1, on the reverse strand, counting down.
GTGACGGTGGCGATCGCGTTCGCGCTCGGCGCGCGCCTCACGTCCGCATGGGCCGAACCCGACTTCATTCCGTCGCAACTGCTGCAGGCGCTCGGGCAGACGATGGCGCTCACATCGGTGATCTTCTTCTTCGGCAAGCACGTGACGGCCGAACACGCGTTGACGTTCGGCGCGGTCGTGCAGACGACGCGCCTGCTGAGCGGGCAGCTCGGCACGACGTCGATCGCGGTGATTCAGCGGATCAGGGAGGGTACCCATTCGAATCTCGTCGGTCTGCATGTGTCGCTGTCGGATCCCGAGACGCTCGAGCGGCTGCGCGCCGGCGCGGCGTCGCTGGTGACGCACGGCGCCACGGTCGCGACCGGCAACCAGGCCGCCTACGCGCTCGTCGATCGGGCGGTGCGCGTGCAGGCGACCACACTCGCGCTGGCCGACAATTTCCGCGTAGCGATGGCGTTCGCGCTCGCCGGTGCGCTGATCGGCATCCTGCTGAGGCCGGTGCGGGCGCAGTGAGCGCGGCGCGGCTGAACTTTCCTGAAAAATCCTGAATAGCACGTCTGCCGAAGCGGCATGCGCGCCGCGACGGCAGACGGCGCGCTTACGCCTGCAGGAACGCGAGCAGCTCGGCGTTGATGCGATCGGCGTTCACGACGCACATGCCGTGCGAGCCGCCTTCGATCACCTTCAACTGCGCGTGCTTGATGATCTTCGACGACAGCCGGGCCGAATCGTCGATCGGCACGATCTGGTCGTCATCGCCGTGCAGCACGAGCGTCGGCACGTCGATCTTCTTGAGGTCGTCCGTGTAGTCGACTTCGGAGAACTCCTTCACGCACAGATACTGGCCGTGAATGCCGCCCATCATGCCTTGCGACCAGAATGCGTCGATCGTGCCCTGCGACGGCTTGGCGTTCGGGCGGTTGAACCCGAAGAAAGGCACCGCGAGATCCTTGTAGAACTGCGAACGGTTCTCGGCGACGTTCTTGCGGATGCCGTCGAACACGTCCATCGGCAGGCCGCCGGGATTGGTCGGCGATTTCACCATCTGCGGCGGCACCGCGCCGATCAGCACGGCCTTCGACACGCGCTTCGTACCGTGGCGGCCGATGTAGCGCGCCACTTCGCCGCCGCCCGTCGAGTGGCCGACGAGCGTGGCTTCGCGCACGTCCAGTGCGTCGAGCAGGGCGGCCAGGTCGTCCGCGTACGTGTTCATGTCGTTGCCGCGCGACGGCTGGCTCGAACGGCCGTGGCCACGGCGGTCGTGCGCGATCACGCGATAGCCGTGCTGTACGAGGAACAGCATCTGCGCGTCCCACGCGTCCGCACACAGCGGCCAGCCGTGCGAGAACACGACCGGGCGGCCGCTGCCCCAGTCCTTGAAGTAGATCTGCGTGCCGTCCTGGGTGGTGATCGTGTTCATCGAATGGGCTCCTGGGTGGGCTGAAGAGGCGCTGCGGGCGGGGGTGCCGGCCGCGGCCGCCATCGCGGGCAGCGCGGCTGCCGCGACGGCCGTTGCGCCGGCAAGCAGCATGTCGCGGCGGCGCGCCGACGGAACGGCGTCGGTCTGTACGGGGTGCATCTGGTCTCCTGAGGTATGCGGCGCAACGATGCCGCGCGGGATGGTGGATCGGTGACGACCGGCCGCGGCCATCCCGCCGGCAGCCGGTCCGCTTGCGTCGTCGCACGCCGATTCGTGCGGCGCGGACGAACGAATGCCGTCGGGAGCGTATCGCGGCGCAATGTGCGCCGTACTGAAATCCGGCTGAATTTTCTTGAACGCGCCGCGCCGCGGCGGGAAATTTGCCGCGCTGCAGAAAAATTAAGCGCGCGACCGGGACTCTTCAGCGCGCGGCGACTATCGTCGACATCGGATCATCCGCGCACGTTTCGCGTCGCGCGCACGGATCCGACCGCACCGTCCGTTACTAGCCTGGATATGCCGCCATGGATGCCTTCAATCGCTGGGAGCACATGATCACGTCGCTCGGGCCGTCTTCCATGGCGGTCGTCCGGTCGATGCCGATGCCGCGCGCGCGACAGGCGGACGGCCCGCGCCGCGGCCATCGCGGCGACGCGCCGACGCCGTCGAGCGGCGACAACCGCCGCCGCTGCGCGATCGTCACCGCCGAACGGCAGACCGATTCGTCGATGCTCGTGTCGTGGAGCGACCCGACGCACTGCCGCTACGACGAGCAGCGCTGGATCAGCGCGAAGGCGCGCGGGCTCGGGCGCTGCGCGCTCACCGGCATGCCGATCCGGGTCGGCGACGCCATCTACAAGCCGCAGTGGCGCGGCGCGAAACGGCCGGCGAACTGCCGCGAGATGATTCTCGCGTCGGCGCTCGACGTGTTCGCCGCGCGACAGTCCCGGCCATGACGCCGGCAGCGCGGCGCTGCGTCGGTTGCGACCGGCGCGGTACGTCGTGACGCCGTCAACCTCGGAACGAAGGCGACTGCGACATGCTCGCGCGATACCGCGCGACGCATGGCCGCAGTTTGCACACGCCGATCGCACGGCTGCCCGAAGCGGGAATCGTTCGGCGATCGACACGAAGCGATGATCTGCCGGCGCTATAAATGCGGAACCCGCGCGCATTCGGTCGACCGGCCGAATCAAACGGAAAATGCGTCGAATTTTCCCGAACCGGCAAACATATCGTCTGATATATGGGAAAAAACCGTATTTAAGAGCGAATCGGTAATTCGCACGTGAATCGTGCGCCGCCGTGCCTCTTTTGCCGCATTCGGGTGCATATGGCAACACGCTTGCCACACGATGTCGCCGCGGCGTTTTTCGTCATTTCAAAAAATTCGATCGCTTCATTCTGATAATTTGAATCATTCTGCTACGTAAATACCGTAGCATTGACGCAAAACCGGCGCCGGGTTTCACTCGTGCGCCGTTGAATGTCACCATCAAGAAATTGCGATGATCCGAATTGGAACACTTCACGTTTTTCTCGACAGACGTGAAATTCGTTCGAACGGCAAGCTGTTGCGCATCGGTAGTCGCGCATTCGAGATTCTCGAGCTGTTGATTCGGGCGAACGGCGCACTGGTATCGAAAGACGAAATCATGCAGCGCGTTTGGCCGCACACCGTGGTGGAAGAAAACAACCTGCAGGTGCACATCGCGTCGCTGCGCAAGGCGCTGGCCGACGACCGGAACCTGATCGTGACGGTGCCGGGCCGCGGCTATCGGCTCGTCATCGAGCAACATGACGACGACGGCGCGCCCGTGCGCCCCGCGATGTCGCGGCCGTCCATCGCGCCCGGCGCGCTGTTCGGCCGCGAGCGCATGGTCGACGAGGTGCTGGCCGCGTTGCAGGACGCACGCATCGTGACGCTGGTCGGCGCGGGCGGCATCGGCAAGACGCGAATCGCGATCGAAGCGGCCGCGCGTGCGGACGCGCGTTTTCCCGAAGGCACCGTGTTCGTGTCGCTCGCGACGGTCGCGTGCCCGCGCTTCGTGCCGGATGCGCTCGCGGGCGCGTTCGGCATCGCGCAGCCGACCGGCGCGCTGACCCTCGAAGCGGTGCTCGCCGCGGTTGCACGCCGCCGGATGCTGCTCGTGCTCGACAATTGCGAGCACCTGCTCGATGCCGCCGCGCGGATCGCGAGCGCGCTGACCGATGCGGACGACGGCCTGTGCGTGCTCGCGACGAGCCGGGAATCGCTGCGCATCCACGGCGAGCGCGTGTGCCCGGTGTTGCCGCTCGACGTGCCGGACGAAGGCGCGGACGATCGCGATGCGATGCACGCGAGCGCCGTGCAGTTGTTCGCCGCACGCGCACGCGCGGCCGATCCGCGTTTTCCGCTCGATGCGCGCAGCCTGTCGCTGATGGCGTCGGTCTGCCGTCGGCTCGACGGCCTGCCGCTCGCGATCGAACTGGCCGCGGCGCGTGCCGCCGTGCTCGGCATCGACGTGCTGGCTGCCCATCTCGACGATCATTTCAGGCTGCTGACGGGCGGTTTTCGCACCGCGCTCCCGCGCCATCAGACGCTGCAGGCGATGTACGACTGGAGCGACCGGCTGCTGGGCGATGCCGAGCGCCTGCTGTTGCGATGGCTCGGCGTGTTCCGCGACGGTTTCTCGATCGAGGCCGTGCGCGCGGTGGTCGGCCCGAACGGGCCGGCCGGCGCCGACCTGCTCGATACGATCGCGGGCCTCGTGTCGAAATCGCTGCTGATCCTCGAGACCGCGCACGGCGCGCCGCGCTACCGGCTGCTGACGACCACGCGTGCGTACGCGCAGCAGCAGCTCGACGCGCATGGCGACGGCGCGGCGGCCGCGCGTGCGCACGCCGGCTATTACCTCGAGTTGTTCCGGCAAGCGGCGCATGGCGGTGGCGCACGGGGAGGCGAGCATGGCGGCCTCGCGCGGCTCGATGCGGTGCGGCGTGAACTCGGTAACCTGCGCGCCGCGCTCGACTGGGCATTCTCGGCGAGCGGCGATGCGGCGCTCGGCATCGCGCTCTCGGCCGTCGCGGTGCCGTGCCTGTTCGACCTGTCGCTCGTCGACGAATGCCGCGAACGGGCGCGCGTGGCGCTCGATGCGATGCGCGACACCGACACCACGGCAGAGGCTGCCGATGCGCGCGTGCGCCTGCTCGCCGCGTATGCGGCGGCGCTCGCGCATACGGCCGGATCGACGCAGGCGGTGCATGACGCGTGGTCGGAAGTGCACGCGCTCGGATTCGATGCGGCCGAGGCGGAGCTGCCGGCGCGCGAGGGCTGACGGCGGATGGGCGGGGTGCCTTCCGCGCTTCAGAACGTTTCAGCGCGGCGCAAGGACACGGGCACGCGGCACGCGTAGATTGCGAGCGTAAGGCGCGGCCATCGCGGCACGCTTGCGTGGCGATCCTGTGCGCGCGCCGAGATATCGCGACGCCATCCGCCAGGCGGACGTCGCGACACGTGCGGCGCCTCCTGCGCCGCCGCGTGCCCGCCCAACCGGACGAACTGCCGCATGACAACTCCCGAATCCGACCTTTCCCGCCACGCAGCCGATCTCGGCCTGCTGTTCCTGCGCGTCACCGCCAGCGTGCTGCTGCTCGTGGTTCACGGCTTGCCCAAGGTCCTTCACTACACGTCGGAAGCCGCCGCCATCGAGGATCCGTTTCATCTCGGCCGCACGCTGTCGATCCTGTTTGCGATATTCGCGGAAGTCGTGTGCCCGGTCTTCATGATCGTCGGCGTATGGCCGCGGCTGGCCGCGCTGCCGGTGATGATCATCACGCTCGTCGCGCTGGTGTTCGTTCATCCCGACTGGTCGCTGCGCGATGCGCAGTTCGCGTGGATGCTGCTGATCCTGTTCGGCACGATCGCGATCGCGGGGGCCGGCCGCTATGCGTTGCCGGGCATCGTGCGCCGGCGCGAGTAGCGCGGCCGCGGGCACGCCCACGCCCACCATCCCGCCGCAGCGGTGGCGAATCGACCGTCACGCTGCCGTCGCCATCGTTCCGTTCCGATATGCTGAATCTCTCCGACACGGCGCTCTACGGCGCGCCGATCGTGCTGGCCGATCTCGTCGCGTGGCGCCTGTTCGGGCGTGGCCGCGGTGCGACGCGGGCAGTGTGGCGCTGCGCGGCATTCGCCGCGCTGAGCGCCGTGCTGTTCGCGCACGGCGTGAGCCCGCTCGCCGTTCCCGCCTCGGCCGCGGGCCTCGACCGCGTCGCGCTCCAGGCCATCTGCATCGCGTGGTGGCTGCAATGCGCGATCGTCTTCAGCCTGCTGCTCGATCATCTGCTGCTGCCGCCCGCGTGGCGCAGCCAGCGGCTTTTTCACGACATCGCCGCGGGCGTCGTGTTCGGCGCGGCCGTGGTCGCCGCGCTGGGCTACGTGCTCGGCCTGCCGTTGAGCGGTGTCGTCGCGACGTCCGGCGCGGTGGCGGTGATCCTCGGCCTCGCGCTGCAGAACACGCTGAACGACGTATTCTCCGGGCTCGTGCTGAATACCACGCAACCGTTTCGGCTGAACGACACCGTGTCGATCGGCGAAATCGAAGGGCGGATCGTCGAGAGCAACTGGCGGGCGACGAAGCTGATCGACAGCCTCGGCAACCTGGTCGTCGTGCCGAACAGCGCCGCGGCCCGCGCCACCATCGTGAACCTCAGCGAACCGTCCGGCCTGCACGGCGTGACGCTCACGCTCGACGTCGATCCCGCGGTGCGTCCGGCGATCGTGGTCGGCGCGCTCGAGCGCGCGGCGGCCAGTTCGCTCGACGTGCTCGCGCGCCCCGCGCCGATTGCCGTCGTGAAGGCATTCGGCACCAACGCGATCCGCTACGAACTCCTCGGTTACGTCGACGCGCTGCAGAAGACGACGGCCGTGCGCAACGCGCTGTACGATCTCGCGCATCGGCATCTGGCCGCGGCGGGCACCGCGTGGCGGCCGCTCGCGAGCACTGCGCCGGCAGCGGCGGCGGACGGGCGCGACGGGCACGGCCGGCACGACGTATCGCGCCGGTTGCTGCTGTTGCGTGCGGTGGATCTGTTCGCGCGCGTCGACGACGACGATCTCGCCGCGCTGGCCGACGCGCTGGTCTCGCGTTCGTTCGGCCGGGGCGACGTGATCTATGCGTCGAATTCGGATACGCGCGTGCTGACGATCGTCGAATCCGGCGTCGCGGCCGTATTCGTGCCGGGCCCGGCGGGCGACGTCGAGGTGCGGCGCATGGCGCCCGGCGATGCGATCGGGCAATCGGTCGTGCTGGCCGGCACGCGCCTGCATGCGACCGTGCACGCGGTGACCGCGATGACCGTCCTGCAGCTGCGCAGCGAGGATTTGTCGGCGCTGATCCGCAGGAAGCCGGAGCTCGGCAGGCTGATGTGCGAATCGGTGACCGAGCACATCGCGACCGAGGAAAGGATGATGATCCCGCCGGTAGAGAAGGCGCACGCGTCATTCAGCCTGATCGCGTGGCTCGAGAAGGAAATGAAGCGCGTGCACGATTCGATCGTCTGACGCGCTTTGACGACCTTCGCCGGCGTCGAACGCGATCAGGCGATCCGCAATAGGCGATCGACGAGGTCGGGGCGATCGAGTTGCTCGACCCACCACAGGAGTGCACGGCCGGCCTCGTCGCTGCGCCACGCGAGATAGCAATGCGTGGTGTCGCGCATGCCGGTCACGCGGCGGGCGACGAGCTTGCCGTCGGCGATCGCGCGGGCGGCGATGCATTCCGGCAGCGTGCCCACCGCCAGCCCTTCGCATTGCGCATCGAGCTTGGCCGCGAGCGTCGGCACCGCGAGATAGGGCTGGCCCGCGTCGATCGCAACCGATTGCGGCGGCAACTCGCGCGACGTATCGCTGATCACCGCGCCGCGATACTGGACGACCGTCGCCATCGACAGCGGCTCGGGAAGCGCGGCGAGCGGGTGGGTCGGCGCAACGGCGAACACGTGTTTCAGCGCGCCGATCGGGCGCGCGATGATGTTCGGCAGTTCGGGCGGCGCGCCGGCGGCGCCGACGACGAGATCCGCGCGGCGCGAGATCAGCGCATCCCATGCTCCGCCGAGCACTTCGGTCGACAGCCGCAGCCGCGTGTCCATCTCGAGGGCATAGAACCGGTGCACGAACGGCCACATCGCTTCGAACGGCAGGATCTCGTCGACACAGATACGGACCTCGGTTTCCCAGCCTTCCTGCGCGCGTTGCGCCTTCATCTCCAGCTGTTCGGCCGCATGCAGGAGCCGGCGGCCTTCCTCGACGACGATGCGGCCCGCATGCGTGAGCTTCGCGCGTCGTCCGCTGCGGTCGAACAGCATGACGCCGAGATCGCTCTCGAGTTTCTGCACCAGGTAGGTCAGGGCGGACGGCACGCGATGCAGCAGTTCCGCGGCTTCGGCGAACGTTCCGGTACGGTCGATCGCATCGAGGGCTTCGAGCGCTTCGAATGACAGCTTCATCGCAAGTTCCGGTAAGGGCGGCTGGCGCATCATACCAGCGCGTGCCGCGCGGGAGGCAGCGCGCGTCATCGTGCTTTGCTAGACTGATGCGCGTCGTCGTTCAATGCATGCCTCCATTCATGACTGCCCCCCAGCCGGACAACGCTTCTTCCGATTTCATCCCGGCCGACGTCCGGCAGACCGTCGTCGCGCAAGCGCTGCCGAAGGGGCAGGTCAGCATCGTGCGGCTGAAGTCGCTGCGCCGCGACAGCGGGCTCACCGCGCCCTATCAACTGGAGAATTCGGATCTCGTCGTGTTGCAGTTGCGCCCGTTCGGCGAACAGGATCTGTGGCTCGACGGCCGCCGCGCGCCGTTCGTCCCGTACGGCGCGGGCACGGTCACGGTTTACGATCTCGACCGCAACTGGGTGGCCGATCTGAAGGGCGCGTTCGACTGCCTGCATTTCCACATGCCGCGCCCGCTGCTCGAGGAAACGGTGGACGAGCTCGGCGGCCGGCAGCGGCCGCGGCTTTACCTGCCGCCTCACCTGAGCGCGCACGATCCGATCATCCATTCGCTCGGCCAGTCGCTGCTGCCCGCGCTCGCGCGGCCGGGCGAGGCATCGCAGATCTTCATCGATCACGTCGGGCTCGCGTTCCAGGCGCACGTGGCCCACCGTTATGGCGGCGTCAGCGAGCGACGGGAAAAGACGTACGGGAAACTCACGCCGTCGCAGGCGCGCCGGGCGAAGGAGCTCCTGCTCGAGCATCTCGACGGCAACCTCGGGCTGGCCGACGTGGCGAGCGCCTGCGGTCTGTCTCGCAGCTATTTCGTGAAGGCGTTTCATCAGACGACCGGGCTGCCGCCGCATCGCTGGCTCATCGTGCAGCGCGTCGAACGGGCTAAGGAGTGGATGCGCAATTCGGGCCTGCCGTTGAGCATGATCGCCGACGCGTGCGGTTTCGCCGATCAGAGCCACTTCTCGCGGACCTTCACGCGCCTGACCGGCGTCAGCCCTCGCCGCTGGCGCGCCGACAATACCTGATCGTCGTGATGCGGGGCCGGGTAGGTGAGGTTCGCTTCGTCGTTCGGTATCGGAGCGTATGCATCCTGACCGGCGCGATTGGGCGGAGTGCGAGGCGGGCGCGGAAGCGGCGTGCGCAGGGTGCTTATGCGTAGAAGCCGATCAGCATCTCGAGATTGCGTTGCGCGTGCTGCTCGAGCGGCGCGAATTCCGCCGATCGAAACAACGGGGCCTGCGCGCGCAGATGCTCGAGCGCCTGCCTGCGGCCGGCGCGGAAGGCTGCCGACGGTGCATCGGGATCCTGCGCCCACTCGCGCGCGATCGCGCGGTCGTATTCGCGGAGCCGGTCGGGTGCCGCCGCGAGGATCGCGAGATCGGCGTCGAGGAAAATTTGCGCGGCGCGCTGCAATTCCGCATCGTCGGCGAACCCGTCAGGCAGCCGGTGCGACTTCGTCGCCAGCACCAGGTCGCGGGCAACGGACACGTGCGATGCATGCGCGTGCAACCAGGCTGCGTCGCAATGTTCGTGCGCGACCTGCGCGAGCCATTGCGCGCTGAGCGCTTCGTTGTCCGCATAATCCGGCAGTGTCGTCGCATAGACGACATCGTGCGCCCACACGGCGAGCTCGATGGCCGGCCATAGCCGGTCCGCACGATACGGCGCGAGGTGCGCGAACAGTTCCGCCAGATGCGCGAGCGTGTGATAGAAGCGCTGCGGCTCGCCGTACGCGCGCTCGACGAGCGGCCACACGGTCGTCGTGCCGAAGCACGCGTCGCAGGCGGCGCGCAGCGTGCGCGCGATATCGGAATCGAGGGCGTTCATGGCGGCGATCGGCTCAGGCGGGCGATGCGCGAAGCATAGCAAACGTGGCCGCGAGCAGGCATGCCGCTTGCGCACGCGTACCGATCGCACCGTATCGGAGGTTGCCATGAAACGAATCCGGCCGCGCTGCCCGCTGCTCGCGATCTGCGCGTTCGGGGCGCTCGCGCTGCACGCAGACTTCGCATCGGCGGCGCCCGACGTATCGATCAGCCGCGCGGATGACGGAACGACCGCGGCCGGGCAGCCGGTGAGCCGGTACACGCTGGCGAACAAGCGCGGCGTGACGCTGAAAATCATCACGTATGGCGGCATCGTGACCGCACTGGAGGTGCCGGACCGGGCCGGCCACGTTGCCGACATCGTGCTCGGCTTCGATTCGCTGCACGACTACGAAGCGCACAACGGCAACATCCATTTCGGCGCACTGATCGGCCGGTATGCGAACCGCATTGCCGGCGGGCGGTTCCCGCTCGATGGCCGGACGTGGACGCTGCCGGTCAACGACGGGCCGAACACGCTGCATGGCGGCCCGGGCAGTTTCGACGCGAAGGTATGGACGGTCACCGGTACGCACAGCGACGCGAGCGGTTCGAGCGTCACGCTGCGCTACGTGAGCCCCGACGGCGAGAACGGCTTTCCCGGCACGTTGACGACCGACGTGACCTACACGCTGACGCCTGACAACCAGGTCCGGATCGACTATCGCGCGACCACCGACAAGGACACGGTCGTCAACCTCACCAACCACAGCTATTTCAATCTGGCGGGGCAGGCGGGCGGCGGCGTCGAGCGGCAACTGATCGAGATCGCCGCTTCGCGCTTCACGCCGACCGACGGCACGTCGATTCCGACCGGACAACTGGCGAGCGTGGCGGGTACGCCGATGGATCTGCGCCAGCTGACGCCGATCGGTGCGCATTTGCGCGACGCAAATCCGCAGCTCGTCATTGCGCATGGGTACGACCAGAACTGGGTGCTCGACCAGGGCGGCCAGCCGGCGCCGGCGTTTGCCGCGCGCGCCTATGACCCGGCGTCGGGGCGTTTTCTCGAGGTGTACACGACGCAGCCGGGGCTGCAGTTCTACACGGCCAACGGATTGAACGGCAGCGTCGCGGGCAAGGGCGGGACGGTCTATCGGCAAACCGACGCGTTCGCGCTGGAGGCCGAGCATTTTCCCGATTCGCCGAATCATCCGGCATTCCCGACGACGGTGCTCAAGCCCGGCGAGACGCTGCACGAAGTGACGGTGTGGCGGGTCGGGGCGCGCTGAGCCGGGGTGCGGGCCGGATCGTCTCCGTTACACGTTGACCACGCCGCGCCCGAGTTCGATCACGCGGCCGCCGACGCCGATTTCACCGCTCGCATTGACCGACAACCGCAGCCGGCAGGGTCGGCCGATCGCGTCGCCCTGTTCGACCTGAAACGCGGCCGGCAGGTCGCGCTTCATCGCAAGCAGCCAACCGCCGAGGTTCGCGCAGGCCGACCCCGTGCCCGGATCTTCCGAGACGCTGCCTTGCTTCACGAAAAAGTAACGCGACACCACCGTCCCCGGGCGCTCGGCATCGAACGCGAAGACGTAGGCGGTCTTGCGGCCGAGGCTGCTGGTCGGCCAGATATCGAGGCATGCGCTGTCCGGCTGCGCGCGGCGCACGGCGGCGGGGTCCTTGAGCGCGACCAGCAACTGGTCGGCGCCGGTGTCGATCCAGATCGGCGGGGCGAGCAGATCGTCTTCCGTCAGCCCGAGCAAGGTCGCCGTCCGGGCGTCGGACAATTCGCACGGCGCCGTCTTCGGCATGCCTGCGTGCGGCGCGGTGAACGTCCACACGTCGTCGTGCGCGCTCACGTCGACCACCCCAGCCTTGAACTCGAGCGCGAGCGCGTTGCCCGCACGCTGCAGGTCGCGCACGACATGCGCGGTGCCGAGCGTCGGATGGCCGGCAAAGGCCATCTCATGGCCCGGCGTGAAGATGCGCACCCGCGCATGCGCGCGCTCCGACGGCAGCACGAAGGTCGTTTCGGACAGGTTGAACTGCACCGCGAGTGCCCGCATGGTCGCGTCGTCCATGCCGCGCGCATCTTCGAATACGCAAAGCGGGTTGCCGCCGAAAGTCGATTCGGCGAATACGTTCAGCAGGCGGAAGGCATAGGAAGGCATTTGACGCTCGCGTGAGTGGGGGGATGACCGTACCCGAGTGGGGTGCGCGCGGCTCGATGCATCGGCGGCCGCGCGGCGTCGCATGGGTCAGCTCGGCTTGTCGAGCGGCGCAAGCATCGCCTGCATGTCGGGATGTTTCAGGATTTTCCTGTACTCCGCCGGATTCATCGCGTCGATCAGCACGCGTCCGCTCACGTCCGCCTTGATGTACTCCACTGCGAGCAGCGCGATGACCGGATTGGTCGTCAAGGTGGCGTGATCGGGTGAATGATCGCCGAATTCCGCCACCACGGCCTCGGTGTTGTCCGCCACCGCGACGGCGAGCCGGCGGCCGGACAGCCTGAGCCTCGCGCTGGCGCCGCATTTGGCCATGTCGTAATGGCGCGGCCCGTTGAGCGTGCGATTGCCGTAGATCGCCACATGCGTGTCGACGCCCCGCGCCGCGGCCGCCTCGAGCAGCGGCCCGAGAGCGTCGATCTCTTCGTCCCAGACGCCCGCGAAGATCTGCGTTTTCGCATTGACGATCACGCGCGCGAAGGCGCTGGCGATCGCTTCCCGTCCGCTCAACGACCAGACGAGCCCCGGCTCCTGCTGGACCGGCAGCCGGTCGAGTGCGCCCGCGGCCAGTTCGAGATCCGCGTTGAAGCGCGTGCGCAGATCCTCGAGCAACGCCCGGTGGGGTACGGCCGCATAGCGGACGGGTTCCGACCGGTTGACCAGCACCGCCCCGCGCGTTTCCAGGCGACCCAGGGTTTCGTAGATCTTCGAGGGCGGCATGCCGGCGCGCCGGCCGACTTCCGCGCCCGTCAGCGCGGCCTGCCCGACGAGGGCTGCGTAGGCCTGCGCCTCGTACTGGGTGAATCCAAGCCGGATCAACGACGTGATCAGCTCCGTGTTCTCGCTCATGTGTATCGGCTCCTGCGCCCACGACGACGTGCGTGAGGCTCCTTGATTAACTACCGCAGTAGTATACAATCGCTCGAACTTACTACCCAAGTAGTAGGTTATGTATCTCAACCTGACTGGAGGGATCTTCAAGATGCGTAAACGGATCAGTACTGGCTCTCCGTGGGAGCCCAAGGTCGGCTACTCGCGCGCCGTGGTCGTCGACAACACCATCTACATTTCGGGGACCGCCGGCAAAGGCGCGGACGTCTATGCGCAGACACGCGATGCGCTGGCGACGATCGACCGGGTGCTGGCGGACAGCGGGTTCTCGTTGTCGGACGTCGTCCAGAGCCGCCTGGTGGTCGCGGATTTCGACAACTGGGAAGCCGCGGCGCGCGCGCATGGAGAAATCTACGGCGATATCCGGCCGGCGTTTTCGCTCGTGCATGCGCTTCCGTTCGTCGATCCGGACATCCTGGTCGAAGTCGAGGCGATCGCGGTCAGGGCCGCGGCATGAGCGTCGCCGGCAACCGCGTGCCGCTGTCCCGCACCGCGACGGGCGCGCTCGCACTGGCGGCCGGCGTGGCGATCGCAAACGGCTATGCGCTGCAGCCGTCGCTGTCGGCCATCGCTAGCGAGTTCGGCGTGGCCGCGTCGCGCATGGCTTCCCTCGCGTCGGTGACGATGCTCGGTTATCTGGTCGGTCTTGCATGGCTGGTGCCGCTGGTCGACCGGTTCAGTCCGCGCGCGCTCGTCTCGACGCAGATGGGCGCGCTCGCGTTGTTGCTGGCGTGCGCGTCGTGGTCGCCCGGGCCGCTCGCGCTCGAGGCCGGCTTCTTTCTGGTGGGCGCGGCAACGACGGTAGCGGCGCAATGCAGCGCCGTCGCTGGCAAACATGCGGATCCGCAACGGCGCGGCGTGGCGATGGGGGCCGTGTCGGCGGGCATTTCCGCCGGGATCCTGCTGAGCCGTTTCGCGGGCGGCGTGCTGTCGCAATGGTGCGGATGGCGCGGCGCTTTGCTCGCACTGGCCGGGTGCGTTGCGCTGGCCGCCATCGGCGCTGCCGCGCTGTTGCCCGGCGGCCTGCCGGCAGGGCTGCCCGGCCGTGCGAACGCGATTGGCGCCATGCCGCGGTTGCTGCGCGACAGTGCTCGGTTGAGGCGCCGCACCGGCGCCGGCATGCTCTGGTTCTTCGCGTTCAACCTGGTCTGGGTGGGGCTCGCGCTTCGCCTGGCCGAGCCGCCGTATCGGCTCGGTGCCGCGGCGATCGGTGCGTACAGTCTCGCGGGCGTGCTCGGTCTCGGCGTGACGCGCGTGGCCGGAAAACTCGCCGACCGGTTCGGCGATCGCGTGGTCATCGGCGGCGGCCTCTTCGTGGCGGCCGTGTCGGCGTTGCTGCTCGGCGCTGCGCTCGGTCGTCCGGGATGGCTGGGCGCGGGGCTGGCCCTGTTCGATGCCGGCTGCTTTGCCGCGCAGGTCGCGAATCAGACACGAGTCGTTGCGATTCAGCCGGACCGGGCCGGGGCATTGAGCGCGGCGTATCTGACGCTCTACTACGCGGCCGGTGCCGGCGGTGCGGCGGCGGCGGGGTGGCTCAACGCGCGAGTGGGGTGGGGCGCGATGATGGGCGTGGCGGCTGCGGCAATCGCGGCAGCCGGGTTGATCGGTACCGCATCGGCGAGCGTCGATGCGCGGAGCGAGCCGACCTCCGCCGCTTGAGCGCCGGCGCGACGCGCGTGCGAGCGGGCGACCGATCCGAGATTCATTTTTCGTGCATGATCGGGTTGCTCCGTTGATCGACGGCGATCCGGTTCCGGCATTCGACGATACACAACGCTTGCGGATGTCTTTGCGCTGGAGCAGGCATTCACGCGCTCGCGCGTGTCATTTGCGATCGCGTGTGAACAGGGGCTCATCGGATTGGCCATAACCACGCCGTGCCCATGCAACACGTGTCGGGTTCAGTGTCGCTCGGCGCGTGCCGGTGGCCGCACGCAGGAGGAAGACATGGAACCCGAAAAAAGCGTCCTGAATACCGGCGGCGGGTTGGCCGGCGCGGATGCGGAAACCGGCTCGCCGCAGACGCTCCTGAACGCGATCGTCCGTGGCGTGGAAAGCCACGGCATCCCTGCCGGCACCGATTGGCCGACCGCGAAGCAAACCCTCGCGGACAACGATGGCCAGTGGAAATTCTCGGCGGTGCTGGTCGCGATCGTCGCACGGCGCGAGCCGACGATCCTGCTGACCATACGCGCGTCGGACCTCAGCGAATACTCGTCGCATGTGAGTTTCCCGGGCGGACGCCCGGCCGAGTCCGACCGCGATATCGGTACGACCGCCTTGCGCGAGGCGTTCGAGGAAATCCGCCTCGCACCCGATGCGGTCCGTGTGGTCGGCAGCTTGCCGATCCACAAAACCAGAAAGCGCAATCACGCGATCTTTCCCGTGATCGGCATCGTGCCGGAAACGGCGAGATGGGAGGCGGCGCCCGCGGAAGTCGCGGAGATCTTCGAGTTTCCGTTCGCCGTGCTGCTGAATCCGGATCTGCTGCGGCAATACACGGACGGCGAACGCACGGGCGCATGGTACTGGGCGGAGCAGGCGCAGGACATCTGGGGCGTGACGGCGCTCATCCTGAGGTCGCTCGCCGGTCTGGTCCGCGATGCGATGCGTTGACGGCATGCGTGACGGCTGCATGCCGACGCACGTCAATGCGACGACACGAATTCCGCATCCTCGAAGGCTTCCGGAATCGCGAAGCTTTCGCGCATGCGCTGCGTTTCCTTCGCCGGCGTCAGGCCGAACAGGCGCTTGAATTCGCGGCTGAACTGCGACGGGCTCGCATAGCCGACCGCATAGCCGGCCGCCTCGGCCGTCAGGTCCTCGCGCACCATCAGCAAGCGCGCCTGATGCAGCCGTGTCGACTTCAGGTACTGCATCGGCGACACCTGCGTGATCGCCTTGAAGTGGCTGTGAAAGCTCGGCACGCTCATGCCGGCTGCGTCGGCCAGTTGCGGCACGTCGAGCGGCTGCGCGTAATCGGCGTGGATCACGCGCAACGACCGGCCGATCCGGCCGAACTGCCCGCGCATCGCCAGCGCGCTGCGCATCGCGCTGCCCTGCGCGCCGGTGAGCACGCGGAAATACAGCTCGCGCAGCAGCGCCGGGCCGAGCACCGCGGCGTCGAGCGGCCGGTGCAACGCCTCCACGAAACGCAGCACCGACGCGTGCATCGTTTCATCCATCGGCGTCGACATCATGCTCCTGGGCGCCTGCACGGGCTCCGCCGTGCCGGCGCGGTCGATCTGCGCCGCGAGTTCGGCGGCCAGCGTGAAATCGAGGTGCAGGTACAGCGCGAGCAGCGGGCGCTCGGGCGTGGCGTCGGTCTCCATGCTGAACGGCACGGGCACCGACACGGCCAGATAGTGGTGCGCGTCGTACAGATAGCGCTCGCCGCCGAAGTAGCCGCGCTTCGATCCCTGGCACACGATCACGATGCCCGGGTCGTACAGCACCGGCGTGCGCGACAGCGCGCGGTTCGAACGCAGGATGCGCACGCTCGGCAGCGCCGTCAGGTTGTAGCCTTCGTCGGGCGCCAGCGTGCGCAGCAGCGTCACCAGGCGCTTCCGGTCGCGCGGCGGCAGCGACGGGGATCGGGCAGGGATGGGATCGGCGCTCATAGTTTTGTGCAAGAAAATCAGCGGAATCGGGCTTATTCGACGTAGCTCATCAGACTAGTATGCACGCTCCAGTCGACATTCGGGAGAAGCTCACATGGCATCCGGCAAGCTCATGCTCATTACTGGCGTCAGCAGCGGCTTTGGCCGCGCGCTCGCGCAGGAGGCCCTCGCGGCGGGTTACACGGTCGTTGGCACCGTGCGAAGCGCGCAGGCGGCGCAGGATTTTGAAGCACTGTCCGCGCAGGCGTTCGCGCGGGTGCTCGACGTGACCGACTTCGATCGCATCGACGGGGTCGTCGCTGAAATCGAGGCGAACGTCGGGCCCGTCGACATCCTGGTGAACAACGCCGGCTACGGGCACGAAGGGATCATGGAAGAAGCGTCGCTCGCGGAGATGCGCCGGCAGTTCGACGTGAACGTGTTCGGCGCGGTCGCGATGATGAAGGCGGTCATCCCGACCATGCGCGAGCGGCGGCGTGGCCACATCCTCAACATCACGTCGATGGGCGGCCACATCACGATGCCGGGCATCGCTTACTACTGCGGCAGCAAGTTCGCGCTGGAAGGCATTACCGAAACCGTCGGCAAGGAGCTCGAACCATTCGGCATCGCGGTGACGGCCGTGGCGCCGGGTTCGTTCCGCACCGACTGGGCGGGCCGCTCGATGGCGCGCACGCCGCGCTCGATCGCCGACTACAACGCGCTGTTCGACCCGATCCGCCAGGCGCGCGAAGAGAAGAGCGGCAAGCAGCCGGGCGATCCCGCGAAGGCCGCGCGGGCGATGCTCGCGGCGATCGCGGCGGAACATCCGCCCGCGCATTTGCTGCTCGGCAGCGATGCGCTGCGGCTGGTACGCGGCAAGCTGGCGGCGCTGGACGCGGAAATTCGCGCGTGGGAGGCTGTGACGGTGTCGACGGACGGTTGACGTGCGGTTGAAGCGCGGCGATGCACGATCGTTCGCCCGTAGCGAATTCGTCCACGTCGATGAAATTGACGATGATCATTCGCATCCTGGCATCATCGTTTAACAAACCTGTTCGATAATGGCTGCCGGCCACCGCGCCGAATTCAACCACCTTACAGGAGTCCATCGCGATGCCATACGTCACAACGAAGGATCACGTCGAGATTTTCTACAAGGACTGGGGCCCGAAGGACGCGCAGCCCATCGTCTTCCATCATGGCTGGCCGTTGTCCGCGGACGACTGGGACGCGCAGATGCTCTTCTTCGTCCAGAAGGGCTATCGCGTCGTGGCGCACGACCGGCGCGGCCACGGCCGGTCGGCGCAGGTGTCGGACGGCCACGACATGGATCATTACGCGGCGGACGCGTTCGCGGTCGTCGAAGCGCTCGACCTGCGCAATGCGGTGCACATCGGCCACTCGACCGGCGGCGGCGAAGTGGCGCGCTACGTCGCGAAGCATGGCGAACCGGCCGGCCGCGTCGCGAAAGCGGTGCTGGTCAGCGCGGTGCCGCCGCTGATGCTGAAAACCGAAGCGAACCCGGAAGGCTTGCCGATCGAGGTGTTCGACGGCTTCCGGAAAGCGCTCGCCGACAATCGCGCGCAGTTCTTCCTCGATGTGCCGAGCGGCCCGTTCTACGGGTTCAACCGCGAAGGTGCAACCGTGCATCAGGGCGTGATCCGCAACTGGTGGCGACAGGGGATGGAAGGCAGCGCCAAGGCGCATTACGAGGGCATCAAGGCGTTTTCGGAAACGGACCAGACCGAAGACCTGAAGTCGATCTCCGTCCCGACGCTCGTGCTGCATGGCGAAGACGACCAGATCGTGCCGATCGCGGATGCCGCGCTGAAGTCGATCAAGCTGCTGAAGAACGGCACGCTGAAGACGTACCCGGGCTACTCGCACGGGATGCTGACCGTCAACGCCGACGTCCTCAACGCCGACCTGCTGGCGTTCGTGCAGGCGTAACGGTGTGAGCGCAGGCCCGCTTCGGCGGCCTGCGCTGCCATTGCGGGCCGGCGGCGCGCGGTAGGCCCGTCGCGCCGTCGGCCACGCGGCCACGCGGCCGGATCACAGGTCCTGGCCCGGACCGTTGAAGCGGATGCCTGGAAACGTCAGGCGCGGCATCCGGCGCTCCAGGAACGCGAGCAGGTCGCGCACCTGCGCGGCCTTGGCGGAGTCGTCCGGCCAGACGAGGTAGTACGCGTCCCCCGTATTGACGGCGGTCTTGAACGGCAGCACGAGCTGCTTCTCGTCGATGGCCGTCGCACACAGCGCGAGATCGCCGATCGAGATGCCGTGGCCGGCAATCGCCGCCGCGATCCCCTGTTCGAGCATGTCGAACACCTGCCCGCGCGTGATGTCCACGTCGAGATCATGCCCGCTGCCCTTGAGCCAGCGGCGCCAGTCACGCCGGTCGGGCGACGGGTGGATCAGCTCGCACGCCGCCGGATTCGTGCGTGCGACCGTCGCGGTTGCCCGCGAGCACACCGGAATCAGCCATTCGTCGAACAGCTTCACGCACTGCGTGGCCTCGCCGAACTTGCCTGCGCCGAGCAGGATCGCGCAATCGTAGGATTCGCTGAAGAAATCGACGGTATCGACGTCCATCCACACGCTCGCGATCTGCACCTCGAACGCGGGCCGCGTGTCGCGAAACGCGGCCAGTGCGTCGAGCAGCCAGCGCATCGTGAGCGTGGACGGCGCCTTGAGCCGCAGCACGTCGCGCTGCGACTGGAACAGCACGCAGGCTTCCTCGATCTGCCGGAAGCCGCGGCGCAGGCCCGACGCGAAGATGTGCGCTTCCGCCGTCACGGTCATTTTCGGGCCGTGCCGGACGAACAGTTTCCGTCCGAAGTACGCCTCGAGCGTCCTCACGTGCTTGCTCACCGCGCTTTGCGTGAGGCTCAGTTCCTCGGCAGCCAGCGTAAACGAGCCGGTGCGCGCGGCGCTTTCGAACGCGCGCAGCGCGTAGACGGGAGGGAGCGGTTTGGCCTTCACGGGTTTCGAATATGAATAAAACTCATGTCATCCGGCAGGATTTTCCGTTTTTCAACAGCTTGGCGGGTACGCAATACTTCAGAAAACCGTGCAATCCGCTGCGCTGAAGCACGATGATGCCACCGCGGCGGGCACGCGCGTCCATTCACCCAACAACTTTTTGTCATGGCACTTCATTACCCGCTGCTGTTCGCCTATCTCGCCGCGATCGTGCTGCTCATCGCGACGCCCGGCCCGGTCGTCATGCTCGTGGTCGGCACCGTCGCGCGGCGCGGCTTCCGCCAGGGGATGCTGACTGCGGTCGGCGCGAATGCCGCGAGCCTCGTGATGATCGCGGGGGCGATGCTGATGGTGTTCGGCGTCGTACTCGTCAGCGAGCGTCTGTTGACCGGGCTGCACGTGGCGGGTTGCGTGTTCATCGCGGTACTGGCCGTCCGGACGCTGCTCGGCGAATGGCGCGCCGGCCGGACGCGCGACGGCAATGACGCGCGGGAAGGCGAGCCGGCATCGCAGGCGCGCGGCTTGCCGGGCGTCGTGCGCGGCTTTCTCGTCGGCATCGCGAATCCGAAGGACCTGCTGTTCTTCGTCGCGTTCTTTCCGCAGTTCGTCGGCATCACGCCGGATTCGCGCGTGAGCCTGGCAATCCTGGCCGCACTGTGGATCGCGGTCGATTTCACGATCCTGACCGGCTACATGGCCGCGATCAACCATCCGCTGATTCATCGCAAGCAGCGATGGATCACGGCTTCGTCAGCGGGCGCGCTGCTCGTGATTGCGCTCGCCGGGCTCGGCAGCACGATCGCGGGCGCCGCGTAAGCGGTCCCGATTGACCGCGCGAGTCATGTCAGCCGTTGCGCAGGAACACGACGTAGCCACGGAACCACGGGTTCGTCGCGAGGTACGGCGGCGCGTCCCATTCGCCGCCCTGGATGATGCCGATGCGAAACGGCAACTGCAGCCGTGCGACGCGCGGCAGGTAGTCCGCATAGTCGGGGATCGTGCGGCGGCCCTGGTAGGTCTGCACGACCACTTCGTCGACGATCCCCCTGAGCTGGTTCACCTGGTCGGTATCGATGCGGCTGCTCCAGTCGAGCAGCCCGGTGATGCTGAGCCGATAGTCGGCGGGCAGCGTGTCGCGCAGCGACCGCAGGAATTCGAGGTAATCCTGCAGGTGGCGCGTGCGCGCATCGAAGTCGATCTGGATGCCGGTGATCGTGCGGCCCGACGCGCGCCAGCGCGTGAGCTGCGCGAGCATGATCTGCGTGACGCGCGGCGTCCAGCGCAGCGTATGCGCGCGATAGACGAGCCACACGCGCGCCTGCGGCGCGGGCGGCAGCGCCACGCCCTGCGCGATCACGCGGACCTGCGACTCGTCCCGCGGCGGCGCCTCGATCTGCCCTTGCAGCACGTACACGGTGCGCGCGCCGTGCACGACCGCCTGCGGCTTCACGCCTGCCCACAGCCAGAACGCGTCATACCGCGCGGCGTCGACGGTGCCGGCCTGTGCGACGCGTCCGGCCAGCAGCAGTGCGATACACGCCAGGCGCGCGATGCGCTTCACGAGGCGCTTACCAGTAGTAGCGAAGCTTCTGCGCCCACGGGCTGCCCGCGTAGCTCGCCTTCAGCGTATCGAACCAGCGCTTGCGCACGTTCTTCGGCACGTCCTTGCCGCCGCATTCGTTGGTGCCGCCCGGTGCATAGCACTTGATCGCACGATAGTACGCGTAGGCGCGATCGTTCGGGTTCGCCTGTGCATCGGCCATCACCGTCACGTAGCTCGACATCCGCTCGTACGGTTTGCCGTCGAACTGCGACGGCCCCGCGCCGAGCGTCGACGGAATGCCCGTGGCGGCCTTCGTCGCTGCGTTGCGGATCCACATCGGCACCGGATCGCTTTCGACGCCGGGTGCGGGCGGGTGCAGGCGCACGAAATCGGCGAGGCAGTTCAGCCCTTTCGGATCGGCGGGATTCTGCTGGAGCACCGTGGCGATGTCGTGCGCGGACGGGCACGTATAAGCGTCTTCGTTCCTCGCGCCGGCCGCGACGAACGGCTTCAACGGATCGGCCGGCTTGCCGGGCACCAGCGCGGCATCAGCGATGAACTCGGCGTAGTGCGAGCGGGTGAGCTCCTTGTACAGCAGCGTGTACAGCGCGGTGTCGCGCAGCGCGCCGCCGCTCGCCTGGTTTTGCGCTTGCGCGCGCAGCAGGTCCGCATTGGCCGAGCGTTGCAGCAGCACGGCACGGATCGCGGCGTTCTGCACGGGCGAATCGTCGGCGAATGCGTCGTTGACGAGCCCGGCCTGTTCCAGGTTGATCGCGAGCGCGAGCTCCAGCGCCTCGCGCTGGAAGCGGAATTTCGCGAGCGGGATCAGGTCGCGCCACAGCTGGCGCGCCTTGTCGGACTGGCCGCTGTCCTCCAGCGCGAAGCCGCGCAGCGCCTGCTGGCTCAGGCCGAAGTAGTCGAGCGGCTCAGCGGGCGTCTGCGGCAGCAATGCGAGCGCGGCGTCCGGCTTGTGCCCGATCTGGACGTACCAGGTCGCGAGCAGGTAGTCGTACAGCGCGGGCGCGTTCGCGAAACGCGGCTTCTGCGCCTGCAGTTCGTCCAGCGTCAGCGGCTTGGCGCGGCTCGAATCGCTGCTGTCCGACGTGCGCATGCGCAGCAGGTCGACGGTCGCGAGCACGGTCGGCGACTGGATCTGGCTCGCGTCGAATTCCGCTCCGAACAGCAGCTTGCTGTCGAGTTCGTTCGCCAGCTGGATCAGCGGCACGTTCGACGTCGCCGGCGACCAGCGTGCGAGCGCGTGCCCGTACAGGTCGGCCTGCTGCGTGACGTTCCCGCCGAGCCACGCGACACGCCGCAGCAGCCCGTTTGCGGAGGTCGCATAGCGCCCCTGCGGGTACACCTTCAGGTAAGTGCGAAACACCGTATTCGCGGCGTCGAGCGACACCTTCGCCACGCGGCC
This sequence comes from Burkholderia contaminans, assembly GCF_029633825.1. Classification (NCBI taxonomy): domain Bacteria; kingdom Pseudomonadati; phylum Pseudomonadota; class Betaproteobacteria; order Burkholderiales; family Burkholderiaceae; genus Burkholderia; species Burkholderia contaminans. Next base: position 961,778 of record NZ_CP090642.1, on the reverse strand, counting down.
GCGCGTCGGCGTGGGGCTGTCGTTGTCGAACACGTTGGCCTGAGCGGCGTTCAGCTGCGCGCGCCCGGCCATATAGAGGCCGGTTTCCTTCAGCCACGGGTTCGCGCTGTGGGACGCGCTCGCGAAGGCCCGGGTCGCGGTGAGGAAGTCGGCACGGTAGAACGCGTTCGTGCCGTCGAGGTACGCGGCGAACTGCTGGCCGAGCGCCGACTTGACGGGCGGTCTGGCCCACGCGGCACTCGCGCCGCCGGCGGCGCAGGTCTTCTGCGCGATGTCGGCGCGCGCCGCGCGCAGGCGCGTGGCTTCATCGGCGGGGAGGCTGCCGGCACTGCCGAGCGCGTCGTTGAATGCGTCGGCGCCCGACGCCATGCTGCGGCAGATGCTGCCTTCGCCGTCGGCGTACTGGTTCGACGGTGTTCCGGTATCCGCTGCGCCGCCGGTCTTGTCGGGCTCCTTCTGCCCGATATAGATCCATCCGGAGAAGTCCATCGGGAACGGCACGATGATCTGGTTGATCCGGTCTTTCACGGGGATCGTCTTCGGGTCCGGAAACGCCTGCGCGACCTTGGTGCTGTCGACCATCATCAGCATCGCGTTGATGCGCGTGTCGTTGGCCGGGCTCAGCATCGGCACGTTGGCGCAGGAGTAGGTGGTCTGCCGGAGCGTGGTCGGTGAATAGCAGCCGTCGTCGCCGCTGGCATGGGCCGTCGGAATGCAGAACAGGCTGGCCGCCAGCGCGGCGAACAGGTTTCGGTGCAGCAATGGGCTTTTGGGCATTTTTTTCTTGTGCCGGGTAGGGGGCCGCAGCGGCCGGGTCTCTCAGGTGAGGCGTTTCGCCCCGGCGCGTATCGTACCGCAACGGATGCACGAATTTCGCCGGTGCGAGCGGCGGCCCGGTGCATCGGCAACCAGTTCGCGCCGGACGGCTAGTCGTGTCGATCGCCGGTCCGATCCGGCTCGCGCGTCACGCGTACGCGCTGCTCGCCACACCGCCTTCGTCGACATCGTCGATCGCGGCCCGCAAGTCGTCGATCGCCACCATCAGCTCGCGGACCTGCCGCAACGACGGGTACTGGTGCAGCACGGCATGCCATTGCGGCAGCGTCAGCAGCGCGTGCCAGACGACACCCAGGCCGCCCGGATCGGCATCCGGCCGCTGCACGAGCGCGCTCGCGTATTCGAGGCTCGCCTGAGCCGACAGCAGCTGCGTCCGGCTCGCGGCGCCCAGCAGGCGTGGCGTTGCATCCGCGGACGCATCGCAGCAATAGAGCACTTCGCGTGGCAGCGTCGCTTCGTCGGTCGTCAGCGCGCGCAGCGACGCACCCTGCACGCGCACCGTGCCCTGGTGCGTCTCGAACGAATAGATCGTGTCCGGGTCGGCCTGCGCGAGCAGGTTCAGGCCGCGCAGCAGCCGCGGCAGGTCGGTGGTCGCGGCGTCCGCGGACGCTTTCGCTTCGACGAGGAAGCGCACGTTCCACACGGGCGCCGGATCATCGCCGCGCGTGCGTTCGAGCAGGATCGCGTCCCATTCGGTTTTCGCGCGATCGTGGCGGCCCGGAATCGATGACGGCACGCGCATCGACGTCACCACCCGGTACGTGCGGCGTGCGTCGACGGCGTCGAGCCGGCGCGCCAGCGCGTCGAGCGCCAGCGCGGCCAGTGCTTCGACGGCTGCGCCGCGCTGCTGCGACGCGACGCCCTGCGCGACGGCGACGGTGCTGCCTTCGAGCGGGCCCTGGCGCACCCAGAGCGACCGGTAGCGACGCACGTGCTCGTCCGATGCCAGTGCGTCGATGCGCAGCATGCGTTCGAGCGCGGGGCTGTCTTTCAGCTTGACGATGTCCTGCTCGAACGCGGCGTCGGTCGCCATGTCGGGCAGCGCGAGCAGGTGCCGCAGCGTGTCGTGCAGGTCGGCCCACGACGCGGCGGTGGCGGCCGCATGCAGCCGCGCGAGCCCGTCGCGTTGCCATGGGCGGGCGCTGCGCTCGAGCTTGGCCGGGTGCGCGATCGCGTTGACGGCCGAGTGCAGCGCGCGCCGGTCCTGCTCGGCGTGCGCGGACAACGACGCGTATTCGCGCACGCTCGGCGCATCGTGCCGCAGCACCGCGGCCTGGAAGGCGGGATCGCCGGCGTGCGTGTCCATTGCATCGCGGATCATCTGCGCGAGGGCGTCGATGAAGCGCTGCCGCAGTACCGCGTCGGGCGTCTGTCCGTCGCTTCGCATCCGGCGCGCTTCCTCGATCACGATTGCCAGCGTGGCGGCCGGGTTCGCGGCGTCGGCCGGTGATGACGCGCTGTCGAGCGGCGGCAGCCGATAGCGGCGCGCGACGGTGCGCAGGGTTTCGTCGAGCAGGGCGGGAAGCGGTGTCAGCGACATGGTCGGTATCGGCTTGAAGGCGATGCGCGTGTCCGGGGTTGGGTTGTGGTGGACGCGATGATGTGCAACGTTATCACGCTGGGACGAGCGAGATACGGGGCATGTCGTTGCGAAAGGGCTCGATGCGACGGCACGCGGCATCAGTCGCGCGCAATGTTCCTGATCAGCGTTTCGATGGTCAGGCTTTCGTCTCGAGGCCTGCCGACACCCGCGTCGAACGGGTAGCCCATCCGCTCGCCGGTTCGCGTGTAGCCGCGGCGCAAGTAGAAGTCGCTCAGCTCGCGGCGTGCCGACAGGACAACCATCACGGCCGTCTCGATCTGCCAGCTGCGAACGGCGAATTGCTCGGCTTCGTGCAGCAACGCCTTTCCGAGCCCACGATCCTGCATTGACGGCGCGACGGCCAAGGTGCCGATATAGGCCGCGTTTCCGTCTTTCCTGACTTCGATGCAGCCGGCGATACTGCCGTCGATCTCGGCGACGAGCAGGACGGAGTCCGGGGCCCGCAGCGTCGCGCCGAGCTGCGACGACGTGATCCGCGGGCCGTCGATCAGGGCCGACTCATGTGTCCATCCGCCTGCAGACGTCGTCGGGCGGTACGCCGCATTGACCAGTTCGACGAGCGCGTCGACGTCTTGCTCGCGTGCTGCGCGGTAGCGAGCGGCGCGCTTGATCGCGCCTGTCGTTTCATCCATTGAAGCCCTCGGTGTCTGTTATGGCGGTTTGTACAGCACCTCATGTCGTCCAAAGATAGACGAACGATCTTCCGGCGTCGGCATCAGCGTGGCGCTGCTTGGCGAATCGCTGTCGGCATCGGCATGGGTGGGGTTTGGTTGTGTGGTTGTGGGCGTGGTCGCGATGACATTGCCGTCAAGGCAGCACGGGCAGCCGCACACCCGAAAACGGTCACGAAACACGCCACGCATCGATCCCCGCTGTCACGCTGTGATCAGCGATCAGCGCAACCGCTCCCACCCACCACACGCATCAAGCCGTCAACGTCACCGACAGGCTGCCGAGTTCGCCGAAGCGTACCGTCAGCGCATCGCCGAGCGGCACGTCGATCGCGCCCGCGTACGAACCGGTCGTCACGATCTGCCCGGCGCGCACGGCGTCGCCGCGCGACGCGAGGAAATTGACGAGCCATACCAGCGGCTTCAGCGGATCGCCGTCCGGATGGCGGCCGTCGATCGCGCGGTTCAGCGCGCCTTCGAACGTCAGCGCCAGCGTCTCGAGCGGCACGTTCAGCCCGTCGGGCACGACCGGGCCGACGCACAGCCCCTGGTTGAATTGCCCGTCGGCCAGCAGCTCGAACTTCGATGCGCGCGTGGGCTCCGCATAGCGGCAACCGAGCACTTCGAGCACGATGCGCACTTCGCGGATCGCGTCGCGCACGTCCTGTTCGTCGTAAGGCTGTTCGCGCGCAGGCAGGTCGCGATCGAGCACGAATGCGATTTCCGGTTCGATCCGCACGATCGGGCCGCCGACGACGCGGTACGGCGCATCGGCCTCGCGGATCGTCGATGCGAAGATCGGCGCGAGGATCACGCGGTCGGGCGGCGGCAGCGCGCATTTCCAGCCGCCGACGGGTTCGCCGAGCAGGTCGGCCACGCGCTGCTGGATCGCGAGGGCGGTCTCGACGTTCTCGGGGCGCAGCGCATCGGGCAGCAGCGGGCCGGGCGAGCCGGCATGGCGGGCGGCGACGAGATGCTGGGCGGCGCCGTCCACGCGTTCGGTAGTCGTTGTCATGTCGGTTGAGCGAGTTGAAAGTGGGCCGGCAAATAAGGGCCGGACGAAAGTCGCACATTCGATGATAGCGCTTTCGGCACGATGACCGCTCGATCCCGCTGCTTCGGCTTCCGTGTCGGGCCGGTTGGCGACCTTGCCGCAGGCGAGCGGTATCGGCATCACGTCGCGACGCTTTGCCGCACGGATGGCGTCCGGTCGGCCTTGATCGCCATCAACATTCGAACCAGCCAACCGCCGATGATGGTCACAAGGCCGCGCGATCAGACGTGCGGCAACTCACCCCAGCGAGGTTCGCATGTACAAGAAGATCATGGTGGCCGTCGACGGCAGCGCGTCGTCGAAGCAGGCGCTTGCCGAGGCAGTGAAGGTCGCGCTGGCAAGCGACGCACACGTCAGCGTCGTGTATGTGGTGGACAAGTCGGTGCTGTTCACTTACGCGGGCCGTTTCGATCCGCACGCACTGGTCGAGGAGATGCGCGACGACGGGCGCAAGGTGCTGCGCGAAGCCGAGCAGATCCTCGCGCGGGCCGGTGCGAAGGGCGAGGCAGAACTCGTCGAGACCGAAAGCATCGGCGAGGACATCGCGGAGCGCCTGCAGCGCTACGTGAAGGAAGGCGCGGTCGATCTCGCGGTGGTCGGCACGCATGGGCGGCGCGGGATCCGGCGCGTGCTGCTCGGCAGCGTCGCGGAGCGCTTCGTGCGCGGCTCGAAGTGCCCGGTGCTGCTGATTCGCAGTGACGATCACGACGCAGCGGCTACCGCCGCGGCTGCTTGACGCGGCGCGCGCGATGATTCGCCGCCAGTCCCGGATCGTCGTCGCGGCGATCGCGGTGTTCGTGTCGCTCGCGGGGATGATGGCCGTCGTGTCGGGGCTGCTGTTCGACAATACGATGGCGCTGCGCGGCGGAGCGGTCGCGCTGGTGGTCGGCGTGGCCGGCTTCGTCGTGATGCTCAACCCGGGTGCGAAGGGCGAGGAGTGACGGAAGCGAGCGGGGCCGGCCTCGTCCGGTGAAGGTGCCGGACACGGCCGGCCGCCGCGCGCCCCGTGCCCCGCGACAGCCGCTGCAGCGCAAGGCATCCGCTTGCATGCCCGCTCGCGTCGCAGGCTATTCGCTTGCCGTACCCGGCGCCTTCGCGCCATCCTGCCCGAGCGGGATCGCCAGCCGTTTCAATGTCTCCGCCAGGTCGGCGTTCTCCGGCTGCACCTGCCGCGCCTGCGCGAACGCCTCGCGCGCTTCATCCCGGCGCGCCAGCTTCCACAGCACTTCACCCTTGTGCGTCAGCCCGCTTGCATAGGCTTCGCGTGCATCCTTGTCGATGTCGCCGTCCTTCGCGAAGATCGCGATCGACCGGTCGAACCAAGTCAGCGCGTCGTCGTTGCGACCAAGGCGATACAGTGCCCAGCCCTTGCTGTCGAGCGCATACGCGTCGTCCGGCGATTTCGCGAGGCGCGCATCGATCATCGCCATCGCACGATCGATCTTCAGGCCGGCATTGACGAGGTCGTAACCGACCGTGTTCAACATGCGATCCGTGAAATTGCCCACCTCGAGCGCAGTGTCGATGCGGCCTTCGTCCCGTTCGGCAATCGCCAGCGCGACCATCTTGGCCGCGATCTGTTGCCGGAGTGCCCGGCCGAGATGCTGGCCGTCGGCGACCAGGCTGCCGAGGTACTGCGTGTAGAGATCGGGCACGCCCGGATTGCCGGCACTGTTGGCGATGTCCGCGGCAGGCCCTGCGCACCAGTCGGTGTCCGTGGGGATGCGCAATACCGTGGGGTGCAACCAGAGCTTGCGGTCCTCGTGCGATTGCGCGAAGACGGTATAGCCGTTGGCGTCGATCTGCCCGCAGGCCAGGTAGGCGCCCGTGACGTCGAGTACGTATGAGTAATGGCCGTAGGGTCGCCCCGTATCGATGTCGATCACGCGGAACGTTCCGCCCATGTCGCCTTCGCCGACGATGGGCTGAAGCGCCCACTCATGCTCGGGATGACGGGCGGGCAGGCGGATCCGCACCGTGCGTCCGGCGGCATCGGTCGTGCCGAACACGACGCTTTCGCCGCCTTTTTCATGAGGCGGCAGCCCCGCGATCACCTGCCCGGGCAGCAGCAGCCGGTAGCGCGCATTCGGCAGCGGCCGGTGCGTGACGGGGTCGCGCAGCACGAACCGGTGAACGTAAGCTCCGGTTCCGAACGACGCGGTCGGCGCGACGTAGGTGCGTGCGTAGGCGGCGGGCAGCGCGGTGCAGCTCAAGGCCGCGGCAACGAGCGCGGCGACAAGGCGGGATGTCATGGAATGGCGGTTCTTGTTGGTAAAGGCGTGATTGACCGACGGCCGGAAATGCATTGGACGACCCACGCGGCCTTTGATATCCGGCTGCGCATACCGGGACGGATGGCCGGATCGCCCAGCGCAATTCAACGCGGAACCCGCCCGTTGCAACGTGATGCGAGGAAGCAGCGAACGGAGGCCGCGGGAATGCAGTGCGGAGCATAGCAGGGCGCGTCGGGCGTCCTGCGTGTGAACGCGTATCTCGTCCTGAACCCTGCGCGCGACGTACCCGATCGCGCGCGCTTCTGTCAAACTCGCGGTCATGAAACCGCGCCTCGCCTCACCGCCTTCCTTCGATTCCCCCCCTGCGCCCGCAGGCTTTCCCGATGCCGACGAACTGGCCGCGCTGCGTGCGTGGTACGCCGGCATGACCGTGCGTCAGGCTGTCGAGCGTTACTTGCCAGATCGGCTCGGCGAAGGGCGCTCGGCGCGCGGCGTGATCGGAGCCATTCGCCGCCGCCTCGTGCGCGTCGCGCGGCAGGTGGGCCGGCCCGATCTCGCGGAGCGGCTCGGTCATGCCGACAGTGAGCGTCTGCAGCAAGCGAAGGCGGCGGCCGAAGCGATCGGCCTGCTGCGTCATGCGCGTGCGCCGGTCCCGCAGATCAGCGACGACGTCGGCCTGTGGCTGCCCGCGCGTGCGGTCGGCGCGCTGCGTGCGCACGGGATCGCGACGCTCGCCGATCTCACGGTGCGGATTCCGCGCCGGCGCCAGTGGTGGCGTGCGATCGCGGGCCTCGGCGTGGCCAGTGCGCGGCACATCGAGGCATTTTTCGCCGCGCATCCGGCGCTGACCGAACGGGCGCGCGCGCTGATCGCGGCGACGCCGCGCGGCGCCATCGTGCCGTGGGAGCAGTTGAAGCTGCCGCACGAGGTCGACGGCTCGGCCGGCACCTTCCGCGCGCCGCGCGCGACTAGCACGCTCGATGCGGACAACGATTACGCGGCCGTGTATGCGTGGCTGTCGCTGCACGAATCGGCCGCGACGCGGCGGGCGTACCGGAAGGAAGCCGAGCGGCTGATCCTGTGGGCGATCGTCGAGCGCGGCCGCGCACTGTCGTCGCTGACGACCGAGGATGCGGTCGCGTATCGCGCGTTCGTGCGGCGCCCGACACCGCACGAGCGCTGGGTCGGGCCCGTGCGGCCGCGCAGTGCGCCCGACTGGCGGCCGTTCTCGGGTGCGCTGTCCGCGCGCTCGGCCGCGTACACGCTGTCGGTGCTCGGCGCGCTGTTCCGCTGGCTGATCGAGCAGCGCTACCTGCTCGCGAATCCGTTCGCGGGCGTCAAGGTGCGCGACACGCGCGGCCCGAACGCACTCGACACGTCGCATGCGTTCACCGAAGGCGAGTGGCTGCTCGTGCGCACGATCGCCGACGGGCTCGAGTTCCGCAAGGCCACGCCGGCCGCGCCGCAGTCGGGCTGGACGCCGGCCGCCGCGCAACGGCTGCGCTTCATTCTCGATTTCGGCTATGCGACCGGGCTGCGCGCGAGCGAGTTGGTCGGCGCGACGCTCGGCGACATCGAGACCGATGCGCACGGCGACGCGTGGCTGAAGGTGATCGGCAAGGGCAGCAAGGCCGCGCGCGTCGCGCTGCCGCCGCTCGCGCGCACGGGGCTCGACCGTTTCCTGGTCGCACGTCGGTTGCCGGTCACGCCGTCGCGCTGGCGGCCCGATACGCCGCTGATCCCGAGCCTCGCGGAAGACGGCGCGGCCGCGATCACGAGCGTGCGGCTGTGGAAGGTGATGCAGCGTTTCTTCGCGCAGACGGCCGATCAGGTCGCGGCCGACAACCCCGCGCTCGCGCAGAAGCTGCGGCAGGCAAGCCCGCACTGGATGCGCCATACGCATGCGACCCACGCGCTGGCGCGCGGCGCGGAGTTGACGACCGTGCGCGACAACCTGCGGCATGCGTCGATCTCGACGACGTCGATCTACCTGCACGGCGACGACGTGAAGCGGGCGCGGCAGATGTCGAGCGCGTTCGCGGCCGAGAAGTAGCCGTGTCGTGCCGATCGGGCAGGGGCTGCCTGCGCGTCACGTCGCGCGCTCGCTTGCGTCCGGCTGCGTGAGTTTCTGCGCCGCATGCGTGACGACCGCATGACGTCGGGCCGTACGCGCTCGAACAGCGCGGACACAGACTCGAGCACGTCCGGCGCGGCCCGTTCGGGGCATCCGCATTCGAACGGCGGCTCGGGCGCGTATTCGATGCCGAACTGCACCGCTTGCGCGTAGGCGGGGCCGGCGATGTCGGTGCTGCGTTCGCGGGCGGGTGTGGTCGCGGTCGGCTGGGGCGCGACGTCGCGCGTCGCTTACGGCGGGGACGGTTGCGCCGGCAATGGATGTCTCGGGTGCGCTCATCGGGGGGCCTTTCAGAGATGCTTCGGGGGCACCGCGATCCGGTCGGATGGTCCGTGCCGCTCCCCCGGCACGTAAGCGAAGCACATTTTTGGTGAAGCGCTGTTGGAAGTATGGCCGGGATTCATTGAAAATCCGCCATATCGCGACGTAAGTACTTGATTTGTAATAAACAACAGGAAAATTTTGGATCGTGATCAATGCTTCACCACGTGTCCCGGTGCGCGCCACATCACGGATGCAATGCCGCGGGCGTGACTCGTTCATCGCCTCAGCCGACGCTGCGCCATCGGGAACATGCCCAGGCCGGGGATATCCCGAGGGATTCGATGATTTCCAATACCCAACCGTCGCAACGTTCGTTACCAAGCCGACAGATGTGGGCTCCCCGCCCCCTGGGGTGGGGAGCTTCATTGCGACCACATTATTCTGCGCTCCACAATCCAAGATTACCGAGGCTTGCGGCGAGCTTGAGTCGGGCGGTTCGCCATTTTGATATCGCCACCAAACGTTGTTTTTGCGCTTCGGTCAGTGCGGTCTGCGCGTTCAGGAGTTCGGTGAATGTACCGACCCCCGCCTTGTAGCGTCCGCGGGCTATATCGAGCGCGCGTTGCGCATCGGCAAGCAGATCTTTCGAATTGCCCACATTGACGGTGTCGGTCTGCAAGCTCTGGTAACTTTCCCATACATCGAGCGATACCTGCAGTTCTGTATCCCGCAAATCCGCTTCCTGTGCATCGGCTTGCGCCTGAGCCTGCGCGGTGCGATAGCCGGAGGCGAAGCCTTCGAACAGCGGGATTGTCACCTGGATACCGATCGTGCTTCCACGACTGGTGCTTACCGAGGGCGAACCCAGAGAAACCGGTTGTTGCTGATACGACGGATTGTTCTGCGCCAGGCTGCCTGCGAGTGAGACGGTGGGGCGGCCCTGGGCTCGCATGGCGTCGACATTGGCGCGCGCGGCTTCCAGCATCGCGCGGGCGGCTACCAGTTTGGGGTGGTGAATCTTCGCTTCGTCGATGAGCCGATCGACGCCTTCGGACAATCCGGCGTCTTCCGGCGACGGCTCGGTTTGCGCGAGCTGCAGCGGTGTATTTGCATCGAGGCCCATCGAAACGGCCAGCGCACCGATCGCCATACGCACATCACCCTCGGCGCTCACGCGATCGAGCACCGCGCGACGCCAGGTCGTTTGCGCCTGCAACTGATCGCTTAGCGTACCAACCCCAGCCTCGTGCTTCGCGCTCGCCTCGGCGAGGCTCTCCCTTGCGATGTCCTCCGATCGCCGTGTCGCATCGACGGACGCCTCTGCATCGCGCACCGCATACCAGGCCTTCGCGGCATGGAAGAACACGGTTTGCAGCACGTTGTCCTGCGTGGCATTTGCGGCGGCAAGTAGCTGACGCGCCTGATGCAGGGCAGCGCTGCGTTTGCCAAAATCGAACAGCACCCAGGTCAGGTTCAGCATCCCGTATTTGCTGGACGAATTCTGCGAATTTCCGATGTCTCCCAGCCCGAAGGCGCTGGCATCGTAGGTGGTCCGCAGCGTATCCCGTTCGTAGCCAGCGGTTGCGTTCAGCGTCGGCAGATAAGCTGCCTCGCTAGTTCCGACTGCAGCCGCCTGCGCGCGGGCGTTCGCCCATGCCTTACGTGTCTGGGGATTTGCGCAGACTGCCTGTAGGATGACGTCCTCCAGTTCGATGGGGCGATCAGTGGCTACCTCAACGCACGACATGTTCTTCAGCGTTGTCTCGGCCGGGGTCGCGGAGACCAGTTCGTGCGTGCGGTAGACGTCAAGCAACTGGGCCACGGCGGGCCGGGTGTCAAACAGCGCGGCCGCACAGGCGACGATCAGGCAGGAACGGACCGTCGGCATTATTGTCCTGCCGGCATCGGACTTTCGGGGGACATTGAAGCGTCAACCTCTGTGCCACCGGTCGACTGGTCGAGCACAATCCTGCCGCCGTTCAGTACGATCACGCGCGATGCCGACGCTATTGTTTCCGGCCTGTGAGCGACAATCAGACGCGTCATATTAAGCATGCTGACAGCGGCGTTCACCTGTTGCTCGCGCTGTACGTCGAGATGGCTCGTCGCTTCATCGAGCACCAGGATCTTTGGCCGCTTGTAGAGCGCCCGTGCCAGCAGGACTCTCTGCTTCTGGCCGCCCGAGAGCACCGTGCCCATGTCGCCCACGAGCGTGTTATAGCCCATCGGCATCCCAACGATGTCCGCGTGTATCGCAGCAAGCTGTGCACACTCAGCCACCCAGCGCGGGTCGGCCTGCTGATCAAAGAAGCTAATATTGTCGGCGATCGAGCCGGCGAACAGTACGTCGTCCTGCATCACGGTGCCAACCAGCGCTCGCAGGCGATCGAAGCCGAGCCGGTCGACGTCGACGCCACCGATCCGGATCGAACCGGATGTCGGCGCGAGCACTCCGAGCAGTACGTTGATCAACGTGGTCTTGCCACAGCCTGACGGTCCAATGATCGCAACCGATTCGCCGGGCTCAATTTTCATCGACACCCCGTCGAGCACGAGTGGTTCGCCGTCGGCGTAGCGGAACGTGAGTTGGTCGGTTTCGATGCTGGAGATCAGGTTGTCGATTTCTCCGGGCACCTGCCGCAAGCTGGCACTGGGCTCGGGTTGCGCGAACACAATGTCGGCAAGACGCTCGCCCTGCAGCTGCAGCATCCTGACCTCGAAGAACCGGTCGATGAGGCTGCCGACCCGGCTGTCGAACTGGCCCTTGTACGCATTGAATGCCATCAGCACGCCGACTGTGAACTGGCCGTCCATCACAAGACGTGCACCGAGCCAGATAATGACGAGCCCTTCAAGACCGAACAGCAGCCCGTTTAACTGCTGGAAGAGTAGCTGCAGTTTCTGCACGTGGAGGCCCGCATTGATCTGTTCGACCAGTAGCGTGAGCCATCCCGATCGCCGCTCGCTCTGCCGATTGAACAGCTTGATCGCCTTGACTCCACGTACGGTCTCAAGGAAATGACTCTGCTGTTTCGCAGTGTGGACGATCTGCTCTTCGGTTGCCTGCCTCAGGGGGCGATACCACAGTGCCCGCAACAGCGCGTAAAGCAGCATCGTGCCGAGCGCGATCAGGGCAAGTCTCCAGCTGTAGATGAGCATCATCATAAGCGTGACGATGGCCATCAGTCCGTCGATCACTGCGCTCAGGAACGACGTTGTCAGCGTCTGCTGGATCGTATCGACCGATCCGAAGCGCGACACGACGTCGCCCAGATGCCGGCGCTCAAAATACTGCACCGGCAGGCCAAGCAGATGAGTGAACACGTTGGCGCGCCACTGCACGTTGAGCGTTGTACCGAAATACATCAGTGCCCATGTCCGGACTGCGCTGGTCGCCTGCTGCATCACCAGCAGCAGGCCGAAACCCAGTGCGAGCACCGTCAGCAGGTCGCGATCGGCACCGACGATGGCTTCGTCGATTACCCATTGCAGAAAGAATGGCGATGCCAGCGTGAATATCTCCAGCGCAAACGCGAGAAGCAGGATCTGCGCAATCGAGCGCGACAGTCCGGTCACCGGCCCGAGCAGCGCACGCAGTTTGACCGATGGGGTTGCGTCGCGAGGCTTGAAGCTGCTCGCCGGCCAGAGCTCCAGTGCGACGCCGGTGAACGCCCGGGACACTTCCTCGAGCGACAGCCTGCGGAGCCCCTGCGCTGGATCATGAATGGTCACCGTCTTGCCGGTCACTTCGCGCAGTACCACAAAGTGATTGAAATTCCAGTGCAGGATGCACGGCGTGCGCAACTGGCTGAGATGATTGAGATCGAGCTTCAGCGCACGGGTGCCGAGATCGAGATGCTGCGCGATTGCGATCACGCGGCCCAGGCCAACGCCCTTCAGCGACACCGGAAACCGGCCGCGCAGCGTCGCGAGGTCGATGTGATGCCCGTGATAACCCGCGACCATTGAAAGGCACGCGAGACCACACTCCGCAGCTTCGGTCTGCAGGGTCACCGGAAGCCTGTTGCCGATGCCAAATGAAAGACGATCCAGAAGAGACATGGGCAGGCGAGAGATCAGAGTTTGCCGGTCAGGCTGTAGAGAGGTTCGAGCACCCATTCGTACAGGCGACGGCGTTCCTGCAGAACATCCGCCTTCAGGGCCATGCCTGCCTGCAGGGGCTGCGGCTTGCCATAAGCGGTGACTTGCTGCGCGTTCAGCGCGACGGTAATCCGGTAGTAGCTGCCATCACGGTCTATCGGCCCGCCACTTGTTGCGAGTTCCGCAGACGACAGTGCGGTCCGGGCAATCGACACAACACTCGCTTCGTACTGTCCGAATTTCTGATACGGAAAAGCCTGATAGCGGATCAGTACGGGATCGCCGACATGAATGAAGCCTACAGCAGCGCTCGGCACGAACAGGTACGCCTGCCAATGTGCATCCGATGGCACGATACTGGCCAGCGGATGGGTGGTGTCGACCATCTGGCCCGGTTCAGCGATGACGGCGGTGGCGGTGCCGGTTTCCGGCGCCGTGATCACCAGTTCACGCTTCGCCTCACTCTCGATCAGGCTCTGGTCCACGTCAATCACGCTGCGGTCGATTTGTGATAGTTGGTTCTGTTGCCTGAGCGCCAAGCCGGAGAGATCGTTTGAGGCCTCCTTCAGCAATTGCGCGGTGCTGGCGCGGTCACGCTGGAGGCCATCGAGCTTCGCGCGCTGGTCTAGCAAATCGGCTTCGCGCTGCTGGGCCTGGTCCTTCGAGATGTAGTCTTTGGCAAGCAAGCCCTCGTAGCGCGCAGCGGCGTCGGCCGCCAGCGACGTACGGGTGCGCTGGGCCTCAAACTGCGCGTCAATGCCGGCAAGCTGGACACGCAGGCTGGTGATCCTGGCTTGCAATGTATTGCGTTCGTCGCCCTGCAACTGTCGCGTCTTCACGATCTCCTGCTGCAGCGAAATTTTTCTCTGCCGAGCCTGATCAATGAGCGCAGCTTGCGTGTCGCCGGCGACCGCGCTCTGCAGATCCGTCGAGACGGTGTAGAGCACCTGACCACGCGTGACACCTTGACCTTCGACGATATATTTCCTTTGCACGACACCGGGCTGCGGTGCGTAGATCTTCGCGAGCCCAGTGTTGGGCGTTATTACCCCTTCGACGGTGGTGCGTCGCGTATAGCTGCCGAACGCGAAAAATAGGATTACAACAGCTGCCATGCAAATAGCGACTGCTGTCAGAAGCGCTAACGACAATGGGCGGATGAGCACAATTTCACCGAGTAGACGCGTGCCTTGAGCGTCTTGGGCTGCCTGCCGGAAGAGAGGTGTCTGGATCATTGAAAAAGATCGAATTGCTTCCCGAGCAAGATGGCTGGTGAAATACAAAGCAATTAGCAAAAATCCAACATTATGTGCAGATGTGCCGCAGTTTAAATCGATCAAAAAAAGTGCCGAATGTCCGTATTGTCATGGCCCGGCGATTTGACGTCTGCAGCCTCACGTCCAAACTCAATTTGAGATTCTTGCAGACACGATGGGCTAATTAAAGTAGGTGATCGCATTATGGTGCAACATACGATCACCTGCCGATGCCAGTCGAGTCAAGTGTATAGGGGTAAAAATAGTCAAAAATATGTAATTAAGGGGGCGTGATATGTTTCAAGCCGCCAACCACACCGCCACCCAGCATCCCACCTAGCCCAGCGGCCGCCCAATTCCCACCTGTGGCCAAGCTTGTGAGGGCCGATCCAATACCACCATAAACAGCACCAGATGCAATTGCATAAACCAATCCGCTTACGCCCCCCCGCATTCTGGTTTGGTTGGCCTTCTTGCTCCTCTCCCCCCGATACTAGCAACAGTTCATAAGCGGTTAATTCTTGAATGCAGCCAATCTCCAATGAATTTTCAATTGCCGAAGAGTGATTCATCATTTTTTCTTCCGTGTATTTGCATAGTTAAAAAGAACTTCCGCCAAAACAACGGATATAGCACCTGCAAAAACATCTCTCAAAATCGATCCTTCTAGAATTTCAATTTTCCCCAAAATAAACCATATCGCAACGCCAAGCAAAAAAATCAGAAGGAGTTTTGCGGCAACCGCGTTAATGTCCATATCGATAATTTTTTATTTCTCCAGATCACGCCAGAAGGATGAGCCGACACTGTCATACGATATTCATGTGGAAAATACAAAAATGTAAGCTCAGATCGTCGATTCATAATCGCGCCACGAACTGCAATACACGTTTCTACCGTAGCACTCCGTATTAATGCTCGCAACCTCCTTTTGGAGGCAATCCTATCAAGTTAAGCCGGAACCCTTGTAAACAAAGGCTCGCTCATTGACGATGCGCCTCAACGCCATCTTCAATATTTCGCGATATGAAATTGGCTTGACCCCATCTTGGCCAAGCTCCTCGAAGGCCTTCATACCGGCGATCTGTGCACTCGCCATGTCGACGATCCGCGTCGCTTCAGCCGACGCCGCACGCTCGATTTCGTCAACCTGAGCTGTTGGTTTCTAGCGCCCCGCGCGGGGCCATACAGACCGAACTCGACTGTTTCTTCGCCATGCTGATCGATCAGGCTGAACTGATCCGCCGCGTCAGTGCGCAAGCCGTGTCCACGGCGCGACAGCACTTGCCGTTCTCCGTATTCACCGACCTCAATGATCAACTGCTCACCAGCATCGAACAGTACTTGTTCACGCTCCGATGGCCCGCGCTGCGGGTCGTCGCGGCCAAAGGCTCCGACCTGCGCCTGACCTCGCGGGATGCCACGCGACGCATGATCACCGCCTGATCCGCGTCCGCGCGTGCTCACGACGAATCTGCTCGACGCGCACGCCTATTCGGCCGCCGACATTGCTGCGCTTTAACGCCGCCTCCAAGGTACGAAGTCGCTGGCATCGTTTCTCGATCTGTTTAACCAGCGAGTTGCACGTCCGTTGCCCTTTCGACAAGGCTGACTTGCCGTGATTGTGCGCAATATTGACGGACCGCGATGTCTTGGTCGTGGGAGGTTTTCCGCAGAAAGGCGAAGCTAACGATGCTCCGTATTTTTGCTCGATGGGCCGGCCTGTCGATCGATTTTCTGGTCGGGAAAAAGAGAAGTTTTGCGTGCCTCTATCGCTAACCTTCATTAGCGATAGGGTTACGTTTTGGACCAAAACTGCCATTTTGCAAAACGCGTCACATCCACCTGTCACACCGCTGTCATCCCGAAGCCTATAACTTTTGGATGCCTGTTCTTCCGGACTCGCTCTCCTTTCCCGACGCCGCTTCCCTGGCCGTCTTGCGTACCTGGTACGCGAGCGTCGGCTCGCGCGAAGCCGTCGAGCGTTATTGTCCCGACCAGCTCGGAGAAGGAAAGTCGGCCCGTGGTGTGACTGGTCGTATCCGACGGAAACTCGTCGAGTTTGCCATCAGTCGTCATCGTGACGCTCTGGCGAAACTGTTTCAGTGCGAAGCAGGCGAACGGATTCGTCACCGCAAAGCGGTGGCCCGGGCCGTCGCCGCGTTGCATACGAACGGCATCAGGACGCTGGCCGAGCTGATTGTGCGAATTTCCCGGCGCCGTCGCTGGTGGCTCGGCATTCCCAGTCTCGGGGAGCGTAGCGCGCACCGAGTCGAAGCCTTCTTTGCGGCTTGTTCCGCGCTGACGGAGCGGGCTCGTTCGCTGGTCGTGGCGACCACCCCGGAATCCGTGACGCCGTGGGAAAACATCCGCGTCCCCCATGATGTCGACGGTTCGCGCGGCATCTTCCGTGCGCCGAAGGCGATGTGCGCACGATCCCAATCAGGCGGAACGGTCCGGCGTACGCCAGGGTCATAACTGTTTTCCCCGGGAGTAGCGAATGGCATCGAGCCAAGGCACAGTCGATTTCATCGTCGAGCAGATGGCGGCGGCCGGTACGGTATCGGCGCGCAAGATGTTCGGCGAATACGGCATCTATTGCGACGGCAAGATGGTCGCGCTCGTCTGCGACGATCGGTTGTTCGTCAAGCCGACGGCCGAAGGCCGCGCGTTTCTCGGCACGTGCGAAGAAGGCCCGCCGTATCCGGCTGCGAAGCCGCACCTCGTCATCGCCGGCGAGCGCTGGGACGATCGCGAATGGCTGTCGGCGCTGATCCGGATCACCGCCGCGCAGTTGCCGGTGCCGATGAAGCGGCGCCGATAACGGCTCATTCGCGTGCCATGTTGCGCTGCGGCCAGGCGTATTCTGTGACACATGTGCGCGACCATCGCGCATCCGGCGGGAGCACAAGAATGAAGACATCCGGACATTCGCGCGGCACGTGGCTTGCTCGCCGCGCCCGGCGCGCGCTCGTCGCGGCCCTGTGCGCGGGCTGGAGCGCGCTGTCGTTCGGCGCGGACGATGCGGCGACACTGCTCGAGCGTTACCGCAGCCTCGGCCCGCAACTGAAGGACAACGCGTTTCACCGGCCGCTGGTCCTCGAATCGGCGGAAGCGTCGTCGTCGCTGAAGGGCGACATCTACGCGGTGGTCGACTATCCGTACGCGGTGGTGAGCAGCCAGCTCGACGATCCCGCGCAGGGCCCCGCGAACTGGTGCGCGGTGCTGATCCTGCACCTGAACACGAAGTATTGCCACGCGTCGACCGGCAGCAACGGCCCGGTGCTCGACGTGAACCTCGGCCGCAAGATCCAGCAGAAGCTGCCGGACACCTACCGCGTGCAGTTCCGCTATCGCGTGGCGGCCGCGACGCCCGACTATTTCCAGGTCGACCTGACCGCCGACAGCGGCCCGATGGGTACGAAGGATTACCGGATCGCGCTGGAGGCCGTGCCGGTCGGCGCATCGCGCACGTTCCTGCATCTGACGTATTCGTATGGCTTCGGCACGGTCGGCCGGATGGCGATGAAGACCTACCTCGCGACCGTCGGCAGCGACAAGGTCGGCTTCACGACCGTCAGCGGCGGATCGGCCGCGCAGCCGCAATACGTCGGCGGCGTGCGCGGGCTGCTGGAGCGCAACACGATGCGCTACTACCTCGCGATCGACACGTTTCTCGCGACGCTCGACAAGCCGCTCGACCAGCGCCTCGCGCGCTGGTTCGACGCGACCGAGCAGTATCCGCAGCAACTGCACGAGGTCGAGCGCGGTGCGTATCTGCAGATGAAAGCGCAGGAGGTGCAGCGGCAGCAGGCGGTGCGGTAGGCGGTGGCTGCTGCCGCATGGCCGCTCAGGCGAGCAGCCCCGCAACCACATCGACGATCCGCTGCAACAGCGCTTCGTCGTAAGGCAGCCACGGCACCGCGCGCAGCGGCGATGGCGGCGGCTCGATCGCGGGTTCGACGGGTTCGCCGTCGCGCATCACGCGACCGGTCGCACAATGCACCGACCACGCGCCGACGCGCACATGGCGCTCGTCGAGCGTCACCCGGCCTTGCGCGATCGGTTCGGCGAACACGAGCGCGAGCACCTGCTTGCGATGCCGCGCCATCGTGCCGAGCGGCAGGTCGGACAACCGGTGCAGGCGCTGCTCGCGCTCGTTTCTCGCGGCGCGCTGGCGCACCGGATCCGCCAGCGTGTCGGCCGCGCGCGTCGCTTCATCGTCGAGCGCGAATGCGGCGACGCTGACGAGCAGGTCGACCGCACGCGCCACCTCCGAGAACACGACGGGATCGATTTCGCCGATCGGCGCGGCCATCCAGCGCCGCTCGCGCCTGCGTTCGACGTGCAGCCGGCCCGACGTGCCCTGGCCGTCCGTGCCGGGAAAGAGCCGCGCGGCGACGCTGAAGGTTGCGCGCACGTCGCCGAACTCGCGCGCGAGGCCGTCGTCGTACGCGCGGATCGACCAGCCTTCGCGGCGCGCGACGCCGATCAGCGGGCGGCTCGCGAGGACATGACCTTCGAACATTGCCGAATGACTGGTCGCGATGTCTTCGTCGGCCGGCACGTAGAACTCGCGGAACGCCTGCCGAACGGGCTGCCGGATCGCTCGGCCGACGATCGCGCGCTGCCACGCGAGCCGCTCGTCCGCATCGGCCAGCAGCGGATGCCAGAGCCGGATCTCGCTGTCGGCGTCGAGTTCGCACACCGCGCCGGCGGCGTCGCGCAGCACGACCTTGCCCTTTGCGATATCGGGCATGAACGAAACGGTCGCGCCGTCCCGCGCGCGTGCGTGCCAGATCGTGCGGATCGAGAACGCGGCGCCGGCCGGCGCATCGACGAGGCGCTCGCGCCATTCGGCATGGCCGAGCGTCATCGACTGCCAGAAACCCGCTTCCATGCAGGTGGCGAGCATCGTGAGCTGCTTCTTGTCGGGCTTCGCGTCGAGTGTCATGCGCAGCGCGGTGTGCGGCCGTTCGCCGAGCGCGCGTTCAGCCGGCTTCAGGTTACGCGCGAGCTTCTTCTGCACGCCCGCGTGACGCACGGTGGCCAGCGCATCGCGCAGCGCACGCACGCTCTCGGGCGTCGGGATCGTCTCGACCGCATGGCCGAGCGCGATCGCGAGCGATTGCGACGGCGCGGTTTTCGCGGCGGTCGGCGCGACGCACACGCCGGTCAGCAGCGGCCCGATCAGCGGGGGGAGCCACGGTGCGTCGCGATAGGCCGCGACGCGCGCCGCGCGCGCGACGACCTGCGCGTCGTCGGTCGTGAACGCGCGATCGGCCTGATAGGGGACTTCACCCGCGTGAATCGCGGCGACGTGCCGCGCGGCTTCGGTCAGCGTGTCGCGCGAGAAGTCGACGTAAGCGGGCTCCTCCGCGAGCGTGGCGGCCGGATCGTCGGCGTTGAACCACAGCCGCTTCGGCGCGAAATAACCGTCGTTCGTCGCGGCCAGCGCGAGCAGCGCCGCCGGCCCGAGTTCGGGCAGCACGTCGAGCTCGCGCACGCGAAACGGGGAATCGGTATTCAACTGCGCATACGTATTGCGCAAGGCCGTGATGTCATGCCGGCCGGCGAACGACTGGAGCGCATATTCCCCGTACACGGAGAGGCTTTGCAGGCCGTCGTTCTGCGGTTCGTCGAGGATGCGCGCGAGTTCGGCCTGCAGCGCGGGCGCGGGCAGCGCATCGAGACACGACAGTTCCTGTAACGCGCGCTGCCACGCGCCGGCCGGAATGTCGCGGAACAGTTCGAGCGCGGCCTCGGCATCGACGAGCGGCGCGAGCTCGAGCGCATCGATCCGGGCGCGCAGCCAGCGCGCGAATTCGGCGCGCGGATCGTCGTACGCGTAGTCGTGCTGCGCGACGTGTTCCTCGGTGCGGCGCAGCGCCGGCCACACTGCGCCGAGCGCGTGCGCGTCGAGCGTCGACAGGTCGAGCGGCGCGCCGGTGAAGCGCGGGTGGTCGGCGGTGCCGGTCAGCCGGGCGACGAGCTGGTCGACGATGGGCGGCTGGACAGATTGGGTCATGATGTTCGGCGGCCCTCGCGTGGCGGCATCGGATCGTCTTGGGTGTGGTGTTTGGCGTCAGCGCGGGCGCAGCCGCTCGACCATCTCGTGGATGACGATATGGCGGATCGCGCGCAGCAGGTGCATTTCGCCGCCGAGCGTCGCTGTGTTACATCCCGACGGCGAAATTCAGGAAGAAACCGTGCGATCGACGAGTTTTTGGCGGGCGATAGGCGGAATTGTATGAAAAACCGTGTGATCGCACAGTTTTTGTTCCCGATTTGCCCGGCAACCTGTCCCGCCACGGAGTGCACTCGTCACCGCTGTCCTGCCGTTCCGTAAAGTCACGAACCTCCGTCCGGCGTCGCGGCGTGTGATTTGCCGGCATCGCGGCCCATTTCATAAGACGTACAGTTCCCCTGCAATGCGCGAATCGCGCCGAACTGTACTCTTGTTCGCGCGATCGATGTGTGTACTCGTCGCCAACTGTTCTGCTCTTAAGATTTCACCATCAAGTGCACAGTGCCGCGGATCCAGTCGCACCGGAACCCTGTCGGCGCATCTTCAAGAGAGAGCCAGTGCGATGGAAAAGGCAAAACCGGAGGGAAAGATCAGGATTCACGACGGCCCGGTCGGCGGGCGCAACACGCGCGTATCGGACGCAAACGGCAGGGCAGCCCAGCTGCGCCGCCCGGCGGGAGGTACGCGATGAAACTCTATGAAAAACTCGCGGACGACATCGAGCGCCTGATCCGCCAGGGCGTGTACCGGCACGGCGACCGGATTCCGTCGGTGCGGCAGGCGAGCCAGCAGCACCGGATCAGCATCACGACCGTGCTGCATGCATATCTGCTGCTGGAAAGCCGCGGGCTGCTCGAAAGCCGCCCGCAGTCGGGCTATTTCGTGAACCTGCGGCGCGACGACGGCCATGCGCCGGTACGCGAGCTGCGGCCGTCGAAGCCGATCGCGATCTCGTCGTCGGTGGACGTGAGCCGGCTCGTGCTGTCGACGCTGCGCTCGATCGGCACCGACGACGCGGTGCCGCTCGGCTCGCCGTACCCGGACCCGAGCCTGTTTCCGTTCGAGAAGCTGAACCGCTACGCGTATGCGGCCGGCCGCGACAAGTCGCTGTGGGGCGTGACGGACGGGCTGCCGCCCGGCCATCCGCGGCTGATCCGCCAGATCGCACGCCGCTACCTGGAAAACGGGATGTCGGTGGATCCGAACGAGATCATCGTGACGGTCGGCGCGACCGAGGCGATCAACCTGTGCCTGCAGGCGGTCGCGAAACCGGGCGACACGATCGCGGTGGAATCGCCGACGTTCTACGCGATGCTGCACGCGATCGAGCGGATGGGGATGAAGGCGATCGAGGTCGCGACGCATCCGGAATACGGGATCGACATCGCGGCGCTGGCTGCGATCGCGAAGTCGCAGCCGATCGCCGCATGCATGGTGATGCCGAACTTCCAGAACCCGCTCGGCTTCCAGATGCCGGACGAACGCAAGCGCGAACTGGTCGAGTTCGCGACGAAGACCGGGATGCCGCTGATCGAGAACGGCGTGTACAACGAACTGTATTTCGGCGATGCGCATCCGAGTTCGCTGAAGTCGTATGACCGCAGCGGGATCGTGCTGCACTGCTCGTCGTTCTCGAAGAGCCTGACGGCCGCGTACCGGATCGGCTGGGCGCTGCCGGGCCGCTATCGTGACCAGGTCGAGAAGCTGAAATTCCTGAACACGCTCGCGACGCCGTCGCTGCCGCAGCTCGCGATCGCGGAGTTTCTCGAACGCGACGGCTACGAGCATCACCTGCGGCGCCTGCGCAAGGCCTACGCGCAGCAGGCGAACCTGATGCGCGCGATGGTGTCGCGGTTCTTTCCGGAAGGCACGCGCATCTCGAGCCCGGCGGGCGGGTACGTGCTGTGGATCGAGCTGCCTGCGCAGATCGACGCGATGCGGCTGTACCAGCTCGCGCTGGAGCAGGGGATCACGATCGGGCCCGGCTACATGTTCTCGATCACGGACAGCTATCGGAACTTCATCCGGTTGAACTACAGCAGCCCGTGGTCGCCGGAGATCGAGCAGGCCGTGATCACGGTCGGGAAGCTGGCGGCGGCGTGCATGCGGTAAGCGGGCGCGCGCGGTATCGTGTGCTTCAACGACGAAGCCGGCCTGGTGCCGGCTTTGTCATTTCGACGGTATGAAGCGGTGGCCGCGCCGAAGACGTATCCGGTGGCATCCGTCACCGCCGCTCGTCATCGCCGGCCGGGCGCTCGCAATCGAGTGCCCCGGAGGTTTGCCTGACCGATGTTACCCGCCCGTCACCGGCGGGAAAAACGCCACCTCGCTGTCCTCCCGCACGACGAATCCCCCCGTCACCATCTCGAGATTCACGGCGGCCCGCACGGGGCGGTCCGTTCGCAGCGCTTCCGCGCTGCGCGCGTCGCGTGCGGCCAGCGTGTCGCGCAGCGCGTCGACGGTGAGTTCGCGCGCATCGATCTCGACGATTTCCTCGTCGCGCTCGAGTTGCTCGCGAATGCTTGCAAAGTATTTGATCGTCAGTTTCATTGCGTTGTCTTTGGAAGGAGCGGCGGAATCGGAAAGGGCGCAGTGCGCCAGCTCAGCCCCAGCGCCGCATCGCCTGGTCGTCGTGCGCTTTCGCCTCGACCCAGCCGGATACGCCGTCGTGGCGGATCTCCTTCTTCCAGAACGGTGCGTGGGTCTTCAGGAAATCCATCAGGAATTCGCACGCGTCGAACGCGGACCCGCGATGCGCGGCGGCCACCACGACCAGCACGACCGCCTGGCCGAGCGGGATGCGCCCGACGCGATGCACGATCCTGATCGTTTCGAGCTGCCAGCGCGCGCTGGCTTCCTCGACGATGCTCCACAGCGCCTGTTCCGTCATCGTCGGATAGTGCTCGACCTCGAGCGCGATCACGTCATCGACGTCGCCTTCGTTGCGCACCACGCCGAGGAAATTCACGACCGCGCCGACATTCGGATTGCGAACGATCGGTGCGAGCTCGGCGCCGGCATCGATCGGCGCGTACTGCACGCGCACTTCGAAGCCCGCGGCAATCGACGGTGGCGGTTCGGGATGCGGGTCGGTCGCGTTGTCGGGAGCGGGGCTGCCCGCTTGCAACGGATCGTCCGGCAGCCCGGCGCGGGATTCGGTGAAGCTCGTCATGACGGTTCTCCTGTAGGCGGTGCGTGCGGGGTCGCGCGGCGGCCCCTCAGCCGCCGACCAGCGACATGCGCACGGTCGGATAGGTCTTGCCCGGCGCGCGGGCCGGCCGTGCGGCCCGGCGCTCGGAATAACGGTCGTCGCGGTGCGTCCAGCGATCGCGCACGGCGGCGGCGAGGTCGGCGCTCGCCGCTGCGTCGTCGAGCCACGGCCGCAGGTCGGTGCCTTGCGTCGCGAACAGGCACGTGTAGAGCTGCCCGTCGGCCGACACGCGGGCGCGAGAGCAGGTGCCGCAGAACGGATGCGACACGCTCGCGATGAAACCGACTTCGCCCGCGCCGTCGATGTGCGCGCAACGAATCGCGGTCGCGTCGTGCCCCGGTTCGCCGACGAGCACGAGCGGATAGTGTTCGTCGATCAGTTCGCGCATCCGCGCGGCCGTCACGACCTTGTCGCCGGACCAGAAGCTCGCGCCGCCGACGTCCATGTATTCGATGAAGCGCACGGCCACGCCGGTATGCCGGAAGTGCCGCACGAGCGGCAGGATCTGGTCGTCGTTCGCGCCGCGCTCGATCACCGCGTTGACCTTGACCGGCGCGAGCCCGGCCGCCTGCGCGGCCTCGATGCCGGCCAGCACGCGCGACACGGGCACGTCGGTGTCGCTCATCCGGCGGAACACCGCGTCGTCGAGCGCATCGAGGCTGACCGTCACGCGCGACAGGCCCGCGTCGCGCAGCGTGCGCGCCTTCGCGGCCAGCAGCGAGCCGTTGGTCGTGAGCGCGATTTCGACGGGCTTGCCGTCGACGGTCGTCAGTGCGGCGAGGCGTTCGATCAGCGCTTCGAGGTTGCGGCGCAGCAGCGGCTCGCCGCCGGTGATGCGGATCTTTTCGACGCCGAGCGACGTGAACGCACGGGCGATCTTTTCGAGTTGCGCGAACGACAGCCGCTCGGACGACGGCATGAACGCATAGTCGGCGCCGAAGCTTTCGCGCGGCATGCAGTAGCCGCAGCGGAAATTGCATTGATCGATCACGGACAGGCGCAGGTCGCGCAGCGGGCGGCCGAGCGTGTCGGACGGGCGGGGGAAAGCGCCGGGCGATGCGCCGCCGGACAGTGCGGCAGCGGCCGGCGCGGCGGAAACGATGGCATTCACGATCGGTTCGTCTGCCTGCAAGAAGTAAGCGGTGGGGCGTCGCCGGTCGGCCGTGCGTGTGCGAATGGGCAGGCGCACGGCGCGTGACGAGCCTCATCGTGAGGATAGTCCGCCGGGTTTTGGCGGCAGGGACACAATCGCGCCCGAATCGTAGGGATACAGTTCACCGAGCGGCCGGCGTGGCCGGCGCGGCTGCGCATGCCGCGAATCGGGCGGGTGAGCGGCGTCGCGCTCATGCGAGCCAGTGCGCGAATTCGTAATACGGCACCGCGTCGCCGCACGCGATGCGCTGCCCGGCCGGCAGCCGGGCCAGCCCGCTCGCCTGCACGAGCGACTGCAGCGTGCCGGCGCCTTGCTGGCGCAGCGTGTCGAGCGCGGGCGTGCCGTCGAGGCCGACGGTGCAGTGCACGCGCACGAAACGCTCGCGCTGCGGATCCGGTTCGAAGTCGGCGTCGATCGGCAGCGACGGCACGATCGGCATGCGTGTGTTGCGCCCCTGCAGGCGGCGGATCAGCGGCGCGACGAACAGCGCGAACGCGGTCATCGCGGCCCCCGGATTGCCGGGCAGCAACACCACCGGCTGCGTGTCGAGCCGGGCGAGTGCCACCGGCTTGCCCGGTTTCATGCGCACGCCGGCGACGATGAACGACGCACCGAGCGCGTCCAGTCCGGGGCGCAGCAGATCCTTGTCGCCCACGGACGCGCCGCCGACGCAGATCACCAGGTCGCAGCCCGCGTGCAGGTCGCGCAGCGCACGATCGACGGCGGGCGCCGTGTCGGCCGCATGCAGGCTCATCGCGACCTCGGCACCGGTTCCCGAGACCAGCGCGGCGAGCATCGGCGCATTGCTGTTGTAAATCTGTTGCGGCGCACGCGGCTGCCCGCACGCGACGAGCTCGTCGCCGGTCGTCAGGATGCCGACGCGCAGCGCCGGGCGCACGTCGACGCGCGCGAACCCCTGCGCGGCGGCCACGCCGACATGCATCGGGCCGATGCGCACGCCGGCCGGCACGAGCAGGTCGCCGGCGCGCACTTCCTCGCCCCGGCGGCGGATGTGCGAGCCGCTGCGCTGCGGCGCGTCGAACGCGACCCAGCCGTCCTGCTCGCGTGCGTGCTCCTGCATCACGACGGTGTCCGCACCGGGCGGAATCACGCTGCCGGTGAAGATGCGCGCGGCCGTGCGCGGGGCGAGCGGTGCCGGCGTGTCGCCCGCATAGCAGCGCTGCGCGACGTGCAGCGGCTCGCCGTGTGCCAGATCCGCGTGACGCACGGCGTAGCCGTCCATCGCGCTCTGGTCGGCCGGCGGCTGGTCGAGCACGGCGGTGAGCGGCGCGGCCAGCACGCGGCCGGCGGCTTCCGCGACCGGGATGGACGTGGTGGCGCCGAGCGGCGCGAACGCACTGGCGAAATGCTGCTGCGCGGTATCGAAATCGGTCAGGGGTTTCATCGGAAGAGCGCCGGATGCGCTTGAGCGAGCGCGGGTTGATCGGGGTGAGTGGGGGGCGCGGCGTCGGGCGACACGTACTCGACGAAGCCGTCGTTGCGGCAGAAGCCGACCAGCCGCACGCCGGCTTCGCGGGCGACGTGGATCGCGAGCGAGGTCGGCGCCGAGATCGTCGCGATCATCGAGATGCCGACCCGCGCGGCCTTGCGCACCAGTTCGTAGCTTGCGCGGCTCGACAGGAACACGAAGCCGTCGTGCAGGTTGGCGCGGCGCCGCGCGAGCCGGCCGATGAGCTTGTCGAGCGCGTTGTGGCGGCCGACGTCCTCGAACACGTCGAGCACGGCGCCGTCGCGGTCGCACCACGCGGCCGCGTGAATGCCGCCGGTCTCGCGCATCAGCGTCTGGTGGGCCGGCAACGCGCGCGCGGCGCGTTCGATCGCTGCCGCGCCGATACCGGCGGCCGTGCCGGCGGCGGCGATGCGCGGCGGGTGCAGGTCGAGCTGCGCGATGCTTTCGATCCCGCATACGCCGCAGCCGGTGCGGCCGGCCAGCGCACGCCGGTGCGCCTTCATCGCCATGAACGCCTGCTGCGACACGGTCAGCCGCACTTCGGCGTTGCCGGCCCGGCATTCGCTTTCGATGTCGAAAACGTCCGATGCGCGCTCGACGATGCCTTCGCTCAGCGCGAAGCCGAGGCCGAACACGTCGAGGTCGATCGGGGTGGCCATCATGACCGTGTGCGCAATGTCGTTGAACACGAGTGCAACCGGCGTTTCGTCGACGACGCGATCGACGGTGTCGCGCGCTTCGCCGGCACGGTGACGCGTGACCTGACACGCGGTGCTGCCGGTCGGATCGTCGCGGCGGATGCAGGACTCCATGCGGTGTTCTCCAGGCGGATCGGCCGGCGCGCCGGCCGGGTCGGGCGGGTACGCCGGACCAGGGGAATCGGGATGCTGCCCGGCGGGCGCGGCCGAGAGGGCGCGCCGTCGCCTCGGGCAGGCGTTTCATGGGATGTTAAGGGGGATGACAGGCGCACCGGATGCACAGCGCCGCCACGCGGAAAGCAGTACAGCTGACCATCCCGCCGGCACGAAATGTGTTTTCCGTGCACACATCTTCGGCGGCGTAAGCAGCACAGTTTCAACGCACGTTCGAACGATTGCGAGTATCGTTGCAAACGCGATATCGTCATTCACGCTTCGATGCCATGCGAGCGACCGTTTGTCTTCGCATGTGTTGTCGCCAAGCCGTCGCGCGATTTCCTGCTTCGAGCGTACGTCCTCACAACCACGAGCAAATTACGGTCATGGAAATCTTCGATGCGTTCCATCTCGCCCGCTTGCAATTCGCGTTCACGGTGTCGTTCCACATCGTGTTTCCCGCGATCAGCATCGGTATGGCGAGCTTCCTGGCAGTGCTGGAATGGCGCTACCTCGTCACCGGCGATGCCGCCTACAAATCCATGTTCCAGTTCTGGTCGAAGATCTTCGCGATCGGCTTCGGGATGGGCGTGGTCTCCGGCGTCGTGATGGCGTACGAGTTCGGCACCAACTGGGCCGGCTTCTCGCGCGTCGCGGGCAACATCACGGGCCCGCTCCTCACGTATGAAGTGTTGACGGCGTTCTTCCTCGAAGCCGGCTTCCTCGGCGTGATGCTGTTCGGCTGGCAGCGCGTGAGCCCCCGCGCGCACTTCTTCGCGACGCTGATGGTCGCGGTCGGCACGCTGATCTCGACGTTCTGGATCCTCGCGTCGAACAGCTTCATGCAGACGCCGCAAGGCTACAAGATCGAGAACGGCCTCGTCGTGCCGGTCGACTGGTTCAAGATCGTCTTCAACCCGTCGTTCCCGTTCCGGCTCGTGCACATGACGATCGCGGCGTTCATCGTCGCGGGCTTCATCGTCGCCGCGTGCGGCGCGTGGCACCTGCTGAAGGGGCGCCGCGACGAGCCGGTGAAGCGCAGCTTCTCGATGGCGCTGTGGATGCTGCTGGTGCTGGCGCCGATCCAGATCGTCGTCGGCGATGCGCACGGGCTGAACACGCGCGAATACCAGCCGGCGAAGATCGCTGCGATCGAGGGGCTGTGGGAAACGGAGAAGGGCGGCACCGCGCTGAACCTCGTCGGGTTGCCCGACATGCAGGCCGAAACCACGCGCTATGCGATCCAGGTGCCGCACCTCGGCAGCCTGATCCTCACGCATAGCTGGGACGGCGAAATTCGCGGGCTGAAGGAGTTCCCGCCGCAGGACCGCCCGTATTCGCCGATCCTGTTCTGGACGTTCCGGATCATGGCGGGCCTCGGGATGCTGATGCTGCTCACCGCGCTGCTCGGGCTGCTGCTGAGAAAGGGCGGGCGCCTGTATGAAACGCGCTGGTTCCAGTGGTTCGTGGTGGCGATGGGGCCGTCGGGCATCGTCGCGCTGCTGGCCGGCTGGATCACCACCGAGGTCGGGCGGCAGCCCTGGACCGTGTACGGCGTGCTGCGCACCGTCGATTCGGTCTCCCCGCTCACCGCGCAGCAGGTCGGCGTGTCGCTGCTGGTCTTCGTGGTCGTGTATTTCCTGGTGTTCGGAACGGGTATCTATTACATGATGAAACTGATGAAGCGCGGGCCGGCTGCCCAGGCCGGGTATATCGAGCTGCACCGGCACCCGGGGCTGCGCAAGAGCGCGCTGTCCACGCCGCTGAACGTCACCGAAGCGGAGTAAGCCATGCAAATCGATCTTCCTGTCGTGTGGGCCGCGATCATCGGCCTCGGCGTATTCATCTACGTGATGCTGGACGGCTTCGATCTCGGCATCGGGCTGCTGTTTCCGTTCTTCGATGCGAAGGCCGAGCGCCAGGTGATGCTCGACACCGTCGCGCCGGTGTGGGACGGCAACGAGACGTTCCTGGTGCTCGGCGGCGCGGGGCTCTACGGCGCGTTCCCGGTCGTGTATTCGACGCTGCTGCCGGCGAACTACCTGCCGCTGGTGCTGATGCTGGTCGGGCTGATCTTCCGCGGGGCGGCGTTCGAGCTGCGCGCGAAGGCCACGCGCACGCAACACATGTGGGATCTCGCGTTCATCGGCGGCTCGGCGCTTGCCGCGTTCTGCCAGGGGATCGTGCTCGGTTCGCTGCTGCAGGGCATCAAGGTCGAGAACAACCAGTTCGCGGGCGGGCCGTTCGACTGGCTGTCGCCGTTCAGCCTGCTGTGCGGGATCGGCGTGCTCGTCACGTATGCGACGCTCGGCTGCGGCTGGCTGAT
The DNA here is from genome assembly GCF_029633825.1 of Burkholderia contaminans. Classification (NCBI taxonomy): domain Bacteria; kingdom Pseudomonadati; phylum Pseudomonadota; class Betaproteobacteria; order Burkholderiales; family Burkholderiaceae; genus Burkholderia; species Burkholderia contaminans. Next base: position 932,581 of record NZ_CP090642.1, on the reverse strand, counting down.
TCTGAAGGTCGACGGCGAGCTGCAACGCAAGATGCGGCTCCTGATGAAGCCGCTCGCGGGTGTGCTGCTCGCCGTGATGGGCGTGGTCAGCCTGTGGACCGTGATCGGGCTGCCCGCCGTCGCGCATCGCTGGTTCGGCAGCGGCAACCTCGGCTGGTTCCTGCCGGTGCCGGTCCTCGTCGTCGCCTGCGTGTGGGGCATCTTCCACACGGTGAAGCGCGAGCACGAGGCCACGCCGTTCCTGCTGACGCTCGCGCTCGTGTTCCTCGGCTACACGGGGCTCGTGATCAGCATCTGGCCGAACATCGTGCCGCCGTCGCTGTCGATCTGGGACGCGTCATCGAGCCCGTCGAGCCAGAAGTTCGCGCTCGTCGGCACCGTGATCGTGTTGCCGATCATCCTCGTGTACAACGCGATGCAGTACCGCGTGTTCCGCGGCAAGGTGCGCGAGGGCGATATCGGTTATCACTGAGCGGCCATGGCTGAACGCCGCATGACGTGACGGGCATGGCAGGCGCGGGCGTATCATCACGCGCAGCGCATTGCTCGGCCCGGCATTCACCCGACAGCGGCCCGCCACGCGCGGGCCGTTGCGCATCAAGCGCCGGCGCGCCGTTCGATGCATTTCCTGGCAGTCGAGAAAACACCATGATCGTCCGACCACAACAAAACTGGCTCAGGATGCTGTTCGTCTGGAACGGCTCCGTGCTGCAATCGATCATTCCGCAGCTCGTGTTCATGGCGATCGTCAGCACGCTGGCGGTCTTCACGAACGGGCGTATCTTCGGCGAGAAGATTCCCCTCAACACTGCGCCGTTCACGCTGTTCGGGCTCGCGCTCGCGATCTTCCTCGGGTTCCGCAACAACGCGAGCTTCGAGCGCTTCAAGGAGGCGCGGCATCTGTGGGGCAACCTGCTGATCGCGGCGCGCACACTGACGTCGCAGTTCAATCGCTACCTGCCCGACAGCGTGAGCGACGCCGAGCGCGACCGGCTGGCCGACCTGCTGATCGCGCTCACGTATGCGCTCAAGCATCAGCTTCGCCATACCGATCCGACCGCGGACCTGCAGCGCATTCTCGGTACGCAGCGCACGGCCGAGCTTGGCGGCAAATGCTTCAAGCCGGTCGCGATCCTCGACGAGCTGCGCGGCGGCATCGTCGGCGCGCTGGGCCGTGCGCCCGGTAGCGACGCGACCTGCTGGATGTTCGAGACGCAGCTCGACGAGGTCGGCAAATCGGTCGGTGGTTGCGAACGCATCCTGTCGACGCCGATTCCGTTCTCGTACAGCGTGCTGCTGCATCGCACCGTGTATGCGTACTGCGTGCTGCTGCCGTTCGGTCTCGTCGATTCGACGGAGTTCTTCACGCCGCTGATCTGCGTGTTCATTTCATACACGCTGATCGCGCTCGAAGCAATCGCGAGCGAGGTGGCCGAGCCGTTCGGCCTCGCACCGAATGCGCTGGCGCTCGATGCAATGACGCGCACGATCGAACGGTCGGTGCTCGAACTGGGCGACCGTCCGATGCCGGAGGAATTCGTGCCGGCGTCGACGTATCAGATCACGTAGGCGGCGGGGGCGGTAGTGTAGTCGTCGGTAAGGTTGATCGGTCGGATCGGGAACGGTTGTGTAGACTCGGGCTCGTTCAATGGAGCCCACACCATGCAATTGCTCGATCACGTGTCGATCGGCGTTCCGGATATCGATCTGGCACGCCCCTTCTACGATGCTGTCATGTCCGCGTTGGGCGCGGCGAAGGTCTATGACCGGGCCGGTGCGCTCGGCTATGGAGAACGTTGCAGCGCGAATGACCCGGAATCGACTTTTCTAGCGGTGTATCTGGATCCCGCCGAAGTTGGGACGAGCAAGCGGCACTGGTGTTTCAAGGCCGCATCGCGCGAGCAGGTGCATGCGTTTTTCGAGGCGGGCCTGTCTACGGGCGGCCAGTCCGACGGCGACCCCGGATTGCGGCCGCATTACCACGGCGACTACTACGCGGCCTTTCTGATCGATCCGGCCGGCAACCGGGTCGAGGCCGTGTGTCATTCGGCGGGGGCGGTGCGCGAGGGGGCGTGACGGTGGTGATCCCCCGCGGTCGTCAGTTTTCGATCGCTTCGGAGTCCCACGTCCCGAGCGATATCGCTTTGTTCAGCATGCCGACGGTCAATGCATGTCGCCGGAACGTATGAGGCTTTCCGAGCAGGTATTTTCGCAACGCGTGATAGAGCAGCCCCTCGCCCTCCATCAGGAAGTAACGCCCAAAGTCGTAGTCTCCGCGATCGACGTCGAATCGGGCGAAAAAGCGTTCCATGAAGATGTCGGCGTCGTCTCCGGTCTGCCCAAGGTCGTCCGAGAGGGAGGTTTGCTCTGTAATACGGCGCTTGTCCGGGATAGCGGCTTCCTTGCGAACGAACGCTTCCAGCGCTTCCCAGTTGTGTCGGTCGCCCATTAGAAAATCCTGTCCTCTGGTTTCACAATCCGGTTGTACCGGTAAATGGTGCTCCGGACAATATGGAAGACATCCGTTCCAAGCATCACCCAGCCGACACCCGGTAGGGTTCGTCCGACAAACACAGCCAGCCGATGCGTCAGGATTATCCGCAATCTCTTGATGCTGTTCAGCGTGACGGTCGGCAATACCTTGCGCTTGAATTCATACCGAAACAGCGACCTCGACATGACTGATGCGACCGACGTGCCTCGGGTCGTGCCGGATGGTTTGGCTCGGGTTGGAAGAATAGGAAGACCGGACAGTATCAGAACAACGGCTTCGACATCGTCGATGCCGATCTGCTTGCAGATTTCGTCTGCGGCAATCAGGAAGAACAACTCGATCGGAGTCAGGTCAGGTTCGTTTTGATAGCTATAGGTATTCACGTGGTGCCCGCCGGGATGCAGGCGAGGCAGGCCGTACGCGTTGTACGTCCCGTTCGCCGTCGTGGTTGATGGCGGGCTACGTTAGCGAAGTGCTCTTTGCGGGGCAATGTCGGGGTAGGCCGGCGGCTGCGGTGGCGTTGACGAGCGATTCACGCGAAAACCACACGACCGCCGTTTCCGGTCGCGTGGTGGCGGAAGAGCGGCACGGGACCATCGCGCAGCCGATGTTTATCTTCGATGTGATGCCAGGGATGAAAGGTTTTCGAATCGTTGCCGGGTACGTCCCATATCAACGTCCGGTCCAGCGTGCAGTGCGTGATAGGTGCAATGCACGCCGCGAAGGTCACTCAATCGAAATACGTCAACCCCATCGCACCCTTCACCTCGGCGAGCGTCGCGCCGGCCACGTCCCGTGCATGCAGCGTGCCGCGCTTCAGGATCGCCATCACTTCGGCCTTGTCGGCCTCGAATTCGCGGCGGCGCGCACGGATCGGCTCGATCAGCGCCTGCAGCCGCTCGTTCAGCACGCGCTTGACGACGCTGTCGCCGAGCCCGCCGCGACGGTAGTGGGCCTTCAACTCGTCGACCTTCTGCACGTCGGGCTCGAACGCATCGAGGAACGTGAACACGACGTTGCCCTCGACCTGGCCGGGGTCGCTCACGCGCAGGTGGTTCGGGTCCGTGTACATGTCCTTCACGGCCTGCGTGATCTCGTCCGGCGTCGAGCCGAGCGTGATCGCGTTGCCGAGCGACTTGCTCATCTTCGCCTTGCCGTCGATCCCCGGCAGTCGCGTGACCGCCGACAGCACGGCCTCGCATTCGACCAGCACCGGCTGCTCGACGGTCGCGTTGAAGCGGCGCACGAGTTCGTTGGTCTGCTCGATCATCGGCAGTTGATCGTCGCCGACCGGCACGTGCGTCGCCTTGAACGCGGTGATGTCGGCCGCCTGGCTCACCGGGTAGGTCAGGAAGCCGGCCGGGATGTCGCGCTCGAAACCGCGCAGGCGGATCTCTTCCTTGATGGTCGGATTGCGTTCGAGGCGCGCGACCGTGACGAGGTTCAGCAGGTATTGCGACAGCTCGGCGAGCTCGGGCACCTGCGACTGCACGACGATCGTCGAGATCGCCGGATCGATGCCGACCGCGAGATAGTCGAGTGCGACCTCGATCACGTTCTCGGTGACGCGCTGGCGGCGGCCCATGTTGTCGGTCAGTGCCTGCGTGTCGGCGAGCAGCAGGAACTGCTTCGCTTCGTGCTGCATCTGCACGCGGGCGCGCAGCGAGCCGATGTAGTGGCCGAGGTGCAGCGGGCCGGTCGTGCGGTCGCCGGTGAGGATGGTCGGTCGGGTCGGGTGGGTCATGTTGGTCGTTGCTCCGGGTTATCGAAGCCGCCAGCCATGGTGTCCGCGCAGAAACGCAAATGCCGCCATCGCTGGCGGCATCACGTTTGGGACATGCAAAAGGAAACGGGCCGCCTGGGTCAGGCGCGCCACCAGCAATGCACGTTCGGCGAGGCGGGTTTCGTTTTCATCGCGGCAGTATAGCGTAGTGGCCGGAAGACCGTGCGAGTGCGCGTCAGCGGATGACCGACTCCATCGCGAGGTACGCGGTTTCGGCCGACGGCCACAGCAGGTACAGCAGGCCGGCCATCAGCAGCAGCGCGCCGGCACGTGCCAGCGGCGTGCGGTCTTTCTCTCGCGGAGGGCGGGGGGGCTGCTTCGAGTTCTTCATGCTTCAGACTTGCCGGCGCGTAAAGCGCCGCTCCAACGGTTGCTGCAACGGGGTCGGGTGGGGCGACACCGGGGTGTTGCGGGTTTGACTGGGCCTGGGGTGCGGTTCAGTGCACCCGCGCGCGAGGGCGGGGTTGGCCGGCCGCGCGGCATCAAAAAAAGGGACGGTTGAATGTCCGGCTGCCGTCGATTCCGAGGCGACGTGCATCCTACCAAATCGTGGGCGCGGGCACAGTCAAGAATTGTCGGGGGCCGCCCCCGACCGCACGCACCGGCACAGCGGCCGGACATCGAGGGGAGGTAAGCCATGAGCCACGAAGCACTCGACCCGCTGCTGCGGCAGTTCGCGGAGAAGCGACTGGGGCGGCCCGTCGCGCCGGCCGATCGCATCAGTAAACGCCGCTACGCACATTTGATTATCCGGCGTCTGGTTTTTACGATCTCGTCGCAAATGCACGAGATTATTAATGAAAATAAAACGGACCAATTGCCGCTTCCGCGCTCGTCTTGTTTTCAATAATTCAGGCTGCCTTATCCTTGCTAAAACCAGCGCCATCTGCTTTATTTACACATACCAAATCACGATAAAACGCTACGGGGTATCTCGGCTACTTTGCCAGGCATTCGTGCCTGGCGAATCGGCATCGATTCACCACGGCATCCCTACGATCTGAAAGCGCAGCCCCTTTTCCAGAGGGCGTGCTGCGCCTGTTGCGCGTGTCCGCGCCCCATGGAGGCGATCAGGCGACCACGCGGGCCCGCCTATGGCCCGCCGATTAATGCTTTCAAAATACCACGTGCCATTTTAATAAAGCGCATTCAATTGAGCGTGAGTTTGATTGGTTTATGAATTACCTGCTTACGTTCAAAACCTGGCGGCCCAACCGTAACGCTACCCACGAAGGGGACTGGACACATCATGAATAACGCACCTGGAGTCAGAGTTCGTCCGTCGATCGAATCGTTGCAAGCCGAATATCTGAAAGGCAACAAAAAGCCGCTGGAAGACGTGATGCGCGCGTGGAAAGGCATCAAGGCATTGCCGCCCGACGATCCGAACTCGTTTTTCATGATCGGCGGTTTCCACGGCGAGCCGTTCCGCGGCGCCGGCTGGGGTTCGGCGTCCTACTGGGGCGGCTACTGCAACCACGGCAACGTGCTGTTCCCCACGTGGCACCGGGCTTACCTGCTGCGGCTGGAACAGGCGCTGCAGAGCATCCCCGGTTGCGAGCAGGTGATGCTGCCGTTCTGGGACGAAACCAGCGAGGAGTCGCTGACGAAAGGCATTCCGTGGGCGCTGACCGCCCCGGATTTCGAGCTCGACGGCGAAAAGATTCCGAACCCGCTGGCCTCCTTCACGTTCAACCGGGCGATCACCGACAACATCAATGGCGACAATCCGAACTACAGCAAGCCGCTGCCTTACGTCACGGTTCGCTACCCGTTGTCGGGGCTCGTGGGGACCGACAAGGACAAGGCCGCCACCGAGAAGCACAACGCCAGGTTCCAGGACGCCAAGGAGAACGTCGTCATACTGAACCGCAACATCGTGGACTGGCTCACGTCGTACATCGTCGTGAAGGGCGACGTGGTGCCGACCAACGTGAAGAGCAAGTTCGAGCAGTGCCTGGACGCGCCCAACTACACGGTGTTTTCGAACACGTCGTCCGCGGCCCAGTGGAACGAGAATCTTCCGGACGGCGCGATCCCCGTGGTGCCGCTCGAGTCGCCGCACAACGATATTCACCTTGCCGTCGGCGGATTCGACGTGCCGCACGGACCGAACAAGGGCGATTTCGCGCCGATTCCGGGCGCCAACGGCGACATGGGCGAAAACGACACGGCGGGCCTCGACCCGATCTTCTATTTCCACCACTGCTTCATCGATCGCGTGTTCTGGCTGTGGCAGAAGCGGCATGGTTACACGCAGCACCTCGACGTCATCGCCGAGTATCCGGGCACCAACTCCGTCGATGCGCAGGGGCCGACGCCGGGCGTCGTGCCCAACTCGTGGCTCACGCTCGAAACGCCGCTCGATCCGTTCAAGAAGAGCGAGAACGGCAAGGAGCGCGCCTACACGTCGCTCGACTGCATCAACATCGAGGAACAGCTCGGCTACACGTACGGCCCCGGTTCGCTGGAAAACCTGCCGAAGTTGTCGCTCGCGGCACCGACCGTGCCGGCCGGCAACAGCCGCAAGGTCGTGCGCGTGTCGGGGCTGAATCGTGCGCCGATCGCCGGGTCGTTCCTCGTTTCCGCGTACGTCAACGTGGACGGCGAACGGCAACTGCTCGGCACGGAGGCCGTGCTGAGCCGCTGGAGCGTGCAGTCCTGCGCGAACTGCCAGACGCACCTCGAAGTGAAGGCGTTCTTCCCGCTGAATCACTTCGCCGAAAGCGCGGTGCAGGATGCGCAGTACGACGTCGAAATCCATACGCGCGACGGCGTGCGCCTGCAGACGCCACCCGCGTCGCCGCCCGACTCGCAAGCCGTCGTCGGCGCGGCGCCGCAACCCGTACGGAAACTGTTCCGCCTCGAGGTCCGGTAGCGGCGGCGCGTGACGAACCGGCACCGTCGCCCGGCGCCGGTTCACCTCGGTACTTCGACAACGTGACATGACGGGGAGGCGCGGGCATGAGCTACACACCCGAAACCGGCAGCCTGGTGGGGCTGTGGACCTATCGCAGTGTCCTGAACGAGCCCGACCCGGCCACCGCATTCAACGACCTTGAATTCGGCCTCGGCACGATCGAAATCGCGCAGGCGCCGGCGGGCATTTTCAAGGGTCGCATTTTCGGTCCGGGATGGGAGCTGCAGCTCAACGGCTGGATCAGCTACGGGAATCCGGGGACGGTGCGATTCCAGGGGCGCGGTGTGGTCAGCGGTGAGGAATGGGTATACGACTATGTCGGGTACGTGAGCGCGCCCTGGCCCAACGGCATCGACCAGCGCCCGGCGCTGACCGGTTCGATCGTCCGTACGGTGCCGCATGCGAGCGGCAGCGGCGGCGTCGCGCCGGCCGGGGTGGTGTGCTCGTGGTATGCGGTCATGCGAGATCCCGCCTGAGCGGCCATGACTGCGCCGACTGCACCGCCGGCCGACACGGCCAGGCGTCCGGCGACGGTGACGGACGCGATTCGCGCAGGCGTTGGGATCGGGCCTGCTCGAATGGCTGTTATTTCGCTATCCGAACGGATATGCGGCGCGATGGCATTCGCACTCCTCGGCTACCTGGCTTGCGACTTGCCGACCCGGCTGCACGGTGCTCCTTCCAGCTGGATATGGAACGGCATCGGCGCAATGGTTTGCGGCATCGCCGGCTATTCGATGCAAGGCGGCCTGTCCGGCGGGTGCGCGCGCAGGGCAATGCTCCTGTGCACGGGGGCCATCGGCGCGGGATTGACGCTCGATGCGATGCGGTCCCCCGTCGATGCCATTCTCGACATCTGCGGCGGAACGCTCGATGCCCGCGCCATGTGGAACACACTCGTGCTGCATCTCCAATGGTTCCCGATGTCGATGCTGGCCATGCTGGCGCTGCTGATCTTGCGCGAGGCCGACCGCAAGGACCGTCGCCGACGCGGCGCGGCAAGCATGCTCGTTGTGGTGCCGGTGCGCGTCGCGCTCGAATTCGCGGGGATGCAGCTCGTCATGGCGCTCGGCATGACCGCGATCAGGGCATCGGCGTTCGCTGCCGGGCTGCGTTGGGATACGAGCGGCGTGGCAGTGTCGATGCTCGCCAGCATGCTGGCGTTCGACGCATTGAGCGATCGGGCGGCACGCGCAGGGGGGCGTTGAATGGTCGATTGCGAAATAAACACGGCCATATTGAAGAGGCGCGGCCATCCGTTGTCAGACGAGGCCGCGTTCAAGCTGCTCTGGAAAAGTGTGATGACGCGGTTTGCGCTCGGCTGCCGGCGCGCTTTGGCAGCGGCAGCCGAGTTTTAACCCGCGTCACACGGACGCTGCACGGACTCCAGGCGGCGCTCGTCACTATTCACGATGCTCGTGCTCGTGCTCGTGCTCGCGCCACGGATCACGATCGCGCGGATGACGATGCCTCCACTCGTCGCGTTCCCAGTAGCGATGGCCGTCCCAGTAGCGATCGCCGTGCATGCCGATCTCGACCGATACACCGGCCCCTGCGGCGGGCTCTCGCTCTTCGTATCTCGGTTGCGGTGAACCGTAGCCTTGCGCGAAGGCCGTACTGGTCGCGGCGAGCGCGCCGCCTGCCACGAGGGTCGCCAGAATTCGACGCGTTGCAATTGTCAGGGGTTTCATCGAGCCGTCCTCCATTGAATGCCGACCACGACTCGCGCGCACGATTCGTTCCCGTATGGAGCGGCAGATGCGTCGCTCGCCATTTCGACCCTGCCGCCGCGTCACGTCGCAGCCGGTGCCGACCCGGTGCCGGAACGCATGATGTCTCCGTCTCGAGGTTTCACTGATCCCCCAGCTTTTTTCTCGTCAACAACCACAAAAAACATCATTTCGCCCACGCCTGGCTGTCAGCAGAATGTCTCCATTCCCACTCGCGCGATGACACGAGCAAACGAGCCTCGCAGCGAGCCGCACTTCAGAAGGAGACACCCGTGGCAGTCGAAACAACCTCAATCGATACGCTCGTCGTCGGCGCCGGACAGGCCGGCGTGGCCATGAGCGAGCACCTGGGCAAGCTGGGCGTACCGCATCTCGTGCTGGAGCGCAGCCGCATCGCCGAGCGCTGGCGCACGGGCCGCTGGGATTCGCTGGTCGCGAACGGCCCCGCGTGGCACGACCGCTTCCCGGGCCTCGAATTCGACGGGCTCGACCCGGACGCGTTCGCATCGAAAGACCAGGTCGCCGACTACTTCGAAGCGTATGCGCGCAAGTTCAACGCGCCGATCCGCACCGGCGTCGAGGTGAAGCAGGTCGTGCGCAATGCCGGCAAGCCGGGTTTCATCGTCGAGACGTCCGACGGCACGATCGAGGCGAACCGCGTGGTCGTCGCGACCGGGCCGTTCCAGCGCCCGGTGATTCCGCCGATCGCACCGGACGACGCGCGCCTCGTGCAGATTCATTCCGCCGACTATCGCAACCCGGCGCAGCTTCCGGAAGGGGCGGTGCTGGTGGTCGGCGCGGGGTCGTCGGGCGTGCAGATCGCCGACGAGCTGCAGCGCGCGGGCCGCCAGGTGTACCTGTCGGTCGGCCCGCACGATCGGCCGCCGCGGGCGTATCGCGGCCGCGATTTCTGCTGGTGGCTCGGCGTGCTCGGCGAATGGGACAAGGAAGTCGCGACGCCCGGCCGCGAACACGTGACGATCGCGGTGAGCGGCGCGCGCGGCGGCCATACGGTGGATTTCCGCAAGCTCGCGAACCAGGGCGTGACGCTCGTCGGGTTGACGAAGTCGTTCGACGGCGGCGTGGCCATGTTCGAACGCGATCTGGCGATCAATCTCGCACGCGGCGACGAAAACTACCTGTCGCTGCTCGACGCGGCCGACGCCTATGCGGCGCGTAACGGCCTCGACCTGCCGGAAGAGCCGGAAGCCCGCCGCATCCTGCCGAACCCCGATTGCGTCGCGCATCCGATCCTCGCGCTCGACCTGGCCGGCGCCGGCGTCGCGTCGATCATCTGGGCGACCGGCTACGCGGTCGACTACGGCTGGCTGAAGGTCGACGCGTTCGCCGACAACGGCAAGCCGCAGCACCAGCGCGGCGTGTCGAAGGAGCCGGGCATCTATTTCCTCGGGCTGCCGTGGCTGTCGCGGCGCGGCTCCAGCTTCATCTGGGGCGTGTGGCACGACGCGCGGCACATCGCCGATCACATCGCGATCCAGCGCACCTACCTCGAGTACCACGACGCATCGCGGCGCCGCTCGACCGCGCACGCGGAGCAGGACGGCGCCGCGCCGCCCGCCGCGCCGCACGCCGATACGCAGCCGCTCGCCGACGCGGTGAACTGACCGAACCCATGCCGCCTGCCGCACCGCGTCTGCTTCCGGTGCGGCGGCGTGACCCCTGACGACTGAAGGATCCCGATGAGCCAACCCACCCATACCCGTATCCGCATGTTCAACACGAAGGATACGTACCCGAACCAGACGCTCGACAACGACCTGTGCCAGGCCGTGCGGGCCGGCAACACCGTGTACGTGCGCGGCCAGGTCGGCACCGATTTCGACGGCAGGCTGATCGGCCTCGGCGACGCGCGCGCGCAGGCCGAGCAGGCGATGAAGAACGTCAAGCAGCTGCTGGAGGAAGCCGGCAGCGACCTCACGCACATCGTGAAGACGACGACCTACCTGATCGATCCGCGCTATCGCGAGCCGGTCTACCAGGAAGTCGGCAAGTGGCTGAAGGGCGTGTATCCGATCTCGACGGGGCTCGTCGTGTCCGCGCTCGGCCAGCCGCAATGGCTGATGGAAATCGACGTGATCGCCGTGATCCCGGACAACTGGCAGCCGAACCGCGCACCGGAGGCGACATGACTTTCTCCATCGTCGGGCGTTGCCCGGAGACGGGCCAGCTCGGGATCGCGATCAGCTCGTCGAGCATCGCGGTGGGTGCGCGCTGCCCGTGGGTGCGCGCGGGCGTCGGCGCCGTCGCGACGCAGAACATCACGCTGCCGGCGCTTGGGCCCCAGATCCTCGACCTGATCGAGCACGGGCAGCTCGCGCCCGCCGCGGCGCTCGACCGCGCGCTGAGCGCGAACGGCTGGAGCCAGTACCGGCAGGTCACGGTGATCGACGGGCAGGGGCAGACGGCGTGCTTCACCGGCAAGGAAGCGCTCGGCACGCATCACGCGGTGCAGGGCGAGCAATGCGTGGCGGCGGGCAACCTGCTGGCCGCACCGGCCGTGATCGATGCGATGGCGCGTGCGTTCGAACAGGCGCCCGGCCTGCTCGCCGATCGGCTGCTGGCCGCGATGCATGCGGCGATGGCGGCCGGCGGCGAAGCGGGGCCGGTGCATTCGGCCGCGCTGAAAGTGGCCGGCGACGTGACCTGGCCGATCGTCGACCTGCGCGTCGACTGGGCCGAGGCCGACCCGATCGGGCAGCTCGATGCGCTGTGGCACGCATATCGGCCGCAGATGCAGGACTACCAGACGCGCGCGCTGAACCCCACCGCCGCGCCGAGCTACGGAGTGCCGGGCGATGAATGACACGGCGAGCCGCGCACTGCTGGAACGGCTGATCGGTTTCGCGACGGTCAGCCGCGATTCGAACCTCGAGATGATCGGTTTCATCGGCGACTATCTCGCCGGTTTCGGCGTCGAGAGCGAACTGTTCTACAACGCGGAACGCACGAAGGCGAGCCTGTACGCGACGATCGGGCCGCGCGATCGCGGCGGCATCGCGCTGTCCGGCCATACCGACGTGGTGCCGGTCGACGGGCAGGCGTGGACGGTCGAACCGTTCCGGCTGACCGAGCGCGACGGCCGCTTGTACGGGCGCGGCACGGCCGACATGAAAGGCTTCATCGCATCGGTGCTCGCGGCCGTGCCGGCGTTCGTTGCCCGGCCGCTGAGCGTGCCGGTGCATCTCGCGTTCTCGTACGACGAGGAAGTCGGCTGCCTCGGCGTGCGGCCGATGCTCGATGCACTGGCCGCGCGCGCGCACCGGCCGCGCCTGTGCCTGATCGGCGAGCCGACCGAACTGAAGCCGGTGCTCGGTCACAAAGGCAAGCTCGCGATGCGCTGCCATGTGAAGGGCGCCGCGTGCCACTCGGCGTACGCGCCGTCGGGCGTCAACGCGATCGACTATGCGGCGAAGCTGATCGGCCGGCTCGGCGAGATCGGTGCGGCGCTCGCGCGGCCCGAACGGCACGACGAACGATTCGATCCGCCGTTCTCGACCGTGCAGACCGGCCTGATCAAGGGCGGCCGCGCGCTGAACATCGTGCCGGCCGAATGCGAGTTCGATTTCGAGGTACGGGCGCTGCCGGATTTCGATGCGCACGACGTGCCGAGGACGCTGCAGGACTATGCGGAATCCGAACTGCTGCCGAGGATGCGCGCGGTGCAGCCCGATACCGACATTCGGTTGCAGCCGCTGGGCGCGTATCCGGGGCTTGCGACCGCGCCCGACAGCGAGGCCGCGCGCCTGCTCGCGATGCTGAGCGGCTCCGATGCCTTCGGCACGGTGGCGTTCGGCACCGAGGGCGGGCTGTTCGGGCAGGCCGGCATTCCGACCGTGGTGTGCGGGCCCGGCAGCATGGACCAGGGGCACAAGCCCGACGAATTCGTCACGCTCGACCAGCTCCACGGCTGCGACGCGATGCTCGGGCGGCTGGCCGCCCATCTCTGCGCGGCCGCCTGACGCGGCACGCCCGATCGACACGCACGCACCGCATCCCGCGGCGCGTGCGTGTTCGCGTTCCTTCCGGTTCCTTAGCGCGCCGTTTCCGCGACGATCTGCGCGAGCCGCTCGCGGCAGAAATCGACGAACGACTGCGCCTGCTTCGTGAGTTGCCCGCGTTTCAGCCGTGCGCTCACGAGCCCCGACGGGCTCACCGTTTCGCTGAGGCCGATCGTCACGACGCGCTGGCCGTCGTACGTGTACTCGGAATGCGGGCGCGTGACGAGCAGCGAAAAACCGAACCCCTGGCCGACCATCCCGCGCACCATCTCGATCGACGGCGACCCGAACACGATGTTCGGCGTGAGCCCGAGTTCGTGAAAGAGGCTGACGAAATACGTGCGGCTCGGCTGCACGTCGAGCAGGATCATCGGCTCGACGCAGAGGTCGCGCAGCGACACGTGCGTCTGGCCCGCGAACCGGTGGTGCTCCGGCAGCAGCACGTACGGCTGCTGCGGCGGCATCAGCGGCTCGGTCTCGATCGTGCCGTCGAGATCGTGGTCGTACATGAGCGCGAGATCGAACGTGCCGGACGTGAGGCCCTGCACGAGTTCCTGCTGGTCGCCGTCGCGCAGCCGGATGTTCACGCCCGGGTAGCGCTCGCGAAAGCCCGCGATCAGTTGCGGCAGATAGAGCGGCGCGACCGTCTCGAAGCAGCCGATGTCGATCTGCCCGGTGATCACGTCGTTGTCGGCCAGCGCGTTCTGTTCGAATTCGTGCGCGATGCGCAGCAGTTCCTGCGCTTTCCGGTAGAAGCGCGTGCCGCTCGGCGTGAGCGACACGCCCTGCGCGTGATGGCGGATGAACAGCTTCACGCCGAAGCTTTCCTCCAGACCCTTGATCGCGCTGGAGATCGACGGCTGCGCGATGAAGAGCTGGCGCGACGCCTCGGCCACGCTGCCGGATTCCACCGTCGTCACGAAGTATTTCAGTTGCCGCAAAGTGTAGTGAGCCACAAGCACCTCTGATGCACGGCCCCGGCGTGCCGCCGCGGGCGCACTCTGTCCATGGTTGTGCGTAGCACCTTACCTGAAAGCCTCCCGGTGCCGAAATTGCCGCTGCAGAGCTTTTTCGTATGTCCCGGAAATATTTTTAGTATTTTCCGGTCGCGAGGGTCGTGGCGCACCATCGTCTCCAACCTGGATCACGACGATCACGAAGCGATTGCACACGCGGCAACGGGGCATGTCATCCGTTTCCGCATGCGCGCCGTCCGCTTCGTCCGACATCGCCGCGCGTGCGCGCGGCGCGTCGTCGCTCGCGCATCCGGACCCGATTGCCGGCGCGCCCCCCCAACGCGCGCCGGCTGACACGGCAAGCGCGCATCGTCGCGCAGGAAAGGAGACATCACCATGACGAACGTGGACCGCAACGCGTCCCCGATGATAGAGAAGCACACGATCGGCTACGTGCCGCCCGCGGAGCGCCACGGCAAGGTGCGCGACCTGTTCACGCTCTGGTTCGGCGGCAACATCGCGCCGCTGCCGATCGTGACCGGCGCGCTCGGCGTGCAGCTGTTCCACCTGAACCTGATGTGGGGCATCGTCGCGATCGTCGTCGGCCAGGCGGTCGGCGGCGTGCTGATGGCGCTGCATTCGGCGCAGGGGCCGCAGATGGGCATCCCGCAGATGATCCAGAGCCGCGCGCAGTTCGGCTCGTGGGGCGCGCTGCTCGTGACCGTGATCGCGGCCGTGATGTACGTCGGCTTCTTCGCGTCGAACATCGTGCTCGCCGGCAAGTCGGTGCACGGCATCGCATCGTCGGTGCCGGTGCCCGTCGGCATCGTGATCGGCGCGGTGGGCTCCGGGCTGATCGGCATCGTCGGCTACCGGTTCATCCACATCCTGAACCGGATCGGCACGTGGGTGCTCGGCATCGGCATCCTGGTCGGCTTCTGGATGATCCTCACGCACGTGACGACCGACGACTTCCTGACGCGCGGCGGCTTCAACTTCGCCGGATGGCTCGCGACGGTGTCGCTTTCGGCGTTGTGGCAGATCGCGTTCGCGCCGTACGTGTCGGACTATTCGCGCTATCTGCCGGAAGACGTCGGTGTGGCGTCGACGTTCTGGGCGACCTATCTCGGCTGCACGATCGGCTCGACGCTCGCGTTCATCTTCGGCGCGGTCGCGGTGCTCGCGGTGCCGGCCGGCGCGGACGCGATGGATGCGGTCAAGCAGGCGACGGGCCCGCTCGGCCCGCTGATGCTCGTGCTGTTCCTGCTGAGCGTGATCAGCCACAACGCGCTGAACCTGTACGGCGCGGTGCTCGCGGTGATCACGTCGGTGCAGACGTTCGCCTACAAGTGGATTCCGACCGCGAAGACGCGCGCGGTGGTGTCGGTCGTGATCTTCGTCGCGTGCTGCTACGCGGCGATCGGCGCGTCGACGAACTTCGTCGGCAACCTCGTGGATCTCGTGCTCGCGCTGCTCGTCGTGCTGGTGCCGTGGACGGCGATCAACCTGATCGACTTCTACGTGATCCACAAGGGCAAGTACGACATCAAGTCGATCTTCATGGTCGATGGCGGGATCTACGGCCGCTTCAACCCGCAGGCGCTGCTCGCGTATGCGATCGGCATCCTCGTGCAGATTCCGTTCATGAACACGCCGATGTATGCGGGCCCGATTCCCGCGCATCTCGGCGGCGCGGACCTGTCGTGGCTCGTGGGGCTCGCGCTGACGTCGCCGCTGTACTACTGGCTCGCGTCGCGCGACAGCGCGTACCGGCGCCGGCAGACGGGCGCGACGATGCCGCCGACGGCGGCGCGGTAAACACGGGGAAGGGGGCGGGCCGCCGCGTCGATGGCGAGACGGTGGCCCGTGGAGGAAGTCGGACGGGCTCGCGGTTGTTGTGCGCCGCGAGCCCGCCCGTGAATCAGACCACCGCCGAGCGCGCGACGCGCACCGGCACCGACTTGTACGACGGCGTGCCGCTTTCCTTGTCGATGTAGTCGAGCGGCACGAGCACGTTCGCTTCCGGGTAGTACGCGCCGACCGACCCCGGCGCGATGTCGTACTCGATCGCGGTGATCTTCTCGAGGCGCAGCGTGCGGCCCGATGCGGTGACCGTCTCGATGTCGACGAGGTCGCCGTGTTCGAGCCCGTACCTGGCGAGATCGGCAGGGTTCATGAACAGCACGTCGCGCCGGCCGAACACGCCGCGATAGCGGTCGTCGAGCCCGTAGATCGTCGTGTTGTACTGGTCGTGGCTGCGCAGCGTGATCAGCCGCAGCACCTGCTCGGCGCCGAGCACGTCGGCATCTTCCTTCACGCCCTTGTAGACCGAGAACATCGCCTTGCCGGTGGGCGTCGGCCATACGCGCTCGGTGGGCGGCAGCGGCAGGCGGAAGCCGCCCGGCGTGCGGATGCGCTCGTTGAACGCCTCGAAGCCGGACACCGTGCGGTCGATCAGGTCGCGGATGCGGTCGTAGTCGTCGATCAGGTCGAGCCACGCGACCTTGCTGGCCGGCAGCGTCGCATGCGCGATGCCCGCGACGATCGCCGGCTCCGAGCGCAACTGGTCGGACGCCGGCTTGAGCTTGCCGGCCGACGCATGAACCATCGACATCGAATCCTCGACGGTGATCGACTGCCGGCCGGTGGCCTGCATGTCGAGCTCGGTGCGGCCGAGCACCGGCAGCACGAAGGTTTCCTTCGCGACCAGCAGGTGCGAGCGGTTCAGCTTGGTGCCGAGATGCACGCTCAGGTCGAGCTTCGCCATCGCCGGGAACGACTGTTCCGGATCGGGCAGCGCGACCGCGAAGTTGCCGCCGAGGCACAGCAGCGCCTTCGCGGTGCCGTCGATCATCGCCTGCATCGCCTGCACGGCGTCATGCCCGTGATGGGCGGGCGGCGTGAAGCCGCACACGTCCTCGATCTTCTTCAGGAACTCGGGCGACGGCTTCTCGGTGATGCCGACCGTGCGGTTGCCCTGCACGTTCGAGTGGCCGCGCAGCGGGCACACTCCGGCGCCGGGCTTGCCGATGTTGCCGCGCATCAGCAGCAGGTCGGCGATCAGGCGCACGGTTGCCGTGCCCTTGTTGTGCTGCGTGACGCCCATCCCGTACGTGACGATCGTCGCGTTCGACTTCGCATACGCGAGCGCGACCTGTTCGAGCTGCGCCTGGCTGAGCCCGCTCGCGCGCTCGATGTCGTCCCACGACGTGGCTTCGAGGTCGGCCGAGAACGCGTCGAAGCCGTTGGTGTGCTGCGCGATGAAGTCGCGGTCGAGCACGTTGCCGCGCTCGGCTTCGAGCTGCAGCAGCGCCTTCATGATGCCCTTCAGCGCGGCCGCGTCGCCGCCCGCGTCGACCTGGTAGTACGTCGATGCGATCCGCGTCGAGCCGAACGACGCCATCTCGATCATGTCCTGTGGGTCGGCGAAGCGTTCGAGCGCGCGTTCGCGCAGCGGGTTGAACACGATGATCGGCACGTTGCGGCGCGCGCACTCGTGCAGCGTGCCCATCATCCGCGGGTGGTTCGTGCCGGGGTTGTGGCCGATCGAGATGATCAGCTCGCAGTGGTCGAAGTCCTCCAGCGATACGGTGCCCTTGCCGATGCCGATCGATTGCGGCAGGCCGACGCTGGTCGGCTCGTGGCACATGTTCGAGCAGTCGGGGAAGTTGTTGGTGCCGAGCTCGCGCGCGAACAGCTGGTACAGGTACGCGGCTTCGTTCGACGCGCGGCCCGACGTATAGAACTCGACCTGGTCGGGCGGCAGCGCGCGCAGCACTTCGCCGATGCGCGCGAACGCGTCGTCCCATTCGATCGCGCGGAACGTGTCGGTCGCGCGATCGTAGACGAGCGGATGCGTGAGCCGGCCCATGTTCTCCAGCTCGTAGTCCGACATGCGCAGCAGCGACGACACGGTGTTCGCCGCGAAGAACTCGGGCGTCACGCGCTTGGTCGTCGCTTCCCATGTGACGGCCTTCGCGCCGTTCTCGCAGAACTGGAACGTCGACTTGTGTTCCTTGTCGGGCCACGCGCAGCCGGGGCAGTCGAAGCCGTCGGGCTGGTTGGTCCGCATCAGCACGATCGGCGCCTCGATGGTTTCCATTTGCGTGCGCACCGCATCGGCTGTCGCGCGAAGCGCGCCCCAACCGCCGGCGGGCCCGTCGTATTTCCTGATGCCTGGCACTTCGCGTCGATTTGTCATGTGAATCTCCATCAGCCTTGCCCGATGTGGGCGGCTCGGTTTGCGCCGTGTCGCGGCGTGGGGCGGCTCCGTCCGGTGGACGGAGCCGGTCATGCGTGCCCCGTGCGTGCGGGGCATGCCGGGTTTCAGTGCGCGTCCTTCTTCGCGCCGGACGACTTCTTGCCGGACGCTTTCGCGGCAGGAGCGGGCGGCGGGGCGTCGGCAGGCGTGTCGTCCGCCTTCGCGTCTGCCGCTGCCTTGGCCGCCTTGCCGTTCGGTTTGGCGTTGCCGTCGGCGTCCTTTGCGTCTTTCGCTTCCTTCGCTTCAGGCGCGGCGAGCTTGGTGAACTTCACCTCGTCGCTGGCCTTGTCGTAGTCGACCTCGCACTTGTCGCCCGACTTCAATCGGTCGGCGAGGATCTCCTTCGCGAGCCGCGTCTCGATGGTCTGGCGGATCTGGCGTTTCAGCTCGCGCGCGCCGAACTCCGGCTGGTAGCCGGCTTCGGTCAGGTGCTCGACGAGCGCGTCGCCCATCACCAGCGTGATGTCCTGCGCGGCGGCCGTGCGCACCACGCGGTCGAGCTGGATCTGCACGATCGCGCGGATGTTCTCCTTCGACAGCGCGTGGAAGACGATCACCTCGTCGATCCGGTTCAGGAACTCGGGGCGGAAATGGCCCTTCAGCACCTGCATCAGCTCCTCGCGGATCGCCTTGTCGGTCTTGCGTGCGGCTTCCGGTTGCGTGAGGTTGTCCATGATGATCGCGGCGCCGAGGTTGCTCGTCGCGATGATGATCGTGTTGCTGAAGTCGACCACGCGGCCCTTGCCGTCGGTGAGACGCCCGTCGTCGAACACCTGCAGCAGCACGTTGTAAACGTCCGGATGCGCCTTCTCGATCTCGTCGAGCAGGATCACGCTGTACGGGCGGCGCCGCACGCGTTCGGTGAGCTGGCCGCCTTCGTCGTAGCCGACGTAGCCGGGCGGCGCGCCGATCAGCCGCGCGACCGCGTGCCGCTCCATGTACTCGGACATGTCGATGCGGATGATCGCCTGTTCGTCGCCGAACACGGTTTCGGCGAGCGCCTTCGCGAGCTCGGTCTTGCCGACGCCCGTCGGCCCGAGGAACAGGAACGTCGCGATCGGCCGGTGCGTCTGGCCGAGCCCCGCGCGCGACAGCCGCACGGCATCGCTGACGGCCACCACCGCGTCGCTCTGGCCGACCACGCGCTCGCGCAGTTGCTCTTCCATCTTCAACAGCTTCTGGCGTTCTTCCTGCGTGAGTTCGGACACGGGGATGCCGGTGAGCCGCGACACGACCTCGGCCACCGATTCGACGGTGACCTCGAGCGTCTCGGAGCCCGTCTTGCGCTGCCACGCCTCCATCTTCTCGTCGACGGATTTCTGCTTCGCGTTGATCTGCTCCTCGAACTGCTTCGCCTCGTCGAAGCGCTTGCGCGACGTCGCGTAGTCCTGCTCGCGCTTCAGTTGCGCGATCTGCGCTTCGCCTTCCTGAATGTCGACCGGGCGCGAGGTCGCGCCGATCCGCACGCGCGCGGCGGCCTGGTCGATCAGGTCGATCGCCTTGTCGGGGAGGAAGCGCGACGTGATGTAGCGATCGGCGAACTCGGCGGCCGCGACGAACGCATCGTCGGCGAACGTCACCTGGTGGTGCGCCTCGAGGCTGTCGCGCAGCCCGCGCAGGATCACGATCGTCTGCTCGACGCTCGGCTCCGGCACGAACACCGGCTGGAAGCGCCGTTCGAGCGCGGCGTCCTTCTCGATGTACTTCTGGTATTCGTTGAGCGTCGTCGCGCCGATCAGGCTCAGCTCGCCGCGCGCAAGCGCGGGCTTCAGCACGTTCGCGATGTCGAGGCCGCCTTCGCCGCCGCCCTGGCCCGCGCCGACGATCGTGTGCAGCTCGTCGATGAACAGGATCAGTTCGTCCTGCTTCGCCGTGACTTCGTCGATCAGCTGCTTCGCGCGTTCCTCGAATTCGCCGCGATACTTCGCGCCGGCCACCATCGAGTTGATGTTGACTTCGACGAGCCGCTTGTCGCGCAGCACTTCGGGCACGTCGCCGTTGACGATCCGCTGCGCGAGCCCTTCGACGATTGCCGTCTTGCCGACGCCCGGCTCGCCGATCAGCACCGGATTGTTCTTCTTGCGGCGCGCGAGCACCTCGATCGTGCTCTCGATTTCCTGCGCGCGGCCGAGCACCGGGTCGAGCTTGCCCTGGCGCGCGATCGCGGTGAGGTCGCGGCCGAACTTGTCGAGGTTCGGCGTGCCGGTCGGCGCATCGACGCGGCCGTCCTCGGCGCCTTTGCCGACCACCTTCACGACTTTCTGGCGCAGCGCCTCGGGCGTCACGCCGTATTTCTTCAGCAGCGTGCCGGCGACGCTGTCCGGCACCGATGCGAGCCCGATCAGCAGGTGCTCGGGGCCGATGTACGAGTGGCCGAGATCGCGCGACGCCTGGAACGCGTACTGCACGGCCTTCTTCACGCGCGGCGAGATCGACAGCTTGTCGAGCGGCGCATCGACGGCGGCCGTGCCGGTGTGCGCATGCTCGTCGATGTACGACCGGATGTCCTGCGGCGACAGCTTCAGTTCCTTCAGCAGCGCGGCGCACACGTCGGTGTCCGCGAGCGCGTACAGCAGGTGTTCGGAATCGAGCTCGCTGCGGCGCAGCTCGTGCGCCTTCTCGGCCGCGCGCTGCAGCAGCTCCAGCGTCTGCTCGCTGAACGCGTCGGTCGGGTCGACCGATTCGCGCGGAATCTCGGCCGCGAGGGGCGATTCGTCGTCGAGCCCGCCGAACAGCGACGACGAGCCGCCACCACCCAGCAGCGAATCGAACGGGTTCAGCATGCTCTGATGCCGCATCAGCTGACGGAAGTGGTAATCGCAGATCGAGATCGTCTTGCGCTCGCCGTCCTGCATCACGGTTGCGCGCGCGACGGCCGGCCGCGCGTGGCAGATATCGCAAAGTGCGGGCATGGTGGTCTGGCTCCTGTCGGTGAAAGTGGGTCGAAGGGTGAAGTCCCGATGCGGTGCGGCGCTTGGCGCATGCCGACCACGAACGCACGACGCGCGGCACGGCGGCCCGCGGGCGGCACCGGTGCTGTCATGCAGCGCGCGTCGGCGTCGTGCACGGTCGCGGTCAGGGCGGCAAGCGTGCGTGCCGGGAGGAGCCCACGGCATCGCTTCGACTGCGTTCAAAATAGCGAATCGGCGCAGGCTATCCAAGGCACAGTTCCGCACCGGCCCGGCCCTGAATTGCACCCTCGCATGCGCGCGCGCACGGGCGGCAAGGAGTACAGACGGGTGCGCGCACGGCGGCACGGGCGTGCGCGGCGTACGCAGCGTGTGATGGCAGGAAGCGGAAGCGGGTGGAACGCGAACGGATCGCGGTGCGACATCGGCGCGCAGGTCGCCCGTTGCCGGGAGGTGACAGGCACCGCGGGTGGGGAGGCGCGACGGCAGCGCCGCAGGGCTCGCGCGCCGCGAGCGGCCAGGGTCGACCACGCACGCACCGCGGACGATGCGTGTGGGGTGGCCGAAGGCGAGGGCGGGTTGCACGGTCCGGGCCGGACGCGGCGCAACCGTGGCGTGCCGCGGTCAGTCCGGGAGCGTCATCGCAAGCCGCTGCCGGGCGATCCGCTTCACGTCCGTTGACAGTGCCGCATCCGGCAGGCCATTGGCCCAGACGGAGAACGAATCCTCGATCAGGTTGCGCGTGTCGGGCGGCAACTCCGCCAGGACCAGCGACAAGACGGTGAACAGCACGGCGGTGTCGCCGGCGTGGCTGCTCGCGTTCGCATCGACCGCCTGCCTCAGGTGATCGACCGACGCCTGCAGCGCCTGCAATGCCTCATTCGACTCGCTCATCACACACTCCATGCAAGATGGGTTTGATCGGCGACGAACATGCGGCCGGCGGTGCGGCCGCTCGCGCGCGACGCCGGGCCGGCATCGCGCGGGCAACCGCGATCAGGCTGCCGTGTTGCCCTGCGGCGCCACGGCCACCGATGCTTCGCTCGTCAGCATCAGGAACGTGAACGTTTCGCGCAGGTACAGGCGGACGACCTTGTCGGTATGACTCGTGTAGCCGATCGATACGTCTTCCCCGAGGTGCAGCTCGTAATCGCCGCCGCGCGTGGACAGCACGCAGCCGCCGCTGATCGCCGGCGCCCAGATGATCTCGCCGCTGACGATCCGCTTGATGTGGCCGAGGACCGGATAGCCCTGGTCGCGCGCTTCGCTGAGTGCCGTGTACGCATCCGAGCCGAGCACGACCGAGTACGGGCCGTCGACGCCGGCAAGCCGCAGCGCTTCGAGCGCGTCGCTGATCGCGTCGGGATATGCGCTGACGTCGGCCGGCAGCGTGAGCTTGCGGTTCGACGTGCCTTCGCGGATACCGACGATGCCGGCGGCCGGGTAGCCGTCGAAAATCGCGCCGTCCTCGGCGAACGCGAGCCGCTGCGCGGCGTCCTTCGCCGGTTGCCAGTCGGCGTCGCGCGCGCCGCGCTCGACGCTGTCGATCGCATCGCGGCTCAACTCGAACGGCACCGTCAGCTCGACGATCGTGCGGACTTCGCGCAGCCGCGCATTCACCAGCTCGCGCGGGGCGGCGACGTCGACGAGGTGCCCGGTGCCGACGGCCGACAGCTCGGGCCCCTCGGGGCCGTCGACATCGACGACGCGGCGGCCGGCCACGGATCGTTTGAACGTGCGTGCCACTTCCTCCTCGATTTGCTCCCAGGCGGAGGACGAGATCGGGGCGAGTTCGCGGTGCAGGTTATTCATGGGTTTGGGTTGCCTCACGTCAGCGGAAACACTTCATGGTGGGCCGATCGGCTGACGGACTGCGCTGAGCCCGGCGGGCCGATCGCGGACGAAAATCAATATTAGCAGGCTCTATTGACACCGCTGCAGCACAAATCCGGACGACATCCTGCGGCGGCGCAACTGTTCTGCAATTCGCGTGTGGGGCGACGGAGCGTATGCGCTGAACGGTGCGACCGGATGACGATACCCCGGGGGCGCGCCGGCGCTCGCGTCGCGCGGGCCGGGCCCGATGGCGCGCCGAACCTGTTGGCGGCCGACGGCCCATCGCGTGTCGTGCATTCTTGCGAACATTCATCCGGCAGGGTTCCCGGACGCCGGGGCTCGGCGGTATTCAGTTGCACGGACCGTGCCCGGATGAATCATAGACGCAGCCTATTGAAGCTTCACGACAAGTGAGGGGCGTTCATCGCATGGCCGCGCGTCTCGCCCGGCGCGCGGTGGGCGCGCCGGACTTTGGCGATGGGCGTTACGACGGCACGCCTTTCAGCGAGCCGTCGCGATGCGGTGCGAATGACGCCGGTTCCGGCGCCGCGGCATCGGCGGCCGGCACGAAGAACAGCGAACCGGTAACCGCGCGGCTGTAGTCGAGCAGGCGGTCGTAATTGCCGAATTCGGCAGCTATATCACTGGATATGCGCGCTCGCCGGCACTGATCAAACAGATACTCGAGAACGTGTTCGTGGCCACCTGCGTCGGTAGGTCCAACGTAGCAACTCTTTTTGCCGTTGAAAAGGTTGGCAGCCTGTGCCTAACACCGGCTGCCAACCGGATGATGAAACGAATAAATTGCTGTGTGATTTAGTCGAGCGGACCTCTCCGTTTCATCCTAAGATCAAAAACGACTTGGCCAGTTTCGGTATCCACCGTCGCAGCGTAAGACAGCAGTTCGTTCCCGTCGACATTGAAGCCTTCACTGAACACGTGCAGTACCGAAGCGAGCGGCACTTGAATTCGTCGATGTTCGGCATCTGCGCCGTAGGTGTCGACGTGCCCGACAGATTGGGTCTGATACTTCGTCATGGTGATATCTTGAGAAAGTAAATCTGCTCAGACTGCGCCTTCTGGAAAGTCGTTCCCGGAGGCATTGATTATCTGAGGGGTTGAAACGAAGAGATCGTCAAATTCGGACGCTTCGACTGTGGCCCATCTTGCGAAGTTCGACCGTGCTTTGTCGGAGAGATGGCTCCCGATCTTCTCTATCACATCTGCGTTTGCGATAACAAGTTG
Organism: Burkholderia contaminans; assembly: GCF_029633825.1. Taxonomy (NCBI): domain Bacteria; kingdom Pseudomonadati; phylum Pseudomonadota; class Betaproteobacteria; order Burkholderiales; family Burkholderiaceae; genus Burkholderia; species Burkholderia contaminans. Next base: position 908,428 of record NZ_CP090642.1, on the reverse strand, counting down.
TTTTGTAGTGTCATAAAGTTCGCAGCGTAGTAATTTTACCGCTCGATCGCGGGCTGCCGGTTCACATAATGCAGGATTTGATGCACATTGCAGGTTGACCAGAAGCTCAAGATGCTCAGCTGCTTTAGCAAAATCTGATACTGCGGTTTCAATTTCAGCCTTCCGAGCGATCTCGATTTGAACTTGACCGTTTGAGAGCGATTCTGCGAGTACCCCCGCGAATAGCACTTGGACCCGATCTCTGAGATATCCAGAAATTGCATCTGTCGTGCCGACGGGACGATGAAGTATGACTGTGGCGCTTCCGTCGTGCGGTACATCTTCCGTCTCATGCCCGCTGCCCTGGAAACGAAGTTCGAGCGGGCCCATCATGAAGCCCAGCCTTCGAGCAACGACGTGGTGCCCGGCTTCATGTTGGCCGATTCGTTGCATTGAGATTCTTCTTTTTCTTTCCCATTCTGGAAGGGTGTCGTAATTCATGGGCTTATCTTCTGTCCGCCTGTGTTTGTACGTAGCGCGATCTCATACTTGAGGTGGTGACATCTTTGGGTCGTAACGATTGGAAAACCAAGTCACTACGCTCCAGCCGACGTAGCGGCGCGGATTCTCATTCGTACGTTTCGGATCCGAGCAGGATGCTCACGTCTTCTAGCAGACGGGGAATTGGGACGGGACTGCGTAGTCAAGTAAGCAGTCCCGGTCTCTCGAATTCAATGCGACATTTTCGGGGGCGGCCGAAAAGCGCAACTTTCACCGGCTACCCTTTGATTGACCAAACCTTGGCTGCAATTTCGGCCATCGCAGCTTGACGTTTTTCAACCGCATCCGTGTTCCAAGTGCTAAGCTTGCTTACCCCGTTCGTAAAATGAAATGCTGAAGTTGAGAAACTGGATTTTTTCTTTGAGAATTCCTCGTTCCCAATGGTGCTGTTGATTTTTGCTCCCATGATCGCCATGTTGCCTAACCGCTTTTGATAAGCTTTGACATCGTCAAGTGACCATGTCTTCATCCATTTTTCAGACGGATTGATGGGGAGAATGTGCTCTAAATTAACTTGACCAGCGTCGGTGCTTGGCACAAGCTCGCCGGAGGCGCCAGGCACACCACTCTCAAGCATCCGGAGGTAGTATCTGGCAAGTGACTGCTTCGATACTGTAGCTACGGAAAACGCTGCAATGAATGTGGGGTCAGTCGGTAGAGTGGTAAATCCTTTCAATATATCTTGGATTGAATTGAGCTTTCCCTCTGTAACCCCTTTTGCTGCATCGCTGTAGATTCGCTCTAAGGTGCCACCGCCTGCGCCACCAACGATTTGGAATCTTACGGCGACCGCAACAAGCTTTTTAAATGCTGCTGATACTTTTTTGGGCTCGAATTTATCTAGGATTGCAAGCAAAAGCGGGCGAACTTGAACCATTCCAAGAAGGTTCATTGCATAGACCGCTTCTCGAGTTGCAATGTCATATTCTCGCCAAAGGTCGTGATCAGTATTGATTAAAGCGGCATAAGTTTTTGCTGTATTGCTTAGCTCTGTTGAAAATTGAAGTGCGAGCTTCTTGCTGGTTACTTTTCGCTTAATGATTCCGAATAATTATTTTTCTCTGACAAGTCCATACTTCGACATGGCAAAATGGCGAAGATATGTGACAATTAGAGGGTCTTCGGATGCGCTTTCAAGGGTTGCGACCATGGTTAGCCATCGATTTTTTGTTTCTTCTATTTTGTCACTTGATCGATGGAATAAGTAATTTTTCAGTAGATCGGAGATTGCAAGTTCTAGGCCGCGATCATTTAGCGTTTCGAATATCACGAACGCGTTACTGTCGTCTGGTGCGGTTACCAAAATTACTTTTAAATTGGTTTCCAGGTAATCGAGCCATTCGTGCAATGTTTCTTCTGAATCGGCTGATTGTGCGCATAGATCATCAATATATCCGCGCATACATTTTGATGCGGCAAGAAGGCGCTTGTGCGATTGCCGTGGGTAGCGCGACGAGTCTATGGAAGAGTGGTCCTCGATTAATTCTTGATAAAGCTCATTGTCTACTTCGTTTAGAGCTAATTTTGGCTCTCTTTCCTTTGTTTTTCGATCAACGTTGGCAAGAAAATCATCGCGAATGGATTTCTCAGCTTCCTGGTCACCCTCTTCCCGGAAACGGTCTCGAATAGCGGAAATCAGTAAGCTGACAGTCGTGAGACGTTGTTGGCCGTCAACCACCTCGTAACGACGATCGACGGGACCGGTTACAACTATCGACCCGAGGAAGTACTCCTTTTCCTTGGATTTGATAGCATCGTTTACGTCCGTGAGCAACGCTTCGACGTGTTCTGCTTCCCAAGCGTACGATCGCTGATATGCCGGAACCCGAAACCGCCTTGTTTTCAATACGTTGCTGATTCCGTCGAGCTGGATGCTAATCTCTTGAACTTGTGACATTGAGTCCCCGTAATACCGTTTTCCGGTGCCATTCGTCATGAACTCACACGCGTAAGCCAAACTGTACAAGGCTGCGAAGCGAGGCTGGCCGTCTCCGTGTGTCGTATCCGTATATTAGCCGATGATTTGGTGGTATGAGGTGCCCGGATGGCTCGATCTACATTGACATCGCACCTGCGATTCTTGAGAAGACCTGCAGCGCGTCATGAATCTGTCGAATCGAGTTGCATGTTGTACTTAGTAGTTCTCTGCTTCGCGTATTCCATCTGGTGATTCGCATAACTACTCGTAGCGTAGATTGAAAACTAGAAGCAGATAGAGGTCGGACACGATTGCACCTTATCAAGGCCGTCGTTGCCAGAGAAGGATTGGTAAGGTGCTAGTTTACGCCTCTCGCGAGCCAATGATGATCTGATGGCGTGCGTTAAAACGGATGTATTTATCGTGTGCAAGGGGCCGTAATACACGGATCTATGCACAAGATCTTCATTAATATTGGGCGTTACGACGGCACGCCTTTCAGCGAGCCGATTTTCAGCGAACCGTCGCGATGCGGCGCGGATGACGCCGGTTCCGGCGCCGCGGCATCGGTGGCCGGCGCCGGGCGATCGGCGAGCGCCTCGAGCAGGTCGGCGGACGGCACGAAGAACAGCGAACCGGTAACCGCGCGGCTGTAGTCGAGCAGGCGGTCGTAATTGCCGGGCGGGCGGCCCACGAACATGTTCTCGAGCATCTGCTCGATCGGCGCCGGCGAGCGTGCATAGCCGATGAAGTAGGTGCCGAATTCGCCCGCGCCCGGGCGCCCGAACGGCATGTTGTCGCGCAGGATCTTCACTTCCTGGCCGCCCTCGTCGAGCGTGGTCAGCGAGCTGTGCGAACACGACGGCTTCACGTCCGGCGCAAGCTCGATGTCGGACAATTTGGTGCGGCCGATGATGCGCTCCTGCGTCTCGACCGCGAGCGCGTTCCAGCCGGCCATGTCGTGCAGGTACTTCTGCACGATCACGTAGCTGCCGCCCGCGAATTCCGCGTCTTCGTCGCCGATCACCGTGAAGTCGACCGCCTCGCGGCCTTCCGGGTTCTCGGTGCCGTCGACGAAGCCGATCATCGCGCGCTGGTCGAAATTGCGGAAGCCGTGCACCTCGTCGACGACCGTGACGGCATCGCCGAGCGCGCCGAGCAACTGCGTCGCGAGTTCGAAGCACAGGTCCATCGCTTCCGCGCGAATGTGCAGCAGGATGTCGCCCGGCGTCGCGACCGCGACGCGCTGACCCGCGCCGAATTCACGGAACGGATGCAGCGCGGCAGGGCGCGGGTTGCCGAACAGCGCATCCCACGCGTCGGCGCCGAAGCCGCATACGCAGGTGAGGTTGCCGCCCGGCACGCGCTTGCCGACCGAGCGCACGAGCGCGGCGATGTCGCCGCACCATGAGCGGATCGTGTCGGCGTGATCGGCGCCGGGATTGATCGTCGCCACGAGGAAGATCGCGCTGCGCGTGGTCGTGCTGTGAACGTTCTGGGAGAGCGGGGGAGGTGTCTGCATCGTGGGCTGCCGGTCAGTCATGTCGGGACGGAAGTGCCGTGGCGCGCGCTGGCGAACGGTTGAACTGTGTCATGCGACGGTTCTCTTTGTGTCATGCGGATGAAGGACGCCGCGCGGGCATCGCGCAACGGGCCGCAGCGGTGGCGGCCGCACGGGGCGCGTGACCTGCCCGCACCGCGTCACCTCGTCGAGCAAGCAATCTAGCAGCTTCGGCCGGTCTTTGGAACACGAATTGCCAAACTGTCATGCGAATGCGTCAAACAGGGCCGGATTTTGCCCGGCGCCCGCTCAGCTGTACTCCTGGCGCATGCGGCGCTGTGCTCTTGAGCGTGCGTGCCGCGTGCAGTAGATTAGGTTCCGCTGCGCCAGCCACGAGGAGCGTCATCATGAACCTGCTGGAAGCGATGCGTGTGTATGTCGCGGTGGTCGAGCATGGCGGCCTGTCCGGTGCGGCGTCCGAGTTGCAACTCGACGAAGCGCAGGTGAGCGAACGGATCGACGGCCTCGAACGGTATCTCGGCTGCCGCCTGCTGCTGTGCCGGGACCACGACGACGTCGCCTGCACCGATGCGGGCGACGCGTTCCACGTGTGCTGCCGGCGGACGCTGTCCGCGGTCGAGCAGGCGGTCGGTGCGGCCGGCGCGCACATGCCCGGCATGCCGGACAGGCCCGACGCGCACGATACCGTGCATGCCGCCGCGCGCGATGCGACGTTCCCGCCGCCACCCGGCGCCGCTCACGCCTCAACACAGCGACTGTCACCTTGAATACGACCACCATTCCCTGCTCGCCCGCCGAGCGCATACGCCGCCGCTTCGGCCATTTCCTGCACGCGGCCGAACTGGCCGGCCTGATCGTGATCGGGCTCGCGACCGCGTTCGCGATGGCGCAGGAAGCGTGGAAGGTCGTGCTCGCGGGCGAGGTGTCGCTGACCGACCTGTTGCTCATGTTCCTGTATCTGGAGGTGCTCGCGATGGACGTGCGCTACCTGCGGCTCGGCCGCTTGCCCGTGCGGTTTCCGCTGTTCATTGCGATGACGTCGCTCGCGCGCGACCTGATACTGCGCGGGGCAACCGACAGCCCCGAGCGGATGCTGATGACGACCGTCGGGATCGTGCTGCTCGCCGTCGGCGTGCTGATCCTGAGTTTCGGCCAGCACCGCTTCCCGGCCGACGTCGCCGATGTCGAGGACGATGCGCAGGCGCGCAGGTGAAGCGCGGGCGGCAAGCCGCATGCATGGCCGATGTCCCTGCAAGGAGGGTGCCGGATGAGCACGCATTCCGTCGAAACGAAACGGGCGGTCGAGCTGCAGCACGCGGCATCGGACGCCTACCGGCTGGCGCGCGACACGCGCGATGCCGATCCGGCGCTTGCACGCGCGCTGTCCGTTGCCGGCTTGCAGCGGGAGGCTGCATACGCCCATGTCGATGCGGTGCGTGCACGCGAGGCGGCCATCGGCATCTGAATCGAACCCCGGCGTGCCGCATTCGGTGCGGCGCCGCCACCGACCATCCAACCGAGCGAGGTAGCGCATGACCAAGCAACTGATCGTCGCCGTGTTCGGCAACGTCGACACGGCCCGCCAGGCCGCGAACGATTTCGAGGCGCTGTCGGAGAAGGACGAAGGATTCCACGTCGAGAACGGCGTCGTCGTCGAGAAGGACGCGACCGGCAAGCTTGCGGTCCTCCACGCCGAATCGCGGCCGTTCAAGGGCGGTGTGATCGGCGCGATCGCGGGCGGCTTGCTCGGCCTGCTCGCCGGGCCGCTCGGCGTGGTCACCGGCATGGCGGCCGGTGCGGGGGCTGGCATTCTCGCGGAAGCGGCCGGCAACGCGCTGCTCGACGGCACGTTCGTCGAGACGGTTGCGGCGCGGCTCGTGCCCGGCAGCGTCGCGATCATCCTGGAAGCGAAGGAAGACACGCCGTTCTCGGTCGACAACGTCGTGACGGGATTCGGCGGCAAGGTGTTTCGCCAGTCGCTCGATTGAGCGTGTCGTTGTCGAACCGCACAGGGAGCACCGCATGCGCATCGAACAATCGTACCGGCGCTTCGACATCGCGGCGACGCTGTCGCCGCTGCCCGGCCACGGCAACCGCGCGATCGCGAGCGTCGACGTGACGACCGACGATCCGGCCCGCATCGCCGATCTCGGCACCGGGCAATTCCTGCAGATCCGCAAGTGGGTCGAGTCGAACGACATCGCATTGCTGACGGTGGTGTTCGACGAGTGCAAGGTCGCGATCGATCACTACGCGGACAACGTCGACGACGCTTGAGTGCACGCGGGGCCCGCGCATGGCCGGGCTTCGCGTGATTGCCGCTTGACGGCCATCGGCAAACCGCGACGACGCGCGCCGACACCGCGCCCGGCGAATGCGTGCCAAGCGATCGCGCGGGGCCGTTTGCCGTCGCGTTCGAATCTGTTCACCACGCCGGCCGGATTTCACGTTTCCTCGCCAAACTGTCACTTACATTCGTCGAAATGACGCAGTAGGATGCCGAACCTTGTCTAGATGAGATTCGCATTGCTATCCGCCTTCAATTTCGATAACGGACGAGGTTCGCACCGGGACGCCCGCGCCCGGGCACGGCTATCCGGCTTCGTGCACTGGCGCGGCCATGCCGCCCGTGCATCGCACGCCGGTTCACCGCTGGCGGGGCGAGGCGGATGAAGCTCTACGAGAAATTTGCAAACGACATAGAGAGACTCATCCGGCAGGGCGTATATCGACACGGCGATCGTGTCCCTTCGGTGCGGCAGGCGAGCCAGCAGCACCGGATCAGCATCACGACCGTGCTGCACGCGTATCTGCTGCTGGAAAGCCGCGGGCTGCTCGAAAGCCGCCCGCAGTCGGGCTATTTCGTGAACCTGCGGCGCGACGACGGCCATGCGCCGGTACGCGAGCTGCGGCCGTCGAAGCCGATCGCGATCTCGTCGTCGGTGGACGTGAGCCGGCTCGTGCTGTCGACGCTGCGCTCGATCGGCACCGACGACGCGGTGCCGCTCGGCTCGCCGTATCCGGACCCGAGCCTGTTTCCGTTCGAGAAGCTGAACCGCTACGCGTATGCGGCCGGCCGTGACAAGTCGTTGTGGGGCGTGACGGACGGGCTGCCGCCCGGCCACCCGCGGCTGATCCGCCAGATCGCACGCCGCTACCTGGAAAACGGGATGTCGGTGGACCCGAACGAAATCATCGTGACGGTCGGCGCGACGGAAGCGATCAACCTGTGCCTGCAGGCCGTTGCGAAACCGGGCGACACGATTGCAGTGGAATCGCCGACGTTCTACGCGATGCTGCATGCGATCGAACGGATGGGAATGAAGGCGATCGAGGTGGCCACGCATCCGGAATACGGGATCGACATCGCGGCACTGGCCGCGATCGCGAAGTCGCAGCCGATCGCCGCATGCATGGTGATGCCGAATTTCCAGAACCCGCTCGGCTTCCAGATGCCGGACGAACGCAAGCGCGAGCTGGTCGAGTTCGCCGCGAAAGCCGACCTGCCGATCATCGAGAACGGTGTGTATAACGAACTGTACTTCGGCAACATGCATCCGAGCACGCTGAAGTCGTTCGACCGGCACGACATCGTGCTGCATTGCTCGTCGTTCTCGAAAAGCCTGACGGCCGCATACCGGATCGGCTGGGCGCTGCCGGGCCGCTATCGCGAGCAGGTCGAGAAGCTGAAATTCCTGAACACGCTCGCGACGCCGTCATTGCCGCAGCTCGCGATCGCGGAGTTTCTCGAACGCGACGGCTACGAGCATCACCTGCGGCGGATTCGCAAGGCCTACGCGCAGCAGGCGAACCTGATGCGCACGATGGTGTCGCGGTTCTTTCCGGAAGGCACGCGCATCTCGAGCCCGGCGGGCGGGTACGTGCTGTGGACCGAGCTGCCTGCGCAGATCGACGCGATGCGGCTGTACCAGCTCGCGCTGGAGCAGGGGATCACGATCGGGCCCGGCTACATGTTCTCGATCACGGACAGCTACCGGAACTTCATCCGGTTGAACTACAGCAGCCCGTGGTCGCCGGAGATCGAGCAGGCGGTGATCGCGGTCGGCAAGCTCGCCGCCTACTGCCTCGATTGAGTGAGCCGCCGCGAGTCGTGCGGCGTGCGCCGCGCGCGCGGCGTCACGTCAGCCGGTACGACTGCGCGCCGGTTCCCGCGAGCGTGCCGCCGTCGACGATCAGGTATTCGTTGCGGATCGGCTTGCCGTCGAACCAGCATTGCAGGATCTCCAGCGTGCCGGCCGCGTAGCGTGCCTGCGCGGACAGCGACGTGCCCGAGATGTGCGGGGTCATCCCGTTGAACGGCATCGTGCGCCACGGATGATCGGCCGGCGCCGGCTGCGGAAACCACACGTCGCCGCCGTAGCCCGCGAGATGCCCGGACGTGACGGCATGCACGACCGCGTCGCGATCCACCAGCTTGGCGCGCGCGGTGTTGATCAGGTACGCGCCGCGCTTCATGCGCGCGATCATCGCCGCGTCGAACAGGTGCTCGGTCGACGGGTACAGCGGAATCTGCAGGTTGACGATGTCGACGGCGCTCGCGAGCGACGCGGCATCGGCGTGATACGTGAGCCCGAGCGCCTGTTCGATCGACGCATCGAGCCGGTGGCGCTGTGTGTAGTGCAGATGCAGCCCGAACGGTTTCAGCCGGTGCAGCACCGCGAGCCCGATGCGCCCCGCGCCGACCGTACCGAAATGCATGCCTTCGACGTCGTAGCTGCGCGACACGCAATCGGCGATGTTCCAGCCGCCTTGCTGCGCGATCGCATGCGACGGCAAGTAGTTGCGCACCAGCGCGAGTGTCGTCATCACCACGTGCTCGGCCACGCTGATGCTGTTCGAGCCGGTGACTTCGGCGACGGTGATGTGTGCGCGCGCGGCGGCGTCGAGATCGACGTGATCGGAGCCGATGCCGGCCGTCAGCGCGAGCTTCAGCTTCGGCGCGCGGGCGATCCGTTCGGCCGTCAGGTACGCGGGCCAGAACGGCTGCGAGATCACCACGTCCGCTTCGGGCAGCCGGCGCTCGAATTCGGAGTCGGGGCCGTCCTTGTCGCTCGTGACGATCAGCGTGTGGCCGTGCGCTTCCATATAGGCGCGCAAGCCGAGCGCGCCGGACACCGAGCCGACGAGTTCGCCGGGGCGAAAGCCGGGCGGGCCGGCCGGCGTCGGTGCGGTTTGTCCGTCCGCGTAGTGCGTGATGACCGGAATCGCATCGCGCACGTAGCGCGGCGGGTAGCCGTCCACGGGATCGGGGTAGAGCACGCACAGGACGGTGGCCATCGGGTAGTACTCCTGGTGACGGGGGAAGGCGCGCGGCACGCAGATTGCGCAGGATGCCCGACGTGCGCGGCGATCGGCTGCCGTGTTGCGCCGCAACGTTGATGACGTTCTACGCCCCTCATGGATCTCGTACAAGCTACAGTGCGTGTTTGCGTGCGCTGCGGGGACGTCTGTACCTGTTCTTTTCAGGAGGGATGTCGATAATGGGATCGTTACCTGACTTTTCGGGAGCCCGTCATGACTGAACGCGACGATTCGTCGTCACGCCCCGATCTCACGCAAGGCATTGCGCTCGACGATCTCGCCGACGGCGCAATGATCGAGGGCCATGTCGGCGATACGGCGGTGCTGCTCGTGCGCCGCGCCGATGAGCTGTTTGCCGTGGGCGCGCAGTGCCCGCACTACGGCGCGCCGCTCGCCGACGGCCTGCTGGAGGGCGACACGATTCACTGCCCGTGGCATCACGCGGCGTTCTGCCTGCGCACCGGCGAGTTGCTGCGCGCGCCGGCGCTCGACGGGCTGCCGTGCTGGCGCGTCGAACGCCGCGACGGCCGCGCCGTCGTGCTCGATGCACGGCCGGCCGCCGTGCCGCCCGCGCTGAATGCGGCCGGACTGCCCGCGTCGGTGGTGATCGTCGGCGGCGGTGCGGCGGCCATCGCGGCCGCGGTGACGCTGCGGCAGGAAGGCTATCCGCATCCCGTCACGCTGCTCACGGCCGATGCCGATCCACCGTACGACCGGCCGAACCTGTCGAAAGACTATCTCGCCGGCACCGCGGATGCCGACTGGTTGCCGTTGCGTGCGCCGTCGTTCTATGCGGACCACCATATCGACGTGCGGTGCGGCACGCGCGTCGTACGCATCGACCCCGCGCAGCAGGCGGTCGAGCTGGCCGACGGCAGCCGCGTCGGATACGGCGCGCTGCTGCTTGCAACGGGCGCCGAGCCGAACCGGCTGACCGTGCCCGGTGCGGATCTGCCGCACGTGTGCGTGCTGCGCTCGCGCGCCGATTGCGACGCGCTGATCGGCAAGCTGAAAACCGCGCGCCGCTGCGTCGTGGTCGGCGCGAGCTTCATCGGGCTCGAAGCGGCCGCGGCGCTGCGCACGCGCGGGCTCGACGTGCAGGTCGTCGCGCCCGATGCGCATCCGATGGCACGCGTGCTCGGCGAAGCGCTCGGCAGCACGATCCAGGCGCTGCACGAATCGCACGGCGTCGTGTTCCATCTCGGCGCGACACCCGCGCGGATCACGCCGGACAGCGTGACGCTGTCGACCGGCGACGTGCTGCCGGCCGATCTCGTGGTGGTCGGCATCGGCGTGCATCCGAACGTGGCGCTCGCGCAGGACGCGGGGCTGGCCGTCGAGCGCGGCGTGACGGTCGACTGCTTCCTTCAGACGAGTGCGCCCGGCATCTACGCGGCCGGCGACATCGCGCGCTGGCCCGATCCGCTGACGGGCGAGCGGATTCGCGTCGAGCACTGGGTCGTCGCCGAGCGGCAGGGCAGCGTCGCCGCGCGCAACATGCTCGGGCAGCAGCGGCCGTTCGACGCGGTGCCGTTCTTCTGGAGCCAGCATTACGACCTGACGGTCAACTATGTCGGGCATGCGGAGCAATTCGATCGTGTCGAGATCGATGGCGACCTCGGCGCGCACGATTGCTCGATCGCGTACTGGCGCGGCAACACACGGCTCGCGGTCGCGACGGTTGGCCGCGATCTCGACAGCCTGAAGGCGGAAGCGGCATTCGAGCGGCAGATTGCAGCCGCGTGACAGCGGTGTGACGACATGATTCGAACCCGGAGGCGAGATGAATCCCGATGTACGTGCACGTTTCGAAACCGAGTTTGCGCCGCGCATCGCGGCGCGCTTACTCGGCCTGTATCAGCCTGGCGAAGTGAGGGTGGACGTCGTGCCGCACGACGGGCAAGGTAGCCCGACCCGTGTCGACGTAATCGGGCTCACGTCGACGGTCGGATTGCCGAACCGGCTGAACGCGCGGCTCGCGTGGCGTGACGATGCGATCGATGCGTTGCTGGCCGAGCCCGACCGCAGCCGCTTCGATCGCTATCTCGCGGCGCTGCCGGTCACGATCGAACGCTGGCAGATGGAATTGCCGGTCGATTTCAGCACGCGCACCCAGCGCGATCGCGAGATCCTGATCGGCGATCTGGATTTCGATGCGTGAATCGCGTCGCGCGATGCGTGCCGATGCGCCGGTTGCCGCTACCGGTCGCGTGTCCTGATGATCACGCGGCCCTGGTCGATGCCGCCGCGCAGTGCTTCGTCGCACGTGAGCCATTCGGGTGTGACGAGCTCGGGCGCGGGCAGGTCGACCGGCGCGCCGTCGCGGAAGATCGGCACCTGCGCGACCCACGCGCCGTTCGCGTTGCGCGTCGCATCGACGCGAATCTCGTGATCCATGAAGGTATCGGTGGCTTGCATCGGTCGGAGCCCTCCGTCATGCGTGAACGCGGTGCGTCGATCGTAGCAGCATGGCGTGCGCCGTGCATCCGAAACCAAGCGGAACCCTCGCGCGATTCGACGCACGTGTCGACACGCGAGACGGGAGCGAACCAGTGGCCTTCGACCTGACTTTCTCCATCAAGGTGTTCGCGGCGCTGTTCGCGATCATGAACCCGATCGCGAACATCCCCGTGTTCCTGTCGCTGACGGAAGGCGCGGCGGACGGCGTGCGCCGCAAGGTCGCGCTGACGGCCACGATCGGCGTGACGGTCGGCTGCATCGTGTCGGCGGTCGCAGGCGGCGCGATCCTGCATGTGTTCGGCCTGACGATCGACGATTTCCGCCTCGCGGGCGGGCTGCTGGTGCTGCTGATCGCGCTGTCGATGCTGCACGGCGCACCGAGCCGCCAGCATTCGCCGGGCGACGACGAAGGCGCCGCTCCGGCCGCGGCCGAGAGCGTCGCGATCTATCCGCTGACGATCCCGCTGCTCGTCGGCCCCGGCACGATCGCGACGATGATCGTGCTCGGGCATGGCGCGTTGTCGACCGGGCAGGTATTTGCGTTCGCACTCGGGCTCGCCGCGTTTCTCGTGTTGCTGGCCGTCTCGCTGCTGTCGGCACCGCTGATCGGCCATTACCTGTCGCCGCGCGTGACGGCGGTGACGCAACGGCTGATGGGCATGATTCTCGCGGCGATCGCGATGCAGATGATCGTCGCGAGCCTGAAGGCCGCGTTCGGGTTGCCGCATTGAGCGCGGCGCACCCCGAACCGGCTGCCTGATCACACGGAGTGGCTGATGAACACGCTGATCGTATTGTCCTATCCCGACCTCGCGGCCGCTCATCGCGCGCTCGCCGAACTCGATACGTTGCGCGACCGGCACGTCGTCGCGCTGTCGGGCGTGGCGATCGTCGAGTGCGCAGCCGACGGACAGTTGCGCGCGCATGCAGTCGACCCGGGGCGCACGCCGCCCGGATCGCTGCTCGACAGCGTGGTCGAGCATATCGAATCGTCGCTCGATGCATGGCGCGAGAAGCCGGTGGACGATACGCTGATCGACCGCGTCGCGCGCAAGGCGCGCCCCGGCACCGTGTCGCTCGGGCTGGCCGCGACGCAACTCGATATCTACGCACTGAGCACGGCGCTCGCACCGTTCGGCGGAGAGGTGATCGACACGACGCTGTCGACCGACGACGAACTGAAACTCGTCGAAGCGATTTCGACAATGCGCGACGGCGGCCGTCAGGCCTCGACCGACTGACGGATCGACGAAGCGGATGGAATGCGCGATGCGCGGCAAGTCACGCGGCAGGGTCCGAATCGAACGCAAGCGATCGCGCGGTCACTGTCGTCATGCGAGGATTTCGACATGCGAAAAATCAGACCGGAAAGTTTGACCGCATTGCGCGGCAAAGCGTGCAAATGACGTGATCTACGCGACTTCGCGCCACATGATCCCCTTGAAACGATGACGTTCTTACCGATTGCCGCGCATTGAATCTTGCAATGCAGGTGACGTGCGCAGATAGATTTATTCGATGATCGGCGAATGCGCGACATGCCTCTCCTATACTGATAGGGACCGCTTTTCACGGGAGGACCGCCCATCCGCACGAGTGCATCGATCAAGCCATATCGTCGTGCGACCGACGGCCGGACCTCGCTACCATCCGCCGCGGTCCCGGCAGGCAAGCGCGCCGGGCCGCCTCACAAGGAGCCACGATGCCCTACGTCCTGATCGTCGAAGACGATGCCGATACGCGGACGATGCTCGCGGCGCTCGCGCGCACGCAGCAGCTGGCCTGTGACACGGCCGCGACGCTGGAAGAAGCGCGCACGCTCGTCACGACGAATACCCCCGATCTCATTCTGTGCGATCTCGTGCTGCCGGACGGCAACGGGATGGATCTCTTCGATGCGTTGCCCAAGCGTTCGCACTGCGAAATGGTGATGACCACCGGCCACGCGAGCCTCGAGACCGCGATCGACGCACTGCGGCGCGGCGCGACCGACTACCTGGTGAAGCCGCTGAACATGCAGCGGCTGAACAGCATCTTCGCGCGCGTGCCGCGCACCACCGCACTGCATGAAGAGATTGCCGAACTGCGCTCGGAGCTGAAGCGCCTCGGCCGCTTCGGCCGCATGCTCGGCAGCTCGCCCGCGATGCAGACCGTCTACGACGCAATCGGCCGGGTCGCCCGCACCGAGGCGTCGGTGCTGCTGACGGGCGAATCGGGCACCGGCAAGGAGCTGGCCGCGCAGACGGTGCACGACCTGAGCCTGCGCCGGCGCGGCCCGTTCCTCGCGGTGAACTGCGGTGCGATCGCCGCGAACCTCGTCGAGAGCGAGATGTTCGGCCATGACCGCGGCAGCTTCACGGGCGCGGAGCGCCAGCACAAGGGCTTCTTCGAACGCGCGGACGGCGGCACGCTGTTTCTCGACGAAATCACCGAGATGCCGCTCGAGTCGCAGGTCAAGCTGCTGCGCGTGCTCGAGACGGGGCGTCTCACGCGGCTCGGCTCGACGCGCGAGATCGACGTCGACGTACGCATCGTCGCGGCGACCAACCGCGACCCGGAAGCCGCGATGGCCGACGGCAAGCTGCGGCCCGACCTGTTCCACCGGATCAACGTGTTCCCGATCCCGCTGCCGTCGCTGCGCGAGCGCGGCGACGATATCCCGATGCTGGCCGATGCATTCCTGCAGCAGTTCAACGCCGAAAGCGGCCGGAACCTGAGCTTCGCGCCGGCCGCGCGCGACGCGCTGAAGACTTATGCATGGCCCGGCAACGTACGCGAGCTGCGCAACTTCGTGCAGCGCGCGAGCATCTTCTGCGACACGGACGTGATCGATACGCTGCCGCCGCCGATCATGGACGAACTGTCGAACATGGTCGATTCGCACGAGGATCGTGTGACCGTGCCGTTCGGCACGTCGCTCGAGGAAGCCGACCGGCGGCTGATCCTCGGCACGATCGCGCAATGCGGCGGCGTGAAGGCGCAGGCGGCCGAGGTGCTCGACGTCAGCCTGAAGACGATCTACAACCGGCTCGCCCAGCTCGAAGACGAGGCGGGCAAGCCGGAATCCTGATGCCACCGCGACCGACTCGCCGGCAGGAGCATGATCGATGATCGATATTTCGCGCACACGCGCCGGCAACTACGTCACGGCCGTGATGCTGGTTGCGATCGCCACCGTCCTGCAGGCGCTCGCGATCCGCTTCGGCGGCGTGAACCTGCCGCTCGTCCTCTACTACCCGCTCCTCGCGGGCGCCGCGTGGGCGACGTCGTTCCTGTTCGGGATGGTCGCGACCGTCGTCAGCGGCCTGCTCGTGTGGACGCTGTTCCTCTCTGATCCCGCCGCCTATACGCAGCCGCTGCCTGACCGCCTCGTGCGGCTCGGCACCTTCGTGCTGATCTGCGCGCTCGTCTGCGCGATCGCGTCGATGCTGCGCCACGCCCGCTTCACGAACAACGCGGCGCTACGGCGCGAAGCCGCCGCGCGCCGGCGGCTCGAAGCCGTGCTGCAGGCGTTGCCGCAGGGCGTGATCGCCACCGATACGAACGGGCGGCTCACCTGCATCAACGCCGCCGCGGCCGCACTCGTCGGCTGCCGGCCGGACGATGCGATAGGTCGCGCCGCGCGCGACGTGCTGCGGATCGTCGATCGCGACGGCCGGCGCGTTCAATCGACACCGCTCGAGCTCGCGCTCGGCGGCGAGGGTGTCGCGTCGGATCGCCACTGGCTGCAGGTAGAGGGTGGCGCGCCGGTGCCGATCGTCGAGGTGGCCGCGCCGCTCGGCGATGCGGACGGCAACGTCGACGGCGCCGTGCTGCTGCTGCGCGACGCCGGCCCGGACCGTTCGCGGGCCGATGCGTCGCGGTTGCAGCGCGCCGTCGTCGACGCGTCGCCCGACGCGATCGTCGGCATCGATACCGACGGCCGCATCGTCAGCTGGAACCCGGCCGCGCAACGCATGTTCGGCTACGACGAAAGCCATGCGCACGGGCGCATGTTCGAATCGCTGGTGGCGATGCGCTGGCTGAAACGCAAGCCGCTCGTCGAGTCGTTCGACGACATGCACGCAGCGGTCGGCCCGATCGACCTGCTGTGCGTGCGGCGCGATGGCCGGCGCTTTCGTGCGACCGTGTCGGCGGGCGCGGTACGCGGCGACGTGCGAGCTTCCGTCGCGCTGGCGCTGACGCTGCGCGAAACCGGCGCGCAGCGCCGCCGCGACCTGCGCGCGCAACGGTCGCTGCAGGGCGCTCGCGACGCGCGTGACCAGGCCGATACGTCGAACCGCCTGAAGGACGAACTGCTCGCGACGGTGTCGCACGAGTTGCGCACGCCGCTGAACGTGATCTACGGCTGGGTCGAGGTGCTGCGCAATTCGGGCGACAGCGCGCTGCAGCAGCAGGCGATCGACGCGATCGACCGCAGCGCGCGCTCGCTCACGCGGATGGTCGGCGACATCCTCGACGCGTCGTCGCTCGCCACCGGCAAGCTGCAGCTCGACGCGATGCCGGTGGACGTCGTGCGGCTGTTCTCCGATTCGGTCGGCGCGTTCCAGACGGCTGCGTCGTCGGCTGGCATCGTGCTCGAATTCGACTGTGCGGTGTCGACCTGCGTGGTGTCGGGCGATGCCGAGCGCTTGCGGCAGATGCTGTCGAACCTCGTGTCGAACGCGCTGAAGTTCACGCCGACGGGCGGCAGCGTGACGGTCGGGCTCGCACGCAACGACGCGCGGGTGGTGCTGACCGTGAGCGACACGGGGCAGGGCATCGTGCCGGCGTTCCTGCCGTACGTGTTCGACATGTTCCGCCGCGCGGAGGATTCGCCGGCGTCGTCGCGGCGCGGGCTCGGCCTCGGCCTGTCGATCGTGCGGCATATCGCCCAGCTGCACGGCGGCAGCGTGACGGTCGAAAGCGCGGGCCGCAATCGCGGCGCGACGTTTACGGTGACGCTGCCGGCCGGCTGGCAGCCGGTCGGCGCGATGGCGTGGGGGAGTGCGCACCTGGACGGCCATCGCTCCCCGCTGACGCTCGATACGCATCGCATCCTGATCGTCGATGACGATCCGACGACGCGCGAGAGCCTCACCGCGGCGCTGACGACGTTCGGCGCCGCCGTCGCGATCGCGTCGTCGGGGCGCGAAGCGCTCGCGGTGGCCGCCGACCTGCGGCCGACCGTCGTGCTGTCCGATCTCGCGATGCCCGATGGCGACGGCTTCTGGCTGCTCGACGCGTTGCGGCGCGCCGGCATGAACGTCGGCGGCGGGCCGGCAGGCGTGCGGGTGCTCGCCGTGACCGCGCATGCGGGCCTGGCCGACGAACGCCGTGCGCTCGAGGCCGGGTTCGACGGCTATCTGTGCAAGCCGGTCGACGTGCGCGAACTGGCGGACAAGATCGTGCGCGTGACGAAGCAGGACGGCTGACGCGGCGGCCATTCATCGTTTCGCTGTCGCGAAGGCCTGTTTCGGCGAGGCAGGGCCGAGCTTGAACGAAGGCCGGCAGGCGGCATCGCGCGCACGGGATGTTCGAGGGCAAGGCCGACGTGCGGCCGCTCGGAGAAGAGACGTTCGGCGCGACCGAGGCGGCGAGATTCGCGCTGCGGCGTGCATGCGGGCCCGCCCACGCATATGCGCTTGCGGCGCGCGTGCGCGACGATGCCCGCGAGCTGTGGCTCGTGATGGCCGCGTACGACGCATGGCGGCGAGCGGGCACGCATCGCAGCGAACGACGGTGGTCCTTGCGCCCGGCGCACTGCGGGACGGCGTGCTTGACGCGTGAACGGACGGCACGGGGATTGCGGATTGGTCGGGACCTGCCCAACCGATTCCGCGGCTGCCGCGGATGTCAGGAGGTGTTCGATGAAACCGACCCGCACGATACGCACGGGTGCATGCCTGATCGCGGCCGCGTGCGCGCTGGCCGCATGCACGCAACCTGCTCCCTACGGCGCGCGAGGCGCGCCGCCCGCGCCGCCGGCGCCCACCCGCCTTCGCCTGGCGTGACGATGCCCGATGCCAATACGCGTTACGAGACGCGTCCGTCGCCGGGCAACACGATGCCGCCGGGCGCGGTTGGCGGCGACCCGGCCGACGATGCCGCCACCGGGCCCGAACGGCACGCCGGGCGACCCGCCGCTGCCGGGCACGCCGCCGTCGATGCAGTACTGATTCATTCGACGGCCTGCGTGTGACGGTGCGCGAAACGCGTGCCCAAAACTTGCCGACACCTTGTAAAAAGGCGGCACCGCTGGTCGGCAACGCGGGGTACGAACCCGCGTGACGCGCGGCGCGCAGCGATCGACCCGCTTGGCATGGAAACTGCATGAATCCTGACCGAATACGAAGCTAAACCCCGAAACGTCAGGAGGACCATCGATGTCCGTCTCGCTTGCGCTGCAGATGCGACAGCATCTGGCACTTACGCCGAGGCTTCAGCAGTCGCTGCGGTTGCTGCAGTTGTCCTCGCTCGAATTTCAACAGGAGTTGCGGCAGGCGCTCGATCAGAATCCGTTCCTCGAGGATGGCCAGGCAGAGGAGGAGGCGGCAGCCGATGCACCCGTGCAGCCGGCCGAAGCCGCCGCGCCCGAAGCGGCATCCGAGCCCGACGACGCTCGCCCGCACGACGGCGAAGCCCCCGAAGTGCCCGAGTTGTCCGAAGTGTCGTTGACGGCCGCGCCTGCGTCGCACGGCACGAGCCGCCAGGGCGACGATGCGGGTGGCCAGTCGCCCGGCGAATGGCTGGCCGCGGAGCCATCGCTGAATCAGCAGTTGCACGATGCATTGCGGCTCTATCCGTTGAACCGGCGCGACCGCGAAGCCGCGCGCATCGTGATCGACGCGCTCGACGACGACGGCTACCTGCGCCAGGAACTGGCCGAACTGCTGGTCGCGGCCGACCCCGCGCTGCTGCTGTCGGAGCAGGATCTCGCGATCGCGCTGCGGCTCGTGCAGATGCTCGACCGCCCGGGCCTGGCCGCGCGCTCGCTGTCGGAGTGTCTCGTGCTGCAACTCGACGCGATGCCGGCCGGCACGCCGGCGCTCGCGGAGGCGAAGGCAATCGCGCGCGAGCACCTCGAGCGTCTTGCCCGCCGCGAGACGGCCGAGATCCAGCGGCGGATCGGCTGCAATGCGGCGACGCTGCAGGCGGCCTGCGCGCTGGTGCGCGGGCTCGACCCGCGCCCCGGCAATCATTACGGCAGCACGCGCGGCGACTACGTGGTGCCCGACGTGATCGTGCGCCAGGTGCGCGACGAGTGGATCGTGACGATCAACCCGGCCGTACTGCCGCGCGCGCGGCTGCATGAACGCTATGCGACGCTGTTCGCGCAGTCGAGCGGCGAACGCGATTCGCCGCTCGGCCAGCAGCTGCAGGAAGCGCGCTGGCTGATCCGCAACGTGCAGAAGCGCTTCGAGACGATCCAGCGCGTCGGCGAATGCATCGTCGCGCGCCAGCGCGATTTCTTCCGCTACGGCGAAATCGCGATGAAGCCGCTCGTGCTGCGCGACATCGCCGAGGAACTCGACCTGCACGAATCGACCGTGTCGCGCGCAACGGGCAACAAATACATGGCCACGCCGCACGGCACGTTCGAGTTCAAGCATTTCTTCCCGCGCAAGCTCGAGGCGGCCGGCAAGGGCGTGTGCTCGGCAGCAGCCGCGAAGGTGCTGATCCGCGACATGATCGCGGCCGAGCGGCACACCGATCCGCTGTCCGACGTCACGCTCGCGCAGAACCTCGCGGGCCGCGGCATCCTGCTTGCACGTCGCACGGTCACGAAGTATCGCCAGGCGATGAAGATTCCGCCGGCCGACCTGCGGCGCCGCGACGCCGCATGATGGCGGCCCGGAAGAGCGCATTGCATGCGCGTGCCGACCGTCGCGTCGACGCGTGCGCGCACGACAGGCGCGCAACCATGCCGGCAAAGGCACCGGCTCGACGGCGGACGGCGGGCGCCGCGCTGCCGGCCGGACGAGGCAAGACGAAAATTCAGGACCTCATGCCGCCGGCGAAGTCGACGGCTGGGTCGATGAGTACAAGGAAACGCGTAAAAACGGCGTCCACGCCGAAGCGCGGCAAACCGGAGCACAAGTACGATGCGTGACCGGCGACGACGTGTATTGACCACTGCTGCCATCCAGGAGGTATCCATGCTGCGATACGCCGTCATCTTCTTCATCATCGCGATCGTCGCGGCCGTGTTCGGCTTCGGCGGGATCGCGGCCGGCGCGGCCGAGATCGCGAAGATCCTGTTCTACATCTTCGTCGTGATCTTCCTCGTCACGCTGCTGTTGGGCGTCGTGCGACGATGAGCGGCGCAACCGACCGGTCGCAGCGCATCGCGGAGCTCGAACACGCGCTCGCGAACGGCTTTCCCTCGGAATCGACCATCGTCGTGCACGCGGACGACACGTCCGGGCGGCTGACGATCCAGGTGTCGTGGGTGCGTGTGCCGTCCGACGAGGACGCGCGCGAATGGCGTTGCACGGTCGACCTGCGGTTCGAGCCGGACGTGATCACGCGCTATGCGTCGCTCGGCGCGGCCGACCGGCTGCGCGTGCGCACGGTTCTGTGCGACCACGCGCGGCGCGCGGTGGACGAGCGCAAGCCGCGCGTCGAGGAGGCGGCGATCGAATGCAACGTCGCGCTCGACGTGACGCGCGCCGAACTCGACGCTGCGCTGCGCGCGCCCTGACACTGCTGCCGCTCGCGGGTTGCCGACACGGCGATCCGCGTGGCCGCTGCATCCCGAACGCGGCGAGCGCACGGGGATGCTTCCCTCGCATACCCCGGCGCCGCCCCCCCCGTGGCGGGCATGCATGCCTCAGCGCCGCTGCTGCAGCCGGTGATACCAGTTCATCAGCGGCGTCGCCGTGATCCCGTGCGCGATCACCGATGCCGACACGACGGCGAGCACGGGGGCCGCGAGCGGGCGCACCGTTTCGGCGGGCCCGTGTTCGAGCGCGAACAGCAGGTAGTAGAACGAGCCGATGCCGCGGATGCCGAACCACGCCATCAGCCGTCGCTGCGCATGCGTCGCGCGCGACCCGGTGAGCGTGGCCAGCACCGCGAGCGGGCGTACGGCGACGAACAGCACGACGGCCAGCGCGGCCGCGCCCCACGTGAGCAGCGGGCCGGGCAGGGTCGCGAGCAGGCTGCCGATCATCGTCATCACGATGGCTTCCGCGATCCGTTCGAGTTCGATCGTGAAGCCGAGCACCGATTCGGCCATGAACGCATGTGCTTTCTCCGGATGCTTCTCGGTCGCGACGACGTCTTCCGAGTCGATCTGGCCGATCGCTTCGCGCGGCCTGCGGTCGCCGCTCGCGCGATGCTCGACCCGGCGCATCGCGACCCCGGCCGCGAACGTCGCGATGAAGCCGAACGTATGCGCGAGCTGCGCGGCGCCGAACGACAGCACGATCAGCGCGAGCGCGAAGAAGCCTTCGAGGCCGAGCGCCTGGGCGTGACGCGTGCGCAGCCACCCGATCGTCATCGTCGTCATCCAGCCGAGCCCGCCGCCGATCGCGGCGGCGCCGGCGATGCCCCACAGCGTGACGAGCGCGAACGTGCCGGACAGGGGCGGCAGTCCGTCCGTCGCGTCGCGCGCGCCGCACAGCGCGAGCCCCGCGAGCGCGAACGGCAGCGCGATGCCGTCGTTCATGCCGCCTTCGCCGGACAACGCGAAGCGCACGAGATCGCGGTCGCCCGGATCGTGCACCTGTACGTCGTGCGCGAGCACGGGGTCGGTCGGCGCGAGGATCGCCGCGAGCAGCAACGCCGGGCCCCAGCCGAGCCCGAGTGCCAGCACGGCGCAGGCGGCGAGCAGCGGCACCGTGACGATCATCGCGAGCAGCCCGAGGCGGCACGGCACGAGCCACAGCCGGTCGGTAAGCGGTACGCGCAGCCGCAGCCCGATCGCGAACAGCGAGACGAGCAGCGCGATCTCGACGATTTCACGCAGCAGCCGCGCGTCGCGTTCGAGGTCGAGGTTCAGCAGGCCGGCGCCGGCCGGGCCGAGCGCGATGCCCACCGCGAGATAGATCATCGCAGTGCTGACGGGCAGGTGGCGCAGCGCGGACGTCGCGACGCCCATGCCCAGCAGCACCGTGCCGACGATCAGGTACCAGAGGGTTTCGTGCATGTGTGCGGTAACAGATCGATCACGTGGCCGCGTGCCGTCACGGCTTGCGGCCGAACGCCTCGCGCAGCTTCCGCTTCGCGCGCTCGAGCGTTGCGCGGCGCGCTTTCGGCAGGTTGCGGCCCGCGCGGTTCACGTAGAAGTTCAGCATCGACATCGCCGACTGGAACGGCGACGCCTTGCGGCGGCGGCTGCGTTCGGCCGAATGCTTGAGCGACGCGGCGATCGCGGCCGGGTCATCGGACTTGAAGATGTCGGGTTCGATGTCGAGCGCATCGCTTTTTTGCATCACGTCGGCGGACCAGCGCTTGCGGTGGTGCGGATCGGTGCCGCGGGCGCGGCCCGGGCGCCGAGTCAGGCGCTTGCCGTGCGCGTGGGTGGCGGTAGCGGAAGGCATTACGTGGGCTCCATTTGGGGGACAGGGGTGTAGTGACGCGTGTTGGCGGCGCAAGCCCCGTGCCGCGCGGCGCGCGTCATCCGTACGACGAACCCGTGCGGGGCGGCACGGGTGTTGCTGGAAAGGACCGGCAGGACATGCGATCCCGCCATCACGCAGGAGGACACCATGCAATCGCATTCCCGGATCTGGCTGGAAAACGACGAGATCGACAACGATGCCGATGGCGACACGATCGACGCGGACGATCTCGATACGACGGTCCATGTCGACGTCGAAACGGGCAGGATCACGTTTCAGGCGGCGTGGGCGGAGGCGGCCGATCCGCCGCCCGAGACCGCACGGCATTCGGTCGAGCTCGTGCTCGACTGCGACACGATGGAGCGCTATGCGGATCTCGACGAAAGCACGCGGATGCGCGTGCACGCGATCCTGCACGCCACCGTGGAGGATCTGGTCGACCGCCTGCCGGACGAACACGCGACGCTGACGATCGAGCTGACCGATGCAATGCTCGATGCCGCGAGCCGTCTGCAGTAGCCGCGCTGATCAGCCTTTCGATACGCGATTTGCGCGAGCGGACAGGCTCGCAGGCACGCCGCTTGCGACGCGACACGCATGGCACGACGCGTGCCGCCACGCTAACGGAGGGTTTCATGAGCAGCAGGTCGGGGCATTGCAGGGCAGCCATTCTCACGGTCGGGAACGCGCCGGCCGATCGCCTTTCGGCGCGGGGCGCCTGAGACCATGGCCACCGATTCCGCACGCCGCGTGACGCTGGTCGACGAGCCGCCCGTGTTCGACGGGGCGGCGCTGCAGTTGCGTTTCGTCGTCGATGTCGATGGCGAACTGCAAACCGGCGCAATCACGGTCGAGGCGCTGGAAGATCATTTCGGCGCACGCTCCGCGCTAGAGGACGACTTGCGCGACGCGTTCGAACAGGGCCGCGCGCGCATCGAAGCCGCATGCGCCGACGTGCTGGGCGGCGACGACGGGGGCAGCAACGGCAACGGTAACGGCGGCGTGGTGCTGCACAGCGGCTATTTCCGTGCGCCGGCCGGCCGTGCGCGAGCGGGCCTGTTCCGGTCCCGGCGATCCTGACCCGGCCGGCGTTCCCGGCGTGTCGTGCGCCGGTTTCACCCCTTCCGTTTTTCCTCCCGCATTACACACCGTTGAAAACTTTGCACCGCGCATGGGCCGCCCGTGTGGTGCCACATCGCGCCGCGCGCACGCGGCATGGACGACGGAGGCACCACGCAAACCGGCATGGTCCGTGCATGCACAGCTGCTCGCGGCCGCGTATCTCGCGCAGCCGCCAACGGGGGAACGAGCATGCTGACCGCACATGAATTCGCCACGCTGCTCCTGGTGCATCGCGCACCGGAGCAGATCCAGATCGATCGAGAGGATGTCTTTGCGCTGGTCGAACAGCGCCTGATCGTGATGCAGCACGACAACGTGTCCAGCGAGCGCCGGCCTGCGTTGACGCCCGACGGACTGTCGGTCGTGCAGTGCGTGCAGCGCAACGACGCGAGCGAGCCCGATCTTACTGACGCGTGACGGGCGGACGCGCGGCGACGAGCACCGCGACGGGCAAGGCGGGCAAGCAGCGCTCGAGCGGCAAAATGCGTCCCCGCACGTCAATCGTGCCCCGCGCCTCCAGCCCGTCCATCCATGGCCCGTCGATATCGCGCGGCAGCACGACCGCCGTATCGCCCCATTGCGCGGGCTCCACGCGCGGCAATTCCGGTGCGTCGCCGAGCAATGGGCCCGCAAGCCGTGTCGCGACCACCACCACGGTGGCCTCGTCGCTGCACCGCGCAAACGCCACCACATGACGCCCGAGCGGGCCGCGTACGCGCAGCGGCACGTACGCGCCGCTCGCGAACGTCGCCGGCCATCGCGCGCGCAGCGCCAGCATGCGCTCGACCAGTGCCCGCTTCACGCGCCCGTCGGGCCACGCCGCCAGATACGATGCGACCGGCCCGTCGACCCGTTCGGCCGCGAGCGCCGCGAACGGCACGTCACGGCGGTTGTCCGGATCGACGAGCGAGTAATCCCATGATTCAGATCCTTGATACAGGTCGGGCACGCCGGGCGATGCCATCCGCAGCACGGCCTGCGTCAGGCTGTTGACGACGCCCGCCGGCGCGATCCGCGCGACGAACGCATGGAGCCGGTGCGCGAAGTCGCCGGCGCCTCGGGGCCTCAGGATCGCGCGGACGAACGCCTCGCAATCGCGCTCGTAGCGCATATCGGGCGCGAGCCAGTCGGTGTGCCGCTTCGCCTCGCGCAGCGCTTTCGTCTGCCACTGCACGACGCGTTCGGTGAGCGCCGCGAGCCCCACCGCGTCGTCGGGCACGAGACCAGGCGGCCAGCAGCCCGCGAGCGTCTGGTACAGCATCGCCTCGGCGGCCGGCCCCGGCGCCCATGCGAGGTCGCGATGCGCGCCGCCGCGATGCGGCCGGTTGAGCGCGGACCAGTCGAGCGACACCGCGCGCCACGCGTCGGGGATCTCGCTGAGCACGGCCAGCCGCGCGCGGGCATCCTCGCCGCGCTTGTGGTCGTGCGTGGCGGTGGCGACGAGCCCGTGCGGCACGGTGCGCGCGCGGCGCCGGTTGCGCGCATGGAACGCGCCGCGCGACAGGCTGAAGTCGCCGGCGTCGGCGCCGACCTCGTTGCGCGACAGGAGCCGGCCGTAACGGTAGTGGGCCGTATCCTCGACGCCCTTCGCAGCCAGCGGCGCGGTGAGCTGCGCGAACGCGACGCGCGCCGCGTGCAGTGCGGCGGCGTCCGCGCGCGGCACGCGTGCGACCGGCCACCCGAGCCAGGTCGCGACGTGATCGAGTGCGAACCGGTCGGCAGGATCGACGGCCGCATACGCCCGTTCGTACGCCTGCGCGAGCACATGACGGTCGGCGTCGGCGGGTTCTTCGTCCTGCACCGGATACATCCGGTACACGGGTAGCTGCACCGCGAGTTCACCGAGTACGCGTCGAATCGCGATCAGGCTGACGTCGCGCGTCGCGGGTGCCGCACGCGCGACGCCGTGCAACGCCCGCGCGGCGCGCGCATGCTCGACGGCGAGCTGGCGCATCAGCACGCGCCGCTTGCCGTCGAGCGCTTCCTGCGTGAACGTGAGCGACGAACCCGACACGTGCGCCCAGTGCGCGGCGAGCGGCGCGGCGCCGGCCGGGTCGTGCAGCAGTGCGCCGACGTCGTTCATGAAGTCGTAGCCGGTCGTGCCGTCGACGGCCCAGTCGGCGCGCAGCGTTTCGCCGGGGGCGAGGATCTTCTCGACGACGATGTACGGCCGCGCGTCGCGTTGTGCGGCAAGCCGCTCACGCAGCCGCCGGCAATACGCGCGCGGATCGGCGAGGCCGTCCACGTGATCGACGCGCAGGCCATCGATGTAGCCGGCCGCATGAAGCCGCAGCGGCAGCGCATGGACGGCATCGAACACCGCATCGTCGTCGACGCGGATGGCCGCGAGCGTCGCGATGTCGAAGAAGCGCCGCCAGTTCAGCTCGTCGGCGGCCGTGCGCCACCACGCGAGCCGGTAGTGCTGGCGTTCGAGCAGCCGATGCAGGCAGGCGCGGGAGCGCGCGCGGCGCGGATCGGCGCCGCGCAGCACCGCGTCGAGCGCATGCGGGCCGTGCGTGGCCGCGTGATCGCGCAGCGCCGCATGCGCGGCGGCGGGCGTGTGCTGTCGCGCGGCGGCGCGGCGTCGAAGCGTTCGGCGAGCGCGTTCAGGTCCGCACGGTTCGCGATGCGCAGGAGCTCCGCGTAGGTGGCGGCGGCCACCGGCAGCCGTCGCCCGGGGCACGACACGAAGAAGCGTCCCGTAGCCGGGTCGACTTCTAGCGTGATGTCGCCCGCCGCGAGCGCTTCACCGTACGGCGTGCCGAGGCAGGGCAGCAGCACCTTGCCGTCGAGCGCCGCGTCGGGCGAGTGCCAGTCGATGTCGAAGTGGTGCGCGTACGGGCTCGCGGGGCCCCATTCGAGCACGTCGTTCCACCAGCCGTTCAACGAACCGCCTACGCCCATGTGGTTCGGCACGATGTCGACGATCACGCCCAGCCCGTGGGCGCGCAGCGCATCGACGAGCCGGACGAAGCCGGCTTCGCCGCCGAGTTCGGGGTTGAGCGTGCCGTAATCCACAGTGTCGTAGCCGTGCCGCGAACCGGGTTCGGCCGTCGCGACCGGCGACAGGTACAGGTGGCTCACGCCGAGCCGCGCGAAATAGCCGGCGTGCGCGGCCGCGTCGTCGAACGTGAAGCCCGCATGCAGCTGCAGTCGCAGCGTCGCGCGTGGCGTCATGGGCCGGGCTCCCGCGAACCGCGTGCGCGCACCACGGCCGCGATGCGGTCGCGCACGTCGGCGTCGAACAGCGCGTCGATCGCGCGTGGCAG
This sequence comes from Burkholderia contaminans, assembly GCF_029633825.1. Taxonomy (NCBI): domain Bacteria; kingdom Pseudomonadati; phylum Pseudomonadota; class Betaproteobacteria; order Burkholderiales; family Burkholderiaceae; genus Burkholderia; species Burkholderia contaminans. Next base: position 881,728 of record NZ_CP090642.1, on the reverse strand, counting down.
GCGCTGCCGCCAGTTCGGGTGCCCGCAGGGCGGCCCCGGCAGGTTCGGCTGCATGTCGAGCGCAAGGAGATCCTCGAGCGGCAGGATCGCGAGCGGCGACGGGCTGCGCGCGACGTACGCGAGTATCTCGGCGACGGGCGGCGAAGCGGCCGGCGGGGCGGCGTCACCGGCCGGCGCGCAGCCTGCTTCCTGCAACGCTTGCCACAGCGCCGCGCGTTCGGTGGCGCGCGCGGCATGCGCCGCGACGACGTCGGGGTCGACGGCGGGCGGCGGAGCGGCAGGGCCGGCTTCCGGGGCGGCGTGGTGTCGGCCGAGGGCCGCGCGCGGCACGGTGTCGTCGTGCTCGTGCCCGGTCATCTCGTCCGCCCGCGCAGGCGGCGCCACGTTGCGCGCATCCGTGTCGTCGGACTGCTGCGCCGCCTCGGCCGCGATCCGCCGCCAGGCCAGATCGATCCCGCGCCACCAGCCGGCCACGGTCGGCAGATCGTGGGTCGACGTCATCGCGATCGCGTCGCGGTCCCATGCCGACGGCGGCCGGAAGGCGCCGTCGGTGTCCCGTTCGAACCACAGCACGCGCATCCCGGCGATGCCCTGCGCGCCGAGCCGTTCGCGGAAGCCGGCCGGCACCGTGCCGAGATCCTCGCCGATCGCCAGCGCGCGATGACGGGCCGCCTCGAGCGCGACGAGCCGCACGAGATCGTCGACCGGATAGCGCAGGTAGGCGCCGTCGCGCGGCGAGCCGCCGTCCGGCACGATCCACATCCGCGCGAAGCCGAGCACGTGATCGACGCGGATGCCGCCCGCATGTGCGAACGCCGAGCGCAACAGCTCGACGAACGGCACGAAGCCTTCCTCACGCAGCGCGGCGGGCGTCCAGGTCGTCACCCCCCACGCCTGGCCGGCCGCGTTGAACAGGTCGGGCGGCGCCCCGAGCGACACCCCGCGCAGCAGCGTCGCGCCGTGCGCCCACGCGTCGCTGCCCGCGCGATCCGAGCCGACCGCGAGATCGGCGATCAGCCCGGTGGCCATGCCCGCACCGCGTGCCGCGTGCTGCGCGTCGCCGAGCGCGCGCGACGCGCACCATTGCAGGTACGTGTGGAACGCGACCGTGTCGGCATGGGCGTGCGCGAACGCATCGACTTCAGCCGATCCCGGCTCGCGCCACGGCGCCGGCCATTTCCGCCAGTCAACGCCGGCCCCGTGCTCGAGGCAGAACGCCTGCAATGCGTCGAAGCGCGCATGCGCATCGAGCTCCGCCCCGCCCGTGGCGCGAAACCGCTCGAATGCGTCACGTGACGGGTCGTCGCTGGCGCGCCATGCGTCGAAGCACGCACGCAGGCGCCGCAGTTTCAGCGGCAGCACGTGCGGCCAGTCGATCAGCGGTGCGTCGGCCGCGGCACCGTTTGCGTGATGCACGGCAGCGGCGCCCGGCACAGCATCGCAGTCGAGATACGCGACGTTGTGCCAGCGCCGCGACGACGGCGAATACGGGCTGTCATGCGTGGGCAGCGCCGGAAAGCCGGCGTGCGTCGGGCTGATCGCCACCGCCTGTGCACCGTGCCGTGCCGCATGCGCGGCCAGCCGCGCGAGCGCGGTGTAGTCGCCCGCGCCGTCGTCGCCGGCGCGGCGCAGGCTGTAGAGCTGTGCCGCGATGCCCCAGCGGCCGCCCGCATCCGTTGCGCGCGGGTCGACCGGTTGCGGGCGCGGCGGCGCGATCGTGAGTCCGATGCGCTGGTCGCCGACGTCGAGCGCGTGATAACCGGGGATCGCGAGCGGCGGCAGCGTGCCGTGTTCGCCTTCGCCGCCCACACGGCCGTCCACATGGCCGCCTGCTTCGAAGGTGATCCGGAAGCGCGCGCCGGGCGGGGCGATCGCGGCCGGCATGGGCAGCGGCAGGCCGGCGTCGCCGGTGACGATGCGCGGGGCGCCGCGTTCGAGTCGGCGAGCGCGGCGGCGCTTTCCACTCGCTGGGCCGCCGTGCCGCACGGCCAGCCGAGCGCGTCGACGAGCGCGACGAGGGCCTCATCGTCCACCCGCCGCGCGTTGCCGCCCGCATCGGTCCAGTCGGTTTCCAGGCCGGCCGCGCGCGCGAGTTCGTCGATCGACACGTCGGAAGTCATGATCGTCCCTGCCCATTCATGCGGTGCTGCCGTGCATCGTGGTTGACCTCGCCGTCGCGCCACACGATGCACGCGCGGGGCGGCAGCCGCAGGTCGCGCAACCGGTCGCGTGCACGTGGCGGCGTCTCGAACACGATCTTGCCGACCGGCAGCGCGGGCAGCACCGCGTCGTGGGAGCCGAGGTTCAACGCGATCGTCAGCGTGCTGCCGTCGCCGAGGCGCCAGCGCGCGGCGAGCGCCTGCGGGTCGCCGTCGCCTGCAAGCACGTCGACGCCGAGTGCGCGCGCGCCGGGCAGGTTCGGTGTCACGAGCGCCGCACGCACCGTCAGCGCGCTGCGGTAGAAGCGCCGCCATGCGTCGGTGTCGGGCGTGGTTTCGTCGCTGCTGCCGTGCAGCGTCGAACGCACGAACGTCGCGATGTCGTTCGGATCGGGAATCGCGTCGCGATGCGCGGCGTCGGTGAACGCCGGAAAGGCCGCGAACTCGCGGCGGCGGCCTTCGCGCACCGCGTCGGCGAGCGCGCCGCGATAGTCGGTGAAGAACTGGAACGGCTGCGTGCTGCCGTCTTCCTCGCCCATGAACAGCAGCGGGATCGACGGCGCAAGCAGCAGCAGCGCGGTCGCCGCGCGCACCGCGTCTTCGTTCGCGAGCGTGCGCAGCCGTTCGCCGAACGCGCGGTTGCCGACCTGGTCGTGGTTCTGCAGGAATGCGACGAACGCGGTCGGCGGCAGGTGCGCGCTCGGTTCGCCGCGCGGGGCGCCGTCGTGCAGCGGCGACGGCTCGCCCTGGTACGCGAAGCCTTCGCCGAGCGTGCGCGCGAGATGGCGCAGCGGCGCGTCGGCATACGCGCGGTAGTAGCCGTCGCGTTCGCCGGTCAGCAGCACGTGCGCGCTGTTGTGGAAGTCGTCGTTCCATTGCGCGTCGAAGCCGCCGGGCCCGAGCAGGCTCGCCGCGTTGCGCTCGTTCTCGAGCACGAGGTGCACATGGCGCGTGTCGCCGGCGGTCGCGCGTACGCGGCGCGCGAGTTCGCGCAGCCATGCGTCGTCGTCGATCGCGTGCGCGGCATCGATGCGCAGCCCGTCGAAACGGAATTCGTCGAGCCAGTACAGCGCGTTCTCGATGAAGAACGCGCTCGTCTGCTCGCGCGAAAAGTCGATGGCCGGCCCCCACGCGGTCTGCCGGTCCGCGCGGAAGAACGCGGGCGCGTAGCGCGGCAGCAGGTTGCCTTCCGGGCCGAAGTGGTTGTACACGACGTCGAGAAACACCTGCAGCCCGAGCCCGTGCGCGGCGTCGATCAGCGCCTTCAGTTCCTCCGGCCGTCCGTACGACGGATCGGGCGCGAACGGCAGCACGCCGTCGTAACCCCAGTTGCGCGCGCCGGGAAACGTGTTGACGGGCATCAGCTCGATCGCGGTCACGCCGAGCGCGGCGATGTCCGGCAGCCGCCGCTCGACGCTCGCATGGCCGCCGCAAGCGCCGACGTGCAGCTCGTACAGCACGGTCTCGTGCCACGGGCGGCCGCGCCATGCGTCATGGCGCCAGCGGTACGCAGCCGGATCGACGACCTGGCTCGGGCCGTCCACGCCGCCAGGCTGGAAGCGCGACGCGGGATCGGGCACCGCGAGATCGCCGTCGAGCCGGTAGCGATACAGCGTACCGGGGCCGCACGGCACGACGGCCTCGAACCAGCCGTCGCCCATCGCGGTCATCGGGACGGCGGGCAGGTTTTCGCCTTCGATTTCGACGGCGGCCGTGCGGCTCGCGGGCGCCCACAGCCGGAAGCGCGTGCGGTCGGGCTCGACGCAGGTCGCGCCGAACGACGTGTCGAACGCGTGCGAACCCGATGGACGGGCGGGGCGTGATCTCATGTCGGGTCTCCCGGAGACAGGTCGGGCGGCACGGCGGCCACCGCGATCGCGGCCGCGTGCGCGGCGACGTCGAGGCCGTCGGCCGGCCACGCGCGCGGGCCGGCATCCGGCGTCGCCGTGTCGACCAGCACGCGATAGTCGAGCGCCGGCGCGGGCGGCGCGAACACCACCGTCTCGGACGACGCGTTCAGCATCACGAGCAGCGCCTCGGTGCGCCCGGTGCGGCCCGTGCCGACGCGCCGCATCGTCAGCGCGCGGCGCTCGTGGTCCTGCCACGCGGGCACGGTCATCGCGTCGCCGTGCTCGTCGAACCAGCCGATCTCGGCCATGCCCGGCGCCGCGTCGCGGTCGCCCGACGGATAGCCCGGCGTGGACATCACCGGATACATGCGCCGCAGCGCGGCAAGCCGCGACACGAAGCGCATCAGCGTTACCGCTTCGTCGCTGCGCGCCAGATCCCAGTCGAGCCATGACAGCTCGTTGTCCTGGCAGTACGCGTTGTTGTTGCCGTGCTGCGTGCGGCCGAACTCGTCGCCGGCCACCAGCATCGGCGTGCCGAGCGCGGTGAACAGCGTCGCGAGCATCGAGCGCGCGACGCGTGCGCGCACGTCACGGATCGCCGCGTCGTCGCTCGGCCCTTCGACGCCCCAGTTCGCGCTGCAGTTGTCGTCGCGGCCGTCGCGGTTGTCCTCGCCGTTGGCTTCGTTGTGTTTGGTCGAATACGAAGCGAGATCGGCGAGCGTGAAGCCGTCGTGCGCGGTGATGAAATTGACCGACGCCCAGGTATGCCGGCGCTGGTGGTTGAACAGGTCGGCCGAGCCCGCAAGGCGCGCGGCGAGCTCCGGCCGCTGGCCCGGGTCGCCGCGCCAGAAGCGCCGCACGGTGTCGCGAAAGCGGTCGTTCCACTCGGCGAAACCGGGCGGGTGGCGGCCGAGCTGATAGCCGCCGGGGCCGAGATCCCACGGCTCGGTGATCAGCTTGCGCTGCGCGAGCACCGGGTCCTGCCGCAACGCGTCGAAAAAACCCGCGCCGGGATCGAAACCGTGCTCCTCGCGGCCGAGCGTCACGCCGAGGTCGAAGCGGAAGCCGTCGATGTTGAACGCGGTCGCCCAGTAGCGCAGCGAATCCATCACCATCTGCACGACGCGCGGATGCGACAGGTTCAGCGTGTTGCCGCAGCCCGTTTCGTCGACATGAAAGCGGCGGTTGTCCGGCATCAGCCGGTAGTAGCTCGCGTTGTCGAGGCCGCGCCACGACAGCGTCGGGCCGAGCTCGTTGCCCTCGCACGTATGGTTGTAGACGACGTCGAGCACGACCTCGATGCCGGCCGCATGCAGCTGGCGGATCGCGATGCGCATCTCGTCGAGCCGCCGCGTCGCGAGATACGCGGGCTCCGGCGCGAAGAACGCGGCCGTGTCGTAGCCCCAGTAGTTGCGCAGCCCGCGGTTCACGAGCGCGCGCTGCTGCAGGAACGCGTGGACGGGCAGCAGCTCGACCGTCGTCACGCCGATCGACAGCAGGTGATCGATGAACGCCGGATGCGCGAACGACGCGAACGTGCCTCGCTCGGGCGGGCGCAACCCGGCACGCCGCATCGATGCGCCGCGCACGTGGGTCTCGTAGATCACCGTATTGCGCCACGACACGCGCGGGCGCCGGTCGGTGCTCCAGTCGAACGCTTCGTCGACCACCACGCACTTCGGCATCGCGGGCGCCGAGTCGCGTCGGTCCATCGACAGGTCCGCGCGGTTCGAATGCAGGCGATAGCCGAACAGCGCGTCCGACCAGCGGAACTGGCCGACCAGCTTGCGCGCATACGGGTCGAGCAGCAGCTTGGTCGGGTTGAAGCGATGGCCGTGCTGCGGCTGGTACGGGCCGTCCGCGCGAAACCCGTACACGGTGCCCGGATGCGCGTTGGGCAGGTAGCCGTGCCAGATCTCGTCGGTGCATTCGGGCAGGTCCAGGCGCGCAAGCTCCTTGCGGCCGGTCGGATCGAACACGCACAGCTGGATGCGCTGCGCGTGCGCGGAAAACACCGCGAAGTTGGTCCCGAGGCCGTCCCAGGTCGCGCCGAGCGGATAGCTGCGGCCGGATTCGAGACGGGTGGGCAGGGCGGTCGGCATGGGGCGGATCTCCGTGTCGAAGGCACGATTCATGAGGCGGGCGTCAGCCACAGCGTCGCGAGCGGCGGCAGGCGCAAGGTCGCCGACCACGCTTCGCCGTGGGCGGGCACGGCTTCGGCCCACACGGCGCCGTCGTTGCCGGCGTTGGTGCCGCCGTACGGCGCGGCATCGGTGTTCATCAGTTCGCGCCAGTGGCCGGGCGCGGGCAGCCCGACGCGATAACCGGCGCGCGGCACGGGCGTGAAGTTGCAGACCGCGACGACGAGATGCCCCGCGTCGTCGCGGCGCGCGAACGCGAACACGCTGTTGTCGCGATCGTCGCCGATCAGCCAGGAGAAGCCGGCCGCGTGGCAGTCGAGCGCATGCAGCGCCGGTTCGGCCGCATAGGTGCGGTTCAGGTCGCGCACGAGCCGCTGCACGCCGCGATGCGCAGGTGCGTCGAGCAGGTCCCAGTGCGGCGTCGCGTCGTGCGCGAACTCGGCCCATTGCGCGAATTCGCTGCCCATGAACAGCAGCTTCTTGCCCGGGTGGGCCCACATGAAGCCGAAGTACGCGCGCAGTGTCGCGAGCCGCTGCCATGCGTCGCCGGGCATCTTCGCGACGAGCGAGCCCTTGCCGTGCACGACTTCGTCGTGCGACAGCGGCAGCACGAAACGCTCGGAGAACGCGTACACGAGCCCGAACGTCATCCGGTCGTGGTGATAGCGGCGGTGGATCGGGTCTTCGTGCAGATACGCGAGCGTGTCGTGCATCCAGCCCATGTTCCACTTGAAGTCGAAGCCGAGCCCGCCGTCGCCGGTCGGCGCGGTGACGCCCGGCCACGCGGTCGATTCCTCCGCGACGGTGACGACGCCCGCCGGCGCGGCCGCACCGTGCAACGTGTCGTTCAGCATGCGCAGGAATGCGACCGATTCGAGGTTCTCGCGGCCGCCGTGCACGTTCGGCACCCATTCGCCTTCCGCACGCGAATAGTCGCGGTACAGCATCGACGCGACCGCGTCGACGCGGATGCCGTCGACGTGATACCGGCGCGCCCACGCGAGCGCCGACGCGACGAGGAATGCGCCGACTTCGGTGCGCCCGACGTTGAACACGCACGTGTTCCAGTCCGGGTGCATCCCTTCGCGCGGATCGGCATGCTCGTACAGCGCGCTGCCGTCGAATTGCGCGAGCCCGTGCGCATCGTTCGGGAAGTGGGCGGGCACCCAGTCGACGAGCACGCCGATGCCGGCCGCATGCGCGCGGTCGACGAAGCGCGCGAAACCGTCGACCGGCCCGAAGCGCGCGGACGGCGCGAACTGCGCGAGCGGCTGGTAGCCCCACGAGCCGCCGAACGGGTATTCGGCGATCGGCATGAACTCGACGTGCGTGAAGCCCATGCCCTTCACGTATGGAATCAGCCGCTCGGCGAGTTCGTCCCAGGTCGCGCTGCGGTTCATCTCCTCGGGCACGCGTAGCCACGATTCCGCATGCACCTCGTAGATCGACCACGGCACGCGGTAGCGGTCGGCGTGCGGCCGCGCGTGCATCCAGCTGTCGTCGTGCCACGCGAACGCGTCGAGCGCCGCGACGTCGGCGACGACCGACGCCGTGCGCGGCGGCGCCTCGGTCGCGCGTGCGCAGGGATCGGCCTTGTGCGGCAGCACGCGCCCGTCGGCCGCGCGCAGCTCGTACTTGTAGCACTCGCCCGCGCCGATGCCCGGCACGAACAGCTCCCACACGCCCGACGGCCGCCGCAGCCGCATCGGATGCCGGCGGCCGTCCCATCCGTTGAAATCGCCGACCACCGACACGCGCTGCGCGTTCGGCGCCCAGACCGCGAAGCGCACGCCGTCGGTGTCGTCGATGCACGTGGGCGTAGCGCCGAGGCAGTCGAGCACGGCGGCCGGGTCGCCGGCGGAGAAGCGGGCGAGCACCGCGTCGTCGAGCAGCGTGCCGAACGCATACGCATCGTCGATCACCTGCCGCGCGTCGGGCCAGTCGATCGCGAGCAGATAGTGGGGCGCGCCGCCGTTGCGCGGGATCGTTCCCGCGAAGCAGCCGGCGCGATCGACGCAGGCGAGCGTGCCGAGCTCGGCGCCTTCCGGCGACAGCGCATGCACGCTTTTCGCGCCGGGCAGCAGTGCGCGCACGACGACCTGGTCGGCCTGCCCGTGCGGGCCGAGGCACGCGAACGGATCGGGATGACGGCCGGCGAGCAGCGCATCGATATCGGATCGTTCGAACAGCGTCCCGGTCATTGCTTTCCTCCTTCGTCGGATGCGCCGCCGTGATCGAGCAGCCGTTCGACCAGCGCGGCGAGCCCGCCGACCGGCACGCTCAGCCAGTCGGGGCGGTTCGCGGCTTCGTAGCACAGCTCGTACGACGCCTTGTCGATCAGGAACAGCGCGAGCAGGCGATCGGCGTAGCGCGGGTCGACGAAACGCGCGGGCGCCTGCTCGGCGGCCGTGCGATAGCAGTCGACGAAGCGGTCGGCGGCGGCCTGCCCGAAGCGGTCGAACAGCGCGCGCTTGCGGCCGGCCGCCTGCGGCGGCGCCTTCTCGATCGCGAATTGCGCGGTCGCGCTCACGTACGACAGCGAACGCAGCAGGCCGGCCACGTCGCGCAGCGGATGCGATTTCGCGCGGCGGTGTTCGAGCGGGCGCGCCGGCTCGCCTTCGAAGTCGATCAGCAGCGCGTCGCCTTGCACGTCGAGCACCTGGCCCAGATGGAAATCGCCGTGGATCCGCATGCATTGCGCATCGAGCGTGCGCGGCACGAGCTCGCCGAGCGCGCGGACGGCCGCATCGCGCGACGCGAGCAGCGTGTCGGCCGCCGCGCGCATCGCGGGATCGAGCGCCTCGAGCCGCGTGTGCAGCACATCGAGCGCGTGCTCGAACGACGCGATCGCGTCCGCGCACCAGCCGTCGACGTGGCCGGGCGTCGCGGGCTCCGGCGCGAACGCGGGATCGTCGGACGGCTGCGCGAGCGCGACGTGCAGCTGGCCGAGCCGCGTGCCGATGATCCCCGCGAACGCCGCATAGCCGAGCAGTGCGTCGGGTTCCTCGTTCGCGTCGTCGGTCTCGTCTTCGCCGGCCGCCGGCAGCGCGAGTTCGTCCACCGCGCGCCGCAGGAAGTCGAACGAGCGCGTCCACGCGTCGCCCTGGTTGTCCACGTAGCGCTGCAGGATCGCGACCGTGTGCGGCCTGCCGTCCGGATCGACGTGCACGACCTCACCCGCGAGCGTCGCGGTGTTCGGGTAGCCGATCCGCGTCAGGTAACGGCTCATTTCCGCTTCCGGATGCACGCCGTGCGCGACCTTGCGCACCAGCTTCAGCACGATCGCGTCGCCGATCACGAGCGAGCTGTTGCTCTGCTCGGCCGCGAGCCAGCGCACTTCCGCGTCGTCGCCGGGATCGAGCGCGGCGAGCGCATCTTCCGGCAGGAACGCGAGCCGGCCGCCGTCGGTGGTCGGCACCGTCGCGCCGTCGCGCAGCTTGCGCAGCATCCCGTGTGCGAACGCCGGCAGCGCGAACGCGTCGGTCAGGTAGCCGACCGAATGGCCGCGCCGCACGCGCGCCAGCGCAAGCTGCGCGAACAGCGGATGCGAGGTCTCGCCGCCCCACGCGGCCGCGAGCGGCACGACGTAGCGTTCGACATCGCCCGATTCGTCGGATTCGACCCAGGCCTCCGCATACTGGAACGGCTCGCCCGGCACCGGCGTGACGACGTTCAGCCGGGCCGTGCCGATCGCGCGGTCCTTCGATGCGAACCAGCGCCGCCGCGCGAGCCAGGCGGGCAATGCATCGTGCGCGAGCACGTGCAGCTGTTCGACGTCCGGCCGCTCATCGCCGCGCCGCATCACGAGCGTCACGTATTCGGGCAGCGGCTCCGCATGGGGCTGCCGCCACGACGGCTCGCGGCCGTGCTCGGCGAGCACGAACCACAGGAACCCGTACGGCGGAAAGGTGAGCAGGTAGGTGAGCTGCCCGATCGGCGGAAACGGCGAATCCGACGTCATCTCGATCGGCACGCGGCCCGCGAATTCGGACAGGTCGAGCTCGACGGCCTGCGACGCGCGCGACAGGTTCGCGACGCACAGCACCGGATCGTGGCCGTCCAGCTCGCGCAGGTACGCGAGCACCTTGCGGTTCTCCGGGCGCAGGAAGCGGATCTTGCCGCGCCCGAACGCCTGCGACGCGCGGCGCGTCGACAGGATACGGCGCGTCCAGTTCAGCAGCGAATGCGGGTCGCGCGTCTGCGCCTCGACGTTGACCGCGTCATAGCCGTACAGCGAGCCCATCACCGGCGGCAGCACGAGCTGTTCGGGGTCGGCGCGCGAGAAGCCGCCGTTGCGGTCCGACGACCACTGCATCGGCGTGCGCACGCCGTCGCGGTCGCCGAGGTGGATGTTGTCGCCCATCCCGATCTCGTCGCCGTAGTAGATCACCGGCGTGCCCGGCATCGACAGCAGCAGCGAGTTGATCAGCTCGATGCGGCGCCGGTCGCGCTCCATCAGCGGCGCGAGCCGGCGCCGGATGCCGAGGTTCAGCCGCGCGCGCCGGTCGCTCGCATAGGTCTGCCACAGCAGGTCGCGCTCGGAGTCGGTGACCATCTCGAGCGTCAGCTCGTCGTGGTTGCGCAGGAACACGGCCCACTGGTTGCTCGGCGCGAGTTCCGGCGTCTGCCGCATGATGTCGACGATCGGGAAGCGGTCCTCGCTCGCGATCGACATGTAGATGCGCGGCATCAGCGGGAAATGGAATGCCATGTGGCATTCGTCCTCGTTGCCGAAGTATTCCTGCACGTCTTCCGGCCACTGGTTCGCCTCCGCGAGCAGCATCCGGTTCGGATACTCGGCGTCGATCGTCGCGCGGATCCGCTTCAGGATCGCGTGCGTCTCGGGCAGGTTCTCGTTGCTGGTGCCTTCGCGCGCGACCAGATACGGCACCGCGTCGAGGCGCAGCCCGTCGATGCCGAGGTCGAGCCAGAAGCGCATCACCTGCATCACCTCGCGCACGACGGCCGGGTTGTCGAAGTTCAGGTCCGGCTGGTGCGAATAGAAGCGATGCCAGTAGTACTGGCCGGCGATCGGGTCGTGCGCCCAGTTCGACGTTTCCGTATCGAGGAAGATGATCCGCGTGCCCGCGTATTTCGTGTCGGTGTCCGACCACACGTAATAGTCGCGATGCGTCGAACCCGGCTTCGCGCGGCGCGCGCGCTGGAACCACGGATGCTGGTCCGACGTGTGGTTGATCACCAGTTCGGCGATCACGCGAATGCCGCGCGCATGCGCTTCGCGGATGAAGCGCCGCACGTCGGCGAGCGTGCCGTAGTCGGGATGCACGCCGCGGTAGTCGGCGATGTCGTAGCCGTCGTCGCGGCGCGGCGACGGGTAGAACGGCAGCAGCCAGATCGTGTCGACGCCGAGTTCGGCGATGTAGTCGAGCTTCGCGATCAGGCCGGGGAAATCGCCGATGCCGTCGTTGTTCGAGTCGAAGAACGACTTCACGTGCACCTGGTAGATGATCGCGTCCTTGTACCACAGCGGATCGTCCGCGCAGAGCGCCGGCGCGCGGCGGCGTGCACGGCGCCGGCGCGGGGTGCCGGCCGGCGCGAGCGACGGGAATTGCGCGCGGCGCACGTCGTCGAGGGAATCTTCGCGTTTCATCATCCATGGGCTCCCGAGGAGGGCCGGGCGTCGCCCGGTTCGCGCGCCGCCGCCCGCGCGGCGCCTGGAGACGGCGTGAGCCGCCAGATCGCATACGGGCGCACATGCGGATCGAGCGAGACGTACTGGCGATGCCCTCGCCAGGTTTCCGCATGCGTGGCGTCCTGTTCGAGCGCGTCGAGCGGTTCGCCGTCAACGAGCCCCAGGCCACGCCACAGCGACGCATCGAGCGTGAAATTCGCGACCTGCGGATGCCACGGATCGGTGCTGATCGCGACGACGACCACGCTGTCGAACGCGGGCGTCGCCTTCACGAACACGAGCACCGTGTCGTTGTCCGCGTCGGCGAACGTGATGCCGAGATGGGTCTGCAGCGCCGGGTTAGCGCGCCGCGCGCGGTTCAGCCGCGCGACCTCGGCGCCGATATGCGCGGCCTTGCTCCAGTCGCGCGCCCGCAGCTCGTACTTCTCCGCGTCCGCGTATTCCTCGCTGTCGGGCAGCGGGGCCGATTCGCCGAGCTCGAAGCCCGAATACATGCCCCACGAGCCGGAGAGCGTCGCCGCGAGCGCCGCGCGGATCACGAACTGCGTGCGCGGCGCGTTCTGCAGGTGGCGCGGATTGATGTCGGGCGTGTTGACGAAGAAGTTCGGCCGGAAGAAGTCGCGCGCGGGGCCGGTCGTCAGCTCGGTCAGGTAGTCGATGAAGTCGCGTTTCGACTCGCGCCACGTGAAGTACGTGTACGACTGCGAGAACCCGACTTTCGCGAGCCGGAACATCATGCCCGGCCGCGTGAATGCTTCGGACAGGAACACGACGTCCGGGTGCCGGCCGCGCACGTCGTCGATCATCCACGCCCAGAACGGCAGCGGCTTCGTGTGCGGATTGTCGACGCGGAAGATCCGCACGCCCGCGTCGACCCAGAACAGCACCGCGTCGCGCAGTGCGAGCCACAGGTCGGGCAGCGCGTCCGGCGCGTAGAAATCGGGGTTCACGATGTCCTGGTAACGCTTCGGCGGATTCTCCGCGAAGCGCAGCGAGCCGTCGGGCCGCCACGCGAACCAGCCCGGATGCGCGGCGAGCCACGGATGGTCGGGCGAGCACTGGATCGCGAAATCGAGCGCGATCTCGAGCCCGTGGCCGCGCGCGGCATCGACCAGCGTGCGGAACGAGTCGAGCGTGCCGAGCTGCGGATGCACGGCCGTGTGGCCGCCGTCCGGCGAGCCGATCGCATACGGGCTGCCGACGTCGTCGGGGCCGGCCGTCAGGCTGTTGTTGCGCCCCTTGCGCGCGGTCGTGCCGATCGGGTGGATCGGCGGGAAATACAGCACGTCGAAGCCCATGTCGCGGATGCGCGGCAGGTGGGCGATCACGTCGTCGAACGTGCCGTGCCGGTGCGGATCGTCGCTCGCCGAGCGCGGAAACATCTCGTACCAGCTGGAGAAGCGCGCCGCGCGGCGCTCGACGTCCACCGGGAAGGTCGTCGTGTCGTGCGTGACGAACGGCCGGTAGCGCAGCGCCGCGAACGCTTCGGCGAGCGGTGCCGCGCCGAGCTGCGCGAGCCGCGCGTCGGCCGGCGCTTCCTTGAATTCGGCGACGAGTCGTTTCATCCGGGTCAGTGCGCGCGCATCGAGCGGATCGGCGAGCTTGAGCGCGGTCGCGAGCAACAGCTGCGCTTCGCGCAGTTCGAGCGCCACGTCCTGGCCGGCCGCGTGTTTCTTCTCGACATCGTGGACGAGCGATGCCCAGTCGTCGCGCCAGGCAATCACGCGAAATTCATGGCGGCCGAGCCGATCGAGCGCGACGCGCGCGCGCCAGCGGTCGTTCGGTTCGGCTTCGAAAGGGATTTCGCGCCAGTCGTCGTCGCCGGCGGCACGCCACTGCAGCGCGGCCGCGAGATGCGCGTGCCCGTCGGTGAAGATCGATGCGTGGACCACGAGCGTCTCGCCGATCACGCGCTTGACCGCGAAGCGGCCGCCGTCGACCGACGGCTCGACGCGCTCGATCGCGATCCGGTCGGCCGCGAGCGCCGCGGACAGCACGCCGCGCTCGCGTGCGGCGTCGTGGCGTGTCGTGACGGGTGGCGCCTGCCACGCAGGCAGCAGCGCGTACGCGCCGGGGTCGAGCGTGAACGGTTCGAGCGCGGCCGGCGGGTGGGCTTGCGTGCCGTCGTGCGTGGCGACGCGCGTGAATCCGCCCGGCACGCCGGGCAGGATCGTCGCGGGGTCGACCGTCACCGCTGCGTCGAGATCGGGATTCAACGCGATCAGCAGCGCCGCTTCGTCGTGTTCGAGCGATGGCCCGGTGCCGCGCAGCAACGCGGTCGCCGGCGCGCCGGGCGCGCTCAACTGCACGATTTCGCCGCGCGCAGCCGCGACGGGCGTGGCGCGGCGCCACGCGTTCGCATCGGCGATGGTGCCCGACAGGTCGAAGCGCGCGCGCTCGAACGCGGCGCGGTAGCGCGCCGCATCGGCATCGCGCGCCATCAGCGGCACCGTGACGCCGCGCTCGAAGCCCATTGGCACGAGCCAGCCGGTGCCGACGGCGGCAGCAGTCCACAGCGCGCGGCGATAGGCGCGGGCGAGGGTGTCATCCGGCGCGTCGGGCCAGGCGTCGGCGAGGCGCGCGCCGTCGAACGCGTCGGGAAACGCGATCGGGGAGCCGATGCGCCGCAGCAGCCGGTGTTCGTCGACGAACCACGGCGCGCGCAGATCCCACCAGCGTACCGATGAAAACACCGCGTCGAACCCCGCGCCTTCGAGCTGCGCCAGCGCGTCGCGCGCATGGCCGGGCACGCCGGCGAGCACCGCGACGTCCGGGCGGGTACGGCGCAGCGCTGCGCGCCAGCCGGGCCACCAGCCGGCCGGCAGATGATGCGGCGCGTCGATCAGGAAGCCGGCCGCGCCCGCATCGGCGAACGCGGCGAGGTGCTTGCACCACCACGCGGACAGCGCGTCGCGCGCGGCTTCATCGCCGAGGTTCGCGTGGGCGACATCCGCCGCGTGCGCGGTGCCGCGCGGATCGATCAGCGCGTCGTCGTGCGTGCGCTCGACGTACCAGTCCGGATGCTCGGCGCGCAGCGGGTTCTCGCGCGCGACCCGATCCGGCACGACTTCGAGCAGCAGGCGCAGCCCGTGGCCGTGTGCGAGCTGGGCGAGCCGCGAGAAGGTTTCGAGCGCGCTCGCGCCTGTCTCGAACGATTGGGACGGCCGGTGGAAATCGGCTATGTGGCGCGGAAAGCCGGCGATGCTCGCGGCCCAGAACGCGCCGACGAGCACATGATCGAAGCCCATGCCGGCGACATGCGCGAACGTCTGCGGCCACGCGTCGAGCGGCCCGACGAGGCGGGCGTCGCAGAAGTAGAGGTGCGGAGAAAAGGGCGGCGTGGAGTCCATGGCGCGGGCGTAGGGGCGGCAGTCGATGACGCCGGTTCGTCGCAACGCGCGTGCCTGCCGGGTGGTTTCCCCGTGGGGCAAGGGCGGGCGGGAGACCCGCGGCGGCGGGGACTGTCGTTTTTACATGACTGCTGGGTACATGCATGCACTTACATGCGCGGCACCGAGCGGATATCCGTGCTGTCGCCCGTGGCTCGATCGTCATCGGTTTCGGGAAGCGGCACGCCGGGCTCGCAGCGCACCACCGCACCGTGTTCGATCCGGTGCGGGAACGGCGGCGGTGCGTCGATTTCGTCGCCAAAGCGTGCCCGCACGAACGCCCGCAGCAGTGCCACGCGCGCATCGCGCCCGTGCGCGCCGCAGGTGGACGGGCCGTCGACGAAGGTCGCGTCGCATTCGACGTCGTCGCCGTGCCGCGCGATTCGAAGATCGTCGACCCGGTCGAGCACCGCGCCCGCGTCGGACCACGACGCCGACGGTGCAAAACACGCGTCGAGCCGCCTGAGTGCGTCGCATGCAGCCGTCACGACCACGTGCGGCGCGACGGCGGTGAAACTCAGCGTGTCTTCGTCATCGGCGCACAGCGCGCGTGCACACCAGTAGTCGAGATCGTTTCCGTCGAGTGCGTCGGTTCGCATGGGGCGGCTCCGCCGGATCAAAACGCGCTCATCGCGCAAGCGGCGTGCCCGTCGCGCGGCACGGCACGATCACCATGCGTCGACGTCCCGGTTGCCTTCGATCCGCTGCAGCAGTACATCGCAACGTTCGCGCAGCGCGTTCAGTTCCGGCGAATCGGCGTCGAGCCGCACACGTTCACCGCTGTCGGGATCGCGGTTCGCGACCGCGATATCGTAGATCCCTTGCGCGATCGTCGCGGATGCGTCCGCGATCCTGACGCGCGCAAGCCATCCGCATTCGGCGTGATGGCACGCGAGCCACATCCGCTGCACGTCGACGAGCTGACCGGTCGTGAGCCATGCGCCGGACCGCATGCGCGCGGCCAGCTGGCTCGTCACGAGATAGGAGAGCAGATCGGTCGTTTGATTCACACGAGGCTCCTTGGCGAAGGTCGGGACGTTCGATCCGCGAACCGGGTCGCGGGGAGCGGGAGCCGGGGAAGGCGTCGGTGCGCGGATCGTCGTCCGGTTGCGGGAGGAACCTGTCACGGGCTCGCGGCGCGTGCCCATGGCGGTTCCGTCTGCGATCGGCGCGCAAACCGCGTGCCAGCAGGCGGGCGCCGGGCACGGCGCGTGCGCGCGGGGCCGACGGGGCGCGCGGCGATCATGCGGCGCGTATTTTTTGCATCGTCATCGCAGATAGGTACAGGAGGCCACCGTGCAAAATCAACAGGACGCACAGATTCGGGACCCGTATCGCGGGCACGAGATACGCGTGTGGGCGCGGCGCAACGACCGCGGCGCATGGCGCGACGAGGTACAGGTGTATGTCGGCGGCGAACGCATCGAGCTGGTCGCGCCGGCGGCCGATGGCCCCGACTGGATGACCGAGAACGAGGCGCTGCTCGCGGGCGTCGAGCGGGGCCGTTATCTGATCGACAAGCGCATTGACGACGATTGAGCCGCTCGGCGGCCACGTGCCGATACGGCGGGGATGTGGCCGATGGTCGTTCGCGACCTGGCGAAGCCGACGGCGATCAGGCGCGGGCGCCGTCGGCGAAGCAGGCGTTTCAGGGCCGCGCAGCAATCTCGTCGAGATGCCACAGCAGATCCGCCGGATCGTCGTACACGCGCAGCGCGCCTGCGCGTTCGAGTTCGTCGCTGCCGTATCCGCCCGACAGCAGCCCGACGCCGAGCGAGCGGCAACGGGCGGCGGCGAGCATGTCCCAGATGCTGTCGCCGACCACGACCGTGTGCTCGATCGGCACGTTCAGTTGCGCGGCGGCCGTCAGGAACAGGTCGGGGTCGGGCTTCGCGTACTTGACCTGGTCGCGCGTGACCACCACGTTCTTCGCCGGATCGACGCCGAGCGCCTCGAGGTTGATGGCGGCCGTCTCCATCCGCCCGCTGGTCGCGATCGCCCAGCGGATGCCCGCCGACGACAGCGCGGCCAGCAGTTCGCGCGCACCCGGCAGCGGCCGGACCTGCGCGCGCAGCCGCTGGTATGCGGCCGCATGAAGGCGCGCCAGCCGCTCGACGCGCTCCGCGTCGAGGTCGCCCGACGTCTCGCGCAGCAACTGATTCAAAAACAGGCCGCCGCTCATGCCGATCTTGCGGTGGATGCGCCACACCGACAGTTCGATGCCTTCGGCATCGAGCGCTTCCTTCCACGCAAGCACGTGCTGGTAGACGCTGTCGACGAGCGTGCCGTCGAGATCGAACAGAAAAGACGTTTCAATGCGCATGTGTATCTCCTGGCTCGAAAGGGGGCGAGCGAACGGGTCGTGAAGCGTGTCCGCACATTATCGGCGCGCGGCGATGTCATGACCATGTCCCGCGGCCCGCCGACGCGACGCCACCCCGTGCCGCGCCGTGTCATGTGCCGCTGGTACAATCGCGGCGATCGCCGGGCCGGGCTCTCCGCGCCGCGCGCCCCCAACCCTCGTCTCGCCGATTCCAGGTATGGCTACACCGGACGCCGTCAGTTCCAAGCACTCGTGGTGGGGTGTCCTGGCCCTGGCACTCACCGCCTTCATCTTCAATACCACCGAATTCGTGCCCGTCGCGCTGCTCAGCGCGATCGGCGACAGCCTGCACATGCAGCCGACCGACGTCGGCCTGATGCTGACGATCTACGCGTGGGCCGTGGCCGTCGTGTCCTTGCCGCTGACGCTGGCCACGCGCCACGTCGAGCGCCGCAAGCTGCTGACGGGGGCATTGCTGGTATTCATCGCGAGCCACGTCGTGACCGGTGTCGCGTGGAATTTCGCGGTGCTGATGGTCGGCCGGCTGGGCATCGCATGTGCGCATGCGGTGTTCTGGTCGATTTCCGTGCCGCTGGCCGTGCGGCTCGCGCCGAGCGACCGGAAAAGCCGCGCGCTCAGCCTGCTGGCGATGGGCACGGCGATCGCGATGGTGGCCGGCATTCCGCTCGGGCGCGTGGTCGGCGAGACGTTCGGCTGGCGCGTCACGTTCCTGATCATTGCCGGCGCGGCCGGCGTCGCGTTGCTGCTGCTGCGCGCGACGTTGCCGGTATCGCCGAGCCAGGGCGCCGGGTCGCTCGGCAGCATCGGCGTGTTCCTGCGCAAGCCCGCGCTGGTGGCGTTGTACGCGATCACCGTGCTCGTCGTGTCCGCGCACTTCACGTCGTACACGTACATCGAGCCTTTCGTCCAGAGCGTCAACCACGCGAGCAGCAGCCGGATCACGTATGTGCTGATCCTGTTCGGCGTCGCCGGCATACCGGCCGCGATCTGCTTCAACCGCATCTATCCGCACCGGCCGGACGACTTCCTGCTCGGGTCGATCGTCGCGCTGGCGGGATGCCTGCTGATCCTGTTCCCGTGCGCGCTGAACATCGTCACGCTGTCCGTGCATACGCTGGTGTGGGGCGGGGCGATCGTCTGCTTCGGGCTGGCGATGCAGGCATGGGTGCTGAAGCTGGCGCCGGAGGGGACCGACCTCGCGGTGTCGATCTTCTCCGGGCTGTACAACGTCGGGATCGGCGCGGGCGCGCTGATCGGCAACCATATCGCCGGCGACTTCGGGCTGCCGTGGATCGGCACGTTCGGCGGCGTGGTCGGCGCGGTGGCCGTCGGGATCGCGTGGCTGGCGTTGCGGCTGCACGCGAGGCAGGCGGCGGCCTAGCCAGCGCCGGCTGGCGGCGTCCGGCATGGGGCGCAGGTCGCCACGGCCCGGCCTCGCGCTTCGCGCTTCGCGGGTCATGCCACCGAGTAGCCGCCGTCGGCCACGAGCGCATGACCTGACACATAGCTGGAGTCATCCGATGCGAGGAACGCGACGATCGTCGCCATCTCCTCGGCAGAGCCCCAGCGTCCGGCCGGTGTCGATGCGGCAAACGCTTGCTGCGCTTCTTCCGACGGCCAGATGCCGCGATGATGGAACGGCGTTTCGATCAGCCCCGGGCACAGCGCGTTCACCCGCACGCCGCGCTTGAACCATTCGATCGAAGCGGTCTTCGTCATCCCGATCACCGCGTGCTTGCTCGCGATATAGACCGACGCATTCTCGAAGCCGATCAGCCCGCCCATCGATGCGTTGTTGATGATGCTGCCCGAACCCTGCCGCAGCATGATTTCAGCGGCGTACTTCATCGAGTTGAATACACCGCGCACGTTCGGCTCGAACACCATGTCGAACCGCTCGGCATCCTGCTCGAGCAGCGGCGCGAACACGCCTTCCGTGCCCGCATTGTTGAACGCGACGTCGAGGCGGCCGTAGGTCGATACCGTGAAATCGAACAGCTTGCGCAGATCGTCTTCGTTCGCGACGTCCGCGACGAAGGCCTTCGCTTCGCCGCCGGCGGTCACGATTTCGTCGACCAGTTGATCGAGCTCGGGCTTGCGCCGCGCGGAGACGACGACCTTTGCGCCGCGACGCGCGAGTTCGATGGCCGACGCGCGGCCGATGCCGGAGCTGGCGCCCGTTACCAGGGCGATGCGGCCGTCGAGTTGGGCCGGTTTCGTGATTGCGTTCATGATGAAGTTCTCCAGAGTGATGTTTGAAAGCGACGCATGTGGCTGAGTCGAATCGGTTGCGATGCACGCTTTACGAGCATTGTGGTCGCTCGCGCGTCGTAAAAAAATGGAACAATGGCGCATTCAGAATTCCCGTTTCGGGAATGAAGCGCGAAGCCGCATGCGCGCGCCAGGAGGGTTCTCCATGCTCAATCGACTCGACATCCTGAAGATCTTTGCCGCGGCCGCCGCGGCGCCCACGTTCCGCGAGGCGGCCGCGCGCCTCGGCGTGTCGCCGCAGGTGGTGACACGCGCGGTGCGCGACCTGGAGGAGATGCTCGGCGAAACGCTGTTTCACCGGACGACCCGGAGCATCCGGATCACCGCGTTCGGGCAAGCCTTCGCGCGCGACGCGCAGACGGCGCTGGCTGCCGTCGACGGGCTGTTCGGCCCCGCGACCGGCCAGGCCGACGAGCCGGTGGGCGTCGTGCGGATCACGGCGCCGTCGGGCATGGGGCGTCGTTACGTCCAGCCGATCCTGGGCGATCTCATGCAGCGGTACCCGGGGCTCGTGCCCGACTTGCGGCTGTCGGACGTGCCGTCGCCGGTGGTCGACGAGCAGATCGACATCGGCGTGCGCGTCGGGGCCATCGGCGACAACCGCTTCGTCGCGCGCATGGTCGGGCCGTTGCCGATGTGGATCGTCGGCGCGCCGTCGCTGATCCGGCGGCTGGGTGAGCCCAAAAACCGCAAGGACCTCGAATCGATGCCGGTGACGTGCCTGATCGATCGCGCGAGCGGCCGCGCGTGGCCGTGGATGTTTCGGGGGGAGCAGCAGTTCGTCCCGTCGTCGCCGGCGTACCTGACGGACGATACCGAGGTGGAGATCGAGGCCATCTGTGCGGGGGTGGGGCTGGGGCAGTGCTCGGAGTACCTCGTCCGGCCGTACGTCGACAACGGGCGCCTCGTGCGGCTGCTGCCCGGCCTCGAGCCCGAGCCGTGGAAGCTGCACGTCTATCGGCCGCGGCGCGGGCCGATGCCCCGGCGCATCCGGGTCGTGTACGACGAGCTGGTGGCGAAGCTCGCGGACGCGACGTGGCGGGGGTAGGCGGTGCGGCCCGGCCGCGGGTCGCGTTGGCGCGAAGCGGTGTCAGCCACGGCTCGACGACGTCGGCGCACCTGCGAACCAGTAACGTGCGTCGCGCACGGCTATCCGGCCTGGCGTGGTACGCGGCAAACCGACATATTGCGGCATCATCATGGACGCTGACGCACCCGCATTCGGTGCCCGATATTCGACTGGAGACGTTACATGCCGATACCCCGGATTGAAACCCGCGACGCGATGGGCGACCCCGATGTGGTCTATCTCAACCCGGATCACGTGCTGTGGATGTCACAGCCGACCGCTGCGCAGCGGCGGCCGGGCGGCACGGCGATTCGCGTGGACGACCGCGTGAAGGGCGGTTCGTTGCTGATGGCCGACCATCCGCCGGCCGCCCAACTGCTGCAGGATCTCGGGCCGTTCGTGACGGTGACGCTGGCGAACCCGTCGTCCGACTATCCGGACGGTCTCGTCCATGTGCGTGCGCAGGCGATCGTCAAGATCGCGACGGACGACCACGACAAGCCGCTCGCCGAGCGCACGCTCGGCTGGGTCCACGTCAAGGACGGCTCCGCGTTCAAGGTCAGCGATTACGCCGGCGTGGCCGCGCAATGGCAGGCGTCGGTGGCGGGTGCCGGCCGCTGAACGGGGCTTCACGCCTGCGTAATGGCGCTGCGGCCCGTCGTGCCGCAGTCGGCCGGCCGTGGTTCTCCGCGGCAAAACGGATGCCGTGCCTCGTGCACCGCGGCGAACGGCTCAGGTGCCGCCTGGCCGGGCGAACCATGCGCCCACCCGGTGCCGCATTCGATACGCATTGCACCGATCCCCCGAGTAACATGGCGCATCGCGACGAACCGGCGCCCGTTCGGGCCTTCGCCGCGAACGCGCCCGTCGAAGCGCCCGATGCAGGTGTTCTCCACCGGCTTGCCGAGGAACCATCCGTCATGAACCTTTCCGCGTCCGATATCACACCGGAGGAACTCCGGCTGTTCGGCGACATCATCGCCCGCCTGGAAGAACTGGGGCCGGTCGTCGACGTGAGGACGGTCGTGCTGCCCGCGATCGCGCAACTGCTCCGCGCCGATTTCGCCGCGTCGTTCGATTGCGACGAACACACCGGCCTGTGGCGCAACGGCTTCTCGTACAACATCGATCCGTTGCAGATCGCCCGGTACGAAGCGTGGTTCCAGCATATCGATCCGGTCACATCGCAACTGCGCGCGCGCCGCGTGGCGACCTGCGTCGACGAGGTGGTGAGCCGGTGCGAACTGGAACGGACCGAGTTCTACAACGACTTCCTGTGCCGCGACGGCATGCATCACGGCATCAACGTCTATGCGTTCGACGGCGCGACGCATGTCGGCGACCTGCGCATCTGGCGGGCGAAAGGGCGGCCCGATTTCACCGAGCGCGACAAACTGCTGCTGAACGGCATCGAGCCGTTCTTCCGGCGCGCGCTGCTGCGGCGGCGCCATGCGTGTGCGGGGCTGACCGAGCGCGAGAGCGACGTCGCGCGGCTGGTTGCCGCCGGTTATACCGACAAGGACGTCGCGCGCACGCTCGGCATCGGGGTGCCGACGGTCCGCACGCATCTGCGGCGCGTGATGGCGAAGAAGGGCGTCGCCAACCGCGCGAGCCTGGCGGCCGCGCTGGCGTGACCGGCTGTTCGGCCTCCGGTGGCAGACCGGCATCATCCATTGTGATGATGGGCGTCAAAATCGGCGCCCCCTACCTTGTGACGATCCCCTGTTACGAGGAACGACGACGATGCCCACCTTGGCAACCCTGACGCTCACCGAAGCCCGGAACGCGATCCTGCGCCGTGAGTTTTCCTGTGTCGAATAACGCATACGCAACGATCGAGCGGCACGCACGCTGGCGCTACCTGAACGGCTTTACGTGCGTCGACGATGCGCGGCTGCTCGCCGAAGCGGCGCGCTGCGACCGCGACCTCGCGACGTCGTCCACCCCGCACGCGTTGCTGGGCCTGCCGATCGCGATCAAGGACAACATCGACACCGCTTGCCTGCCGACCGGCAACGGTACGCTGGCGCTGCACAACCGCGTGCCGCCGCAGCATGCGCCAGTCGTCGCGCGGCTGCTCGCCCAAGGGGCGCTGATCGCGGGCAAGGCCAACCTGCACGAGCTGGCGTTCGGCGTATCGGGCAACAACCGCGTGACCGGCGCGGTACGCAATCCGTACGATTTCAACCGGATTCCGGGCGGCAGCAGCAGCGGCTCGGGCGCGCTGGTCGGTGCGGGCGTGGTGCCCGCCGCGCTCGGGACGGATACCGGCGGTTCAGTCCGGATTCCGGCGGCACTGTGCGGTGCCGTCGGTCTCCGGCCAACCGTGGGGCGCTACCCATCAGGCGGCGTGGCGCCGATTTCGCGCACGCGCGACACCGTCGGTCCGATCGCGCGGTCGGTCGACGATATCGCGCTGCTCGACGCGATTCTGTCGGGCACCGGCACCGGCACCGGCACCGGTGCGGGCGAGCCGACGTCGCTGCCGAACCACAGCGCGACGCGCCCCGTGCGCCTGGCGGTTCCGCTCACGACGTTCTGGCGCGGCCTCGCACAGGATGTCGAGACGGTGGCGAATGCCGCTGTGGCGAAACTGGCACAGGCGGGATTCGAGTGCGTCGATATCGACCTGAACGACTATCCGGGGTTCTTCGACGACGAGCCGGCGATCATCGCCATGTACGAGTTCCGTTCGTCGATGCACGCCTATCTGGTCGAGAACGGCTACGAACTGTCGGTCGACGACATCGTCGCGAACGTGGGGAGCCCGGACGTCGCGAAGATCGCCCGCCATGTCACCGGTCCCGACGGTATCGGCGAAGCGGCGTACCGCACCGCGCTCGACCGGCGTACGCGGTCGCGTGCCGCGTATCGGCAGTGCCTCGCCGACAGCGGGGCCGATGCGCTCGTGTTTCCGACCACGATCGCCGCCGCGTGCCGGATTCCGTCGGGCGACACGATGATGCTCAACGGCGAAACCGTGTCGGTGTTCTCGACCTACATCCGGAATACCGAGCCGGGCAGTAACGCCGGCGTACCGGGCATGACCGTCCCGGCCGGCCTGACGATGGCGGGGCTGCCGGTCGGCCTCGCGCTGGATGGGGCGGCCGGCACCGACCGCGAGCTCATCGCGGTCGCGCTGGAGGTCGAGCGGGTGCTCGGCCGGTTGCCGCCGCCGGACGACGGGTATGGGGTAGAGGGCAGGTTGGGTGGGTACGCGGGCGTCGATGGGGAATCGTGACGCCGAGCCGCCGAGCGCGGGGGGCGGTGCGGCGGTTGAGTTGCCGGAGCCGGTGACGTTCGCCATGAAGCCGGCCAGCATGCGCGCGAGGCAGACCGCCCTGATGCAAGACCCTTCGTGTGCCTGACCCGATGCGCAAGCACCGCTGACGGAAACCCCGCCAGCGCCACCGGGTCTCGAGCCGACAACCAGCCGAACAAAGCGCACGCGAAGCCGGCCGCCAACCGCGCATATCGAGAAATTCGCCCACGAGCCCTCCGGGTGAGGCATCAGGAAAACCCTGACAGCGGCACGCCGAGGCCATTTTTTTGCGTCGCCGCGCGCGTGGCGACCGATGCCATTCGCGTCTTCGGCTGCCCATATCCCGGGTGGCCGCTCCCCCCGATCCAGCATGGCTTCCAGACCGCACCACCTGTCAAGACAGGTATGGTAAACAGCGACATCCGGCGAATATCCCAGAATTTCAATACCTGCCAGGTATTGAAATGACCGCCTAAAAGTATTGGACGCTCGATCTGGCCGAGACGTATAAATCGCCTCAAGAACTTCACCCACACGGCGTGCCCCATGTCCTCCGTCACCATCGAACGCATCGAAACCCGCCTCGTCGACCTGCCGACGATCCGCCCGCACAAGCTGTCGGTGGCCACGATGCACGGCCAGACGCTGATGCTCGTGAAGGTGTTCTGCAGCGACGGCGTGACGGGTCTCGGCGAAGGCACGACGATCGCCGGGATGGCGTACGGCCCGGAAAGCCCCGAGGCGATGAAGCTGGCGATCGACACGTATCTCGCGCCGGCGATCATCGGCAAGGACGCAACGCGCATCCAGACGCTGATGGCGTTCCTCGGCAAGCTCGCGAAGGTCAACCACTTCGCGAAGAGCGCGCTCGAAACCGCGCTGCTCGACGCGCACGGCAAGCGGCTCGGCGTGCCGGTGAGCGAGCTGCTCGGCGGCCGCCGCCGTGACCGTCTCCCGGTCGCATGGACGCTCGCATCGGGCGACACGGCCACCGACATCGCCGAAGCCGAGCGGATGCTCGACCTGCGCCGCCACAACGTGTTCAAGCTGAAGATCGGCGCGAAGGCGCCCGAGGCCGATATCCGCCACGTGGCCGCGATCAAGCAGGCCGTCGGCGATCGCGCGTCGGTGCGAGTCGACGTGAACATGGCGTGGAGCGAAACGCAGGCCGCGCGCGCGATTCCGGCGCTGGCCGATGCCGGCTGCGAACTGGTCGAGCAGCCGGTGGCCTCGGCCGCGGCGCTGGCGCGCCTGATGCGCCGCTTCCCGGTCGCGCTGATGGCCGACGAAATCCTGCAGGGCCCCGACAGCGCGTTCGACATCGCGAAGCATCACGGCGCGGACGTGTTCGCGATCAAGATCGAGCAAAGCGGCGGCCTGTTCGCCGCGCAGCGCGTCGCCGCGATCGCGGATGCGGCCGGCATCGAGCTGTACGGCGGCACGATGCTCGAAGGCGCGTTCAGCACGGTGGCGTCCGCGCACCTGTTCGCGAGTTTCGCGAACCTGCAATGGGGCACCGAACTGTTCGGGCCGCTGCTGATCACCGAAGAGATCCTGACGCAGCCGCTCGATTACAGCGACTTCGAACTGACCGTGCCGGACGGCCCTGGCCTCGGCATCGAACTCGACGAGGACAAGGTCAGGCGTTTTACCCGCGACGGGCTGACGAAAGTCGCGCGATAACCCTGGCCGGGCAAAGGCCGTCATTCCCCCAATACACGTGGAGACATCATCATGAGCGTCAAAGTTTTCGATACCCGGGAAGTGCAGGATCTGCTGAAGGCCGCGTCGAACGCGGGCGCGAGCGGCACGAACGGCGGCAACGCGCGCACGCAGCAGGTCGTGCTGCGGCTGCTCGGCGACCTGTTCAAGGCGATCGACGATCTCGACATCACGCCCGACGAAGTGTGGGCCGGCGTCAACTACCTGAACAAGCTCGGCCAGGACGGCGAAGCGGCGCTGCTTGCGGCCGGCCTCGGTCTCGAGAAGTTTCTCGACATCCGGATGGATGCCGCCGACAAGGCGATCGGCCTCGACGGCGGCACGCCGCGCACGATCGAAGGGCCGCTGTACGTGGCCGGCGCGCCCGTGCGCGACGGCGTGTCGAAGATCGACCTCGACGCGGACGACGGCGCGGGTCCGCTCGTGATCCACGGCACGGTCACGGGCCTCGACGGCAAGCCGGTCGCGGGCGCGGTGGTCGAATGCTGGCACGCGAACTCGCACGGCTTCTATTCGCACTTCGACCCGACCGGCAAGCAGAGCGATTTCAACCTGCGCGGCGCGGTGAAGACGGGCGCCGACGGCAAATACGAATTCCGCACGCTGATGCCGGTCGGCTACGGCTGCCCGCCGCAGGGCGCGACGCAGCAACTGCTGAACCGCCTCGGCCGCCACGGCAACCGTCCGGCGCACGTGCACTTCTTCGTCGACAGCCACGACCACCGCAAGCTGACGACGCAGTTCAACATCGAAGGCGATCCGCTGATCTGGGATGACTTCGCGTATGCGACGCGCGAGGAGCTGATCCCGCCCGTGGTCGACAAGACCGGCGGCACGGCGCTCGGCATGAAGGCCGATGCGTACAAGGACATCGAGTTCAACTTCGTGCTGACGCCGCTGGTGCAGGGCAAGGACAACCAGATCGTCCACCGCCTGCGCGCGGCCGCGACGGCGTAACCGCCAACTGCCCGCCGGCGCGGCGCCGATACGCCGCCGCCGGCCGGGTTCCCGCGAGATTCAACCGATTACCGATGCGAGCGTGCTTGCAGGACGCGGCACGCGCATGGGAGGAGCCAACATGTCCGCCACGACCGACCAAGCCACCGACCTGGATCACCTGCTCGCCACCGCCGTGCAGGACGACAAGGAAGCCGGCGTATTCCGCTGCCGCCGCGACATCTTCACGAACGCCGAGCTGTACGAGCTCGAGATGAAGCACATCTTCGAGAGCAACTGGGTGTACCTGGCGCACGAAAGCCAGATCCCGGCCAACAACGATTACTACACGACGTGGATCGGCCGACAGCCGATCGTGATCACGCGCGACAAGACCGGCGAGCTGCACGCGGTGATCAACGCCTGCGCGCACAAGGGCGCGATGCTGTGCCGCCGCAAGCACGGCAACAAGGGCAGCTTCACGTGCCCGTTCCACGGCTGGACGTTCTCGAACACCGGCAAGCTGCTGAAGGTGAAGGACGAGAAGACGACCGAGTACCCGGTGCAGTTCAACACGCACGGCTCGCACGACCTGAAGAAGGTTGCGCGCTTCGCGAACTATCGCGGCTTCCTGTTCGGCAGCCTCAGCGCCGACGTGCTGCCGCTCGAGGAGTATCTCGGCGGAGCGCGCGTGATCATCGACCAGATCGTCGACCAGGCGCCGAACGGGCTCGAAGTGCTGCGCGGCAACTCGTCCTACATCTACGAAGGCAACTGGAAGATGCAGATGGAGAACGGCTGCGACGGCTACCACGTCAGCACCGTGCACTGGAACTACGCGGCGACGATGGGCCGCCGCAAGGAGGACGGCACCAAGGCCGTCGATGCGAACAGCTGGAGCAAGTCGGTCGCCGGCGTGTACGGCTTCGACAACGGCCACATCCTGCTGTGGACCAAGACGATGAACCCCGAAGTGCGGCCCGTGTATCAGCACCGTGACGAGATCAAGGCGCGCGTCGGCGACGTGCAGGCCGACTTCATCGTCAACCAGACGCGCAACCTGTGCGTGTACCCGAACGTGTTCCTGATGGATCAGTTCAGCACGCAGATCCGCGTGGTGCGGCCGCTCGGCGTCGACAAGACCGAAGTCACGATCTTCTGCTTCGCGCCGAAGGGCGAGAGCGAGGCCGACCGCACGGTGCGGATCCGCCAGTACGAGGATTTCTTCAACGTGACGGGCATGGGCACCGCCGACGATCTCGAGGAGTTCCGCGCATGCCAGGCCGGTTACGCGGGCATCACGGCGATGTGGAACGACCTGTCGCGCGGTGCGCCGCTGTGGATCGACGGGCCCGACGAGAACGCGAAGAAGATGGGGCTGCACCCGCGCATTTCCGGCGAGCGCAGCGAGGACGAAGGGCTGTTCGTGTGCCAGCACGAACACTGGGTGAACGTGATGCGCGATGCGCTGAAGAAGGAACGCGGGGAGGTGGCAGCATGAGCTTCGATTACCGGACTGTCTGCGCGGCGCTGTATCGCGAAGCGCGCCTGCTCGACGATCGCCAGTGGGACGCGTGGCTGACCTGCTACACGGAGGACGTCACGTACTGGATGCCCGCATGGGACGACGACGATCGTCCGACCGACGATCACCAGAGCCAGATCTCGCTGATGTACTACCCGGACCGCGGCGGCCTCGAGGATCGCGTGTTCCGGATCAAGACGGAGCGCAGCGGCGCATCGACGCCCGAGCCGCGCACCAGCCACAACGTGACGAACGTCGAGGTGCTGGCCGAACGCGACGACGAGGTGGACGTGCGCTACAACTTTCACACGCTGAACCACCGCTACCGCGTGACCGATCACTTCTTCGGCACGATGTTCGTCACGTTGCGTCAGGTGGGCGATGAACTGCTGATCTCGTACAAGAAGATCGTGCTGAAGAACGACTACATCCGGCAGGTGCTCGACGTCTATCACGTCTGACGCCCGTTGTTTCGTCATGAAAGACAAGGAAGTGGAGACGACGCCATGTCCAGCTACACGATTGCACTGAACTTCGAGGACGGGGTAACCCGCTTCATCGACTGCAAGGCCGGCGAGAAGGTGCTCGACGCGGCCTTCCGCGCGAAGATCAACCTGCCGATGGATTGCTCCGACGGCGTGTGCGGCACCTGCAAGTGCCGCGCCGAAAGCGGCCGCTACGACCTCGGCGACGACTACATCGACGACGCGCTCACCGAAGACGAAAAGGACGGCGGCCTCGTGCTGACCTGCCAGATGGTGCCGCAGAGCGATTGCGTGATCGCGGTGCCGACGTCGTCGGTCGCATGCAAGACGGGCCAGAGCGGCTTTGCCGCGACGGTGACGAAGGTCGAGCAGCACAACGATGCGGCCGTCGTGCTCGAACTCGACGTCGGCGCGGCCGCGCCCGTGTTCCTGCCGGGCCAGTACGTGAACATCGACGTGCCCGCGAGCGGGCAGCATCGTTCCTATTCGTTCTCGTCGGCGCCGGCCGATGCGAAGGTGAGCTTCCTGATCAAGAAGATTCCCGGCGGCGTGATGAGCACGTGGCTCGACTCGGCGCAGCCCGGCGACACGCTGCAACTGCACGGGCCGCTCGGCAGCTTCTACCTGCGCGACGTGCAGCGGCCGCTGCTGTTCCTCGCGGGCGGCACGGGGCTCGCGCCGTTCCTGTCGATGCTCGAGGTGCTCGCGCGCACCGGGTCGCAGCAGAAGGTGCACCTGATTTACGGCGTGACCCGCGATCTCGACCTCGTGCTGGTCGACGCGATCGAAGCCTATGCGGCGAAACTGCCGAACTTCAGCTTCGCGACGGTCGTCGCGGATGGGGCGTCGAGCCATGCGCGCAAGGGCTGGGTCACACAGCACATCCCGGCCGATGCGCTGAACGACGGCGACGTCGACGTGTATCTGTGCGGGCCGCCGCCGATGGTCGACGCGGTGCGCAAGTATTTCGACGACGAAGGCGTGAAGCCGAACAGCTTCCACTACGAGAAGTTCACCCCCAACGTCACGGCAAAGGCGGCGTGATCATGCAACGATTCTCTGGCAAGGTCATCGTCGTCACGGGCGCCGCGCAGGGCATCGGCCGCGGCGTCGCGCTGCGCGCGGCGGCCGAAGGCGGCAGGGTGCTGTTCGTCGATCGCGCGGATTTCGTCGCCGAGGTCGCGGCCGAAGCGGCGGGGGGCGAGACGGCCGGCTTCGTCGCCGATCTCGAAACGTACGACGGTGCGCATGCGGCGATCGCGCACGCCGTGCAGACGTTCGGCGGCATCGACATCCTGATCAACGGCGTCGGCGGCGCGATCCGCATGCGCCCGTTCGCCGAATTCGAGCCGGCGCAGATCGATGCGGAAATCCGCCGTTCGCTGATGCCGACGCTTTATACATGCCACGCGGTGCTGCCGCACCTGCTCGCGCGCGGCGGCGGCACGATCGTCAACATCTCGTCGAACGCGACGCGCGGCATCCGCCGCGTGCCGTACTCGGCGGCGAAAGGCGGCGTCAATGCGCTTACGGCGGCGCTCGCGATGGAATACGCCGAGCACAACATCCGGGTCGTGGCCACCGCGCCGGGCGGTACCAGCGCGCCGCCGCGCCGCGTGCCGCGCAACGCGGCCGGCGACAGCGAGCAGGAACAGGCATGGATGGGCGAGGCCGTGCGCCAGGTCACGGAATCGACGTTCTTCAAGCGCTACGGCAGCCTCGACGAACAGATCGCGCCGATCCTGTTCCTCGCGTCCGACGAGGCGAGCTACATCACCGGCACGGTGCTGCCGGTCGCGGGCGGCGATACGGGTTGAGCGGCGTGTCGTGACGCCGCCTGCACGCGGTCAACGTGTATTCATCGACAACCCCACCGGCCGGCGCGAAGACGCCGGCCACGGAGACTCCCATGAGTAATCGCAAAGCCATCGTTCCGGCGGGAATGGAAGCGGTGTACGAGAAAATCGGCTATGCACCGGGCCTGAAGGTCGGCGATACGCTGTACGTATCCGGCCAGATCGGCCGCGATGCGGCGATGCAGCTCGTCGAAGGCCGTGAAGCGCAGATCGTGCAGGCGTTCGAAAATCTGAAGCTCGTGCTGGAAGCCGCCGGCGCGTCGTTCAACGACGTGGTCGACCTGACGACCTTCCATACCGACATGCGCGACCTGCCGTTGTTCATGCAGGTACGCGACCGTTACCTCGCCGCGCACCCGAAGCCGGCGTGGACGGCGGTCGGTGCGCACATGCTGGGCGGCGCGCCCGGGTATATCGTCGAGATCAAGGCGGTGGCCGTATTGCCGGCGTGACGGGCGGTGACGAGGAGCGGGCGCGAGAGGCTCTGGTCCGCGCCTCGAACGGGCTCGTCGCGTGCTGACCGGGAGCGGCAGGCTTCGCGACGCGAGACGGAATCCTGACGAATGGCTTTCTCGCGACCTTCGGCGTGAATCGTTGCGCCACGTCAGCGACAAGCCGGGCGAGTTCGTTTATGGTTCGAGGAAACGCAGCGTCACCCCTTTCCCTCCGCCGAGAATCCGCGATGAAATGCCTGCCACGCGCCGTCTTCGCCGCCCTCGCTGTCACCGTCGCGCAGGCCGCGCTCGCCCAGGCGCCGGCAACGGTGCAGCTCGAAGACATGACCTGGACCGAACTGCGCGACAGCATCCGGGCC
Source organism: Burkholderia contaminans (assembly GCF_029633825.1). Classification (NCBI taxonomy): domain Bacteria; kingdom Pseudomonadati; phylum Pseudomonadota; class Betaproteobacteria; order Burkholderiales; family Burkholderiaceae; genus Burkholderia; species Burkholderia contaminans. The sequence goes on along the minus strand of NZ_CP090642.1, from coordinate 850,252 downwards.
GGCAAGACCACCCTGCTGATTCCGATCGGCGGGACCGAGCAGAGCGGGCCGTACGTCGCGCTCGGCAAGCACAACGCGCGGGTCAGGGTGCTGTCCGAGCGGATCGCGGAAGGCCTCGGCAACGCGATCGTCGCACCCGTCATCGCCTATGTGCCAGAGGGCGGCTATGCGCCGCCGACGTCGCACATGCGCTTCCCGGGCACGATCACCGTGCCCGACGACGCCTTCGAAAAGACCCTCGAATCCGCCGCCAACAGTTTCCGCGTGCACGGCTTCACGAACATCGTGTTTCTCGGCGACCACGGCGGCTACCAGAACGACATCAAGCAGTCGGTCGCCCGGCTCAACAAGTCGTGGGCCGGCACGGGGGCGCGCGCGTTCGTGCCGGCCGCGTATTACGGCACCAGTTCCGACGGTTATGACCAGATCCTGCGCGAGCATGGCGTGCCGGCCGCGGATATCGGCACGCATGCGGGGCTGGCCGATACGGCGCTGCTGCTGGCGGTCGAGCCGCGCATGGTCCGGGTCGACAAGCTGCGCAACGCCGCAAAACCGGGCGCCGTCGACGGCGTTTACGGCGGCGATCCGCGTCACGCGAGTGTCGAACTGGGCCGGCTGGGCACCGACGCCATCGTGTCGCGCACCGTCGACGCGATCAGAAAGGAAATCGCCGGCCGCTGACGCGGCCACGCCATCGCGCTAATTTTCTCGTCGTTCCACTCAATCGAACCGGGGCATCGTCATGCAACCGCGCTTTTGCCGTCACCTCCGCTTCTCCCGCCCCGCGATCGTCATCGTGGCAGCGCTGGCCTTCGGTGCCCGCGGGGCGATCGCGGCGGCCGCCGTCGCGACCGTACCCGGCATGCCGCCCGTCCTCCATCCCGACAACCTGTACAGCGAGGCGGAGGCCGGCCGCATGAGCGCGGCGGTAGCGGGCGCGTTGCCGCGCATCTACGTGCCGAACCTGAGATCGAACGACGTCTACGTGATCGACCCGGCCACGTACAAGGTCGTCGACCGGTTCGCGGTCGGCCGTAGCCCGCAGCACGTCGTGCCGGCATGGGACCTGCAGACGCTGTGGGTTGCGAACAATGCGGAAGGGCGAACCGACGGCAGCCTGACGCCGATCGACCCGAAGACGGGCAAGCCCGGCCAGACAGTGAACGTCGACGATCCGTACAACATGTATTTCACGCCCGACGGCAAGGACGCGATCGTGGTGGCCGAGGCACATGCGCGGCTCGACTTCCACGACCCGAAAACGATGGCGCTGAAATCGAGCCTCGAGGTGCCGCAATGCAAGGGCATCAACCATGCCGACTTTTCGATCGACGGCCGGTACGCGCTCTTCACGTGCGAGTTCGGCGGCAAGCTGGCCAAGATCGATTTCGTGAACCGCAAGGTGGTCGGCTATCTCGAACTCGACCGCAAAGGGATGCCGCAGGACATCCGCGTGTCGCCCGATGGCAAGGTGTTCTATGTGGCCGACATGATGGCGGACGGTGTCTACGTCGTCGATGGCGACGCGTTCACGAAGATCGGCTTCATCCCGACGGGCGTCGGAACGCACGGCCTCTACCCGAGCCGCGACGGCACGAAGCTCTATATCGCGAATCGCGGCTCCAATCGCGTCCACGGGCCGCGTCACGGCAAGGGCAGTGTATCGGTGCTCGATTTCGCGACGCGCAAGGTGGTCGCAACCTGGCCGATTCCCGGCGGCGGCAGCCCCGACATGGGCAACGTCAGCGCGGACGGCAACACGCTGTGGCTGTCGGGACGCTTCGATGACGTCGTCTACGCGATCGACACCGCGAGCGGCGCGGTCCGGTCGATTCCCGTCGGCATGGAGCCGCACGGCCTGACGGTGTGGCCGCAGCCGGGGCGCTATTCGCTCGGTCATACGGGAAACATGCGGTAGGGCGGCAGCCGGTCGGCGCGTTCGGCTCCTGCACGACAAAGCGCTGTGGGACGCGCTGACGCCGTTGCTCGAAGGGTTGAAGGTGTTCGCGCAACGGCTGGTGCTCGCCCCGGAGCCCCCGTTACCGCGCTCGGCGAGAAGACCGCAGGCCCCCGATCGCAGCCAATCAATCCCACCCGTGCTTGCTGAACTGATAGCCCTTGCAGCGGATCGTCTTGATCCGCTTCGGTTCCGTCAGGTCGTCACGCAGCTTGCGGCGCAGCTTCGAGATGCGGCCGTCGATCGAGCGGTCGAAGCCGTCGAACTCGATGCCGCGTAGCAGCAGCGTCAGGTCCTTTCGGCTGACCACCTCGCCGGCCCGGCAGACGAGCGCCCACAGCAGGTCGAACTCGGTCGACGTCAGGCGGGGTGTGCTGCCGTCGGGAAGACGAACCTTGCGATCGGCCCGGTCGATCGAAAACTTGCCGAACTCGAAACGATGAGGCGATGCCGGTGCGGCATCGTCCGGGCGCATGCGCACCCGTCGCAGATGGGCCTTGATCCGCGCGAGCAGGATGCGCGGCTCGACCGGCTTGTGGAGAAAGTCGTCCGCGCCGAATTCCAGGCCGAGCAACTCGTCGAACTGTTCGTCGCGGGCCGTCATCATGATGACGATGCCGTCGTACTGCATGCGTGCCTCGCGACAAATCTCGAAGCCGTCCTTGCCCGGCAGATTGATGTCGAGCAGCACCAGGTCGGGGTGACGCGCGACGATCGTGGCTACGGCGTCGGTGCCGTCGAACAGGCGGTCCACCTCGTACTGATGCGTGCGCAGATAGTCCGCGATCAGCGCGGACAATTGGACGTCGTCTTCGACGAGCAGGATTCGGATGGGCATCGCTAAACGAGGGGATGAAACGGGATGGTGGCGAGCGCTCAAGCCCAGTCCGACATGGGGTAGCTGAAGAGACGCGCATGATACTTCTGAACATTCCCGTGGAATGTGGCGAAATCTGCATCACCGGGCCGCTCCGTCCGCACGCGAATCACCACACCCATGCGGCCAGGTAGGCGGGCAAAAGTGTGAAGTCGCGTCGCCGTGGAACGGGAGATGGCTGGGCGATAAGGTCAGGCGTGGTATCCGGCTCATGGCCGGCAGCAATGGCGGGCGCGGTGTCGTGCGCGCGAAAACGTTTGCGGAAAAATGGCGCGTGGAAAGCACGCCTGCCGGGCCGCAAACCGGTAAAGATTGCTCGACATATCATTACAAAATATTACGAAACGGGCAACGGACAGGTCCTTACAATCGTGGCGATTCGGTGGCGAGCATGAAGCACACCCGCTTCCGGCTGGCCGCCGAAGGAATCCAGATGCGAAGGCGGTGACCGACAGCGTGCCATTGCTCGCCATGTGCGTCCGTTCGGCGACGCACTGCCGAGGTTCGACGCGTGTGAATCGATGCCGACGTCACCTCCGCCTTCCAGAGGCAAACGTAAGGCCGGTACGACATTTTGACAGGAATGCGAAATGACGCCGTTTCAAATCATCCGGAGTCTCGATTCACTCACGAACGCGATCGAAGTCGCAGTTGCCAGTGCCGACTGGAGCGAGGCCGTCCGGGCGGCAGAAACACGTTCTGCATTCCTGATGGCGCTGTCACCCGATCAACCCGACGAGGTTCACACGGCGATCGGCAGAATGCGGGAGATCGATATCCGGATCTCGATCACCGCACGGGAAACGCTGGAGACACTCGTCGCGGAGGGCCGCAAGGCGTTGCACGAAACCGGGCTGGCGCCCCGGCCGCCGTCGCCCGGGGCGGATGTCATGGCCGCCCGATCCCCTTCGTGGCGCGCATCCATTTCACGGCGTTTCGCGCCGCACATGCATTGACACGGACACGTTCTTGAACGTGCCGTTCAGGTCTCAACATTTCGGTGGTGGTATGCGATTTCGAAAACGCATCAGTTATGTCGATGCAACACGGTGGTTCGCCGATGGCGACCATGATCGGGTGGAAACCCGTGAAGGCGGACGAGCGATCGCCACACCGGAGGGCTGGCGTTCGGTAAAGTCGGGCGACTGGATCTTGCGCGATGATTGCGGCAACTGCTGGCCGATGGACAACGAGCTCTTTACGCGCCTTTATGAGCCGGCGGGGGAATGAGCAGGGAGGGCGCGCCGGCGCCGCCAGTTGATGCGGCGCGCGGGCGGCAACCTGTCCGTCGTCAACAGCCTATCGGCTCGCGCGCGAGAACAGCAACGAGTCGGTGTCGTTGAACCGGATCTGCACCGGCTCCCCGTAACCCGCCTTTTCCGCCACGCGGATCGACGCGACGTTGGTCGGCGCGATGAGACACACGCTGCGCTCGAACCGGTGTTGCCCGTCGAGCCATGCCAGCGCGGCCGAGAGCGCCTCGGTCGCGTAACCCTTGCCGTGCGCCCACGTCGCGAGGGCCCAGCCGGCTTCCGGCACGCCACGAATCGACGGCTCGATGAGCCGGTGGAAATCGGCGAAGCCGAGATCGCCGACATAACGGCCCGATGCCTTCTCGCGAATCGCCCAGTAGCCATAGCCGAGCAGCGGCCACAGCCCGCGATACGCGAGCATGCGCATCCACGAGTCGCGCGGCGCGGAGGGCGCGCCGTTGAAGATGTGCTCGACGACCTTCGGCTCGGCCCACATCGTGGCGAGCGCCTCGAAGTCGCCGAGCGGATGGCCTTCGAGGATGAGACGTGGCGTGTCGAGAACGGGCGGGGAGGAGACAGGCGGCATCGTGGTTTCCGGAGATGAGGGGGCATGGGACGGCCACGCCGTCAGCATGTCGATGCCGCGCTGGTTGGGTTCCGTTCACGCGCCGGCAGGCGGATCGGTCGGCGCTGTTCCTCGGCGAGCGACGACGTGCGATTGACGGCAGGCGACGGCGGCCCGCTGCGAGCGGGCATGTCCAATTCGGCAAGACAGGGAGCCGGAATGATAGCAAAACCCCTGCACGGACGGGCCGCGGTGCAGCCGCTGGCGGCCTACTTCCGGTTCTTCAGGAAGGTCCGGCCTTCGGCCGTGATCGACGCGCCCGAGCGGCCGTGCGCGGGATGGCTGACGAAGCCCGCGCTGACGAGTTCGCTCGCGATCGACCAGCCGAGCGCCGGCGCATCGCGCCCGTAGCGGACGTCGGCGAGACGTTCGAGCGCCCAGATGGCGGAGGCCGACAGGTTCGGGGTGTTGGACGTGAAGTTATCGCTCATCGCTTCCTCGTGAAAAGGGGATTCGGGGTGGGCGGGATGCCGTGACATCGGGTGGCGCGCCGGTCAGCGCGCTTGCAGCACGGGCAGCAGCGCCTGCAGTGCCGCCTCCTCGTCGGGGCCGGTGGCCAGCACCTGCGCGGACGTGCCGCCGTGCACCTGCAGCGCCGCGACGGCGGCGCTGTCCTTCGCATCGCTGCTGATCCCGTTCGCGATCAGCAGGATGTCGCTTGCGAAGCCGCGCGCCGCGTCGACGGCTGCTTCTCGTGCGGCGTAGCCGCGGTTGCGGTTCCACGCGGCGCCGATTTCAACGTACACAACGGTTGCCACGATGTCGGAGAGCCTCTGGACGGAACGTCGGGATCGGTGTGCGGCGCCGGGCCGGCGGTGTGCCAGGCAAGCGAGAAATGCGCTTTTCCGCATGACTCCGGAAAGCCGGCAGCGCAGCCGGGGCATGGATATCCTGCGCGCATGTGCCGGCATTCTCGGCGAAACGGGCTACAAGTCCGGCGAACGGCGTGAAAACGCTGATTATAATACAACAACCAATATATGTGTATTGCATTATAATGCCGTGTGCGCCGGAGGCGGGCCGCCGATCCGTCGGCGCGTGCCTTCAGGCCGGCCGGGCCGCGCTGCCAGCGCGCCCGGCCTTTTTATCGACGACTCAACTCCCCCTGAATGGAAGCTGCAATGAACGCCGCCCCCGCCTGCCCGCAATGCGCGATGGACAACACTTACCCCGACGGCACGCTGACCGTATGCGCGGACTGCGGCCATGAATGGTCGGCCGGCGCCGGCGCCGAAACGGGCGACGAACCGGCGGGCGACGTCGTCAAGGACGCCAACGGCAACGTGCTGTCGGATGGCGACTCGGTCGTGCTGATCAAGGATTTGCGCGTGAAGGGCTCGTCGATCACGCTTAAGATGGGCACCAAGGTCAAGAGCATCCGGCTCGTCGGCGGCGACCACGAGGTCGACTGCAAGACCGACATGGGCGGCTTCATGCTGAAGGCCTGCTACCTGAAGAAAGTCTGAGCGCGCACGCTCCAATCCACCGTCAGCAATCGACTGCCCGTTCATGGCCGAGGATCGAATTTCCTACGACGCGTTCATCAGGTTCCTGGCGACGCCGCTGAACGATGGCCGACCGTTCGTGCTGGAGACGCAGCACGCGCTGTCGCTGCATTTCGACCATCTCGGCACGCAGAGCTTCATGTCGCTGCGGGATCCGGGCCGGCTCGAGCTCGGCTATACGCGCGTGATGATGGGCTTTCTGCTGCTGCAGCCCGAGCCCGCGCACATCTGCATGCTCGGGCTCGGCGGCGGTTCGCTGGCGAAGTACTGCTACCGGCACTTGCCCGGTGCGACGATCGACGCGGTCGAGATCAACCCGGACGTGATCGCGCTGCGTGACGTTTTCCGGATTCCCGCTGACGACGGCCGGTTCACGGTGGTGTGCGCCGACGGCGCGGATCATCTGGAACGGGTGGATGTCAGGACGGACGTGATCCTGCATGACGCGTTCGTCGCCGACGGCATGCGGGGCCGCTGTACGGGCGCCGCATTCCTCGCCGCATGTCACGCGCGCCTGAGCGAGAACGGCGTGCTGGCCATCAACTTCATGGACGACGATCCGGCGCTGCCCGAGCATCTCGAGCAGTTGCGATCGATATTCGGTGTGTCGTATACGCTGGTGCCGTGCGGCGACGACAACAACTTCATCGCGTTCGCATGGAAGGGCGGCAACCGGCTGCCGTCGCTCCGCATCCTGCTCGAACGCGCACTTGCGTGCGCACGGGCCGGCGAGCTCAAGCTGGCTGCCACGGCGAGGCGGATGAAGGCCGGGGAGGGCGTTGACCCGCAACGGCTGCTGATGCGTGCGCAGCCGCATGCGCGATGGGAAATCGGCGCGTAGCCGGCATGAGGGCGCCGCTGCCGGCGCGGGCCCCGTACGGCCACGCTTATTTCACGCGTTTGCCGAGCGCGCTCTTGGTCTTGTACGTCACGCCGTGACGGTCGAGATACTCGCGGATCAGTTGCCGCACGACTTGCGAAGGCGTGAGGTCCTGCTCTGCGCAGAGCATCTCGAAGGCTTCCTTTTTTGCGGGGTCGATCAGGACGGTCAGGCGGGCGGTTTTCGTTTCCATTGCGAGGCGAGGGTGGTCGGTATGTTAATCAAATTATAATCGATCCGCCTTCGGCACCACCGCCGAAAGCGCTCTCCCGATGCGCGATCAGCGCCTGCTGCGGATCAATACAAGCAGGTCGTCGATCACCGGTACGATCGCGAGCGTGACGAGTACCGCGGCGAGCGGCACGGTCGATACGTAGCCGACATGCTTGAAGCCGATCGCGCCGGCCAGGCCGCCGATGAAGAACGACGCGAGCATCGTCGCGTGAATCCGCAGTTTCGAGCGGTTGGCGATGACCGCATGCGCGTCGACGTCGACTGCCGACCGGTTCCAGTAGAACAGCTTCCCGAGCTCGATGCCGAGGTCGGTCACGATGCCGGTCATGTGCGTCGTGCGGATCTCCGCGCCCGACAGCTTCGTGATCGTCGCGTTCTGCAGCCCCATGATGAAGCACAGCAGCGTCACGGTCACCGGCACGAAGAAGGTTTCCCACAGCGCGAGGTGGCTGCCGAGCAGCCCGAACAGGAGCAGCAGCGCGGCCTCGACCAAAAGCGGCAGCATGAACTGGCTGTGCAGGCCGCGGCGGCGGCCCCAGTTGACGAGGATCGCCGAGCAACTGGCGCCGATCAGGAACGATCCCAGCGAGCTGATGCCGGCCAGCGCGAGCGGCACGTCGCCGAGCGCCATCTGGTCGGCGATCGCCGACACGATGCCGCTCATGTGCGACGTATATTGCTTGACCGCGAGGTAGCCGCCGGCATTGGCCGCGCCGGCGACGAACGCCAGCGAGAACCCGAGCTGACGGTTCGCGGTCGCGCTGCGGTGTTTTCCCGTCAGGTTTCGAAAGTACTGCGCTGGCATAGGGGCTCAGGGGTTTCGCTCAATCGCCGCGGATCGCGGGCACGGACATGACGACCGGCACCGGACGGCAGGACGGGCATGCCGCCTGCGTACAAGGTGCCGGATCTCTCGAATCATGTGCTGAACATGATAATGCCATTATCATACTCTGTTAGTCGAATAGGGCATTCAGTACAATGTCACCCGACGCGGCCGGCCTGCGGCTTCGCTGCCGCACGGCCGCGCCGACCGCCTTCGCGATCACTTCTGCCCACCGTTTCATGACCCCGATCAAGTTCATTCTGCGCTACACGGCGATCCCGTTCACGGCCATCGTGGCCGTGGTGATCTGGACTGTCATACCATCGTCGAAAGAGATCGATGCGAGACAATATGCGGCGCTGTCGCGCGCGTACGCGAGTTTCCCGCTGCCGTTCCGGCGCGAGATCTCGGAAACGATGGACCACGGCCGGATCAACGACCGGCGCTACCAGGCGCTCGTGCGCGATTCGCTGGGCAATGGCGTCGCGCTGGACTGGCCGGCGTCGGGCGTCGGCGCGCTCGCCGACGAGCGGCAAAAACTGGCCGAACTGATTCAGGCCGATTCCGATCTTCAAGGGCATCACCAATGAAAACTCTGCTGGTTTCCGTGGCATTCGCGATGATCATCGCGAGCCTGATCTTCGCGCTGTACTTCATGAATCACGATCGCGGCAAATCCAAGCGGATGGCATGGTCGCTCGCGGCACGCGTCGGGCTGTCGGTCACGCTGTTCCTGTCGCTGCTGATCGCTTACAAGCTGGGCTGGATCGAGCCGACCGGGTTGCCGATCGGGCGGTGAAAGGCGAACGCCTCGTTGCATGCGGGGCGTTTGCACAAATGCGAGTTCGGCTCTTCAATCGCGCTATTGTGATAAGAAAACTTATCGTGATGGCGTGACCTGCATGATCAAAATCGGGTTTCGCACAACGCACGCAACGATGGTGATGCACTGAGGCCCCGTGGACAAACCCGCCGCGCTCGCTCGCCTGCCGCGGCGTGCTACTCTCGCGAATGGCACCGGCCAGGACAGTTCAGTGGTGCGCGACCAGTAAACATTGTGGATTCACGCATATGTACTCGATCTTGCCTGCGTTTGTCTCTGCGTTGTTTCTCGGGTTTGGCCTCTACGTGCTGGCCACCAAGGGCCTCACGCGGGTATCCGTCCCGTTCGCCTTGATGTGCGCGACGACCTTCGTCTGGCAGGGAACGTGGGCCTTCCTGTTCCAGACGACCGACGCGGACGTCGCCAACGTGTTGGTCAAGGCTGGCTATCTGTTCATCCTTTTTCTGCCGACGACCTTCTATCATTTCGTGACGGAGGTCGTGTCGCGTCGGGGCGAGCGGCCGTTCATATTCGCGTCCTACGGACTCTGCGTCCTGCTGGCCGTGCTGCTGGTCACGAGCAATGCGGTCGTCGATGGATTTCGCCCGCATTTCTTTGGCCCGTATCCCAACGCGGGCCCACTGCATCCGTTGCACGTCGCACAGACGGTACTCCTGGTCGTCCGCAGCGGTTGGCTCCTGATCGACGCAAGACGCGAGGGGCGGGCACGCGACGTCCGGCAGTTGCTCACGCAATGTCTCGTCAGCCTCGGCCTCTACTCGCTCGCGGCGACCGACTATGCGGTGAACTACGGCGTCGAGTTCTATCCGGTGGGGGTGCTGTTTATCGCGATCAGCCTCGGGATTCTCGCGACGTCGATCGTCCGCTACGGCCTGATGGGCCCCTATCTGCTGGCCGCGACGGTCGCGCACGAAGTGGCCACGCCGCTGGCGGCGATCGGCCTGCACGCGGACGAGCTGCGCACCGTCCTGCCGGTGCTGCTGCGCGGGTATCGGCTGGCAGTGGAGCACCGGTTGTGCGCCGACGCTTTGTATCCGGGGCAACTGGAGCGGCTACCGGCGCTCGCGTCGTCGATCCGGCGCCAGGTCGACACCACGAGTACGGTGGTCGAGATGTCCCTGGCGTCCTTTACGCTGGACCGACTCGATCGCCACAGCTTCGCGGCCTATCCGATACGGGCCTGTGTCGACGCCGCCGTGGATCGCTTTCCGTTCCGTCCGGGTGAGCGGGACCGCGTGTCGGTCGACGCGATCGATACGGACATCCAGTTTTTCGGATCCGACTCGCTCGTGATCTTCGTCATCTTCAATCTGCTGAAAAACGCCCTGTACGCGATCCATGCAAACGGCCGTGGGCAGATCGAGATCGACGCGCATCGCAGCAACGGTTACTGCGTGATGCGTTTCAGCGATACGGGCCCGGGCATCGCCCCCGATGTGCTCCCTCAAATCTTCGACGCCTTTTTCTCGACCAAGTCGCACGGGCGCGGCGCCGGCATGGGCCTGAGTTTTTGCCGCCGCGCATGTGAAGCGCTCGGTGGCACCATCACGTGTGAATCCGTCCCCGGCGTGCGGACCACGTTCACGATTCGGCTGCCGGAGCCCGGAGCGCCGGCGGACCATGCATTGCGCGATCCGCCGGCGCTCCCCCGGCGCTATCGCATCGGGTAGGTCGGTCTCACGTTCAGTTCGCGGCGGACGGCAGGATCAGTTCATACGCCTTGACCCGCTCGATGATGCCCGGCGGAAACCGGCGGATCCGCTTGTCGGGACCGGCAAACACGATTTGCTGGTACCCCAGCGACACCTGCCGGCCGTCAACGTAGAAGCGAAACAGCAGGTAGGCCGAACATTGCCGGACCTCGAACGTATTGAGAAAGCAATCCACGCGTTGGAACGGAAACGTCTCGTGGATGTATTCCTGATGCGCGCGCTTCGTCACGAATGCCCCGCCGGCCGCCATCAGGTTGTTGTGGATGCATTCGTGAAACCAGCGTTCACGGCACACGCCCTGCCATTCGAAATAGCGTGCGAAATAGGTATTCATGAAGGCATTGGAATCCTTGAGGTAAATGTCGACCACGTGGTGGAAGGTTTTCTCGGACAGATGTGCCGTTTCGTTGGAAAGGACGTGAAGAATCGCGTCTCGCGTCAACATGGATAACTCCTTGAATCGCTACTGGCGGTAGCTGCGCATTCCCTCAACGAGAAGGAATGGCCCGATTCTCCCCGTGCAATTCTGCTGCGCGGCGCGTTTGAAACGTGCAGAATTCACGGATGCGGATCAGTTGATGTGCGTCTCGTTTTCACCGGATAATTGCGGCGATAATCATTCGCGGTAAAGCGTCTCCGATACCGTTTCTTTTTCTGCTGATTTATCGAGACTCATATGCAACCCTTCGTTAGGCAGCCGGTGCTCTATCCCGTGTCCGTGGTATTTGTCGACGACAATCCGGATTTCCTGCAGGCGCTGCGGGGCGCATTTCCGGACGAACGCCTGAACCACTTCTTTACGCACCCCCAGGCGGCGCTCGACTTCGTGTCGTCGCGTGACACGGAGATGCCGCCAACGGCCGCGGACTATTTCGGTGCGGAGAAAACAGGCGGGAATGCGATCGGCGAGGATGCGCTCGCCGATCCTGCCCGATTCGAGGCGGTGGGCGCGGTGGTCGTCGATTATTCGATGCCGGAGGTCGACGGCATCCAGTTTCTGACCTCCATCCGCAACGCGAACTGCACGAAAATCCTGCTCACCGGCATCGCCGACGAGCGCGAGGCGGTGGCCGCGTTCAACGCGGGGCTGATCGATTGCTATCTGAAGAAAACCGACGTCGAGATGGCGCGCAAGCTGGCAACCGCGCTGGACGACGCGAAGCGCAAGTGCTGCGCGGCCCGCGGGCACATCAGCCTGCACGAGGCGGGGGCGACCTACCAGGATCCCCGGATCGTCAAACTGATCGACGAGGTGGCCGCGCGGGAAGGCATCGTCGAATACTACTGGCGCCCCAATCAGGACGCGGTGCTGATGTTCGATGCCGCCGGCGCGCCAAGTGTATTTCTCGCCTGGAGCGAAGAGGACTGGTCGTTCCACTGCGATATCGTGTCCGACGCGGGCGGACCGGCCGAATTGCGCCAAGGCATGGAAGCGCGCCGCATCATGCCGCTGTTCTGGCCATCGCAGGCCTATCGGCCGGGCCTCGCGGACATTCGCTGCGCGGCCCCGCTACCCGTTCCGGGATGGCACGGCACGTTTTACAGCTGGATCCGTCTGGATGATCCGGCCGCCGAGCGCGATCTGCCTACATTGGCAAAATGGCGTCACGCGTAAAAGCGCATCCGCCCATTTCCGGACGGAAAGGATCGGCGAGGCGGTACTGTCGTCGACCCGGCAGCCACTCGAATTGGAACAATCCCTGTCAATGTTGACAGTTATCAGCGGCGCGGGATTTTGTTTCAATTAAACCTTGTTCCGAGGGCCGCCCACTTTTCCAATATTCCAATAGACGGCACATCCATTCAGTGCAGACCGTTGACCAACGGTCTGCACGCGCTTTCAATATCGATCGATTGTCGATCTGATATTGTCATCACGTTTCACAAAAACTGCAGCGACAAACGATCCGCAAATTTCCGACGGGTTTTCAACGGCCTGCTAACCGCGGGATTCGCTCGCAAAGTCATGGCGATACGCGCGGGGAGAGCAGCCCACGATGCGCTTGAAAGCATGTCCGAACGCGCTATCCGAGTCGTAGCCGAGCATCTGTGCGATCGCCGATATCGACGCGTTCGAGCGTCGTAGTTCCCGCATCGCGAGCTGCACGCGCCAGCGCAGGACGTACTCGAGCGGCCCGAATCCCAGCCGCCGCTTGAAATGCAGCGCGAACGTCGAACGCGATACGTGGCAGCAGGTCGCGAGTTCGTCGACGGTCCAGCGTCGCGCGGGCTCCGCATGAATGGCGACAAGTGCCGTGCTCACCCGGGAATCCGAGAACCCGGCAAGCCACCCGACATCACTGCTCGCGCCGTCGTCCACGTAGCGCCACAGGATCTCGACCAGCATCATGTGACCGAGATGCCGAACCATCAACGATGCCCCTGGCGATGGCTTGCCGAATTCATGCGCGAGCCGCTGGAGCGCCCAGCGCAACACCGCCGCCTGCTCGGAGTCCCCGCTCACGACGACTACGGGCGGCAGGCTGCCCAGCAGCAGCGGCATGCCTTCCTCGTACGAGAAGCGGCCACCGATCAGGAAGCAGTTCACCGGGTCGCCATGGTGCGCGATACCGCGTTCGACGTTCCGGTACACGTCGGCGGCAGGCACCGGCGTAACCGATGGATCGCTCGCCAGCCGGAATGCCCGCGGCGAGGCGAGCAGGAAGCAGTCTCCCGTGCGCAACTGGATGGGCGGTCCGGCGCCGTCGACGCTCAGCCAGCAGCTTCCTTCGACAACCGCATTGAACTTGATGCCCTCGGGCGGCGGAATGGCAACCGCCCACGCGCCGCCTGCTTTCAGGCCGGTGAAATACGAATCGCGCGTTTCCAGCAGCGACAGCACTTCCGATAGAGGATCCACGCTCACGCTCCGGACGATCTCGCCGAAAAACCGGATTCTATTGCATTCACAGTCCAGGGGCATCGCCGGAAAATGAATTCGTGCAGTGACGCGGCCGACAGGCGGGCGCGTGCTTCACGCATCGTTCCAGGAGCCTTCAATGACGAGCAGGCAACACCCCCTTCATTCCGGATTCGGCGCTGCATCGACGGCAAGCGACGTACTGGCCGATCTCGACCTTCATGGCAAGACCGCGATCGTCACGGGCGGCCATTCGGGTCTCGGCCTGGAAACGACGCGCGCACTGGCGGAAGCCGGTGCGACCGTCATCGTCGGCGCACGGAGCGTCGATGCCGCGCGCGAAGCAACGCGTGGCGTCGCCGGTGTGGAGGTTGCGGCGCTCGACCTCGCCGATCTCGCGAGCGTGGCCGCGTTCGCGGCGCGGTTCGTCGACGCGCACCGCGACGTGGACATCGTCATCAACAGCGCGGGCGTCATGGCGTGCCCGGAGACGCGGGTCGGCGATGGCCGCGAAGCGCAGATGGCCGTCAACCATCTTGGGCACTACGCGCTCGTCAACGGACTGTGGCCCGTGCTCGCGCAGGGTGACGGCGCCCGCGTGGTCGCGGTGTCGTCGCTTGGGCACCGGCTGTCACCGATTCGCTGGGATGACGTCCAGTTCGCACACGGCTACGACAAATGGCTGGCGTACGGGCAGTCGAAGACCGCGAACGCGCTGTTCGCGGTTCAGCTCGACGCGCTCGGCGCCCCGTTTGGCGTACGCGCCTATTCGCTGCATCCGGGCAAGATCGCGACACCGCTGCAGCGTCACCTGACACGCGAAGAGATGATGGCTCAGGGCTGGGTGGACGAGCACGGCGTGCCGATCGATCCGACCTTCAAGACGCCCGCCCAAGGGGCGGCGACCCAGGTCTGGGCGGCAACGTCGCCGCGCGTTGCCGGGATAGGCGGGGTCTATTGCGAGGATTGCGACATCGCGGTTGTCACGGAGGGAAACGAGGAGTCGGGTGTGCGGCCGCATGCGATCGATCCGGAGCAGGCGGTGCGTCTGTGGGCGTGGTCCGCGGAGGTGACCGGGATCGATGCCTTTGCGGCGCGCCGTTGATGCCCGGGCGCTCATGCTGGAGTGCATGGGCATCGGCGGCGACACGGGCAGGCGGCCGGTACGAAATCCGCGCGAATCCGGATGCAACGACGCGCTCAGGTTGTCGCCCGCAACCTGACAACGCCCATTCTGCGGGCCGGTACCGTCGACTCGCGATTCGTCTCCCGGCCCGGGTGGGCTTGAAGCCTTGCATGACGGACATCACCGGCTGGCCTGTGCAGCACGCGAATGTCACGAACGGGCCGGGTCGGCGCACGTCCGCATGGTTAGAATGACCGCCGCACCTCCGTTCATTCCGTGGCCCGTCACCGGGCCGGCACAAGCCCATGACCTTGCAAGAACTCGAAAAACTGATGCGGCGCCTGTTCGAGGATGAGAGCCTCGACATCGTCGGCGATACCGGCTACAGCCTTTCCTTCCTCGTGCCCGGCAAGGTCCGGGACGTGAAAGCCGCGCTGCAGGCACGCACCGGCCCGGCCGGGTGGGACGGCGAGGCAGTGCACTGGTTCTACCGGTGCGACGACGAGGACTGGGCGCTGTACCTGCGCTCGGTCCCGCATGCGGTGTACTGCATCGCATCCGTGCAGTCGCTGCATGCGCGCCACATGCAGCAGGTCGAGGAGGCGTCGAAAGTCACGCCGGAACAGCAGGCCATCTACGACGCGGAGGAAGCGCAGCGCCGCGAGGCGGCGGAAGCACGGCGCCTGCGCGATACGCGCAACGAGCCGCTCGCGCCGCTCGGCGGGCCGTTCCATAGCGATGGCGAACGTGTCTGGGCGCGCACCGGCAGCGGGGATCAGTATTGCGCGCTCAATAATTTCGATCTCGCCAGCTTCCGGCACCTGGTCGACAACTTTGCCGTCGATGCATCGGGGCTGCGCTACTACGCGGCCGGCGCCGCGTTCAGCTACGACCATGCAGGCGAAGGCCTCATTGCCGACGGCGATGCCGCCACGCTGGAATCCGTGGGCGGCGACTGGTACCGCGATGCCCGGCAGGCTTACTACTTCGAGCGCGACCCTTACGATCCCGATCGCGGCCAATGCCATCTGACCGTCGTCAAGGCCGACGTAGCCACCCTGACGCACATCGGCGGCGCGTACGCGCGGGATGCGAAGCACCTGTTCTGCGCCGGCGTGCGCAAGCGCGGCATCGACGATCCGGCCGGCGTGGTCGGCCTCGGGTACCGGTACGCACGCCTCGGCGCGCAGATTCTTTACGACGGCAAGGTCGTGGACAAGCCCGGGCGTGTCGATGTCGAGACCGCGCGCGGCGTCTTTCACGACATGCTGATCGACGCCAGCGGGCACGTATTGTGGGGCAAGAACTACCGCAAGCCGTTGCCGGGAATCGACCCCGGAAGCCTGCGCTTCCTGAACTGGGCCTTCGCGGTCGACGACCAGCGCGTGTACTACCGGACCAACACGAACCTGGCCGTGTGCGAAGGCATCGACCGCGCGAGCGTGGAAGCCGTGCCGCCGTTACGCATCCGCGACAAGAATGGGCTGGTCGACATCCGGTATCCGGAAGGCGCCGTGCACGTATCCGACCCTTCGACGGAGTCGTGACAGCGGCCGCGGC
This sequence comes from Burkholderia contaminans, assembly GCF_029633825.1. Classification (NCBI taxonomy): domain Bacteria; kingdom Pseudomonadati; phylum Pseudomonadota; class Betaproteobacteria; order Burkholderiales; family Burkholderiaceae; genus Burkholderia; species Burkholderia contaminans. Next base: position 833,993 of record NZ_CP090642.1, on the reverse strand, counting down.
CGGCCGTTTTCGCACGTGAGCCCGCCGCCCGCTGCCGCGCCGTATGCGGGAGCAGCGATCTTTATCAGCGCAGCAGATAAACGTATCGGAATCGCTTCGTTGACGCCGTCCGGCACGCACTCGTAGATTCGCGTTTTGACCGAATCTGGGGCCGTGCCGTGACGACTACCGCCATCCGCGACGACGCATCGCTTTCCGCCGGGCATCCGCCCGCATCGCGGCCGCACGTTGCGGCGCAGCACTTCGACATCGTGCCGTTCGATGCACCGCTCGGCGCCGAAGTGATCGGCCTCGACCTGTCGCAACCGCTCGGCGCCGACGATTTCGCGCGCATTCATCGCGCGCATCTCGATCACCACGTGCTGGTGTTTCGCGACCAGCGCATCACGCCGGACGAGCACATCGCGTTCAGCCGCCGCTTCGGCCCGCTGCAGATCCACGTGCTGCACCAGTTCGCGCTGGCCGGCCATCCGGAGGTGCTGATCGTGTCGAACATCGTCGAGAACGGCAAACCGGTCGGGCTCGGCGATGCGGGCCATTTCTGGCATTCCGACCTGTCGTACAAGGAAAAACCAAGCCTCGGCTCGCTGCTGCATGCGCAGGAGCTGCCGGCCGAAGGCGGCGACACGCTGTTCGCGAACATGCATCTCGCGTGGGACACGCTGCCCGCGCACCTGCGCCGCGCGGTGGAAGGGCGGCGCGCCGAGCATACGTATCTCGCACGCTATGCGGAGCTGCAGGCGCGCAGTCCATGGCGGCCGAACCTGTCGCCCGAGCAGATCGCGCAGGTTGCCGCGGTCGTGCATCCGGTCGTGCGCACGCATCCGGAAACGGGCCGCAAGGCGCTGTTCGTCAGCGAGCATTTCACGACGCGCATCGTCGGGCTGCCCGACGACGAAAGCCGCGCGCTGCTCGACGAGCTGTTCGCACACAGCGTGCGTGCCGAGCATGTGTACCGGCACCAGTGGCGCGAGCACGATCTGGTGTTCTGGGACAACCGTTCGCTGATGCATCTCGCCGCCGGCACGCCCGACCACCTGCGCCGCAAGCTGTACCGCACGACGATCGAAGGCGACGCGCCTTTCTGAGCCACGTGCCGCCGCGTCAATCTTCCGCCCCATCCTGACTGGAGTTCCGATGTCGTTTTCGTTTTTGCCGGCGCGCCGCGCGCTGGCGGCAACCCTGACCGCGGCGCTCGCGTTCGCCGGCGCACTCGCCTCGCAAGCCGCGCACGCGGAAGGCCGCATCCGCATCGCCGAGCAGTTCGGCGTCGTCTACCTGATGCTGAACGTCGCGCGCGACCAGCAGTTGATCGAAAAGGAAGGGCGCAAGGCCGGCCTCGACATCAAGGTCGACTGGGTGCGGCTGTCGGGCGGCGCGGCCGTGAACGACGCGCTGTTGTCCGGCGCGGTCGACATCGCGGGCGCGGGCGTCGGGCCGCTGCTGACCGTGTGGGACCGCACGCGCGGCCGGCAGAACGTGAAGGGCGTCGCGTCGCTCGGCAATTTCCCGTACTACCTCGTCAGCAGCAATCCGAACGTGAAGACGATCGCCGACCTGAGCGCGAAGGACCGCATCGCGGTGCCGGCGGTCGGTGTGTCGGTGCAGTCGCGCGTGCTGCAGTACGCGGCCGCGAAGCAGTGGGGCGACAAGCAGTTCGACAAGCTCGATGCGCTCACGCAGGCGATTCCGCATCCGGACGCGACGGCCGCCATCCTGGCGAACAGCAGCGTGATTACCGGCCATTTCGGCAATCCGCCGTTTCAGGAGCAGGAACTCGCCGGCAACCCGAATGCGCACATCGTGCTGAATTCCTATGACGTGCTCGGCGGCCCGAGCTCCGCGACGGTGCTGTATGCCACCCAGAAATTCCGCGACGACAACCCGAAGACCTATCGCGCATTCGTTGCCGCGCTTGCCGATGCCGCGCGGCAGATCGCGGCCGATCCCGAGCGCGCGGCCGATACCTATATCCGCGTGAACGCATCGAAGATCGATCGCGCGCTGCTGCTGAAGATCCTGCGCAATCCGCAGGTGCAGTTCAAGACCGCGCCGCAGAACACGCTCGCGCTCGCGCAGTTCATGCATCGCACCGGCGCGATCCGCAACGAACCGAAGTCGTGGCGCGACTACTTCTTCGACGATCCGGCGACGGCCGGCGGCAGTTGACCGGAGCCGCTTCGACGCCGCAATCGACGCTTATGCGTCGGCGCGGTTTCGATATGTGCAATCGATGGTTGGTCCGCGACAGGGCTGGCCGCATGCTGATGCTTTACCCGCAAGAGATTCGATCGTGAACGCCACTTCTCCCCGAACCTGGCTGCCGCCGTATGCGGCACGCGGCGGCGCGGCGCCTGCCGGCCACCCCGTGCCCGATGCGCCGGTCGCCGGCCGGCCCGCGCCGGATGCCGCGCAGGCCGGCGCGCACAGTGAACGCCTGCTCGCGATCGACCGCGTGAACCTCGAATACCGGAGCGGCGCGCGGATCGTGCGCGCGACCCACCAGGTCAGCTTCGACGTGTACGGCAGCGACCGCTTCGTGCTGCTCGGCCCGTCGGGGTGCGGAAAGTCGACGCTGCTGAAGGCGATTGCCGGCTTCATCGAGCCCGTATCGGGTTCGATCGCGCTCGACGGTCGGCCGGTGCGCGGTCCGGGGCCTGACCGCGTCGTGGTGTTCCAGGAATTCGACCAGTTGCCGCCGTGGAAGACGGTCGTCGAAAACGTCGCGTTTCCGTTGCGTGCCGCCGCAAAGTTGTCACGCACCGAAGCAAGGGAGCGCGCGCTGCATTATCTCGACAAGGTCGGGTTGAGCGGGTTCGCCGACGCCTATCCGCACACGCTGTCGGGCGGCATGAAGCAGCGCGTCGCGATCGCGCGCGCACTGGCGATGCAGCCGCGCGTGCTGCTGATGGACGAGCCGTTCGCCGCGCTCGACGCGTTGACGCGCCGCAAGATGCAAGAGGAACTGCTGCGCCTGTGGGACGAGTTCCGCTTCACGCTGCTGTTCGTCACGCATTCGATCGAGGAAGCGCTCGTCGTCGGCAACCGGATCCTGCTGCTGTCGCCCCATCCGGGCCGCGTGCGTGCGGAACTCAACAGCCACGAGCATTCGCTCGACGACGTCGACACCGGCGACTTCCGCGACAACGTCGCGCGAATACATCGCCTGCTGTTCGATACCGACACGACCAGCGCCCCGACGACGGAGGAAGCCGCATCATGAGCACGATCGATCCGGCCCTCCCGCCGCTACCGCCCGTGCGCGCCGAATACGAACGCACGCTCGACGCAGTGCCCGATGCCGAACGTGCCGTGCCGGCTCCGCTGTGGCGTCGCGTCGCCGGTACGGGATGGTTTCGGCGCAGCGTCATCGCACTCGTGCTGATTGCCGGATGGGAGATCGTCGCGCGCATCGTCGCGAACGATCTGCTCGTGCCGACCTTCGGCGCGACGCTGGCCGCGTTCGTGCAGGGCATCGAATCGGGCGAACTGCTGGTGAAGACGGGCATCTCGCTGTCGGTGCTGCTGCGCGGCTACGCGCTGGGCGTGTTCTTCGCATTTGCGCTGACGTCGCTCGCGGTATCGACGCGCATCGGCCGCGACCTGCTGGCGATGCTGACGTCGATGTTCAATCCGCTGCCGTCGATCGCGTTGCTGCCGATCGCGCTGCTGTGGTTCGGGCTCGGCACCGGCAGCCTGCTGTTCGTGCTCGTGCACGCGGTGCTGTGGCCGCTCGCGCTCAGCATGTATACAGGCTTTGCGGGCGTGCCGGCCACGCTGAAGATGGCGGGGCGCAACTACGGCCTCACGGGCCTGCGCCAGATCGCGCTGATCCTCGTGCCGGCCGCACTGCCGTCGATCCTGTCGGGCCTGCGCGTCGGCTGGGCGTTTGCGTGGCGAACGCTGATCGCGGCCGAGCTGGTATTCGGTGCGAGTGCGGGCCAGGGCGGGCTCGGCTGGTACATCTTCCAGAACCGCAACGAGCTGTATACGGATCGCGTGTTCGCAGGCCTCGCGGCCGTCATCGTGATCGGCCTGCTCGTCGAGAACCTCGTGTTCGACACGCTCGAACGCGTGACCGTGCGGCGCTGGGGCATCCAGCATTGACGTAACCGCACGCGGCAATTCCCGGCGCACGCATAACGTAAGCTGAAATCGGCTTTTCACGCGCGCCGGGTGCGTCCCTATACTTTGCGATGCTGCGCACGCGGCGGTTCGCGAATGCCGCGATCGCGCGACGCAGCGTCCGATCTTCTCGAACAAGGACCTGCCGAATGACTGCCCGTGATGCCGTCGATCCGCGCGACGCGTTGCGCGACGCGCTTGCCGCGCTACCCGATCTCGCGAACGCGATCGGGCAGGATGCCGCGCAACGCGAGGCGCGTCGCGAACTGCCGTTCGAGGGTTTCGCGATCTTCCGGCGTTCCGCGCTGGGCGTGCTGCGGATTCCGGTCGCACGCGGCGGCCTCGGCGGCACGCTGGTCGACCTGTTCGACACGATCGCAACGCTGGCCGCCGCCGATTCTAATCTCGCGCACGCGCTGCGGATCCACTACGACCAGATCGAGACGCTGCGGCTTTCGCCGCGCACGCCGTTCAACGATGTACAGCTCGAGCGCGCGCTGGCCGGTGCGATCTTCGGCGGCGCGTCAACCGAGCGCGGCACGTCGCGGCCCGGCGAGAACACCACGGTACTGCGCCGGGACGGCGATCACTATCGCGTGACGGGCCGCAAATACTATTCGACCGGCACCGCGTTTGCCGATTTCGCGCGCATCAACGTGGAGACCGAGCAGGGCGACGCGGTCGCCGTGATCATTCCCGTCACGCGCGACGGCGTGCAGGTGCTCGACGACTGGGACGGCATGGGCCAGCGCATGACCGCGAGCGGCAGCCTGTTGCTGAACGACGTGCAGGTGTTCGCGGAGGAAGTAGCCGCGCGAGACGGTTCGACGCTCGTCGGCCGCCATTGCGGCGCGCTGCGGCAGCTGCATCTCGTCGCGACAGGCGCGGGCATCGTGCGCAACGTGGTTGCCGATGCGCGTCGCTACGTGCTCGCGCACGGCCGCCCGGTGCTGCACAGCCCGGCGCCGACCGCGCGCGACGATCATTTCATCCAGCAGGTCGTCGGCGAGCTGTCCGCGCACAGTCATGCAATCGATGCGCTCGTCCGCGAAAACGCGCGGGCGCTCGACCGTTCCGCCGACGCGATCGAAGCCGGCGATGCCGATGCGCATGCGCTGGTGCTCGACAGCGCACTCGCGACGGCACGCACGCAGCTCATCGTCAGCAAGCTGGCGCTGCATGCGGCGGAGCGGCTGTTCGAAGTCGGCGGCGCGTCGGCGACGGCGCGCGAACACAACCTCGACCGGCACTGGCGCAACCTGCGCACGATCTTCAGTCATAACCCGTTGCTGCACAAGGCACGCGTGATCGGCGACTACGAGCTGAACGGCGTGACGACGCACCTGACCGAAGGCCGCGTGTTCTGACCCGGCCACGCGCGCGGCCCCCTTTACCGGAAACCCTCCCGATGACGACCCGCACCGGACACCTGCATCTCGGCGCATTCCTGTACCCGACCGGCCATCACATCGCCGCGTGGCGTCATCCCGATTCGCAGGCCGACGCGGGCGTCGATTTCGGCCACTACGTGCGGCTCGCGCAGGCAGCCGAGGCCGCGAAGTTCGATCTCGTGTTCCTTGCCGACGGCGTCGGCACGCGCGGCGACGACGTCGAGTTCCTGAGCCGCACCGCGCACAGCTACGTCGCGCAGTTCGAGCCGCTGACGCTGCTGTCGGCGCTCGCGGCCGTCACCGAGCGGATCGGCCTCGTCGGCACCGCGTCGACGAGTTTCAACGAGCCGTTTCACATCGCGCGCAAGTTCGCTTCGCTCGACCACATCAGCGGCGGCCGCGCGGGCTGGAACCTCGTCACGTCGTCGAGTGCGCACGAGGCGCGCAACTTCAATCGCGACGCGCATTTCGATCATGCGGAACGCTATGCGCGCGCGGAGGAATTCGCGGATGTCGTGCGCGGCCTGTGGGATAGCTGGGACGACGATGCGTTCGTGCGCGATCGCGCATCGGGCCGTTTCTTCGATCCCCGCAAGCGCCACGTCCTCGACCATCGCGGCCGCTTCTTCCAGGTGCGCGGGCCCTTGAACGTCGCGCGGCCGCCGCAGGGACACCCGGTCGTCGTGCAGGCAGGCTCGTCGCCGGCCGGTACGCGGCTGGCCGCGCGCACCGCCGAGGTGATCTTCACCGCGCAGCAGACGCTCGACGACGCGGTCGCGTTTTATGCGGACGTGAAGGGCCAGCTCGCGGCGTTCGGCCGCGACCCCGATACGCTGAAGATCATGCCCGGCGTGTTTCCGGTGGTGGGCCGTACCGAAAGCGAAGCGAAGGAGAAATTCGACGCGCTGCAGTCGTTGATCGACCCGGCGGTCGGGCTCGCGCTCGTATCCGGCCTCACCGGCGGGTTCGACCTGTCCGCCTATCCGCTCGACGGCCCGATTCCGCCGCTGCCGGAGACCAACGCCAGCAAGAGCCGGCAGGCGCTGACGATCGAGCTCGCGCGCCGCGAGAACCTGACGATTCGCGAACTCTACTTGCGCATTGCGGGGGCGCGCGGCCACTGGCAGCTCGTCGGCACGCCGGAGCAGATCGTCGACCAGCTCGAGGAGCGCTTCGTGCATTACGGCGCGGACGGCTACAACGTGATGGCGCCGACGTTGCCCGGCGGCCTCGACGATTTCATCGCGCTGGTGCTGCCCGAGTTGCGCCGCCGCGGGCTGTTTCGCCACGACTATGCCGGCCATACGCTGCGCGAGCATCTCGGGCTGCGGCGGCCCGTGCGCCACGCCACCGCCGCTCAGGCCGCTCATGCCGATACTGCCGCCTGACGTCAGCGCCGCAGGCCGGCGTCGCGCAGCAGCGGAAGCACGCGCTCGCCGAAGAAGTCGAGATCGGGCTTGAAGTCGTAGAAGCTCAGCTGGATGCCGTCGATGCCCGCGCGGTGCAAGCGCACGATCGTATCGGCGACTTCCTCGGGCGAGCCCGTGATCGAGATATTGCCGCCGATCGCGCGCGAAGCCGCCTGCGAGCGCTGATCGAAGCCGCCGCGCCACGCATGCGCATCGCTGTCGAAGCGATGAAAGCTGCCTTCGTCCGCATGCGCGACGATTGCGTCGCGGTACGCCCGCGCTTCGGCCGCCGTTTCGCGGCAGATCACGAGCGGGTTGAGCAGCGTGCGGATCGCCCGGCCGCGGGCCGCGGCCGCCGCCTTCACACGCGCGGTATGCGCGGGCAGTGCATCGATCGCGCGTTCGGCGTCGGGGCCGGCCGGGCTCGTGACGAACACGATGTCCGAATAGCGTGCCGCGAAGTCGATGCCCGCGTCGGACCCGGTCGCGTTGATCAGCAGCGGGCGGCCGTAGCGCGGCTTCGGCGTCACGAAGGCTCCGCCCAGCCGCCAGCTCGACAGTTCGGGCGTGTAGCTGAAATTGTCCGGTTGCGCCCACAGCTGCTGGACCGCATCGACGAACTCGGCGGCCATTTCGTAGCGCCGGTCGTGTTCGATCAGGTTCCAGCCAAACATCTCGTGCTCGATCGCGCGGTGGCCGGTCACGACGTTGATGCCCCAGCGCCCGCGCGAGATGTGATCGAGCGTCGCGGTGAACTTCGCGAAATGCAGCGGATGCCATGGGCCGTAGAGCACGTGGCTCGTCGCGACGAGGATGATCCGTTCGGTACGCGCGGTCAGCGCGGCCAGCGTCATGAACGAGTCGAGCGCGTGGCCGTCGAACACGCCGCCGTAGCCGCCTTTCGGCAGCCACTGCGACAGCGCGAACACGAGATCGAAGCCGAGCGCCTCCGCGCGCGCGACCAGGTCGGCGTTGTAGTCGAAGGTCCAGTCGGTCGTGCGCGGCAGCGTCGACGCGCTCCAGCCGCCGGCCTGGATCGGCAGGAACAGCCCGAGCATCAGCGGCTGCGCGAGGACGCGCGACACCGGGCTGTCGGGGAAATCCGCCGGCGAGCGGACGTCGACGAACGGCGACGGCGCGACCGGAGCGGCGAAGGTGGTGTCGCTCATGATGGGTTCCTTGCGGATAGGGCACGTACCGGGCCACAACGGCGCGCACGGGCGGCGGCGAATCGCGCGGGTGCCGTGCACGACGGGCCTGCGAGTGGATCGAGCGGCGTCATAGCGTGCCGGGCCTCGGATCGGGCACGAAACCTTCGCGATTCGGCATCCGCACGCGTGGCAGCGTGCGCGAGTCGAGCCGTGCATCGCCGGGCACGATGCCGTTCAGATGGAGCACATACGCGGTGACCGCATAGACTTCGTCCGCGCTCAGCGATTGCGGTGCGTTGTACGGCATCGCGCGGCGGATGTAGTCGAACAGCGTCGTCGCATACGGCCAGTAGCTGCCGACCGTCTTTTTCGGCTTGGCGCTCGCGAGCGAGCCGATGCCGCCGACGAGCGGATCGCCGACGCCGCCTTCGCCGCCGGCGCCGTGGCACATCGCGCATTTGTCCGCGAACACGTGAGCGCCGCGCGCGACCGTGCCCGCGCCGGGCGGCAGGCCGCTGCCGTCTGGCGCGATGTCGATGTCCCACGCGGCAAGCGCGGCACGGTCGACCGGCTGGCCGAGACCGTAGCCCGCGCCGAATGCACTCGGAACCAGCAGGGATGCGGCGAGCAGGCAGGCAAGCAGCTTACGCATTGCGCACCTCGCCGTCCGCGCCGACGCGCCAGTTCTGGATGCCGTTGTAGTGGTACTGCGAGTTGACGCCGCGCACGGCGACGAGCGCTTCGCGGGTCGGTTGAACATAGCCGGTGTCGTCGGTGGCGCGGCTTTGCAGGTCGGCCGGCTCGCCGTTCCAGATCCAGTCGGCTTCGAAGCGCGTCAGCGCGCGATCGCGCACGTCGCCCGTGAGTCGCGCGGGCCGCCACGTGCGGCCGCCGTCGGTCGAGACGTCGACCGCGCGAATCCGGCCGCGTCCCGACCACGCGTAGCCGCCGATCGGGTAATAGCCGTGCGCGGTGAGCCGATGGCCGGCCGACGGCCGCGTGATGACCGACTTCGCATCCATCTCGAACACGAACTGGCGCGCGCAGCCGCCGGGCAGCAGGTTCGTGTATTTCGACGTTTCCTCGCGCGTCATCTCCGGCGCGCGCACCAGCTTCAGCCGCCGCAGCCACTTGATGTTCGTGTTGCCTTCGAAACCCGGCACGATCAGCCGCACCGGATAGCCGTTCTCGGGGCGCAGCCGTTCGCCGTTCTGCGCATAGACGACGAGCGCGCGCTCGAGGATCCGGTCGAGCGGCAGGCTGCGTGTCATCGCCGCGCCGTCGGCGCCTTCGGCAAGCAGCCAGCGTGCGTCCGGATCGATGCCGGTTTCGTCGAGCAGCGTCGACAGCCGGACACCCGTCCATTCGCAGCACGACAGCAGCCCGTGCGTGAACTGAACGGGCAGCCCGCTCGGGCCATTCCATTCGCTGCCGGTGTTGCCCGAGCATTCGAGGAAGTGGATCCGCGATTCGGACGGAAAGCGCAGCAGGTCATCGATCGTGAACACGCGCGGCTCGCGCACGAGGCCGTGCACGACGATGCGATGACGCTGCGCATCGATCTCGGGTACGCCCGCGTGATGACGCTCGTAGACGAGGCCGTTCGGCGTGATGTCGCCGAACAGGTCGGCGAGCGGTGTCATCGACGAGCCGGAGCCGGGCAACGCCGGCGTACGGGCGCTGCGGCGGATCACGTCGCGCTCGTGCGGTCCCGGCATGCCGTAGGGCGGCGACAGCAGCGGCGCGCCCGGACCGCGGGTCCATGGCGGCACGTCGAGCGCAGAGAGCGGGGCGAGCGGCTGGCTCGCCAGCGCGCCGCCGGCAGGCAGCATCGCTGCCGCCCATCCGCCGGCGAGCCGGCGCAGTGCTGCGCGCCGGCCGCTGCGCGGTGGACGGGGCGGGAAACGGGAGTCGGTCATGGTCGAACGCGTATCGCGCGCCGGGGCAGCGCGCGGGGAAACGCCCATTCTCGGCAACCGGACCCGGCGCGGCAAACAACGATTCCCGCTTTGCTTATCGCGCCCCGCCGCAGCACGCCGCGCCGCGCCCGATGCACGCGCCGTCAGAACTTCACGCGCAGCCCGCTGACGAACGCGACCTGGCGGTTCGTCGACGAAGCGCTCCCGATGTTCGAGATCGCCGCGATCCTGCGATAGCCGCCCGCCGTCGCCGTGCTCGGATCGCCGGCCGCGAGCTGGTAGATGCCGGACAGGTAGATATCCGTGCGCTTCGACAACGCGTAGTCGAACCCGAGCGTGAACTGGTGCCAGCGCGGCTTCAGCGTCTGGCCGCCGGTGCCCGGCAGGCCGCTCGCGCGCCCGTCGGTGAACGTGTAGACACCGATCAGCGTGGCGGCCGGTGTGATCTGGTAACGCGCGTTCACGTCGTAGTTGTTGAACTTGCGCGACGAACGGTCGAGATAGTCGAGCTGCGTGTGGCTCCACGCGAAGCCCAGCGTCGTACGGCCGAGCGCGTAGTTCGCGCCCACCACGCCGATCTGCTGCTTGAGCACGCCGCCGTTCAGCCCGTAGAAGAATCCGCCGCTGTAATCGTTGCCGGTGGTGGAGGTCGCACCGCCCACCGCGCCGCTCGTATTCGACGTCGAATTCGGATGATTGATGCGGACATAGCCGGCGCCCACCGACAACGGGCCGTTCACGTAGTTCGCCGACGCGCCCCACGCGTTGTTGTTCGAGAACCCGGTGCCCGCGCCACCGTTGGCCTGGTTGCTGAACGCGTAGAGCAGGTCGGCCGTGAAGCCGGCGATCGTGTCGCTGCGGAACTTCACCGCGTTGTTCAGGCGGAAGCTCTGGTTCATGTTGTCGTTGTCGCCCACGTGCGTGGCCGGCGACCAGAAGCCGGACCCCGAGTACTGCGCAACGAGGTCGGTGATCGGCTCGTACTGGCGGCCGAAGGTCAGCGTGCCGAGCCCCTTGCTGGCCAGGCCCACGTATGCGGAGCGGCCGAACAGGCGGCCGCCCTGGCCGAGCCCGCCGTCGCTCGGCCGGAACCCGCTTTCGAGCGTGAAGACCGCCTGCAGCCCGCCGCCGAGATCTTCCACGCCTTTCAAGCCCCAGCGGCTGCCGCTCAGCTTGCCGCTCGTCTGCTGGATGTTGCTTGCGCCACCCTGGTTGTTCGTATAAGCGAAACCGGCATCGACGACACCGTACAACGTGACCGAACTCTGCGCATGCGCGCTGACCGAACCGATCGAAACCAAACCCAGGACTACCGATTTTCTGATCATGACTATCCTCTTTTTTATGGGTACATCTGCGAGGATCACGATCCTATTGATGACGGCGGTGCCGGCGAACGGTCGATCCGTGGTTTGCAAATCGCTGCGCGGCCGATTTGCAATAGGCGTTGCCGCAAGCCCTGCATGTGCGCCGCGATCGCGTCCGGCACCCATGCTGCGGCGAACGTATCGCGCGAACGGCGAACGTCGGGCACCGGATACACGCGGGCGCCGTCATATCGATCGCTGAAATCGTTCGATGTGCGCAATACCTGCGTCCCGGCGCGCGATGTTTTTACGCAACGCCCGCTGTGCGGCGGGCGCCCGGTGCGCTACGCGCGGCCGCATATCGATTCCGCAAAACGTTGGTAGGGCCGTGCGACGCGTGACGGTAGAGTCGGGCATCCGGCCTCGGGCCGGCATGCTCCGGGAACAGAAGGGCGCCCAAGCGCATTCATCCCGGCTGAACAACAAACACGGGAGCTGTCTGTCATGAGTCGCGATGTGCTGTTTCTGCTGGAACCGGGCTTTGCCGATCCGAAGCATCCGGGCCAGCGCTTCGTCTGCCCGCATGGATTGTCGATCGAGGGGCTGCTGGCGAGCGCGCCCGATCGCGCGAATCGAATCGACGTGAAACGTGTCGGCTTCGAGCGGCCGCGGCACGCGGTGATCGACGCGCTCGACGATGCGCACCAGGGGCTGCCGGTCCTCGTGCTCGGCCGCGACCAGCCGGCGCCGGACGACGCACAGACGCTCGGCGACGTGCGCTTCGTCACCGACGCGCGCCGCATCCTCGAACTGCTGGCCGAACGCCACGGATTTCCGGTGCTGCATTGACGCGGCGATTTTCACTTCCCGTTTGATCGACCGACAGGAGCATCCGATGTCGTCAATTTCGGCGGCGCGTCGCCGTTTGCTGTTTGCCGGCGCCGCGGTGGCGGCGGCGCCCTGGGCCGCGAAGGCCGCGTTCGCCACGCCCGCTGCCAACAGCGATCTCGCCGGCACCACGTTGCGTGTCGCAACCTACAAGGGTGGCTGGCGCGCGCTGCTGCAGGCGGCCGGGCTGGCCGACACACCGTACCGGATCGACTGGCGCGAGCTGAACAACGGCGTGCTGCATATCGAGGCGCTCAACGCGGATGCGCTCGACATCGGTTCGGGAAGCGAAATTCCGGCCGTATTCGCCGCGCGGCAGAAGGCCAACGTGCGGCTCATCACCCGCGTGCGCGAAGACCTGAACAACCAGGTCACGCTCGCGCGCAAGGACACGCCGATCCGCAGCATTGCAGACCTGAAGGGCAAGCGTGTCGGGTACGTGCGTGCGACGACGTCGCACTACTTCCTGTATCGCCAGCTCACGGAGGCCGGCCTGAGCTTCGACGACATCCAGCCGATCAACCTGTCGCCAAGCGACGGCTTGTCCGCCTACGATCGCGGCGACATCGACGCGTGGGCGATCTACGGCTACAACGGCCAGCTCGCGCGCAATCGCTACGGTGCACGTGTGTTGAAGACGGGGAAGGGCTATCTGTCGGGCAACTTCCCGGTCTATGCGAACCCGCGCACGCTCGACGATGCGCGCCGTCGCGCGGCAACGGGCGATCTGCTGCTGCGATTCCGGCGCGCGTATGCATGGGCGAACGGGCATTTCCGCGACTATGCGCTCGCGCAGAACAGCGAGACGCGCGTGCCGGTCGCCGATCTCGTCGCGATGTTCGATCAGCGCAGCGAAGACTACGCGCTGCTGCCGGTGACGCCCGACGTGGTGGCGCAGCATCAGCAGGTCGCGGATGTGTTCGCGCGGATCGGTGTGCTGGACGGGCCGGCCAATGTTGCGCCGCTGTGGGATACGTCGTTCAATGCGCTGGTCGCGGCGACGTGATCGAGCGTAACGAGAAGGCGCCCGAGTGAGTGGGGGATGCGGATGAACACGTGCTCTCGAAGGCGCTGTTCACCGCGCGCGAACCCGGCATCCCGCCTGCAGTGAGTCTCGTCGCGAGATCCGGTCGACCGGATCAGGCGAACGTCGTCGCGACCATGATGCCGAACACGACGCCGATCGCAATTCCGCAGAGCCGGCCGTAAATCGATGCGCGCACATTGTCGTCGAGCACGAACGGCGAGCGTTTGTGCTTCCATACCGTGCTGAATGCGACGGGGCGCGTCAGCAGGGTGACGCACGCGATCAGCACCGGCGTGGCGATGAGCATCGCGATGCGCGGCCCGTTCCAGTCGACGCCGTGCATCGCCAGCGAAACGATCGCGGCAAGCGGAACCTCGACGCACAAGCCCAGCAACGAACCGTTGACGAATGAATCTCCGGGGGACTGGAACATGATCGGTCCTGGCATTCAAATGAAATCGGCGCCCGGCTCGAGCTCCCGAAGTTGAAAAAACCGTGGCCATTGCCCAAGGTCGCTCGACCGCATTCGACATCAGCCAGGATGACGGGCGGATAGTACGGCAAATCATTCGCACGTTGGCGGTCGCTCAAGCTATTTAACAAACGTCCCGGGTAGGCGCGTGTTTTCATGCTGCGTCGGGATATCGCGCCGTGATGAAATCGGGCACCTTGTCGAGGTTGGCGCGCGTGGAGGCTGCGTGATCGACCTGGCTGCAGGGCATTGCCGTTCCGGCACGAAATATGATCCGTACGAGGCCATCGCGGTGTGGATCTCGCACGTTCGCCGATCCGGCGTACGCGCGGATTGATGGCGCCAACGGTCGCGGCCCGAGGAAGCAGGGTCAACCGTGCCGAGCCGCCTGTCATATTTTGACAGTTCTTGACAGCTCGGGATGAGTGCAGCGCTATGATCTAACTCCTTTTCGGATCGGCACCCTGGAGAACCTCCCATGAGTTTGGCACGCTCACTCAGCATCGGTATCACAATTGGCCTTCACCACGCGGCGGAGAGTCTCTGGGTCAACGGCATCAAGCAGAATGCCTTGTATCTGATGAAGCTCTTTCAACACTCGCCGCTTGGCCATCAGGTAACCCTCGTCAATACCACGAACGTCAGGATCACGTCGGAACTTCCGTGGGATACCACGCAGTATCCGATCCGCTCGTTCGACGATGCGAAAGACTCGCTCGATGTGCTGATCGAACTCGGGGGACAAATTGACCAGCAGCAAACCGCGTATCTGCAGGCACGTGGTACAAAAGTGGTGAGTTACTGCTGCGGGCCGGAATACGTGCACATGATGCAGGCGATGATTTTCGGCAGACGCCATGCGGAAACGGTATTCATCAACCAGCGTTATGATCAGGTGTGGATCATCCCGCAAGTTGTCGATACCAGCGCGAGCTACTTCAGCGTATTACGGCGCCAGCCGGTTCGTGAAGTCCCGTTCGTCTGGGACCCGATGTGCGTCGAAGAGCGGTCGGCAGCACTCCCGCATCACGGGGAGTATCGTCCAACCGGGCAGCCGAAGCGCCTCTCCATCATGGAGCCGAATATCGACGTGACGAAGTTCTGCCTCTATCCGCTCTTGATCGCAGAACTGGGCTATCGAAAATTTGGCGAAAAGATAGCTTATGTGCACGCGACGAACACCGAGCATCTTGCAAAAAACAGCCCCGAATTCATTGGTATCGCGCACCACCTCGACCTGGTGCGAGATTCTAAAATAAGCTTTGTCGGCTATTACAACACCCCTCAATTTCTTTCCGAATTCACCGACATCGTAATATCCCATCAATCAGGGCTCGCACTGAATTACTTCTATTTCGATGTTTGCTGGAACGGGTATGCATTGATTCATAACGCATACCTCTGCCGTGAGCTTGGTTATTTTTATAACGAACAGGATGCGGAGGAGGGTGCATTGCAACTCGGTCAGGCAATCGATTCGCACGATGAAAAATGGATTGATTACAAGAATCGGCAGCGTGAATTCATCGGTGGATTTCTATCGACAAATTCGAAGCAAATCGAGTCATATGACAGGCTGCTGATCGGTCTTTTCGACTAAATTCACGGCATTTCATTGGGAAAACGGATAAGCCACTGACTGAAGCGAGTGAAACTCGATTCGGAATGCGCATGTCGCTCTCGCCTCGAGATCGGGGTTGACTGCGCGCCGGTAGCCACAAGCGGAGCAAGGTTCGCCTTGCACGTTGAGTGCGCGATTCGCTGATCAACGCATATCTCGAGCTGCACGCTCGCCGGCGATGTGTCGAGGGTCATGCGGCCGCCGGCCCGGCCCGGTGGAGCGGGCCAGGCGCGGACGCTTGCCGGATCCTCTACGTCACACCGTGCCTTTCTTCAGATCCTCGATACACGGAATCCCGGCGCGCCGCTTTGGCCGCAGGAATTTCGGTACCGCGGGCGCCTGGCCGACGCCCGCCTGGCTTTGATCGACCCTCGGCTTCAACGCGGCAGGCTTGACCTTGTGCGGCAGCCGGCAGCCGCCGGCCGGCAGGTTGCCGTACGGATCCTCGTCGGCCGCCGTCGCGGGGGCCGCCGGCATCACGGGGGCGGTCGACGCGACCAGCATCGGGGGGAACGGCAACGCATGCACCCGCTCGCCGGTCAGCACGAACGCACCGTTGGCCACCGCCGGCGCGATCGGCGGCACGCCGGCGTCGCTCAACCCGGTCGGCTGGGCGTCCGACGGCACGAAGAAGACATCCACCGGCGGCGCTTCCTGCATGCGTATCGGCGAATAGTCGGCGAAACCGGCGTTGCGGACCGCGCCATGGTCGACGTCGATCGCGAAGCCGGGCTTCGTCGTCGCGAGACCGAACAGCGCGCCGCCCTGGATCTGCGCTTGCGCGCCGGTCGGGTTGACGATGCGGCCCGCATACACGCCGGCCGTCACGCGATGCACGCGCGGTTGTTGCGCTTCGATCGACACTTCCGTCACGTACGCGACGACCGAGCCGGCCGTTTCGTGCATCGCGACGCCCCACGCGTGCCCGGCCGGCAGCGTGCGCGCGCCGTAGCCGGACTTGTCGACGGCCAGCGCGAGCGCCTGCCGATGCGCGGCGTGCTCGGGGCCGGCCAGCCGCGTCATCCGGTAGGCGACCGGATCCTGCCGCGCCGAGTGCGCGAGCTCGTCGACCAGCGTTTCCATCACGAACGCCGTATGCGAGTTGCCGCCCGAGCGCCACGTCTGGACCGGCACGTCGGCCTCGGTCTGATGAACCGATACCTGCATCGGGAAGCCGTACGGGCTGTTCGTCACGCCTTCGGTCAGGCTCGGATCGGTGCCGCGCTTGAGCATCGTCGTGCGCTCGAGCGGCGAGCCCTTCAGCACAGACTGGCCGACGACCACGTGCTGCCAGTCGCGCACGGCGCCGCTGCCGTCCACGCCGATGTCGACGCGATGCAGCACCATCGGGCGGTAATAGCCGCCGCGCAGATCGTCCTCGCGCGTCCAGATCGTCTTGACGGGGCCGAGATGGCCGGCCGCGAGGTACGCGGCGGACACGTGGGCGGCTTCGACCACGTAGTCCGACGTCGGCGTCGAGCGCCGGCCATAGTCGCCGCCCGAGGTCAGCGTGAAGATCTGGACTTTCTCCGGGGCGACGCCGAGCGCCTTCGCGACCGCCGCGCGGTCGGTCGTCTGCAGCGACGAGCCGCCCCAGATCTTGATCCCGCACGCGCAGCTCGCCGGCCCGACGTCGACCGTGCAGCTGAGCGGCTCCATCGCCGCATGCGCGAGATACGGAAATTCGTAATCCTGCCGAATGCGCGTGGCCGCCGGCGGCGCGCTGCCGGCGTCGGCCGTGCGCACCACGGTCCCCGGCGTGCCGGCGAGCTGCTTGTACGCCTGCATCTGTTCGGATGACGTGACGGTCGAGCCGGCATCCTTCCACGTGATCTTCAGCGCGTCGCGGCCGAGCTTGGCCGGCCAGTAGCCGTTCGCGATCACGGCCACGCCGGTGCCGCCGCGATCGGTCGGGATCTCGACGACCTCGACCACGCCCTTGACGGCACGGGCCGCCGCCGCGTCGTAGCTCGCGACCTTGCCGCCGAAGCGCGGCGGGCGCGCGACCACGGCCACCATCGTGTCCGGCAGACGCCAGTCCATCCCGTACTTGAGCGTGCCGTCGAGCATCCCGCGCGCGTCGATGCGCGGCGTCGGCTTGCCGATGATGCGGAACTGGTCCGGCGACTTCAACGACACCTGCTGCGGCACCGGCATCGCCATCGCGGCCGGTGCGAGTTCGCCGTAGGTCGCGCGGTAGTTGCCGGAGGTCACGACACCGTTCGCCGTCCGGCACGTGGCGGGATCGACGTTCCAGCGCTGCGCGGCCGCCGCGACGAGCATCGCGCGGGCGGATGCGCCGAGTTCGCGGTATTGCGCGAACGAGTGATTGACCGACGTCGAACCGGCCGTCATCTGGATGCCCGTCACCGGATCCTTGTAAGGCTCGCCGGCCGGCGCGAGCACGGTGCGCACGTTGCGCCAGTCGGCATCGAGTTCGTCGGCCAGCGCCATCGGCAGCGCGGTGCTGACGCCCTGGCCGGACTCCGTCCGGTTGACGGCAACGGTCACGGTGTTGTCCGGCGCGATGATCAGGAATGCTTGCGGAGGCGAAGCCTGAAACGCTTTGCCGGCTTCGGCCGTGGCCCGGGTCGGCGCGATGCCCAGCGCAAGGCAGCCGCTCGCCGCCATCGTGAACTTCAGGAAGCCACGCCGGCCGAGCTTCGGAGAACCTGTTCCGGCGACCGGTGAGGCGTCGGAGTGGGGGGTGTCGGTGCTCGCCGGGCGCCCGGCTGTGCGAATACGCATGGTCAATGTCTCCCGGCAGGCTCAGGCAAGCGCGCTGGCCGCATCGTGAATCGCGGCGCGGATGCGCTGGTAGGTCGCGCAACGGCACAGGTTGCCGGCCATCGCGCGATCGATGTCGGCGTCGGTCGGCGCCTTGTTGCCGTGCAGCAGGCCGGCTGCGCTCATCATCTGGCCGCTCTGGCAGTAGCCGCATTGCGCGACGTCGTGCCGGATCCAGGCGTCGAGGACGGCCTTGCCGACCGCATCGTCGGCGAGATGTTCGGACGTCGTGATGTGCGCGCTCCCCACCGCCGACAGCGCCAGCGTGCAGCTTCGGGCCGGCCGGCCGTCGACATGAACGGTGCAGGCGCCGCAGTCGCCGGTGCCGCATCCGAACTTGGTGCCGGTCAGCCCGAGGTTGTCGCGCAGCACCCAGAGCACCGGTGTCGAGGGATCGGCGTCGATCTCGGCCGGCCGGTTGTTGATGTTCAACGTCACCATCGTGAAGTTCTCCATTGGACACCTCGTCATGGTTCGCGAGGCCAAAGCGTAATGCGGCGGACGTGAATCAATTAAAGCAGATTCGAGAAAAACCCAGCATCTGCAAATTCGATTTTTTTGCCTTTCTTAATGATTTTCGGCCGAAGATTAAAATATAAAATTTACGTTTTCCGTACAAATCATCGAATCTTTTTGAAAGATTGTTGAGTTTTGACAAGATCTTTGCCGACCCGTGGCAAACGTTTGCCAGTCGAGCCTATATTTCACTCGCGATCAATGCGGAAGGCGTGCAAATCGGATAACAGAAACCGAAGATTCAATATCCCGGAAATCTGTACCTCACCGGGTTGACCGGATGATTGGCCTGTTCGTTTACCGGGCGGTCATCCCCGTCCCGTCTGGAGCAACGGGACGGGCGGTCGTTCGGGACGGAGACATCGAGACACGGGCGGGCATGGGTCGCCGGACGGTAATTTCGAATCGTCCGATACAGCCGCCTCTAAATGAAAATGGGAAAAATTACCGGGCAGGGGGTTCAAAAGTAAAAAATGCCAATTAAATAATTCTCGTTGATTAATTCTCGTTTGTTGCCAATTCAGCCATCCGCTCGTGTTTGGTGACGGGAAGATATTTTCCAAAAAATATCGAATAACGCATTCCGGTATTTTCCTTCGGCATTCCGATGCGCGAAAGGGAGTTTCGGCGGCTTCGATTCTCTTTATGGGAAGGTGTGATTATGCGTATGCGCATGGGCTCGAACAAAAAGCGCGCGAAAGCACGTCCGGCATTCCTCGTCCCGACCGGCATGCTGGTCGCGCTGGTCGGCGCCGGGATCGTCCCCGTCGACGCACTGGCTGCCTGCACCGGAACGACGACCGTCAGTTGTACCGGAGCCAGCACGTCCTATTCGAACGGCACGAACAATCTCAACCTGACCGTCCAGCCCGGCGCGACCGTATCCGTGGTGCCGTTGCTCGGCGGCACGGCGCTGTCGCTGACGGGCAGTGGCGTCACGCTGATCAACAACGGCAGGATCGACCCCGCGTTGTCCGGGTTGAGCATCGTGTCGAACGGCACGGTGGTCGGCAATAGCGCGTCGGCGAGCATCGTCAACGTCACGAACGCCAGCTCGGGCGTGATGATGGGGTCGACGAGCTCGCTGCTCAACGGGCCGGCATTGACCGTATACAACGGCATCGGCGGCACGACGAACATCACCAATGCCGGCACGATCGGCACGACCGGCCTGCTGGGCTTCGGCGCGGGGCCCGCCGCGCAGGTCGTCACCACGTCGGGTGGCGCACAGGCCAACTTCACCAACGCGAACGGCGGCGTGATCAACGGTTCGGTGGCGCTCGCGCCCAGCGGGACGCCGGGCGCCGGGAACACGTTCACCAACGCCGGCGCCGTCACGGGCAACGTGTCGCTGGGCGCGGCCGTCGGCACGTCCAACACGTTCAATGCGCTGACCGGGTCGTCAGTCGGGCTCGGCGTCGATGCGGGGCTGGGCGGCAACAACACGCTGAACCTGCAACTGAACACGGCCACCGGCGGCGCGACGAACGGCGCCATCGCGGTCGATACGTTCGGCAATTTCAACAACCTCGCCGTGCAGGGCGGCACGTGGGACATCACCGGCGCATCGACCGCGACGAACGCATCGCTGACCGGCGGCACCGCGATCGTCCACGGCGCGGGTGCGCTGGGCACCGGCACGATCGTCGGCGGCGGCGGCACGCTGGAAGCCGGCGCGGCCGGCATCAATCTGCTCAACAACGTGACATTGACCGGCGGCCTGACGGTCGACGGCGCGAACGGGCTCGCGCTGTCGGGCGCGATCGGCGGCGGTGGCGCGCTGAACGTGAGCGGCACCGGCACGCTGGCGCTGAACGGCGTCAATTCATTCACGGGCGGAACGAATCTGACGGGCGGCGGCGGACTGCTCGTGGGCACGAGCGGGGCGCTCGGCGGCGGCGCGCTGAACGTGACGGGCGCGGGCGGCACGCTCGGCACGAGCATCGGCGGCACGGTGCTCGGCAATGCGGTCAATCTCGGCGCGGGCGTGACGCTGGGCCTGAACGGGTCGGCCAACCTCGGTCTGGGCGGCACGATCGCAGGTAACGGCGGTCTCGCGCAAACCGGCACGGGCACGACGACGCTGCTCGGCGTGAACACCTTCACGGGCGGGACGGCGCTCAGTGGTGGCGGGCTGATCGCCGGCAACGGCGCGGCGCTCGGCGCCGGCGCGCTGCACGTGACCGGCGCGGGCGGCTCGCTGGCGACGAACGTGGGCGGTACGCTGCTCGGCAATGCAGTGAATCTCGATGCAGGCGCCACGCTGGGCCTGAACGGTGCGGCCGGCCTGAGCCTCGGCGGCACGATCGCCGGAAACGGCGGCCTCGCGCAAAGCGGCACGGGCACGACGACGCTGCTCGGCGCGAACACGTTCTCGGGCGGCACGGCGCTGAGCGGCGGCGGGTTGATCGCCGGCAATGGCGCGGCGCTCGGCACGGGCGCGCTGAACGTGTCCGGCACGGGCGGCACGCTCGCGACGAACGTCGGCGGCACCGTGCTCGGCAATGCGGTGAATCTGGGCGCAGGCGCGACGCTCGGCCTGAACGGCACGGCCGACCTGGGCCTCGGCGGTGTGATAGGCGGGGGCGGCCACCTGGCGCAAACCGGCAGCGGCACGACGACGCTGCTCGGTGCGAATACGTTCACGGGCGGCACGGTGCTGAGCGGCGGCGGCCTCATCGCCGGCAACGGCGCGGCACTAGGCACGGGCGCGCTGAACGTGACCGGCATCGGGGGCACGCTTGCGACCAACGTCGGCGGCACCGTGCTCGGCAACGCGGTCAACCTGGGGCGGGCGCCACGCTCGGCCTGAACGGCGCGGCCGATCTCGGCCTGAACGGCACGATCTCGGGCGCGGGCGGCTCGGCGCTCGGCGGCACCGGCGCCACGACGCTGTCCGGCGCGAATACGTTCACCGGCGGCGCGAGCCTGACGGGCGGCGGCAGCCTGATCGTCGAAGGCGGCACGGCGCTCGGCGTGGGCGGCGCGTTGAACGTGAGCGGCCTCGGCGGTTCGCTGAGCGCGGATCTGGCCGCGGGCGCGGCCCTCGCGAACGGCATCAACCTGAACGGCGCCTCGCTGACGCTGAATGGCGCGAACAACCTTGGCCTGAGCGGCACGATCGGCGGCAGCGGCGGCCTCGTGCTGAGCGGCACCGGCACGACGACGCTGTCCGGCGCGAACACCTTCGGCGGCGGCACGACGCTCAGCGCCGGGACGCTGCTGGCCGGCAGCAACACGGCGCTGGGCAGCGGCGCGCTGAACGTCGCGGGCGCGGGCGGCGCACTCGGCGCGAGCGTGAGCGGCACCGCGTTGGGCAACGCGGTCAACCTCGGCACGGGCGCGACGCTCGCGCTGACTGGCGCGAACGATCTCGGCCTGAACGGCGTGATCGCGGGTACCGGCGCTCTCGCGCAAATCGGCTCGGGCATCACGACGCTGACCGGTGCGAACACGTTCTCGGGCGGCACGACGCTGAGCGGCGGCGGAATCCTCGCCGGCAACGGCGCCGCACTGGGCACGGGTGCGCTGAACGTGACGGGCGCGGGCGGCTCGCTCGGCACGACCGTCGGCGGCACGGTGCTCGGCAACGCGATCCAGCTCGGCGCAGGCGCGGCGCTGACGGTTGGCGGTACGAACGATCTCGGGCTGGGCGGGATCATTTCCGGTGCAGGCGGCCTCTCCGTGAACGGCCCGGGCACGACGACGCTCACCGCGGCCGAGACGTTCACCGGCGGCACCACGATCGGCAGCGGCACGCTGGCGATCGGTGCGGGCGGCAGCCTCGCCGCGTCGAGCCCCGTCAACCTGACGGGCGCGAGCGCGCAATTCAGCATCGCCGGCGCGACCACGCCGCAGTCGATCGGCACGCTGTCGGGTGTCGCGGGTTCGGCGATCGATCTCGGCGCGAACAACCTGACGCTGGCCGGTAGCGGCAACGGCGTCTTCGCCGGCAACATCGGCGGTGCGGGCGGGCTGACGCTTTCCGGCACCGGCTCGCAGGCGCTCACCGGCAACAACACCTACGCGGGCGGCACGGCGCTGACGGGCGGCAGCCTGCTCGTCGGCAGCGGCGCGGCGCTCGGCCTCGGCGCACTCGACGTCAACGGCTCGGCTTCGCTCGGCGCGAGCGTGCCGGGCGTGACGCTCGGCAACGCGGTCAATCTCGGTACCGGCGTCACGCTGGGATTCAACGGTACGAACGATCTAGGCCTGAGCGGCACGATCGCCGGCAACGGCAGCCTCGCGCAAACCGGCACCGGCACGACCACGCTGCTCGGCGCGAACACGTTCTCGGGCGGCACCACGCTGAGCGGCGGCGGGCTGATCGCCGGCAACGGCGCGGCGCTCGGCTCGGGCGCGCTGACCGTCGCCGGCACGGGCGGCACGCTTGCGACGAACGTCGCCGGTACGGTGCTCGGCAACGCCGTCAACCTCGGCGCGGGCGCGACGCTCGGCCTGAACGGCGCGGCCGATCTGAGCTCGGGCGGCGTGATCGCCGGCGGCGGCAGCCTCGCGCAAACCGGCACCGGCACGACCACGCTGCTCGGCGCGAACACGTTCACCGGCGGCACGACGCTGAGCGGCGGCGGGCTCATCGCGGGCAATGGCTCGGCGCTCGGCACGGGCGCGTTGAACGTGACCGGCGCGGGCGGCTCGCTCGGCACGAGCGTCGGCGGCACGGTGCTCGGCAACGCGGTGAATCTCGGCACGGGTGCGACGCTGACGGTCGGCGGTGCGAACAACATCGGCCTCGGCGGTGCGATCTCGGGCGGCGGCAATCTCGCGGTGAGCGGCCCGTCGATCACGACGCTGACCGGCGCCGGCTCGTATACCGGCGGCACGACGATCGGCACCGGCAGCACGCTGGCAGTCGGCGCGGGCGGCAGCCTGTCGGGCGGCAGCGCGATCAACCTGGCCGGCGCGGGCTCGACGCTGGACGTCAGCGCGGCCACGTCGCCGCAGACGACCGGCACGCTGTCGGGCACGGCAGGCTCTGCGGTGAACCTCGGCGGCAATACGCTGACGCTCGGCGGGTCGGGTAACGGCACGTTCGGCGGCACGATCGGCGGGGCCGGCGGGCTGACGATGGCAGGCACCGGCACGGAGACGCTGACCGGCGCGAACACGTACACCGGCGGCACGACGATCAACGGCGGCACGCTGGCGATCGGCGCGGGCGGCAGCCTGGCAGCGGCCGGCGCAGTCAACCTGGGCGGGGCAGGCGCGACGTTCGACCTGAGCGGCGCGGCGCTGCCGCAGGCGATCGGCACGCTGTCGGGCGTGGCCGGTTCGACGGTGAACCTCGGCGGCAACGGCCTGACGCTCGGCGGAGCCGGCAACGGCACGTTCGGCGGCACGATCGCGGGGGCAGGCGGCAGCCTCACGCTGTCGGGCACCGGCACCGAAACGTTGAACGGGGCCAACACATACACGGGCGGCACGAACCTCAACGGCGGCGGCACGCTGATCGCCGGCAACGGCGCGGCACTCGGCACGGGTGCGTTGAACGTCGGCGGCGCGGGCGGCACGCTGGCCGCGAGCGTGGCCGGCACGACGCTGAACAACGCGGTGAATCTCGGCGCCGGTTCGGCACTCACGCTCGGCGGCACGAACGACCTGGGCCTCGGCGGCATCATCGCCGGCGGCGGCAGTCTCGCGCAAACCGGCACCGGAACGACCGCGCTCACCGGCGCGAACACGTACACGGGCGGCACCACGCTGAGTGCCGGCGGCCTGTCGGTCGGCAACAACACGGCGCTCGGCACGGGCGCGCTCAGCGTGACCGGCAGCGGTGGCGCAATCAGCGCGAGCACGGCGAACCTGCTGCTGGCGAACGCCGTCGATCTGGGCGCCGGCTCGGCGCTGAATCTCGGCGGCGCGTTCGGCTTCGGCCTGAACGGGACGATTTCCGGGGCAGGCGGCGTGGTGCAGTCCGGCACGGGCACGACCACGCTCGGCGGCACGAACACCTACAGCGGCGGGACGACGCTGAACAGCGGCGGGCTGAGCGTCGGCAGCAACACGGCGCTCGGTTCCGGCGCATTGAACGTGACCGGCAACGGCACGTTGAACGCGAGCGTGAGCGGCACGACGCTCGGCAATGCGGTCACGCTCGGTGCGGGCGCGACGCTCGGGCTGAACGGCGCGAACGATCTCGGCCTGACCGGCACGATTTCCGGCAGCGGCGCGCTTGCGCAGACCGGCGCGGGCACCACCACGCTCACCGGCACGAACACCTATGCCGGCGGCACGACGCTGAGCGGCGGCGGCCTCATCGCCGGCAACGGCTCGGCGCTCGGCACGGGCGCGTTGAACGTGACGGGCGCGGGCGGCTCGCTCGGCACGAGCGTCGGCGGCACGGTGCTCGGCAATACGGTGAATCTCGGTGCGGGATCGACGCTGACGGTTGGTGGGGCGAACGATATCGGGCTGGGCGGCGGGATCTCGGGCAGCGGCGGCCTGTCGGTGAGCGGCCCGTCGACGACCACGCTCACGGGCGTGAACACCTATACCGGCAACACGACGATCGGCGGCGGCAGCACGCTGGCGGTTGGCGCGGGCGGCAGCCTGTCGGCGGGCAGCGCGCTCGACCTCGCCGGCACGGGCGCAAAGCTCGACATCAGCGCGGCGACCACGCCGCAGACGAGCGGGATGCTGTCCGGCGTGGCGGGCACGAACGTGAATCTCGGCGGCAACACGCTGACGCTCGCCGGCACGGGCAACGGCAGCTATGCCGGGACGATCGGCGGTACCGGCGGGCTGACGATGGCAGGCACCGGCACGGAGACGCTGACCGGCGCGAACACGTACACCGGCGCGACGACGATCAACAGCGGCACGCTGGCGATCGGCGCGGGCGGCAGCCTGTCGGCCAGCAGCCCGGTGAATCTGGCCGGCGCAGGCGCCACCTTCGACGTCAGCGGCGCGACCACGCCGCAGACGACGGGCACGCTGTCGGGCGTGGCCGGTTCGACGGTGAACCTCGGCGGCAACAACCTGACGCTCGGCGGCACGGGCAGCGGCTCATACGGCGGCACGATCGCCGGCGCGGGCGGCAGCCTCACGTTGTCGGGCACCGGTACCGAAACGCTGACGGGCAACAACACGTACACCGGCGGCACGACCTTGAGCGGCGGCGGCACGTTGATCGCGGGCAGCGGGTCGGCGCTTGGCACCGGCACGCTGCACACCAGCGGCGCGGGCGGCTCGCTTGGCACGAGCGTGGCCGGCACGACGCTGTCCAACGGGATCGATCTCGGCGCGGGTTCGACGCTGACGGTTGGCGGTGCGAACAATCTGGGCCTGGGAGGCGGGATCTCCGGCAGCGGCAACCTCGCGGTGAGCGGCCCGTCGACGACGACGCTCACGGGTGCCAGCTCGTACACCGGCAACACGACGATCGGCGGCGGCAGCACGCTGGCGGTCGGCGCGGGCGGCAGCCTGTCGGGCGGCAGCGCAATCAATCTGGCCGGCGCGGGCTCGACGCTGGACGTCAGCGCGGCCACGTCGCCGCAGTCGACCGGCACGCTGTCGGGCGCGGCGGGCTCGGCGGTGAACCTCGGCGGCAATACGCTGACGCTCGGCGGGTCGGGCAACGGCACGTTCGGCGGAACGGTCGGCGGCACGGGCGGCCTGACGCTGTCGGGTACCGGCACCGAAACGCTGACGGGCAACAACACGTATACCGGCGCGACGACGATCAACAGCGGCACGCTCGCGATCGGCGCAGGCGGCAGCCTGTCCGCCAGCAGCCCGGTGAATCTGGCCGGTGCGGGCGCCACCTTCGACGTCAGCGGCGCGACCACGCCACAGACGACCGGCACGCTGTCGGGCGTGGCCGGTTCGACGGTGAACCTCGGCGGCAACAACCTGACGCTCGGCGGCACCGGCAACGGCACGTACGGCGGCACGATCGCCGGCGCGGGCGGCAGCCTCACGTTGTCGGGCACCGGTACCGAAACGCTGACGGGCAACAACACGTACACGGGCGGCACGACCCTGAGCGGCGGCGGCACGTTGATCGCGGGCAGCGGCTCGGCGCTCGGCACCGGCACGTTGAACACGAGCGGCGCAGGCGGCACGCTGGCCGCGAGCACGCCCGGCACGACGCTCGGCAACGCGGTGAATCTCGGCGCGGGTTCGACGCTGACGGTGGGCGGCACGAACAATCTGGGCCTCGGCGGCGGGATCTCGGGTGGCGGCAACCTCGCGGTGAGCGGCCCGTCGACGACGACGCTCACGGGGGCCAGCTCGTACACCGGCAGCACGACGATCGGCAACGGCAGCACGCTGGCGGTCGGCGCGGGCGGCAGCCTGTCGGGCGGCAGCGCGATCGACCTCGCCGGCACCGGCGCCACGCTCGACCTGAGCGGGGCCACCTCCGCACAGACGACGGGCGCGCTGTCCGGCGGCGCGGGCACGAACGTCAACCTCGGCGGCAATACGCTCACGCTCGGCGGCGCAGGCAGCGGCACGTACGGCGGCGTGATCGGCGGCACGGGCGGGTTGACGCTGTCGGGCACCGGCACCGAAACGCTGACGGGCACCAACACGTATACCGGCGCGACGACGATCAACAGCGGCACGCTGGCGATCAGCGGCAACGGCAGCCTGTCGTCGAGCAGCCCGGTCAGCCTGACCGCGTCCGGCGCGACGCTCGACCTGAGCGGTGCGTCGTCGCCGCAATCGACCGGCACGATCTCGGGGGTGGCCGGCTCGACGGTGAACCTGGGCAACAACAACCTGACGCTCGGCGGCACGAGCAGCGGCACCTATGCGGGCAACATCGCCGGCACCGGCGGCGTGACGATGAACGGCACGGGCACCGAAACGCTGACGGGCGCGAATTCCTACACGGGGGCGACGACGATCAACAGCGGCACGCTGGCGATCGGCGCGGGCGGCAGCCTGTCGGGGACGACGCCGGTGAGCCTGACGGGTGCGGGCGCAACCTTCGACCTGAGCGGCGCGACCACGCCGCAGACGACGGGCACGCTGTCGGGCGTCGCCGGTTCGACGGTGAATCTCGGCGGCAACAACCTGACGCTCGGCGGCACGGGTAGCGGCACGTACGACGGCACGATCGCCGGCACGGGCGGCAGCCTGACGCTGGCGGGCACGGGCACCGAAACGCTGAACGGGACGAACACGTACACGGGCGGTACGAGCCTGACGGGCGGCGGCACGCTGATCGCCGGCAACGGCTCGGCGTTCGGCTCCGGAGCGTTGAACACCAGCGGCGCAGGCGGCACACTCGGCACCAGCGTGGCCGGCACGACGCTGGGCAACGCGGTGAATCTCGGTGCGGGTTCGACGCTGACGGTTGGCGGTGCGAACAATCTGGGCCTCGGTGGAGGGATCTCGGGCAGCGGTAATCTGGCGGTGAGCGGTCCGTCGACGACGACGCTCACGGGTGCCAGCTCGTACACCGGCAGCACGACGATCGGCAACGGCAGCACGCTCGCGGTCGGTGCGGGCGGCAGCCTGTCGGGCGGCAGCGCGGTCGATCTGGCCGGCGCTGGGGCGACGCTCGATCTGAGCGCCGCCACGACGCCGCAGTCGACTGGTGCGTTGTCGGGCGTGTCGGGCTCGACCGTGAACCTCGGCGGCAATGCGCTGACGCTCGGCGGTTCCGGCAGCGGCACATACGGCGGCACGATCGCCGGCACGGGCGGCAGCCTGACGCTGGCGGGCACCGGTACCGAAACGCTGAACGGGACGAACACGTACACGGGCGGCACGAACCTCACCGGCGGCGGCACGCTGCTCGCCGGCAACGGCTCGGCGCTCGGCACCGGTGCGTTGAACACCAGCGGCGCGGGCGGCGCGCTCGGCACCAGCGCGGCCGGCACGACGCTCACCAACGCGATCAATCTCGGCGCGGGGTCGACGCTGACGGTTGGCGGTGCGAACAATCTGGGCCTGGGCGGCGCGATCGGCGGCAGCGGCAACCTCGCGGTGAACGGTCCGTCGACGACGACGCTCACGGGGGCCAGCTCGTACACGGGCAGCACGACGATCGGCAACGGCAGCACGCTCGCGGTCGGCGCGGGCGGCAGCCTGTCGGCGGGCAGTGCGGTCGATCTTTCCGGTACGGGCGCCACGCTGGACCTGAGCGCCGCGACGACGCCACAGACCACGGGCGCAGTGTCGGGCGTGTCGGGTTCGACCGTGAATCTGGGCAGCAACACGCTGACGCTGGGTGGCTCCGGTAACGGCACGTACGGCGGCACCGTCGCGGGCACGGGTGGGTTGACGCTGTCAGGCACCGGCACCGAAACGCTGACGGGCAGCAACACGTATACCGGCGCGACGACGATCAACAGCGGCACGCTCGCGATCGGCGCGGGCGGCAGCCTCTCCGGCAGCAGCCCGCTGAACCTGGCCGGTGCGGGCGCAACCTTCGACGTCAGCGGCGCGACGACGCCGCAAACGACGACCGGGTTGTCGGGCGTGGCCGGTTCGACGGTCAACCTCGGCGGCAACAACCTGACGCTCGGCGGGGCGGGCAGCGGCACGTACGGCGGCACGATCGCCGGCACGGGCGGCAGCCTGACACTCGGCGGCACGGGCACCGAGACGCTGACCGGTTCGAACACGTATTCGGGCGGCACGAACCTGACCGGTGGCGGCACGCTGGTCGCAGGCAGCAACACGGCGCTCGGGACCGGCGCGCTGAACACCGGCGGCGCGGGCGGCACGCTGGCAGCCGGCACGCCGGGCACGACGCTCGCCAATGCGGTGAACCTCGGGACGGGTTCGACGCTGACGGTAAGCGGCCCGAACAGCCTCGGCCTGACCGGCGCGATTTCCGGTAACGGCAATCTGTCGGTCACCGGCCCGGCGACGACGACGCTGTCGGGTGCCAACACCTACACCGGCGGCACGAGCGTCACCGGCGGCGGCACGCTGGTCGCCGGCACCCCGACCGCACTCGGCAGCGGCACGCTGAGTGTCGGCGGCAACGGCGGCACGCTCGGCACCAGCGTGGCCGGCACGACGCTCGGCAACGCCGTGACCCTCGGCACGGGTTCGACGCTGACGGTGGGCGGCGCCAACAACCTCGGCCTGAGCGGCCCGATCTCGGGCGGCGGCAACCTGGCGGTGAGCGGCCCGTCGACGACGACCCTCAGCGGCGCGAGCTCGTACACGGGCGGCACGACGATCGGCAACGGCAGCACGCTGGCGGTCGGCGGCAACGGCGGCCTGTCGGCGGGTAGCGCACTGACGCTGGCCGGCAACGGCGCGACGCTCGATGTCAGCGCGGCCAGGACGCCGCAGACGGCGAGCGCGCTGTCGGGCGCCGCCGGTTCGACCGTGAATCTCGGCGGCAATACGCTGACCGTGGCCGGTCCGACGGGCGGCAGCTTCGGCGGCATGATCGCGGGCACCGGCGGCTTCGCGGTGCAGGGCGGCGGCACGCAGACGCTGACGGGCGCCAACACGTACACCGGCAACACGACGATCGGCAGCGGCAGCACGCTCGCGCTGGCCGGCTCAGGCAGCCTCGCGTCGACGAGCCCGGTGATGCTCGCGGGCAGCGGTGCGACGCTGAACCTGGCGGCTGCGAGCGCGCCGCAGTCGATCGGCACGCTGTCGGGTACGACGGGCTCGAACGTGAATCTCGGCAGCACGCCGCTGACGGTCAATACCGCGGGCACCAGCTCGTTCGCGGGCACGCTCGCGGGTACCGGCCCGCTGACGCTGGCCGGCACGGGCGCGCAGGTGCTGAGCGGGACGAACACGCTGTCCGGGCCGACGAACGTGACCGGCGGCACGCTCGCCGTCACCGGTTCGCTGGCCAGCTCGCCGGTGACCGTCGGCAGCGGCGCGACCGTCACCGGGACGGGCACGATCGGCGGCCTGGTCGTGTCGGGCGGCGGCACCGCGTCGGTCCTCCAGCTCGGGCAGCCGCTGAAGGTCGCGGGCAACGCGACCTTCCAGCCGGGCTCGACGCTGCAGGTCGGCGCCACGCCGCAGCAGAGCGGCGGCCTCGACGTAACCGGCTCCGCGACGCTCAACGGCGGGGCGGTGCAGGTCGTCGCGGCGACCGGGCAGTACCAGCCGGGCAAGCTCTACACGATCGTGAATGCCGGCGCGGGCGTGCAGGGGCAATTCAGTGCGGTGAACTCGACGTATGCGTTCCTCACGCCGACGCTCACGTACAACCCGGCGCAGGTGCTGATGTCGCTGACACCGAACGGCACGCCGTTCTCGTCGGTCGCGACGACGCCTGACGGGCAAGCGGTGGCGGGCGCGGTCGGCACGCTCGGCGCAGGAAACCCGCTGTTCGATACGGTGCTGACGTCGGATTCGACTACCGCGAACCGCGCGTTCACGCAGCTCGCCGGCGATCTGTATCCGAGTACGCGAAGCGTGCTGCTGTCGGATAGCCGCTACGTGCGCGATGCGGTGCTCGATCGCGCGCGGCTCGGTTCGCAGCCTGGCGGGGCGCTGTGCGGATGCGAGGCGCCGGTGTCGGCGGACGATCACGCGGCGGCGCTCGATCGGCGCATGGCCGCGGAGAACGGCTGCACGCCGGCCAAGTCGTTCAAGCCCGCGGTGTGGGGCCGTCTGTACGGCTCGCATAGCCGGTTCGACGGCGACGGCGTCGCTTCGATCGATCGCAACCTGTACGGCTTCATCGTCGGGACGGATGCGGAGGTCAGCAGCCACTGGCGCGTCGGTATCGCGGGCGGTGCGTCGCGCAGCCAGCTCAATACCGACCAGAACGAATCGGCGAAGGTCAACGGCGAGACGATCGCGCTGTACGCGAGCGGCCGATACGACGCGTGGAACGTGCGCGGTGGCGTGGCGCAGTCGTGGTACCGCGTGCATGGCGAGCGCAATCCGTCGTTCGGCGGCTTCTCCGATCACGACACCGCCAGCTACGACGCGAACGCGACGCAGGTGTTCACCGAGCTCGGTTACTCGACGGCGATTCGCAACGTCCAACTCGAGCCGTTCGTCGGGCTCGCGTTCGCGAGCCTGCACACCGGCGGCTTCAAGGAGAACGGCGGTGCGGCTGCCCTGCAGGGCGATTCCGACACGACGGGCCTCGGGTTCTCGACGCTCGGCCTGCGGGCTTCGACGGACGTCGCGGTCACGACGAAGGGCAAGGTCACGACCTTCGGCACGATCGGCTGGCGGCATGCGTTCGGCAACACGCAACCGGCTTCGGCGCTGTCGTTCGCGAGCGGTGGCGCGCCGTTCAGCGTGGTCGGCGTGCCGATCGCGCGCGATGCGGCCGTGCTCGAGGTCGGTGTCGATGCGGCCGTGACGAAGAACCTGTCGCTCGGCCTGTCGTATAGCGGCCAGCTCGGCGGCCACATCAGCGACCACGCGCTGTACGGCAATCTGTTGTGGAAATTCTAAGGGGAGGGGCGGCGACCGCTCGCGCACACGGTGACCGGTACCGCCGGCGCGGTCGCCGGAACGTTTCCGGCACTGAGCGTCGCGCTCAACGGCGGCACTGCAGCGGGCGCGGTCGGCGGTGTGACGAATGCCGCCGGGGCGCTCATCTCTGGTGGTGCGACGATCGCCAAGGCGGCGGTGCAATCGGTCGGTTCGGCCGTCGGCTCGGTGGCCGGCGTCGTTCCCGCGCTGGCGGTTTCGCTGAACGGCAATTCCGCGCAAGGAGGAGGTAGCGCGTCGGGCGGTCTGCTGGCACCCGTGACGTCGCTCGTCACCGCGCTCACCGTCCCGGTGATCAAGAAGTAGGCGACGTCGATACCGCGGCCGCCGCATGCTCCGGGCAGCCGCGAATCTTCACGCGTCAGGCGCGTCACCTGTGACGCCCGCGGAACGACTAATTGTGTCGAATCGCGCGGCGTTGCATCGGTGACGCGCCATTTCTCATTTCGAAAGTTCGCGGCGATTCCGGCTCAGATTTAACGTCAATTCTTTATTTGACATAATGCTGATGATCGCATTTTTTGTTTGTAGTAGCTAAGCTCAAATGTCCGCTTTCGGGCCGCGTAAGCTAACCGGTCCCATCAAGCAGCTAATGCCGGCGATGACTCATCCGTGATATCCGGGTTGAAACGGGTCATGCAGTTCAGGTCAAGTGCGCGTATTTGCTCGGTCATGAAGTCGACGAAGATACGAATGCGTGTCGGCAGATGTTGCCGACTGAGATAGCAGATATAGTGGCCGCGATCTTCCGGCAAATACTTCGCCAGCGCGACGACGAGCTCGTTCGATGCAAGGTGGTCGCGAATCTGATAGCCCGCCATCTGCGCGATACCCGCTCCGCGTAGAACCGCCTGCAACACCAGCTCCGCGTCATTGAACGTGAGGCGGGACGTCGGCAAGTACTTTTGTACTCGGCCGTCGACGTTGAATTCCCATTCGAAGATGCGGCCGCTCGCGAATCGGAAGTTGACGCACTCGTGCCGGTCGAGATCCGCCAGACTCTTCGGGAGCCCGTGCTTTGCCACGTACGATGGCGCTGCGCAAAGCGCCATCTGCATCGGAATCAATTGCCGCGCAATGATGCTGGAGTCCTCGATGCGGCCATTGCGAAACGCCACGTCGATCCGTTCCGACACTAGGTCGATCGGCCGGTCGTCGAGCAGTAGGTCGAAGACGATGTCGGGGTACGCCCGCGCAAACGTTTCCAGCAGCGGCGCAACGATTTTCCGGCCAAACCCCACCGCCGAGCTGATACGGATCAGGCCGCGCGGCGGCCCCTGCCGCAGTTCCAGCATGTCGTTCATGGCCTCGACGATCTGCGCGACGCCCTGGCGGCAGTTCTCGAAGAATCGCTGGCCTTCGCTCGTCAGCTCGGTCATGCGCGTAGTCCGCTGGAACAGCCGCGTACTTAACTGCGCTTCGAGCTTCTGGACATTCCGGCTCACGGCTGGCCGTCCGACGCCGAGCTTTTCGGCGGCCTTGGTAAAGCTTCCCTCGCTCGCCACTGCAACGAAGGCGAGGATGCCTGCATAGCTCGCACCGAAGCTCGCGGACAGCGCATCGGCGCGACCGATCAGGTCGCGACAAACGCCGTGCTCCGAAGGTTCCGAATGATTCATTTCCGCTTCCTCAGACATGTCGTTCACTTCGATTGCCCGTTGCCGGCGTGCGCCGGCGAACCGCTGCACATACGAACGCGAATCAGCTTCTTGTGAGCCACTGGTCGAGACCAATGCGGCCGAGTCGCGCCTCCCCGAGCGGCACCAGCGATTTCTCCTCGACGCGACCGCCGTAGTAACGGGCGTCGCGATCGGTCACCACCGCGCGCGGATCGCCGACCGACTTCAGGTAGCGCGCGACGATCTCCGCGAACGGCGCGCGATCCGGGCCCGCGATCTCGACCGTGCCGTTCTGCGGCGCGGCCAGCGCGACCTGCGCGACGAGCGCCGACACGTCTTCCGCGGCGATCGGCTGAAACAGGCCGTCACCGATGCGGACCGTGCCGTCTTGCGTGCTGAAATCCGCAATCCCGCCGATGAATTCCATGAATTGCGTCGCGCGCACGATCGTGTACGGCACGCCCGCCGCTTCGATCGCCTGCTCCTGCGCGACCTTGGCCAGGAAATAGCCGTTCTCCGGCATCCGGTCGCAGCCGACGATCGACAGCGCGACGTGATGGCGCACGCCCGCGGCCACTTCGGCCTTGCCGAGATTGCGTGCCGCCGTGCGGAAGAAATCCAGTACCGCCTGCGGCTCCCACGACGGCGCGTTCACCACGTCCACCACGACATCCGCGTCCGTCAATACATCGGCCAGGCCCTCTCCCGTGACGGTATTGACGCCGGTGCTCGGCGAGGCGGCCAGCGCCTGATGACCCGCTTCGGCGAGCAGCGTGACGACACGTGAGCCGATCCGGCCCGAACCACCGATGACAACGATTTTCATCGCACAATCTCCTGACGATTGGATTTGACGGGAATGCGACCAGGCTTGGCGGGTGCCGGATCCGGAGAAGGCGGCCATGTCCGTCGCATCGCGTGACGCAATTGTGGAAGAATCATGTCCTATCCATCAGTGCCAAGAATCGGCGATCGGACTAGTCCAAGCTGGATCCGATCCTGTCCCTGCGTGCGTGACCTGAGAAGCCGTGATGTCCGAGCCCACCCTTCCGCTGACCATCGAAATCGATCGGCAGCACCAGTTGCCGCTCTATCTGCAGATTTGCGAGCGATTCCGGGCCGCGATCGCCGCCGGCCACCTGCGCCCCGGCGACCGCGTACCCGCGCTGCGCGGCCTGGCGACGCAACTGAACACGGCGCGCGGCACCGTCGAACAGGCCTATACGATCCTGGTCGACGAGGGCTATCTGCAGATGCGCGGCGCGGCAGGCACGTTCGTCTCGCCGTCGCTGCCGGTCTCGCTCACCCGGGCGTCGCCTCCGCGCACCGGCGCACCGCCGAACCGGCCCGGCGAACCGGCGAGCCCGCCTCGGGCGTCGGCCCCGGCGGCCCCGTCGGTCGCGCCCGCCGACCTCCTGCCGTCGCCGCGCCCGCAGCCGATCGCCGTCGCGATGAGCGGCGAGCCGAGCCCGCTGCAACCCGGGCTCCCGGCGCTCGACGCGTTTCCGCGCAAGGTCTGGCACCGGCTCGTGTCGCAGCGCGCGCGCAGCGGCGAACGTGCGCTGCTCGGCTATCCGAATCCGGCCGGCTACCGGCCGCTGCGCGAACACATCGCCACCTATCTGACGCTGTCGCGCGGCGTCACCTGCATGCCGGAACAGGTGTTCGTCACCGGCGGCTACCGCGCCACGCTGGAACTCATACTGCGCAGCCTCGCGCGGGCGGACGAGCGCGTGTGGTTCGAGGATCCCGGCTATCTGCTCGCACGCGGGTTCCTGTCCGAGACCGGCGTACAACTCGTCCCCGTGCCGGTGGACGCCGACGGGATCGACGTCGAACGCGGCATGCAGCTGGACGCACAGGCACGCTTCGCGGTGGTGACGCCGTCGCATCAGAGTCCGCTCGGGCATACGCTGTCGCTGTCCCGCCGCATCGCGTTGCTCGACTGGGCGGAAAAAAAGTCGGGGTGGATCGTCGAGGACGACTACGACAGCGAGTTTCGCTATCTCGGCCGCCCGCTGCCCGCGTTGAAGAGTCTCGACCGGCGCGATCGCGTGATCTATTGCAGTACCTTCAGCAAGGCGATGTACCCCGGTTTGCGGCTCGCCTACGCGGTCGTGCCGGAGCGCGCCGTGGAGCGCGTCGAACGAGTGGCGTGCAGCATGAATGCCGGGTCGCCACCGCTCCTGCAGGCGGCTCTGGCGGATTTCATCGAACAGGGGCACTTTGCCCGCCATCTGAAGCGCATGCGCGCGCTGTACGGCGAGCGCCGCATGCTGATCGTGCATGCATTGCGCGAGGCGTTCCGCGAGCGGCTGATCGTCGAATTGCCGGTGGGCGGCATCCAGTTCGCGGTGCGATTCACCGACGGGCCCGAGGGGCCGGTCGACGACGTCGCCGTCGCCGCACGCGCCCGCGACGCCGGGCTCGCGGTCGTGCCGCTGTCGATCTGGTATACGAACAGCCACACGCCGCTCACGCCGCGCGGCCTCGTCATCGGGTTCGCGAACATCGTCGATGCGGACGAAGCGCAGCGTCACGCGACAACGCTGCGCGCCTGCGTCGGCCGCTAACGCGGGGGCCGCAGCCGGTGGGGTGTCACAGTCCTGCGTCACGGCTCCGATTGGTGTTCGGCGGGAAACATTGAATCACCCGCGACGGCCATACCGTCGCACGGTACGCTCCGCTAGCATGGGGGCGCCCTTCTGCATGGACAAACCTGGATTCGGGCTGCACCGGAAGATCGCCGCGCTCCGCATACGGTCGATCGCTCCACTTGTTCGTGAAGACGCCATTTGCCCGGGCCGTGCAACCCCCTTTACAACACGCTTCGACAAATGAATGACCGGGTATCGAAGCGTCGCTGAACTCGAGCAAGCATCATGAATGACAACACGCTGCAGGCCCCTCCGCTCTCCCTCCTCGACAGATATCGGGGTCGGGATTTCCAGCCTCTCTATATGACGAGCGTCACCGTGTCCGGTGGCGAGACGGGACACGGCCGCGCATCCGGCGTCGTGCGCTCGGACGACGGGAACCTCGCCGTCGATCTGCGCCTGCCCACCGAGTTGGGCGGACCCGGCAACGGGACCAACCCCGAGCAATTGTTCGCGGCGGGCTTCGCCGCGTGCTTTCACGGTGCGCTGAACCTGCTCGAGCAACGCGCCGGCATGGAACCTGCCGATACGGTCGTGGAGGTGCGGGTTTCGTTTGGCCGCGATCCGATGGACGGCGGTCATGCGCTGCTCGTCGACATCCGCGTCCGGATGCCCGGCGTCGATCAGGACATCGCGGAAGAACGGGTTCGAGCCGCGGAGCGCCTGTGCCCGTACGCAAAGATGGCCAGACCAGCCACCGTCAATATCGTGACTGTCGTTGATTGACGCGACGCCCGTCGGGCGGTAGCGGCGCCTGTCCGCTGAAGATCGTCGTTGCTGCCCTGTCGCGCGTGGCCGCCGCGCCGTGCATTCGGGGACGCGCCGAGTCCTCGATGAGGCAAAGGAAATGCATCTCGGAAAATCGTACAAGTTGTCGGAGTTCCTGATCTGGACACGCTGGAACATCTATGCGCTCTTCGTCTTCGGGACTGTGCCGGTCATTCTGTACAAGTTCCTGTGCGTCACATGGTTGTCGATCCCGCTGACGATCGTGGTTCTCCTCGGAACCGCGACGTCGTTCATCGTCGGCTTCAAGAATGTCCAGACGTACAACCGCGCAACGGACGCGCTGGAAATCTGGACCGAAATCGTGGGCAAGAGCCGTCGCTGGGGCCAACTCGCGCGCGATTTTGCCGGCGACGAAGCGATTTCCCGCACGTTGATCGATCGACACCTTGGATGGCTGACCGCGCTGCGATACGAACTGCGTCGCCCTCGGGTCTGGGAAAGCACGAGCAAACGCTACAACGCGGAGTACCGCCGGTACTATCGCGTTCCGGAGTGGGAACGGGACATCAGGGAAGTGTTGCTGAAATACCTGTCGCCGTCTGAGACGGCACAGGCGCTCTCTTCCATGTCCATCGCGACATTCGTGC
This sequence comes from Burkholderia contaminans, assembly GCF_029633825.1. Classification (NCBI taxonomy): domain Bacteria; kingdom Pseudomonadati; phylum Pseudomonadota; class Betaproteobacteria; order Burkholderiales; family Burkholderiaceae; genus Burkholderia; species Burkholderia contaminans. The sequence goes on along the minus strand of NZ_CP090642.1, from coordinate 796,312 downwards.
TGAACCTGCAATGCAGTGCGCTCGGGACGCTTCACGCGGCCGGTCGGCTGAATACGAGCTTCTACATGGAGCTTCACAAGACGATCGGGGATTTCATCGCGCTCCAGTCGAGATCAGAACGTTTCAAGAACTTCCCGTATCCGCGACAGTACGCGACCGTCAGCTCGCTGTTCGTCCGGTTCTTCTGCCTTTCCCTACCGTTCGGTCTTCTGAGCGAATTCAACCGGCTGAACGACGGCGTGAGCGGCTTCATGCATGGCAACATGGTGTGGCTGGTCGTGCCATGCAGCGTCGCGGTGTCGTGGATGTATACGTCGCTCGACCAGGTCGGCGAAAGCACCGAGAATCCGTTCGAAGGCGGTGCGAACGACGTTCCCATTTCGACGCTGTGCGCCACGATCGAGCGCGATCTGAAAGCAATGCTCGGAGATCCTGCCGACCATCGGTGCGACCACACGATCATCGCGCTATAGAGAACCGGGCTGTTTCTCGCTGGCATCGGGTCGAAGGTGGCGCACGTCCGTTCACCTGCGTACGATTCCCGGCGGTCTCTTTCAGTGCGCATCCCCGCCATGCCACCACCGCCCCCGGCGAGCTTGGTGAGCCAGACCAGCGGCACGACCACGATGAAGATGATCGACGCAACCAGCGCCCATCGGGCGCCTACCGCAGTCGTGGAGAAATCCATGCGCCCGGGCACCCGTCGCGCTCGCCGTATTGGTACGAAGCGGGCAACACCATGCATCCCGAGTCGATCTGGTCCGGCGGCACGTCTTTGACTAGCATGCGAGAGCGCGTCGGCTATCGTTCGAACGATGGGTGATGGCATCAACTTGCCGGCAAGGCCAGCCCCCTTGCGCCGATGTGCGTTGACGTACCACGCACCATCCGGATACGCAAGATTCGGAACGTTCGCGTTCGCCGATTACAGACCGGGAGAAGTATGGAGAACGAGAGGTTGCAACCTCCGCCGCTGACGCTGCTCGACAAATACCGGGGGCGGGAATTCGCCCCCCTCTATACGACGACGGTCACCGTCTCCGGAGGCGAATCCGGGCACGGCCGTGCTTCGGGCGTCGCGCGCTCCGACGACGGCTGTCTCGCCCTCGATCTGCGGTTGCCGACCGAGCTCGGTGGTCCGGGCGGCGGGACCAATCCCGAACAGCTCCTTGCCGCCGGCTACGCCGCGTGCTTTCACGGCGCGCTGAGCCTGCTCGCGCAGCGCGAGCGGATCAATATTCGCGACGCCACCGTGGCCGTCGAAGTCACGTTCGGTCGTGATCCGATGGATGGCGGATATGCGCTGATCGCCAACATCACCGTCCGCATGCCGGGTATCGACCGGCAGCTTGCGGAACGTCTTGTCCGAGATACAGAACGCCTGTGCCCCTATATGAAGATGGCGCGGCAGGGAATCTGCAGTGTCGTCGCCGTGTCGGCGTGACTGAATCTCGCCGGCATGCGTGACGAACGATTGGTGCCGAAGCAACAACAGAGTGCGCACGCGGCCGGTACTACTGGCCCGCGGGACCCGCGATTACGATGGCTGCCAAGCGGGTCGTGCGATCAATCGCGATACGCAGGGCCGGCAGTACCAACTTCCACAAATCAGGAGAACGGATCATGTCGCAACGTATCAACTACTTTCAGCAATCGCCGGAATTCACCAGGAAACTCGTCGAACTCGACGGGTTGTTTCAAAAGACGACGATCGAAGCGCCGGTCCGCGAGCTCGTCGAGATTCGCGCATCGCAACTGAACGGCTGCGCGTTCTGCGTCGATATGCACGTCAAGATGGCCCGGATCCACGGCGAGCGCGAGCTGCGCATGCATCACGTCGCGATCTGGCGCGAGTCGACGCTCTTTTCGCCGCGCGAACGCGCCGCGCTCGCATGGACCGAAGCCCTGACGCATCTTTCGTCGGATGGCTTGCCGGATGATCTCTACGAACGCGTGCGTGCCCACTATTCCGAAAAGGAGTTGTCGGATCTGACCTTCCTCGTCGGTGCGATCAACTGCTGGAACCGGCTGAACGTCGCGTTCCGCATCGTGCCCGGATCGTTCGACAAGACGTTCGGGCTCGACAAGGCCAACATGGAGTAACAACATGAAACGCATCCTGCTCGCACTTGCACCGCTCGCGCTGTCACTGCTGATGCCAGTTCAGCCGGCCGCCGCCGCGCCGCAAGCGATCGTTACAACGCTGACCACGGAGCCGTTGCCCGAGTATCCGGGCAAGGAGGTCGAGATGATCGTCGTGGATTATCCGCCCGGCAGCGTCGATCCCGTTCATCGTCACGACGCGCACGCATTCGTCTATGTGCTGGACGGCAGCATCGTGATGGGCCTGAATGGCGGGAAGGAAGTCACGCTCCATGCCGGCGATACCTTCCACGAAGGCCCGAAAGACATACACACGGTCGGCCGAAATGCCAGCAGCACGAAGCCGGCAAGATTCGTCGTGTTCCTGATCAAGAACAAGGGGGCGCCGGTCCTCACCCCCGTGAATTAGTGCAGTCGTCGTCGAGGCCCGGCACCGCCGGGCCGTTTTGACCGTGCCGTGCCGTGCTGTGCGACTTACCCCACTTAATCAATAGGACTATAGAAGATGAGCGAAACGATCCGAAATTTGCAGCCAGTCACCGCCAACCTTGGGAAAGGCGGAGCAGGCGAACTCGTGCCTTCCCGCTATGCCGTGCGCGTGGGTGACGTCGACGTCGTGTTGATCAGCGATGGCGTTTTGCCGCTGCCGACGTCCACCATGTCAACCAACGTGAGCGAAGCTGACCGAAACGAATGGTTCGACGGCCGGTTCCTCCAGCGCGACATGTTCGACTGGGCGCTGAATATCGCGCTTGTGCGTAGCGGCGAACGCCTGATCCTGATCGACTCGGGCGTGGGCGACGGATTCGAATACTTTTCGCGCGCCGGTCGGTCGGTGATGCGCCTGGAAGCCGCCGGCATCGACCTGGCGGCGATCACCGATATCGTGATTACGCATATGCACATGGATCATGTCGGCGGACTGAACGTCGATGGCGTCAAGGCCAAACTGCGCCACGACGTGCGCATTCACGTGTCGGCCACGGAAGTTGAATTCTGGAAAGACCCCGACTTCAGCAAGACGGTGATGCCGGAAACGGTACCTCCCGCGCTGCGCAAGGCTGCTGCAAGGTTCGTGGAACTCTACCGCGAAAACATCGTGCCGTTCGATCGGACCGTGGAAGTCGCCGCGGGCGTGTCGGCCCGCGTGACGGGTGGTCACACGCCGGGACACTGCGTCGTGGACATCGCGTCCAACGGCGAGAAACTCACGTTCGTGGGGGACGCGATTTTCGAAGTCAACTTCGACAATCCCGATTGGCAAAATGGCTTCGAGCACGATCCTGAAGGCGCTATCGACGTGCGTATAGCGCTGCTCAACGAAGCGGCTGAAACCGGCTCACTGCTGGCCGCGGCTCATGTCGCTTTTCCCTCCATCGGTCACATTGCAAAGAGCGGTGAAGGTTTCCGCTTCGTGCCGGTGCAGTGGGACTACTGATCGACGCTCGACTATCGACCGTAGTCGTATAGGTTGCGTTGACGAGTGCCGGAGAACCGCCGCGAACTCACATGACTCGCGGCGGTTCTTTTTTAAACAATCGCTAGTTCGGGCGGTGGCCACTCGTTCAAAGGCGCTTGCACGCTCATTCAACGCCCGCCGCTGCTGCTCTCGTTATGCAGACGCTCGACCTCGCCGGCACGAGCGACGACCGAATCGACTGAAAGTCCTGCCAACGACGTTGCTGCGAAGGCAACACCGTGGTTCGCGAATCTGCCTTCCGGGGCGAATCGCTACACGATACGGTTGATACCGTTGTACTGAACTCTTACCCTTCAACGGAGCACCTCATGCGATCGAAGATTTTATTTCCCGCGATTCTATGCATTTCGGCGGCACTAGCGGTCATCCCGGCGTCAGCCAGCGCGGCGCCGTTCACAATCAGGGTCGACGGCCTCAGTCACGGACACTTTACGAACGAACACGTGTACGGAGGCTTTGGCTGTCACGGTCAGAACGTTTCGCCCCGCATTTCGTGGGCTAACGTTCCGCGCGGCACGAAGAGCATCGTCGTGACAATTTTCGACCCCGATGCGCCAACCGGCGGGCTCGGCTGGACCCATTGGGAGGTCGTCAATATTCCACCTTCGGAGTCGTCGATCGAAAAAGGCGCTTCCGGCAATCCGAAGTTCTTGCCGGCGGGCGCTGTCGAGACGTTGACTGACTTTGGCGAATCCAGATACGGTGGCCCCTGCCCGCCTCAGGGGGCGTCGCATCGATATGTCGTGACGGCGTCGGCCTTGGACGTGGCAAGAATTGACGTGGCGCCGGCGGCGAGTCCTGCGCTCGTCGCCTATCAGATGCACGGGAAAGTCATCGCTCAGGCGAAGTACGTCGCCAAATATCATCGCGCCTTGACTAACGATTGATGGTCGCAATTACGCCAATGACATTCCACCATCGACCTTCATATAGATGGTCCACATGCTTTTGGGTCCGTTCGTTACGCCGACCGGACCCCGCCGAGCCGAAATACCAGGATCCGAAAACCGGCGCCACCTGGAATGGTCGAGGCAAGCCACCGTCGTGAATCGCCAAGGCCAAAAATCGAGACCGCTTCCTGATTCCTCAAAAAACTGAGCTGGCGAGCCACCGTCGGTGACTCACCGAGATCACGCGGCTCACTGCATTCGCCGAACCATTGTTTTCGAGACTCCCCCATCGTTTGCCGATTTCGTAAGGAATCCATTTTACATAACAAATATACATCGCGAACGCACTGGCTGTCGATCAGTCAAGGCTGGCGGGCAACTAGCGCAAGAGGAATGGCACGGCGAGTAACCCAACACGGAACGACGAATCGTGTGGCACGCCCTCCGGCCCGTACGGAGTATTCCTCCCGTCTCGCACAGCCCGCGCGCGGGGCAAGTCGCCACCGGGCTCCGTACAAGTATTCTCTGGACGATGCCGACACACCGGCGCCATCATCGGCCTTTCGATCCAGTAGTTCAATTCCCTTACTCATGCGGACCGGTCCAGTCTCTTCATGGCCGAGTCCCGCCCGATGTAAGGGGCAGCGCCGAAACAGCGCCCGTGCCGGCCGACGGCCTGACGCCCGAACGCTTCGACCGTCCGCGGGATGTGCCGCATCCATTGGAAACCGCCGGTGATCGCCGGCGCGGCCGGCGACCGCCGGAAGTTCCAGATCGCCACGCGACGTGCTGGCCGACTACCGCGGCCACGTTGCTTTTGTTGACGAGAACCACACGCAAACGATTGCGAGCAAGACGCGAACAAAACATTTATGTACTATTTAGATAATAAGGATCGCTTCCATATATGAATGCAACCCGCTCTGACACATGCATTTCATTATCTACCTAGGATGGGCGTGAAACGGAACGCTCCCCGCCAGCGCCTCATGTGGGTGCTTCCGCGCGTCGTGGGCGAACGGTTGGAGGGCGGCGAACTCCATCACCGTATTGTCTGATAAAAACCGACAAACGCGTGATGCGAGCGGGTACGTAGCGCATACCATCGCCTGCTTCAAATACGAGCGGCCTGTCCTATCATCCCCACCCCTGCCAATCTATCCTCGACTGAATGTCGACGCAGACGAAGCGCGATTGCGCTGCATTCCGTAGACCGTTTCCATGAGAACAGACGTAGCACCATTCGACGCAAGGCTATGACGCTAGTCAGACCAAGGTTTTCGACGCAATTGTCGCTACTCAGGGCACTTGCCGCCGCGTTATGCGCATCGCTGGTCGCAATCGTATGGTTAATGGCCAGTTGCACCGAAAGCCACCGCATCGCATCCGCCAAGCAGCGCGCGAGCGAAGCGTGCGAGGCAATTGCATCCCACTACACGCTGTCGTTACCGCACGCGACGGAGCCGAACGTTCAACTGTTGCACGACGTGCTCAACGCGGCCCTTGCCGGATCGGCGGGCATCGAGGGAGGATTCCGGAGGCTAGGCGCGCCGCGTTCCGGGCCACCGGGCAGCGCGTCCGAGCATGCCGGTGGATTCCTCGCTTACGCGTTTCCGTCTTACCCGGGCAGCGGCATTAAGCGCGACATTCCGGAAGCAGAAACACCGCTGATCCTGAGCGCGCTCACGCGTATCTTCGAACCCTTCGTCAGCGCGCGGCCAGGCGGCTGCGGGCTGGGTCTCCCGCTGGTTCGAGAGATCGCAGCGTCGCACGGCGGCACCGCCTATCACGCCGCCCCCCCTACTGCCTGCTTTGTCATCGATATCCCATGGCAACCATCCTACTGATCGACGACGACGATGCCTTCTGCGAAGGATTGTCCGAAACACTGACCGATCTCGGTCACGAAACCCTATGCGCCGGCACGGGAGAGCACGCGCTCGCCCGCATCGAGCGAGGTCTGCAACCCGCCTGCATATTCCTTGACATCCGGCTGCCCGACATGGACGGAATAGCCGTACTCGAGAGGCTGCGGCGCGTCCATCGACTCGCGACGGTACCCGTCGTGGTACTGACCGCCTATGCCCGTAGCGGTAATACGATCGCCGCCATGCGCTTGGGTGCGTTCGACCACCTGACGAAGCCGGTCGGCCGCGACGATATCGCGAGCCTGCTCGAGCGCATCTTCGCGGCCCATTCTCCACCCGACGCCGGTACCCATGCGCAGGCGAACGTCGACGCGTTCGACGAGCCTGTCGGTACGGAGCCGCGCTTGCTCGGCATCAGCACGGCGATGCGCGAAGTACAGAAATGTATCGGCCGCGCCGCGGCGTCGGACGCGACCGTTCTCATCACCGGGGAAACGGGAACCGGCAAGGAAGTCGCGGCCAGGGTGCTCCACGTTGCGTCGTCGCGTTGCGCCGGCCCGTTCGTTGCCGTCAATTGCGCGGCGATTCCTCATGAGCTTCTCGAAAGCGAGCTCTTCGGCCACTGCAAAGGCGCTTTCACGGGCGCCACGGCCGCACGGACGGGCCGAATCGTCGAAGCCGATGGAGGCACGCTTTTCCTGGATGAAGTCGGCGACATGGCGACCTCCATGCAGGCCAAGCTGCTGCGCGTTCTGCAGGACCAGCAAGTCACCCCGCTCGGCGTCAACCGGTCCATTTCGGTGAACGTCCGCGTGGTTGCGGCCACCCACCGGGACCTGCGGACCATGGTCGCGAACGGAACGTTTCGCGAAGACCTGCTTTACCGACTCAACGTCATACCCATTCATCTGCCACCGCTGCGCGAGCGGCTGGCTGATATCCTGCCGCTCGCCGTCCATTTTCTCGACACGACGTCGAGCGCGACTACGACGAAGCGACTGTCCGTGCAGGCGGAGCGCCGTCTGATCGCGTATGCGTGGCCGGGCAACGTACGCGAACTGCGCAACGCGATCGCGCGCGTGAATGCGCTCGCGCCCGGGGCCGTCGTCACTGGATGCGATCTCGCGTTCCTCGATGAACCCGGTGTTTCGTCGCGCGACGCGCTGCTGCCTGCCGCGATGCTCAATCGTCCGCTGTCGGAAGCACTGGCCGCCGTCGAGCGCGAGATGATCCTGCGCACGCTGGAACTCACCGGCGACAATCGCGCGGAAGCAGCGAAGCAGCTCGGCATCAGCCGCCAGTCGCTATACACGCGCATGGCGAACCTCGACATCGGCTAGCGTCGGATTTCCGGACACACGTGTCGGGGTGCGTTGACAGTCTCGCTGTCGCACTGTCGGCAAAGCCTTGTCCGACAGTCCCCTTTATGTGGCACACCGCTTGCATGTATTGCCCGGAACGATCTCGCAGATCGCACCGGGCAGGCGGCGCTCACCCTTCGCGAAACGGCACGCGAAGACATCGAAGCACGGTACCGGTCCCTGCGTGGTCGTGATTTCAACGACGGGATGCGGATGAGCGTCGACGGATGTCGATGCCTTCCCGACCCAGCGTTCATAACAAGCACAACGACAACCGCTCGATCAAGGCGAACGACAGGGGAAGATCAAAGATGAGCTTCGGACAATTGACCGTGCGAGCGAAACTCGCGCTGACCTTCGGCATGATGGCCGCGCTGGTGGTTCTGGTTTCGGTGATCGCACTCAGTGCGCTCGGGGATGCGAACGACAGTTTCGCCAGCTACGTCGACGGTGCGCGCGCACGCGCGGCGTTGACGGAGAAAATTCGCGCGGCGGTACTTCAGCGCGCGGTCGCCGTCCGTAATCTCGTGCTCGTGACGAAACCCGCCGATGTCGAAGCAGAGCGCGTTGCGATGACGCAGGCGCATGACGAAGTGCAGGCACGGCTTCGCCAGCTAAACGAAGCAATCGCCACCAACCCCGACGTGACGGCGAAAGCCCGTGTGCTGGTGGCCGAAATCAACCGCATTGAATCGCGATATGGCCCGGTGGCCGTCGCGATCGGCGACGCTGCGTTACATGGCCAGCGGGACCAGGCGATCGCGATGATCGACGATCAATGCCGGCCGCTACTGAAGGAACTCGTCGCAGCAGCCGACACCTACGTCGGTTTCGCAAGCAATCGGGCGGCTGAAAGCAAGCAGGCGTCCGTGCAACAGTACGACAGACACCGCGCGTTACTGATCGGCATCTGTCTCGCTGCCGTCGCGGTCGCCGTCGTTGCGGCGTTCCTGATCACGCGCAGCATCACGCGCGCACTCGGCGCGGAACCCGTCGACCTGAGCGACATCACACGCCGCGTCGCGGCGGGCGACCTCGGCACCGTCGACGGCGCCGCAGCCGCGCCGCGAGGCAGCGTGCTCGCCTCGATGGGCGAGATGCAGGCGAGCCTCGTCCGGCTGATCGGGCAAGTCCGCACCGCCGCCGACAGCATCGCGACGGGATCCAGCCAGATTGCGTCGGGCAACCAGGACCTGTCGTCCCGCACGGAGCAACAGGCGGCGTCGCTGCAGGAGACGGCATCGAGCATGGAACAGCTCACCGCCACCGTGCGGCAGAACGCGGAGAGCGCGCAACATGCGAGCGCGTTGGCCGGCGGTGCGTCGGACGTCGCCCACAAAGGCAGCGCGGTGGTCAGCCAGGTCGTGGACACCATGACCGACATCAGCCACAGCTCGTCGAAGATAGCCGAGATCACCGGGATCATCGAAGGCATCGCGTTCCAGACCAATATTCTTGCGCTGAACGCTGCCGTGGAGGCTGCCCGTGCGGGTGAACAAGGTCGCGGCTTCGCTGTCGTGGCGAGCGAAGTGAGAAGCCTCGCGCAACGTTCGTCGAATGCAGCGAAGGAAATCAAGGCGTTGATCGGCGCATCCGTCCAGAAGATTCGGGACGGCTCCCGTTTTGCCGACGATGCGGGCCATACGATGGCCGAAGTGACGAAAGCCGTGGCACGTGTGACGGACATCATGGGCGAAATCGCCGCGGCGTCCTCCGAACAAAGTCGCGGGATCGAACAGGTCAACATCGCGATCACGCAGATGGATGAAGTCACGCAACAGAACGCGGCACTGGTGGAAGAAGCGGCGGCCGCATCGAAGTCGCTCGAAGACCAGGGCCATCGATTGACCGAGGCTGTCTCGTTCTTCCGTGTCGGGTCCGCAGAGAGCCGTGCATACAACCAGCCGGCGGCGCACCGGACTGTGGCAACCACGGCGGTCGTGCCACGGCCGGTGCGACCCGGCCGCACGCCCGTGACGGAGGCAAGAACGCCATCACCCCGTGCCGCAGTGAACGCTGCAGGAGACTGGACCGCCTTTTGATACGGCGCGCCCCCTTCCGCTTTCGGACCATGCCATGACAGAACCCAAGACGACCTTATCGGATGCGCCGCCCTGCGACGACGATGAAGAAACCGTCGCATCGGTGCCCGCCACGTCCCTGTGCGGCGATGAGGAGAACGGTATCGAGATCGCGTTTCTGACGCGCCTGCTCGAGCTCGCCATCGCGGTAGTCACCGCTTGTGCCTGCGCAATCAGTCGCAGTGCCGAAGAAGCGGCAGCCGAGGTGAACAGGCTCGTACAGCGTGCGCCAGGAGAAGCGAAGGCGATCGAAGTCCGGCCGGCCTCATCCGCGCAGGAAATTCGGGTCGACGCGCGTCTCGCCGACGACTCCATCCGCATGACGACCCAGGCCGTCAGCACGGCGGCGCAGCAGGCAGGCATCGCAGACCGGTTCGCCACGACATCCGCGAACAGCACAGCGGCATCGAGCAGATCGACGCCACGATCCTTTTGGCGGGCGCGGCCTCATGGCCAAACACGACACGGGTGGAAGAGGCGGTGGTCGGCTCGAAACCCCTCGAGTCCTTGATCGGGACGAGAACGACATCTCTCGCATGTGTGAGCGCATGCGACGGTCAACTGAAATGCCATCTGAATCGGCACGATCCAACCATCTTTTGGAGCATGACATGACGGAAGCAGTTGAAATCGCGGAGAGCACACCCGTATGCGATAGCGCCGGCGACGCGACCATGCAGGTATGCGTCGCCTTCGCGCTCGGCAACGACGAATACGGAATCGATATCCAGAGTGTCCGCGAAATTCGCCCCTATGTAGAACCGACGCCCGCCGTCGATGCGCCGCCGTTCGTCAAAGGCACGATCGACCTGCGCGGCCTCGTCATGCCGATCGTCGACCTGCGCATGAAGTTCTCGCCGGACCCGATCGGCGACACCGTACCGACCGCCATCATCGTACTCAACGGTGCAGAACAGGCGATCGGCCTGATCGTCGACTCCGTGAGCGGCGTCGTCGATGTCGATCTCTCCGCTCGCCTTCCTGCGCCGGAGGTCGGGGCCGCGACGCAAACGGAATTCATCACGGGCCTCGCCATCCACGAAGGAGACGACGGTGAGCACATGCTGGCCTTGCTCGACATCGATCGACTGATGGAAACGATCGATGTCGGCGCGCGCTGGAACCGTCCTAGCGGAGCCCGATCGACATTCCAACGATGACGAAAGTCACGCAACGGCCACCGATATGGCGGCCCATCGAGTTTTTGCCGATCCTGTTCTATCTGGTCGACGCTCAACTGGACGAAGCCCGCGCGACCTTCGACAAGCTGACCCGGCACACCGCGGAAGGACGCATGCCGGACCCTGCGATGCGCGAGCGAGTCAGGCATCACTACACAAATCAACGGAAGCTGATGCCGATTCAATACGAGCAATTCATGCGTTGGCAATGGGAAGCCACGACCGCGGAGCAACGGGACATGCTGACGCGGTTCGGTGCCCGCGCCGACCACCTCGCCGCGCTGTACGATTCGATCATCGTGTGGCTCGACGAATCGTCCCGGGCAACATCCGGCGTCAAACAGCCGAACGTCCCTTCCCAATCCATTTTGGTTGATTGACAACCATAAAACAACACCAGCTTCACCCGCGATCGACGTCTAATTTTTTGACGCCAGTGTATCGATTGATTGACACCGCTGATTTCACGCTGTCGGCAGCGCCTTGTCCGGCATAGGCCTTGACGTGGCACGTCGCTTGCATATTTCACGCGAACAAAAAGCGGTCAATGCAACGGCTCACGTAGTCGAAAGCGGGCCGGATAGTGCGGCATGCCCGCGTAAACGCCATGCATGACCACATGCGCGGAGAAATACCTAGGGTTTTCACAACAGGTGCCAAGGATGAACATGCAACCGATCGAGAGCACGCTACCCGTTTTGACGGATGCGGCCACGTTGCAATTTTCAGCGTATGGATTTGGTTGGGGATATCGTTCGTTTTCGTTATTGCGCGAGACGGTCCGCGCGTGCCTCGGCGCCCGGGATACGAGCGAACAGCAGATTCGGCTGGCCTTCGAACTGAACCGGCACCGGATCCTTCGCGCGGTCGGACCGTGCTCGGAGATGCCGTATCAAGGCGAGACAATCCCCGTTCCGGTCGAGAATCTGTAGAAGGCTTGCGCCGACATTCATCCACGCCTGGATAGCAGCGAAACGACATGCGTGCACGATGTCGTCGTCACCCGGAAGCGCGATACGGCCGGCGTTCGTTTCACCGGACATCCGGCGACAAACTGCTTCGATCCACGAAAGCATCGCCACGCGAGCGACTCGGCGCCCGTCGCATCGACTTCCGACGCAGCACCGAGATTCGAGTCCGTTAGTGCGCGAGCGCGCGTCCCACCCTGAATACCCCGACCACCTTGCGCAGCGCGGTGGCTTGCTGCGCCATCGCCTGCGCGGCCGCCGATGCCTGCTCCACGAGTGCCGCGTTCTGCTGCGTGACCGAGTCCATCTGGCCCACGGCGACGTTGACCTGCTCGATACCCGTTCCCTGTTCGTCCGAGGCCGATGCAATTTCATTCATGATGTCGGTCACTCGCCGCACAGACTGCACGATATCCGACATCGTCGCGCCCGCGCGTTCGACCTGCTGGGACCCTTGCGCCACGCTCTCCACCGAACCCGTGATGAGGTCCTTGACTTCCTTGGCCGCGTTCGCGCTGCGTTGCGCCAACGTGCGCACTTCGCCGGCCACCACCGCAAAGCCGCGCCCCTGCTCGCCCGCACGCGCGGCCTCGACTGCCGCGTTCAGCGCGAGAATGTTCGTCTGGAACGCAATCCCTTCGATTACCGTAATGATTTCGGCAACCTTGCCCGAACTGCTCGAAATGGCGCGCATGGAGTCGACCACCTGGTTCACCACTTCGCCGCCGCGCATCGCAACCTCGCAGGCGCTGCCTGCGAGCGCGTTCGCCTGCCTGGCGTTCTCCGTATTTTGACGCACCGTCGCGGTCAACTGCTCCATGCTGGCCGCCGTTTCCTCGAGTGAAGCCGCCTGCTCTTCCGTGCGCTGCGACAGATCCAGGTTGCCCTGCGCGATTTCGCCGGCCGACGTCGTGATCGATTCCGCGGTCGATTGAATTTCCGACACGATGCCGCTCAGTTGCCGCCGCATCGATTCGAGCGACGCCATCAGGCTGCCGCGATCGTTCGGCGCGACCGGCACGGGTGCTTCGAGATTGCCTTCGGCAATACGCCCGGCCACGACCGCGGCGTCGGCAGGTTCACCGCCCAGCGACCGCATGATTCCGCGCGTGATGACGGTTCCCAGCACGATCGACAGGATGACGGTGATGACGCCTGCTGCCGCGAGCGTCAACTTGGTCAACGCAGTCAAGCTCGCCACGTCCCCTGAACGCTGATCGAGCAGCGACTGCTCGGCCTCGTTCAGCTCGGCCGCCACGGCTCGATAGCGATCCATGAACTGCTTGTCGTCGCCCTGCTTGAAGTAGTCGATCAGCACATTGGCAGGCTGCGTGCCTGCATTGACGTCACGCCGCATGGCGATCAGCTTGTCGTCGACCTCCGCCACCTTCCGGTGCATGTCGCGCAGTGTCTCGAGACGACGCTGTTGCGCTGCATTGTCCGAAGTGAGGCTGCGGACGAGATCGAACGACGTGGCGAACTGCTTGAGGCCGGCCTTGTAGGGCTCCAGGAACCGGTCATCCCCCGAGGCCACGTAGCCGCGCACCCCTGTCTCCAGGTTGACCATGCTGGTCAGCATGTCGTCGTTCGCTCGCAGGACCTGGTAACTATGAATGTTCCAGCCGTTCGCCTGATTCAGCTTCAGAAAATTGACGATCGAGATCGCGCTGCCGATCAACGATATGAGTACGACGATACCGAATGCTACGCCCAGCTTCCTGCCGACTGTCATGGAGCCCATGCTCTTCCTCCGTGTATTGCTGCTTTGTCGGCACGCAAGCAAACTTACTGTAATGCACGCATTCCCCGCCTGAAGAGACATTTCGCAGGACGGTCGAATTTATCGGTCGGCTTGCCCTGACACGCAGTCGCATCAGGTGACTATTCGTCCTCGCAAACGATCGCGGGCGGATTATCTTTTTATCGGTTGCCGCAAAGAACATTGCGCATGGTGTGAATCCCTCATCGCCTCACGCAGGTCGATGCGATGCGCGGCCGCGAATACGACCGTTCTCGTCACCAGGAAAAGAGGAATCGGCAAGGAGAGCGCGGCCAGGTTCTCCATGTCGTGCCGTCTCGTACGGATTTCCATACACCCGTGTCACGATCCGTTGACACACGGGTTGCAGCACTGCCCGCAAACCCTTGACGGAACGAGCGGACCAGATGGCATGCGTATTGCGTGCATTGCGCGGTCGATGCCGGTCCAGGGCGTTCAATACCGGCTCCCGCAGCGTGATGGGCTCTCGACACAGATCGACAAAACAGTTATCCCGGCGGATTTCGAACGATGAACGACACCACGCGACAAGCGCCGACATGGCGGCCGATCCAGTTTTTGCCGACCTTCCTTTATTTGTTCGACGCCCAACTGGACGAAGCGCGTGGGATACAGGTCAAACTCATCACGCACAAAATGGAGCCGCACGCGCTGGACGGCTCGATGCTCAAACGAATCCGGCATTACTACGCGCGGCAACGAGGCACATTACCGATTCAGGACGAGCAGTTCATGCGCTGGCAAGCAGAGGCCACGACCGCGGAGCAGCGAGAAATGCTTGCTCGCGTCAGTGTGTACGCCGATGAACTCTCCGGGCTGTTCAATTCGATCATTGCGGCAATCGATGCGCTGTCTCGAGATGCGCTCGACAGCAGGAGACTGGATGCGTCAACCTCCGCCCGACCTCGCATCGCGGCATCGCCATGACGCCGTCACATCGGGGCCCATGCCGACGGTGCGCAACGCTTCGTCCGTCACGTACGGAATGAGACCCGTCGCGCGAATCTTCGCAGCGATCGTGCCGCGGCAAGCCGCATCGTCCGGCGCGCAATAGTCGATCGAGATCACCGGTATTGCGTAGCGCGCTTCAATCGCCTTTGCTTGCGCGAGCAGCCAGTCTCGATCCGCGGCAGGGACGGCGCCGTAATGCCGGTTGCGCTGATCCCAGTTGCCGAACAGCGATTCGAATGCAACCGCGGCGACCGCGTCGTGCACCTTCGGCAAGATCTCGAAGCCGCGGTTCAGGATCAGTTGCACAGTCGGGTAGCGCGATTTCACGGCGCGGATCACCGCGACCAGGCCTGCCTCCTGCTTCGCGCGTGCCGCTTCCGTCTTCGCGACGAGCTGGTACGAATCCAGCGTATCGAAAAAGAAGCCGCGGTAACCGTGCGCCCACAGCGGCGCGATCACCTGTTCGACGAAAAACGACGGCCACCCCGGCGCCGACTGATCGACGACCGCCGACGCCCATGTCGTATTACGCCCGAACAACCACTGTTTCGGCATCCTGCGCGCATAGTCACGCTCTTGCGTGACTTCGCCGACGCTCACATAGGCGAACCACGCAGGGCGTCGCACGTCTTGCGCACGTGGATCGAAGCCGCTGTCGGGTTCGACGACCGCGATATCGAACTTTTCCAGCTGGCGAACCGGCACGTCGTTGCCGTAGAAAAACGCGACGGAGTGCGGACGCATCGCGTCGGCCGGATCGCACGCGTCAGGCGACGATACGGGCTGTGCGGGCTGCGCATAACCTGCCCGCCCGCCCAGCGCGCCGATGATGACGAATGCGATGACAGCCACGGACGATGCGGTCGCCATCATCGACGGCCTGCGCGACGGACGAATGCGGAGTGAAAACATATCCCCTCAATGACGCAACATATAGGTTTCGTATTCGAGGCGGCCGAACTTGCGGTCGAGCAGCAGCACCGCCGCGACGTCGAGAATGAGCAGTGCAAGAGCAAAGCCGTAGCCGTATGCATCCGGCGTCATCCATAGCGTGATACCGGTCAGCACGCCGTTGAGCGCGACGAAGGCCGCCGACAGCGCCATGACCAGCCGGCGCGCGTCGAGATAGAAGAATACGTTCAGCAAACCCAACAGCAGCACCTGCAGACTCGCGGCGATCACGTCGACGAGCAGAAGCGGAAGGTACAGCGTCGAGATATGCAGGGCCGCCAGCAGCCAGTGACCGAATGCGACGATCAGCACCAGCACGGCAGCCTGCACCTTGATGATTTCATACAGCCCGGCGCGCACGCTGCCGACCATCATGTCGCGCATGTCGTTGATGTGCCGCAGCGTCGCACCGCTGCGCACGGCTTCGTAAAACGCATCGTAATACTCGACGAAGTCCGCCTCGATGCGCACCAGAAACGTCGCCATCCCGGGCATCACGCAAACGTACGCGATGAACACGGGAATGTCGTAGATCACCGATGCATGCAACGGCCCGATCACCTGCGCGCCCGTGCCCCGCGCATACCAGAACATGAACTTGTCGAGCCATACGCCGAGATTGAACAGCAGTCCGACGAGCGCCAGCGTCGGATACGCGAAGCGCCGGTCGAGCATGTCGAACGAGACGAAGCGATCGCTGCGGTAGTTTCGGTAGATCAACCCCGAAAGCCCGGTAAGCAGGACGAGATGCCCGGCGACGAAACCGCCGAGCAGGCCGCAGATGCCCTGCCGGTTCAGCATCAGCGCGAACGCGACCGTGCAGCCGTATCCGACCAGGAATACCGCAAGAATCTGTCGATACTGCTTCACGCTGGACAAAAATATCACCGCGATCCAGATATTGCTGACGATGACGAATCCCGCGACCATCAGCAGCCGATACAGCAGCGGCTCGCCGCGAAAACCCGCCCCCACCGCGATGAAGCCGACGCATCCCGACGCCACCGTGGCAATCAGCGCCACACCGTTATAGTTCGACAGCACGAGATCGTCGCGCTTCTCGAACAGCCGGTCGGAGATGAAGCGCGTGAACGACAATTGCAGCGGCCCGGTCAAAATCAGGCTGCACGCGATCAGGTAAGTCACCGACACCTGAAACTGGACGATCGCATATTTCGGTATCACGAACGCGACGCTCATCACGCCGATGATCAGAATTCCGAATATAGAAAGAATCAGCGGACCGGAACTGATCAGCCCCGCATACGCGTACGCGCGTGCGACGCCGAAGAGCGTCTGCTGCCGCAGGATCTTGCGCAACTCGAAGCCAATGCCTGCCATCAGCGGCCCTCGTTGCGCGAGCCGGATGCAGCCACGCCCGCACCCGCTTGATGCACCGGGCAACCGGCTTCGAACGGACGCCCGCGACGCATCCCGTCGGGGGCGATCGCGAGCGCATCGTACAACGCCCGATACCGGTCGATCATCTGTGCGCGCGTGTAGAAGCGTCGGACCCGGGAGAGGCCGGCTTGCTGCGCGGCCTGCCAGCGCTGCGCGTCGCCGAGCAGGTCGAGCGACGCCTGCGCGAACGCGGCAGGATTCGCGATCGGCACGACCGCACCGGCGGCCCCGAACGCGCGGTCGTCCTCTCCGAGCCCTTCGATCAGTTGCCGGCACGACCCGACGTCCGTCGTAATCGACGGCACGCCGGCCGCGAAGCCTTCGAGCACGACGAGCGGGAGCGCCTCGCTGATCGACGTCAGCGCGAGCACGTCGACTTTCGGCAAAATGTCGTGAATCCGCTGAAAGCCGAGAAAGCGCACCGTCGTCGCGAGCCCGAGGCTCTGCGCGAGCGCCCGGCATTCCAGCGCATACGCGGGATCCTCTTCTTCCGGCCCGACGATCCAGCCTTCGATTTCCGGCATCGTCCGCGATGCGATGAACATCGCGCGGACGAACGTCTTGATGTCCTTGATCGGCACCACACGGCCGATCAGCGCGACGATGCGGCGCGGGCCGCCGTCCCGCTTGTCCAGCAGCGGTGCGAAGCCGTCCACGTCGACGCCGTTCGGAATGTTGCGGGTCCGGGCGGCATCGGCCCCGTCAGCGATCTGACGGTGTCGATTGGCCTCATAGAGCGCGACGATCTCGTCGGCCGCGTCGTATGCGAGCTTGCCGAGCGCTTCAAAGAAACGCACCCACAGCGCGCGGAAATAGCTGATCGTCGATACGTCCCGCTCGAACGCGCCCCGGTTGTCGCGGATCCACTCGCTCTGCAGCAGATCGATCTTGCGTTCCTTGGTATAGATGCCGTGCTCGGAAACGAGCAGCGGTCGGCCCGTTCGGTAATGCAACAGCGCACCGAGAAAGCCCGCATAACCCGTCGACACGGTGTGATAGACCCGCGCCGGCGGCAGCCCGCGTGCGATCCGCGCAAGCTGCCACAGCGGCTTGTGCATGATCCGAACCGTCCAGAAGTAGTCGGTGAAGGAAGGGTCGGTGCAGTAGCGGTGATAACGCTCGACGATGAAGTCCCACGCCGCGCGGCTGGTGGAAAACTGCTGCTCGTTCAGCGGTCCGTCATCGCCGATCAGTTGGACCAGGTCGGCCATCAGTGCAGCCGGGTTCGCCGCGACGCCGTCCGCGCTCAGCCCTCGCCACGCATCGTGCAGCGCAGCCGAACGCTTGAACGCTTCGGGGTCGCCGGGAATCTGCCGTGCGCCGCCCGTATCGGCAGGCACGTCGCCATACAGATAATGGGATTCGAAGTGAACGACGTTGTCGGGCAACGCGTATGCGGCGCCATGATAGTCGTCTTCCCGGCTGCCGATGAACACGATCGCGAAACGCTTGTGCGGATATGCACGGATCATCTCGTTGACCCAACTCGATACGCCGCCTCGCACATACGGGAACGTGCCTTCGAGCAGCAGGCAGACGTCGATCGCGGTCGACGGACCGGCACGGCGGTGAATGGACGGATTCATGACGACCAGTAGCGAACGACGGGATTGAGAACGGGCAGCGCGGCCGCGTTGCCGAGCGACGCGAGCAGCTCGGCCGCACGCGAATACTCGCCGCGCAGGAACGCGGCCTCCGCAAGCCACGGCACGAGACGCTCGCGCGGAAAGCCCCATTCGAGCGCGCGGCTCATGTATTGCACTGCTGCATCCGCGTCGCCGGTCGCGAGTGCGAGGCGGCCGCGAACGAGCCACATCGCCGCGTCGCCTTCGTCGATCGCGAGCGCGGCCTGCGCGTGGCGGTCGGCCTGTTCGCGCGTGTGCCCGTGCACCGCGCCGAGCACGAGATTCTGATAGACCAGCTCGAAGTACAGCTCGGCAAGCCGGCGATGGGTCGC
Organism: Burkholderia contaminans; assembly: GCF_029633825.1. Lineage (NCBI taxonomy): Bacteria > Pseudomonadati > Pseudomonadota > Betaproteobacteria > Burkholderiales > Burkholderiaceae > Burkholderia > Burkholderia contaminans. The sequence goes on along the minus strand of NZ_CP090642.1, from coordinate 777,340 downwards.
CTGGCGCGTTGCGTCGTCGTGGGCGGCGTCGAGCGTCTGCTGCGCGCGGAAGATGTTCTGCGCGATCTCGTTCTCGGCGCGGTCGAGCGTGCCGTATGCAATGAGCCGCACGTCTTCGAGAGGATCGGCGAGCAGATCGCGCAGCAGCGTGCCGGTCGTGCGCGTCGGCATGCTCTGGATCGCCACCAGCGCGGAAAGACGATCCGACGCGGCCACCCGCGTATTCACGAGACGCGCCTGCAGACGCGCACCGCCGCCGTGCGAGACGCGCGACACGAGATAGGTGACGAATTCGGGCAAAGGCACGTCGGCGTATGCGTCGTCGTCCTGCTTCGCGGGCCAGCAAGCCGCCCACACACCACTCGCCAGCACGACAAGGCCGCCGCCGACGGGCACGAACGTGCATGCGAGCCAGAGCGCCGCGAGCGTCCCGTTGCGCGGCGTTCGGTAACGTTGCGGCAGCAACTGCCGGTACAGCACCGCCTGCGCCGCGCCGCCTGCCACCATCGCGCCGAACACGGGCCACAGGGGGTCAACCGGCGGTGCGGGAACGGGCATCGCCGCCCCCGCCTGGGCGAACCCGCCGAACCGCGCGAGCACGGCATACTGCAGCGCCGCGACGATCGCAATGCCGACGGACGACGCGAGTGCGGCCAGCATCGACGCCGGCGGCACCCGTAACGCGTGGCGCCCCGGACTGGGCGCCCACGAACCGGATCGCAGCCTACACATGAACGCCGCTTCCCTTCAGCAGGCGCTGCAATGCCGGCCCCGGTTCGAGGCTGCCCAGATGCAGCGTATGCACGCCGATCCGCGCGCCTTCGAGATCGAGACCGAACTGCGCATCGAGGCTCGCCTCGATGCGTGCGAGATAGCCGTCGACGCCGGCCGTATCGGTTGCCGGCATCAGGTTCACGAGCACCGATTGCGTCGGCGTCCTCAGCGGCCATATGAGATCGAGCGAACGGCGCCCGCGCACCACATGCTCGAACAGCGAATCGTCCGCCTCGTCGTGCTGGAACACGAGCGCAACCAGCGACGACGCGATCCCCGACTCGCGCTGCAGGCGCGTCAGACGCGCGATGTCGAGCGCGAATTCGTACGGGCATGCCGGTACTGCCGCCACCACGTCGCGCACGCACGCCGCATGCTCGACGCCGTCCGCGTAATAGCCGAGCAGCACCAGCAGCAGTTGCAGATTGTCGAAGTTCAGCGACAGAAACGGCATGCGCTTGATCGCGAGCAACGCGATCAAGCGGCCGTCGGCGCACACGACCGGCGCGGCGACCAGCAGTGCCGTATTCGGCGCCACGTCGCTGCTGCTTTTCGGATGGGCGACGCATTTCGTCTCGAGCGCTCGGGCCACGAGGCCGTCGCGCGGATCGAAATCGAATGCATCGCCGAGCCGCGCAACCGGTTCGCACACGATTCTGGGCGAGTTCGTCGCACCTTCGACCGGATACAGCGCCGCCACCTCGATCTGACATGCCTGTGCGACGAATTCGAGCAGCGCGTGCGCACCGGGTAGCCGCACCTTGCTCGCCGCGCCCTGCGGCGGCGCATCGAATCCGTGCGCGAGCGACAGGCGGCGCAATTCGGTGATCGAATCCCGCAGCGTGGTCGGCTTCGACAGCAGATCCTTTTCCAGCCGCTCGTGCGACAGGCGCATCAGGTAGTGGCTCTTCGTGATCGCGACGAGCCGGTCGTTCAGATAGTCGTTGAGCGCGTTCGCCCGATTGGCGCGAGCGCCCCACGTGTCGCCGAAATGGCCGACGACGATCGTCTGCAGCAACCCGCCGGCGAAGCGCTGCAGCGGCCACGCTTCGCCGGCCGCGGCGGGATGCAGGTGGGCGACGCATTGCCATGCACCGATCATCAGCGCGTTCGCGAGCAGTCCGAGCAGCGTCCCGTAACGCAGCGCGACGATGAACGGGCCGAACCACAGCCACGGAAAATCCGCACGCAGCAGCAGCGGATCGCTCCGGTCGAAGTGCCATGCAAGCGCAAGCACGATCAGCATGAACACGATCGTTTCCACGACCGATATCGGCCGTGCAGCGGCAGGCGCGACGAGACGGCGTACCGCGCCCAGATGACCGAACGGATTCGTCTGGCGCGACCGGAGCGACGCCGGCGCCGGGCCCTTTCCGCCGTGACGGTTGCCGGTAGCGTTCGCGGCGCTCATGGTCGTCCCCCGGTGCGGTCGTGTCGGGCGCGCATCACGAGTGCGGCCGCAACGGCGCGAGCAGGCGGCCGACCAGCGCATTCGCGACGCCGGACAGACTTGAACGGCTCCAGCCGCTGCGCGTGCCCGCCGCGCTCCAGACGACCCGGCCCGACTCGACGTCGACGAGTTCGAAGGTCAGGCCCGCGACCGGCTCGCCGTCGACCCCCACCTTGTAGCGCCACTCCTCGACGGCGCCGGCCAGCACGTACTTCACGCGATGCTCGCGCGCCCACGCGAGCCGACGCTCGCCCGTGTCGCGCTGCGCGGTGTCGAACATCGCGTTGCCATCGGCGTCGGCCGGCGCGAGACGCACGTCGGCCAGCCCGTTCGCGCGCAATACGGTCGCCGCGAGCGCCGCGGCGCTCCCGCCCGCCGCGGGCGTTTCGGTGAAGTTCGCAATCGGCCCGATCGCCACCGCATCGCTGGCCGCGAGCGTCGGCGCCGCGGTCTGTCGCATCGAGCCGCAGCCGGCGAGCACCGCCGTCGACAGCGCGATCGCCGCGCCCCAGCGGACGAGCCGGGCCGCCTTCGCGCAGCGCAACCATCCGAACCGTACAGCCGCTTCGTTCATTTCATTCATCGAACCACTCCCTACTCACTTCGTCGTATGCATCATCGTGCGCATCGTTCCGTTCGCGCCGCGCCACGATGGAAACCGGAATCAATAAAGCCAGCGGTACTGCGCGCCGACCACCGTCACAGGTGTGCCGAGGCGTGATACACGCTGGTGCTCGATGAACAATGCCGCGTGATCCCCGCCGAGCACCGAACCCGCGATGCCGGCATCGATGGTAGCTCCGTTGCCCTGGATCGAATCGTGCACGACGCCGACCTCGAGAAACGGCCGCCACCGATGCGTGTACCGCTCGCGCAGATCGGCCCCGAATCCCGCGAACAATCCGTATTGCGTGTACGTGGCCGGCACGAAGTTTCCTGCGGAGGCCGAGCGGCTCGCGGCGGGCAGAAGCGACGAAATCAGCGCGTCCGCCCGCCCTCCCGCACCATAATCGCCATGCGTGCCGACGACGCGGATCGTATAGTCCGGGTACGCCGTCCGAATTCGATAGCTCACCTGCGCGGTCGACAGCACGCCGCTACCGAGATAGGTGCGCGCCTGGCTGTAGAAGCGGTCCATCTCGACACGGCCGGACACCGTCACGCGTTCGTTCGCCTGCCAGCTTCCATCGGCGATCAGGTTGTCCTTCATCCCGCCGATCCGCAACGTCGGCAGTTCATCGGCGACCTGATCGCGGCCCGCACGTATGCCGAACCGCAGCGGTCCGTTGCGTCCGAATTCCGCGCCCAGTCCGATCGTATAGAAGGCGTCGAGTCCTTCGCGGCGGCCCGCACTCACCGTGAACGCGTCGTCACGCGCCTGCCGCCCGGCATGGACGACCAGCGAGCGGTCCGCCGAGGGCACGTCGACCAGTTGCGACGCGTCCGTCGATCGCTGGAGGTCCAGCGCGGCGGTCATGCCGATCAGGTAATGCCCGGCGATCCGGCGGCTTGCCGCGATCGTCTGCTCGCTGTAGTCGAGCGGACGTTCCGCGTAGCGCGTCATGCTCGCGTCGAGCGACTGCGGCCGCTCGAGCGCGGTTTCGACGAAGCGCCGGTGCATTTCACTGTCGTCGGGCGCGCCATCGAGGCCGTCGAACGCGAGCGCTTGCGCTTGCGCCGGACGGTCGACGGCTTGGGCCGCATCGATCCGGTCGTAGCGCGGCAGGTGCACGCCCTGATCGAGCAGACGCTCCATCGTTCCGATGTCGCCGTCGGCAAGCGCGACGGTCAATTGCGCGGACGCCGGCCGTGCGAACAGGTTCGCCGCCTGCAACGCGAGCCACCGCTTCGCAAGCGGATTCGCCTCGTGCGACAGCGCCCATGTAATCGCCACCTCCTGCGCGACCGCGGCGTACGCACGGCGGTCTTTTTCCAGCATGTCCTGCATCGATTTCGTGTGGCCCCGCGCCGACGATTGAAGCGGCGAAAGACCGCGTGCATCGCCGAGCAAGGTACGGCGTTCGCTGATGAAATCGGCCGCCGCCGAGCCGTCCTTCAGGAGTTCGTCGAGCAGCGCGACCGCGTGGTCGGCGTTCGAATATTGCGCAGCCAGATCGACGCCGCGGCTGCGCAGCTCCAGGCGCGTCTCGATGTCCTGCGATGTACGCGCCGGAACACCGCGCTGCATGGGTTGCGCGGCTTGCCGCTCGTGCGTCGTTCGTCGCGACGACGAGGACGGTGCATCCCGTTCCTGCGGCGTCTGCCGCACCTGCGTCCGGCCGAATGCGCCGATCTGCAGCCACACCTTGCGACGAATCGACCACGCGAGATCCGGACGTCCTGCCATTTCCTGCGCATCGGCATACGTGAGCAGCCACAGCGGATCGTGCGACATCATCACGGCCTGACGACGCAGATATTCGAGCGCATCGACGGGCCGGTTCAGGCGCAGTTGGGCCGCGGCATACGGTCCCCACAGCGGCGCGTCAGCCGAAGCCTTGTCGCGCCAGCGGTCGAGCGCCGCGCGTAACTCGGCATTCGTGCCGTAATCGACCAGCGTCCACAGTAGCGCCGCATCCAGATCCGCCGATGCGCCCGGCAAATCGACCGCACGCCGCAGATCGTGCAACGCATCGAGCGGACGGCCCGCTTGCCGCTCGTACTCGGCACGGACGCCGAGAAAACCCGGCGACGCCTCGGCTGCCTCGCGCTCCTGCGGCGTGAGGCTCGCGAGCAACGTGTCGATGCGTTCCATCGCGCCGGCCGCGGTGTAGTAGTAAACCGCCTGCTGCAGCGCGCGCACGGTATGGTCGCGCCGGTAGTGCAGCGCCGAGATGCGGCCGGCGTCGATCGGGTACGCATCGTAGAAGTACGACATGTCGGCCAGATCGTCGGGCGTTGCCGCGTCGCTCGCCAGCAGGTGACGATACGCGTCGTGCGCCGCATCGTCGCGTTGCAGCAGGCGCGCAAGTTCGCCGTAGTTGCGCCAGAACGCCACGTCGCCGTCCTGCGCGTAACGGCTCGCGTTCGTCATTGCATCGAGCGCACCCGCGTAGTCGCCGTCGCGGTACAGGACATTGGCGGTGTGCAGCGCGTAGCGCGGATTGCGCGGCTCGCGCCGTTGCAGCCGACGGTAGATCGCGAGCGCCTCGTCGTCGTGGCCGGCGCGTTCCGCGAGCGCACCGGCGCGTTCGTCGAGCGCGTTCGCTTCGCGGCCGTGCGGCAGGCGGTCGAGGAACGCAATCGCGTCGTCCGGCCGCCCGAGGCGTTCATACGTTGCGGTGATGGAATCGACGAGCTCGAGATCGTTGGGCGTCGCCCGTGCCGCCTGCAACAAAGCGGCCAGATAGGCGTCGTCGTCGTCCAGCATCGGGGCGATGCGCCGAACGTTCCGCCAGCCGACGGGGTCGCCCGTTTGTCGCGCATAGTCGAGCCACGACTTCAGCGCGAGCTGCGACGCCCCGTTCCACTCGGCCACCTGCGCCAAGCGCTCGCGCCAAAGCGCCGAATGCGGTTCCTTGGCGAGCTGCGCAAGCGCGACTTTCTGCGCATTGGCGGGATCGGCGGATTCCAGAAACGACTGATAGAGGAGATCAGCAACGTCGGACCTGTCGGCAGGGGGCGGCGATGGAAGTTGCGCCGCTCCCGCGTGCTTCGATACCTGCGTCACGGCGACGAAGCGCATCATTGCATCGCGTCGTTGCAGCGAGACCTTCACGATGTGCGCCCGCGGTTGCGTCCGTGCGATGCGTTGCGCTCGGGCCGCGTCGATGAACGGGCCGTGGCCGTCCTGGCCTGCCGGGAGCTGCCACGCGACGCTACCGCGACGTGCACGGCCCCAGACCATCGGACCGTCCAGATACGCATACGCCCGCAGCGTCGAACCCAACCGGCGAACCGCCGGCATCGTGAGCACGCGCCCCGCACGCCTGCTCCGATAGGCAATTCCGCCGATCCCCGCACGCCGCGCCAACGCCTTCGCATACCGCTCGATCAGATCCGGCCGCTGCGCCGCCCGTGCGAGATCGAGCAATGCGACGAGCGTCGGCTGATCGTCGATGAACGCGTCGTTCTGGCGCTGCGCAACCGCGATTGCATCGGCGGTCAGATCGCCGGCCTGCAGCACACGAATGCCCGCGATGAAGCAGCGTCGCTGCGCGCCGAGCGTCGTCGCGTTCTGCTGACGCCGGAACCAGCTGTCGGCCGCCTCCCTGTAGTCGCCGATCTGGAGCGCGTAGCGCGACACGTATCCGTCCCACGTATCGCGATGCGCGGTGTCGCGTCGCGCGAGGCGCGCATAGAAACGCAGCGCGAGCGCGGGTGCGCCGACCGATGCCGCGGATTGCGCGAACCATTCGAGATCGCGATCGGGCCAGTCGAGCGCGACCGCGTCGGAGATCTGCCGGCGCAATGCGGCAAGCGCAGCGGAACGGCGCGGATCGTCGGCCCGCATCTCGTTCGTGCGTTGCTGCGCGATCGCAAGCTGCAGCTTCATCGCGGCCTGCCGCAGTGGCGGGGAAGCCGCCTCGTCCATTCGTTGAACGACCCGCTCCGCGTCCGCGAGCCGGCCCAGCGACACATATTGCTCACCGAGCATCGCCAGTAGCGCTTCGTCGCGCGGCCGCACCTTCAGCCACGCTTCGAGATACGCCGCACTCAGATCGCTCGGGCCGCCCACCGCGGCCATCCGCTCACGCAGCCCGCCATGCGGCGCAACCGCATAGCCGGCCAGCAGCACGACGCCTGCCAGCACCAGCACGAGCCACGGCGACGCGATACGCGGGCGCTTACCGGTCACACGCAATCTCGACCGACTGGTAGCGCATCGGCTGACGGACGTCGGCCGCCGCTTCGAAACGGAGAACCGTTCCGTCGCGCCGTGCGTCGATCGGTCGGCCCGCGATGCGCACACGGCACCGCTGCGCGTCGGCGAGTTCGACGAACGGCTGGTAGTAGCCGCCGAACTCGAACGACATCCCGTCGGCGGTACGGTGAAAATTCCGGACGAATCCGTTCGCTTGCGCGATGTACGGTGTCCCGCCCGGGCCATGCGGTTGCGCTCCGCCGCGCAAGCCGTTCTCCGTGTCGCGCTCGAACACGACACGTGCGGCGCCGTCGGCAATATGGATATAGAGGCCGTCGGGGCCACGCGCATAACCGGTCACGCCCTGCGATGCACGCAGGTCCGGCACGTCGTTGCGCGGCCAGTGCAACTCGCGCACGTCGCCGTTGCCGCGCACGACCCATGCGCCGCCGGCCATTTCACGCGCGACCACGAAACCGCGCCAGTCCAGCACCTTGTGCGTGTAATCGGTGATGTAGACGGGCAGCACCGGCTGCTTCAGCACAGTCGAGTAGATCTGGTCCAGCGCGCGCAGCGACGCGATCTTCGTGCCGCTGTACATGTGGTAGTACACGTCGATCGGTTTGAAGCGATACGGACGCTCCGTCATGTCGTAGGTTTCGAGTACCTGCGTGAAACCATAAAACGGTCCCTGCCAGTTGTTCGTGTAAACGTTCTCGTCCTGATCCGGCGCGTATACCTGGTACGCACCCGGCCCTTTGTCGACGCCGAGCGGCGCGATATGGGTCCAGCTGTTCACCGACTTGCGGATGATCGTGTCGCCGCCGTTGATGTTCTGCACGCCGGCCGCATAGGCCTTGCGCACGGCGATCGCGGGCGGCTCGCAGTCGCCCGGCCATTGCAGCACTTCGGTCCGCTTGCCCGGCGGCGCGAGACGCGAGTCGATGTAGGCGATCGAGCCGGCGATCTCGCGGTCGAGATCGAACGTGTAGCCCGGGATATCCAGCGAGAACGCCGTGTCGCCGCCGTTGCCGCGCTCGACGTTGTTCCGGTGGTCGACGCGTGCGCCCGTCGTCGCATCGAGATCGGCCATCTGGAACGGATGCGAGTACGTGTGCGAACCGATCTGAACCCATGGCAGCGCGAACATCTGCCGCGCGAGCGCCTCGAGGCGCGGCGACAGTTGCGGATACAGTCCGGTCGGCCCCACTTCGCCTTCGATGACCGATAACGTCATCGGCACCTTGTAGCGCGTGAAGATACGTCGATAGAGTGCGTCTCCCGAATAATCGGCGCCGGGGAATTCCGCCCGCGACGCATAGCCGTCGCCGTCGACGTGCGTCATGAACAGGCGCCGGCCGTTCTCGGTCGTGACGCTCGGCGACGGCATCCGCACGAGACGCAGCGCGTCGGTCACGAACGCGATCGGCTGGATCGCCCAACGCGTCTGCCCGATGCCGTTCAGCGAAACGACCGTGTACGGACTCAGCGTATAGCCGCCCCACGGCGTGATCGCGGCCGCGTCGACGTTCGTGCCGGCCGCCGCGAGCCGCAACAGCACGCGGCTGCGCGATCCGACGCGCATCCCGACGAGATCGCGCGCATCCGGCCTCGGTTCGATCTCGAAGTGCATCATCGGATCGCGTGTCACGACGCTGAGCGGCGCCGTGAACGGGCCGGACACCGGCTGCAGATCGAGTGCCGCGCCCTCTTCCTGCGCGGCGTCGAAACCGAACTGTCCCATGAAGGCGACCGGCACGTGATCCGCGATGCGTGCATCGATCCAGCGCCGCCATCTCGCGGGATCGGCGGGCTCCGTGCCCTCGATCCAGGCGACGACGCCCGCGTAACGGTCCGGTGTGATATCGGCCGGCAACGGCGCGTCGAGATCCGCGTATTCGACGTCGTAGCCGAGATAATTGAGCGGCATCGCGAGGTCGCGTACGCCGCGCGTTTCGTCCACGGGCGTATCGGCATCGCGGTTCTGTACGATCAGCACCTTGCGCGGCAGTACTTCGATCGCACCGATACCGACGACGTCACGGCCGGCGTCCGTCACGTACGGCGTCACGCCAGCCGCGACGACCTGCGCGGCCGTCGCGCGTGCACATGCCCGGTCGGCGCGCTCACAGATCTCGAGCGACAACACCGGCACGTGCGTCTCGCGCATGAAAATCCGTGCCGCGTCGACGCCTGCGGCGCGGTCCGCGGCGGCGACGTCGCGTACCGAACCCATGTCGTCACCGTCCATGAAACCGCGTACCAGCGGCGAACCGAGCACCGCGTAAAGCACATTCGCATGCGGTTGCGCCGCGCGCAGCGCATCGTTGCCGCCGACGATCAGCCGCGCGTCAGGATAGGTCGCATGAATCGTCTCGCTCGAGGCGATCGCCTCCGGCGTGTCGAGCAGGAAGCCACGATAGCCGCGCGCCCACAGCGGCTCGATGCGTTGCGAGACAAACGCAGACGGCCCAAGGGCCGAGCCCGACGCGTCATGCGGTACCCGCGCGATCCAAACGGTATGCGCGAGCGGGTGCGTCGCCGGATCGAAGCCACGAGACGGATCGAGCACAACGGCATCGAAAGCTTGCAGCAACCCGACGGGCGGCTGCGCGCCGCTGAAGAACGCGACATTCGCACGTGGCACGGCCGGTGCGGACGGAAGTGACCCGGTGTCGACAGCCATTGCGTGCAACGAAGCAAGTGCCAATACCGCACCGAACAGGGTCGCGGCCAGGCGACCGCGTGCCGCGAGCACGGCGGGGGCCGTGCCTGCTTTCTGATCGTGATTCAATTCGGATCGTTCCTGACGTGAAGCGATGCCGACGCCTGGGGCGCCGGTAGGGCCCGGATGAGATTCAGCGGACGGATTCGACAGTCCAGGGGCAGCCACGCATACTCGCCGGACCGCTGCGCCCCGCTGGGGCATGTGCATGGAGCAGCCACGTCGAGGAAGACGTCGTTCGCGCACATCAGATGCCGAGGCACGGGGATGCCGTGGGACGACGTGCCCGCGAGCGCATTGCGACTCTTGAATCCGATTCTGCATCGGCAGCCGATACGACGGTGACTTGAAGTGCTCCGACGGCGTGCTTGTTCGAGAAATATTTGTCGCCGCCCGTCTTCTCGATCAACACCCCACGCGGCAAAACTTCCCTTCCATAAAGGACGGACACACGGCACGCAATTGCCGGTGTCCGCAAAGTCCACACCACAAATAGCGGAAGCCGCCTCGCATTCCGGCTCTCGATTCCAGAAGCGCCGACGGAACGATCGGCAAGCATCGCACTGGATGCTCCTTCCAAATTGGCCATGTTTGTATTTCCCCGACTTATATATTTTTTAAACTACCATGCCGCCACTCAAAATTTCGCACCCTTACATAAATTTATATTTTTGATATGGCATCGCAACTGTTGCGAAAGCATCTCGACGGGTGCTTGTCGCTTGGCGAGCTGATGTGATTTGCATGCTCCGGTTCGAAACGATCGACAGGACAACCGAGATTATCCCGACCGAAGATGACCTGCTTGTGGCATCCGGCATGCCATGTGCACCGCTTCAATTCCAACATCCACCACCGCATCCGCACACGTTTGCTCCACCGAATCCGGAAATTCACGCTCACGCCGATCTCGAGTACCAGCCGCATCGTGGAAGCCCTCGGCGGCACGCTGCTACTCGTCGAACGCGTGATGATTCTGCGCGCGCTCAAACCCGTGGGTGACAACCATGCAAAGGCCGCAAAGCATCTTCGGATCATTCGCCGGTCGCTATCCATGCGAAAGGCGAAATTCAATATCGATTAGTGTCGGATTTTCTGACACACGTGTCATTATTTGTTGACACTTCTTGTTCTGTTATACCGGGAGAGCCTTGTCTGGTCGTACTCTCCATGTGGCATGCCTATTGCTGTTATTGCGCGCAGTTGCACGCGAGTGAAAAGAGCCGATGGCTGACTTCCGTTGCAACCGTCACGCGGATAAATCTGGAAACTCCATGCGGCGCACGCGTTTTTGCGGCTGGGGTTCAGTCGGCACTGAGACCTGTCGCAACCTCCGCGATCGACGCTTCAAACAATATGATTTAGATTAATACGGCAGATACGGGGATGCTCAGGCATGCGGTTCAGACAGACGACAATGCGAGCCCGACTTGCATTGACTTTCGGCATAGTGGTCGCGCTGGTTCTATTGGTTTCGGTGCTCGCACTAGGCGACGTCAACGATAGTCCTGCAAGTCATGGCGCTCGCGCTGCGCTGATGGGACAGGTCTGTGCAGCGGCAATTCGATGTGCGATCGCCGTCCGCAACCTCGTTCGGGTGACGAAGCCTGACGATGTCCGAGTGGAACGTGTCGTCATGACATGGATACATGGCGATGCCGAGGCGCGGCCGGAACGATTGAACCGTGCGAATGCCTCCAATCTCGACGTGACCGATAAAACCCGTTCCTTGATGACGGAGATCAACCTCATCGAAGCGCGAGATAGCCTCGTGGCTCTCTCGATCGCTGACGCCGCCCTGCAGGTTCAGCGCGAGCAAGCGATCGGGAGGCTTGAACCGATGCCGCCCGCTGCCGGCCGAGTTAGCCGCCACGACCAGTGCCTGTGGCGATCGATGCGGGGAGCCTCGCAGTTGACGCGCGCTAGCGAACCGGACACCACTCGCCTATTCAACTGCCCCCGGCTTTCCCGAGCAGGCTGCATGGGCGGCCCGGCCGCAACGCAATGAAGGTACTGCTGCGACGGCAATCATGGGCGGCCGTGGCAATCCGCCATCCGACGACGGTGTACGCTCCGTTCCGGAGCGAATCGGACGTAAGCGATGAGTTGCTGTCCGAACACAACAATTTCCCCACATGGTTTGCGAACAGGTGACAACGATGAACGTGCAGCCGATCCGGAGCACACTCCTGGTCCTTCTGCCCAATACAGCCACTCTGCGCTTTTCCGCTTATGGATTTGGTTGGGGATATCGTTCGTTTTCGTTGCCATACGCGATCGTCCGTGAGTTCCTGGGCGCCTCGGATACGAGCGAGCAGCAGATAAGACTCGCCTTCGAGCTGAACAGGCTACAACTTCTCAGTGCCATCGTGCCGTGCGCCGAGACGCCCTATCAAGGCGAGGTCATCGCGGTTCCAATCAAAAACCTACAGCCGTCTCCCTAAAAGAGTGCAAGCATGCCTGCATTCGCTTCAATCGATAAAATCGCCGACTGGTCCGGACGAAACCATCTGGTCATCGGTGCACTAGGAACGCTGATATCAATCGCGGCGCTCGGCATCAGCGCGGCGACGCTGTGGGCGTCGCAAAGCGAAGTTATCGATCATGCGCACGAGACGTCACGCAACATTGCCGCCGTCCTGGTCGGCGAAATCGCTCGGACCGTCGACACGTCGAACAGCACACTAATCGCACTTGCCTCCAATTTCAGCAATCCCGCCGTGCGACGCATGGATCCGACGTTGCGCCATGATCTGCTCTTCAAGCGTACCATCGCACCGTACATGACCGGCATGGGCGTGACGGACCGGCACGGCCAGTTGATCGATGGATGTTGCGGGCCGAACCATCGTTGGAACTTCGGCAACCGCGACTACTTTACAGTCCATCGCGATTCTGACAACGTCGGACTTTATATGTCCGATGTGTATCGCGCGCGATCTCGCAATGGAAAGGAATCCATTGCACTATCACGGCGCATCGAACTGCCGGATCATAGGTTCAACGGAATCGCGGTGGTCGCCATCGACCTCGCGTATTTCGATCATCTCCTGTCCGGCCTCGATGTCGGGCCGAACGGGGTCAGTGGAATTGTGCGCATAGACGGCACGGTCCTCGCGAGAAACCCGCCTGCGAACGATAAGCAGATCGCAAGTTTTCGCCGCTCAAAATCCTTCGAGCGGATGGCAAGCAGCGAAGCAGGCTTCTTTGCCGCCCGTTCGAGCATCGACGGCACCGAGCGACTGTATACGTACCAGCGGGTACCGGGAACGCAGCTGATCGCCGTCGTCGCACCGGCCGAGCATGACGTGCTTGCGGGCATTACGCGCCTGTCGTGGACTGTCGGCGTGTCGGCATCCGTGATTAGCGCGGTGTTCTGCGCAGTGGTGTGGCTGCTGGCGTTCGCATTGCGGGACAATCTTCGCAAACAGACTCTGCTCACGGACCTCACGCACACCGATCCACTGACGGGTCTGCGCAACCGCCGTGCGCTCGATATCGCGCTGGAGGACGAATGGGAACGGCTGCAGCGTGGCAACGACGGCAGCCTGTCGATACTGTTCATCGACGCCGACTACTTCAAGCAGTACAACGACCGGCACGGACACTCGCAGGGCGATACGGCGCTACGCTTTCTCGCCTCGTGTATCGGCACGCATACGCGGCGGCGATGCGATCTCGCCGCGCGCTACGGTGGCGAGGAGTTCGTCGTGGTGTTGCCGGATACGGGCGAAAGCGGCGCCGTGAAGGTCGCGGAGGCGATCCGCAGCGAAGTCGAACGCAACCGGCTCGACGGGTTTGCGGAAACCGTTCCGGCCTTCACCGTCAGTATCGGCTGCGCAACCGGTCATCGTGCTCGCCCCGCGTCCGTACAAGCGCTGGCACATCTAGCCGACATGGCACTCTATCGCGCGAAGCGCGAAGGACGAAACCGCGTGTGTTGCGCGGAAACGAAGCCGTTCGTGTGCGTGGCGTGACCGGGCATGATTGAACCTGGCGTCGATCAAGTCATTCTCAAGCACATCGATGAGCACTTCGGCGGCCAAGGCCCGCGGGTGAACGTAAGCGCCCTGCTGCTTCAGGCTCGGCGCTTCAACGCTGAAGGACGGAAAAGCCGATGAAACATGCGACATCTGTATTTAGCTGGCGCTATGACATCTGAATCCGGGCATGACATGAATTGTGGTCGCTAGATTGAAATGTCCGCTTTCGGGTCGCGTAAACTGACCGGCCGCCGGGTGTCCGGCGCCGGAGGCTTCGATGGCTGCAACGGAACGGATCACGATGACGATGCGAGAGCTGGACCGATTCAAGGCCATTCAGGACGTAGCCGACGGCAAGCTCAAGCCATGGCGTGCGCCCGAACGGCTCGCGTTGACGACACGCCAGGTTCGCCGACTGGTCGCCCGGCTGCCCCGAATCGCGTTTGTGCCGAATCATGCAGCAGAATAGCGATTACTCGGATAGCGCACGCCCAGATGGTCACGCAAGGTCGTGCCTTCGTACTCGCTACGAAACAGGCCTCTCTCCCGAAGGATCGGCACCACCTGCTCGACGAAGTCGGTGAATGCTCTTGGCGTACCGCCGCCGACGATGAAACCGTCCGCGGCGGCAGCGTCGAACCATTCCTGCAAGCCGTCCGCAATATGCTCGGGCGTACCGATGAAACGCGGCCGCGGCGCAGCGGCTTCGAGCGCGACCTGGCGCAACGTCAGTCCCCGCGCGCGCGCATTGCGCTTGATCTCGTCAGTCCCGCTGCGAAAACTGTTGCTGCCGAGTTCGCCCAACTCGGGAAACGGCTCGTCCAGCGCATACTGGCCGAAATCGTGATGTTCGAAAAATCGCCCCAGATGGTCGAGCGCGCTGCCGATCGTGATCAGTTTCAGGCTCTCCTGGTATTGCTGCTCCGCGTCCTCGGCTGTCCGCCCGACGATCACGCCGATCCCCTGAAAAATCTTCAGATCGGCAGGTTGACGCCCCTGCTCGATCACCTGCTGCTTGAGATCCGCATAGAACTCGCGCGCTTGAGCGAGCGTATCGTGATGGGTGAAAACCGCGTCCGCATGCGTGGCCGCGAGCTGCTTGCCGGCTTCGGACGCACCGGCCTGAAACAGGATCGGGCGAGCCTGGGGCGTACGCCCCACGTTCAGCGGCCCCTCGACCGAGAAATACTTGCCCTTGTGATCGAGCGTATGGAGCTTGGCCGGATCGAAGAACACCCCGCTCGCGCGGTCGCGCACGAAAGCGTCTTCCTCCCATGAATCCCAGAGCCCCTTCGTCACCTCGAGATATTCGTCGGCGATCCGGTAACGCTCATCATGTTCCGGATGCTCGGTGCGTGAGAAATTCCGTGCGGAGCCTTCAAGCGGCGACGTCACGACATTCCAGCCCGCTCGCCCGCGGCTCAGGTGATCGAGGCTCGCGAACTGTCGGGCAACCGTGAACGGCTCGCTGTACGACGTCGACAGCGTTCCCACCAGCCCCACCCGCTCGGTGACGGCCGACAGTGCCGACAGCAGCGTGAGCGGCTCGAAACGATTCAGGAAGTGCGGGATCGATTTCGCGTTGATATGCAGCCCGTCCGCGACGAACACGAAGTCGAACTTTGCCGCCTCGGCCTGGCGGGCCACGTTCTTCGCGAAATCCGGATTGATGCTCGCATCGATTACCGCGTCGGGATGGCGCCACCCGGCGTAATGTCCGCCGGGACCGTGGATCGTCGCGCCAAGATGAATCCGCCTGGACCGATCGTTCGTCCGCTCTGTTTGCGCTTCGCTCATGATGTCATTTTCATTGGCTGTACTGACGTTCAAGGTAGTCATGCTTTCGATTTCCGCGTCGCCTTAATCGGTGCGGCGGCACAGGACGCATTGCTGGCCCGAAGAACGACGCGCGGGCGCGCGACGAACCTGCCGCGCCATTCATTGGGTGAACTGTTCGCTACCGATCAACCCGATTTTCGTCGCCCCTTCGCGTTGAGCCGAGGCCAGCACTTCGGCAACGGCGCGGTACGGCGCCGCCTTGTCCGGGCGCAGGCGGATTTCGTCCTGGTCGGCTTCGGCCGCGACTGCGCGGAACTTCGCATCCAGCCCCGCTCCGCCGTGAACCGCCACGCCGTTCCAGTTGACCGATCCATCGGCGCCGACATCGATCTGCACCACCTGAGGCGGATGCGGCGGAACCGGCGGGTTCCCGACCGGCAGGTTCATCTTCACCGAATGCATCTGGATCGGGATCGTGATGATCAACATGATCAGCAGCACCAGCATCACGTCGATCAGCGGCGTGGTGTTGATGTCCACCATCACGTCTGGTTCGTCCCTGCCCGCGCGGGCACCTGCACTCCTGCTCATCGTTCGAACTCCCTAGCCGCCCCGTGCGGGCGGTTGCGTTATGAAGGCGACCTTGCCGATCCCGGCTCGCTCGCACGCGGTCACCACCTTGCCGATGTACTGATATGGCGTGGCCTGATCGCCGCGCACGTGCACGTCCGGCTGCGGCGTTTGCGCCGACACGTCTTTCAGCCGCGCCACCAGCGTCGGCTGGTCCACATGCTCCGTGCCCCAGAAAACGTCGCCCTCCCGGTTCACCGCGATCTCGACGCTTTTCGGCTGCGTCTGCAGCGGCTGGACGCGCTCCGCCGGCAATTGCACCTGGATCGTATGGGTCACCACCGGGATCGTGATCAGGAAGATGATCAGCAACACCAGCATCACGTCCACGAGCGGCGTCGTGTTGATCGCCGAGATGACCTCGTCGTTGTCGTCACTGCCGACACTGATTGCCATGGCGCGCCCCGCTTACGACTGCACCGCCAGCGCCTGCGGCGCCTGTGCCGCCGGCGTCGCGACGCTGCCTGCCGCGCGCCGGCCACCCGCGAGCAATACCGTGTGCAGCTGCGCGCCGAAATCGCGCACGCGCTCCATCACGGACTTGTTGCGGCGCACGAGGAAGTTGTAGCCGAGCACGGCCGGCACGGCGACGGCGAGGCCGATCGCCGTCATGATCAGCGCCTCGCCGACCGGGCCGGCGACCTTGTCGATCGACGCCTGGCCCGCGATGCCGATGGCGGTCAGCGCGTGATAAATGCCCCACACGGTGCCGAACAGGCCGACGAACGGCGCGGTGGAACCCACCGTGCCCAGGAAGGCCAGGCCGTCCTGCAGCCGGTTCGATACGCTGGTGATCGAACGCTCGATGTTCAGGTCGATCCAGGTATTGCGGTCGACCGAATCGAGCAGCGCGGTGTCGTGGTGTTCGCCCGCTTCGATCGCATTCTCGGCAATGAAGCGGAACGGCGACGCATCGTCGAGCTGGGCGGCACCCTCGGCCAGCGTCGGCGCATTCCAGACCTGCTCGTCGGCGGATTTCGCGCGGCCGTTGGCCCGCACCTGCTCGACGAACTTGGTGATCATGATGTACCAGCTGCCGAGCGACATGACCACGAGCAGCCCGAGCACGAAGCGGGCGACGAAATCGCCGTTTGCCCACAGCGCCCCCAGGCCGTACGGATTCTCGACTGTTGCCGACGTCGCGGGCTCGGGCGGCGGCACCGCGCTTGCGGTAGCCGGCGCGGCGGAGGTCGGCGCCCCGCCGGAGGCCGCCTGGCTCGGCGCGGACGCCGCTGCTTGCTGTGCAAGCACGGCTTGCGGTGCGACCAGCGTGCCGCCGATGCCGGCCGTGATCATCAGACTTGCCGCGACCGCGGCGCGAAAGCGCTTGTTCATAAGGACTCCGTATGCGTCATGTATCGATGTGAAAAACCGGCCCGGTCGAACGGCTTGCCGTGGCCAGCGTCAATTCAGGTTGAAGGAAAACGGTACGCGCACGCGCACGGGCTCCCCCTGCGCAATGCAGTGAAACCGCTTGACCGCGTTGAGCGCCGCACGATTGAGCACCGGGTCGGCCGGCTGCGCGACCCGCAGGTTCGTGACGCGGCCGTCCGGGTCCACCGTGAATTCGACCGTGACATCGCCCGTGATGTTGTTGTCCTGCGCCTCCGACGGGTAGACGATCGACGACCGGACTTCGTCCGAATTCGGGCAGACCACGCCGATCTCGCGGTTCACCGGCTTCGCGACCGGCACCGGTGCCGGCGCGGGCGGCGCCTCGTGCACGGGGGCGCTCGGCGCCGGCACGTCCTGGTGCGTGATGGTCGGCTGCGGCGGCGCCTGCACGCGCACCTCGGGCGGCGGCACGAACGGCGGCGGCGGTGGCGCCACCCGCGGCTTCGACACGACCTTCTCGACCGGCTTCGGCGGAGGGGGTGGCGGAGGCGGCTTCACCGGCACGATGATTCGCGTTTCGATCGGTTGCTGGACGATCTGGACGACCCGGGTGGCGAGCCCGTTCACGAGCGCCCAGACCAGCACGAGATGCAGGACGATCGCAATCGCGATGCCGCCGAAGCGGCGCACCGGATGAGTCTGCTTGTTGCCGAAGCGGCGCGGGCGGCCGATTGTCGCGAGCTGTGATTGAGAAGCGGTTGTCATGTTCGGTCCAGTTGCAACGAGGTCGAAGGTGCGTCGCCGCCCGCTCGCCGCGCGTCACGCGGTATGCGTACGCGCCGGGCTCGCACGACGTGCCCGGCAGCCTCCGGCGCCTCGCCGGCTTCGATCACGGGCGGCATTCGATGGAAGGTCATGTCGAGCACCTCAGGCCGCAGCGGACGCTCTCCCGCCAACCGGCTGCCAGCCGAGTGCGGGGGCGATACGCGTGATGAAGTCCTCCAGGATCTGCCGGTAATTCTCGAACGGCAGGTCGTAAGGCAATTCGAGGCGCAACTCATGCACCTGTCCGACCACCGGGTCGGCAAGCAACCGCTCGACGATCTCGTCCGAAGTACCCACGAGATCCGGCGCGAACAGCGTGCGCCGCTCGCCCTGCGGCGCAAGCGTGCGCGCATGGCGGCCTTCGGCGAATGCGCGATAGCGTTCGCGCTCGCGAGCATTCGCACCGTCGGTCGGCACGATCACGCGCCCCAGCGCGATGCGCGGAGCGACGGCTTCGTTCCAATGAGCGCGGTACAGCTCGAGTTGCCGGAGTTGGGCGTCGACGTAACTGTCCGTCCCCTCGCCCGTCGTCAGATTGCCGATCAGCAGGTTGAAGCCGTTTTTGGCAGCCCACTCGATCGAGCGCCTCGAACCGCCTCCATACCAGAGCCGGCCCGTCAATCCGGGCGCATAAGGGCTCACGCGCGGCCGCACCTTGCCCGCGGCCGACTCCACGAACGTGTCGTCGTCGCCGAGCCAGTCGCCGGCGAGATTGCGGCGCAGGCGCGCCACACGCGCATGCGAGAAATCGACCAGATCCGGATCGGTATCGAACAGGCGCTCGCCGAGCAGCGCGCCGTGATTCGGCGCGCCCGCGCTGAGCCCGACATTGAGCCGACCGTGCGACAACACGTCCACGGTCGCGAGATCCTCGGCCAGCCGGAACGGATTCTCGTAGCCCATCTGGATCACCGCCGCGCCGAGCCCGATCCGGGTCGTCCGCTGGCTCGCCGCCGCGAGAAACGTGGCTGCCGACGATACGGCACGCTCGAGATGGCGCTGCCGAACCCACGCGCTGTCGTAACCCAGCGCCTCGCCCACGCGGAACAGTTCGAGCGTCCGCTCGAATCCCGCACGCGCGTCCTCGCCGGGATAATTGCCCGGCGTCAGGAATGCAATATGATCAATGCGTACGTTGCTCACCTTTTTCATCCTTCGACATTTGCGGTGGTCGCGGCCCCTGTCGCCCACGCGATACGCCCGGCGGAACATGCGGCCATGCGCAGCCCCACTACGACAACACCTTCGACAGGAACTCGCGCGTGCGCGGATGCGCCGGAGCCGTCAGCACCGCCGACGGCGGACCCGACTCCACGACGCGCCCGCCGTCCATGAAGACGATCGTGTCCGCCACTTCCCGCGCGAAACCGATTTCGTGCGTCACGATGATCAGCGTGGTCCCGGAACGGGCCAACTGACGAATCACGTCGAGCACTTCGTTCACGAGTTCCGGATCGAGCGCGGAAGTCGGCTCGTCGAACAGCAACACCTTGGGCTTCAGCGCAAGCGCGCGCGCGATCGCGACGCGCTGCTGCTGGCCGCCGGACAACTGACGCGGCCACGCGTCGGCCTTGCCGGCCAGGCCCACCCGAGTGAGCAGCGCGCGTGCTTCCGCTTCCGCCTGCACGCGCGGCAGGCCGGCCGCGACCGGCGCCTCGACGATGTTCTCGAGCACGGTCAGATGCGGAAACAGGTTGAAGCCCTGGAACACCATGCCGACTTCGGCGCGGCGGCGCAGGATGTCCTTTTCCTTGAGCTCGTACAGCGTGCGCCCGTCGCGGCGATAACCGACCAGTTCGCCGTCGATGTCGATGAACCCCTCGTCCACGCGCTCCAGATGGTTGATCGTGCGCAACAACGTCGACTTGCCCGATCCCGACTGCCCGAGCACGACCGTCACGCTCCCGGACGGGATCGCCAGCGACACGTTGTCGAGCACCTTCAACAATCCGAAGCTCTTCGATACGCGGTGAATGCCGACCGCCGCGCCGATGCGCTGCTTCGCCCAGCCGGCCGTCTCCGCACTCGGCGCGGCAGCAGCGTCAGGCCGGGTGTGAGCCACCGAGCTACGGAACGGCAATGCCTCGACCGCAAGACGGCTTTTGCGCAGGACTGCGAAGAGGCCCGGCACGGCGACCGCGTCGCGCGTCGCACCGCGCGCATAGTGGCGCTCGATATGCACCTGGATCGCCGACAGCACGGTCAGGATCACCAGATACCAGACGGTCGCGACCATCAGCATCGGGATCACTTCGAGGTTGCGGTGGTAAATGATCTGCACCGTGTAGAACAGATCCGGCATCGCGAGGATATAGACGACCGCCGTGCCCTTCGCGAGGCCGATCACGTCGTTGAACGCGGCAGGCAGGATCGCGCGCATCGCCTGAGGCAACACGATGCGCCAGGTCTGTCGCGCGCGCGGCAGGCCGAGCGCGGCCGCGGCTTCGCGTTGCCCGTGATCGACCGACAGGATGCCGCCGCGGATCGCCTCTGCCGCAAACGCGGCCTGCGTCAGCGTGAGCCCGAGAACGGCCGCCATGAACGGCGTGATCAGATCCGTGGTCGGGCCGTGCAGGAACACGATGTCCGTGAACGGGATACCCAGCCTGACCGTGTCGTACAGATAGCCGAGATTGTTCAGCAACAGCAGCAGGACGATGGCTGGAATCGAGCGGAACAGCCAGATGTACGCCCATGAGCACGACGACAGCAGCGGCGAACGCGAGAGCCGCGCGAGTGCGAGCGGAATCGCCAGCGCGAAGCCGAGCACCGCACCGAGGGCCGTCAGCAGCAGCGTCTGCCCGAGACCCGCGAGCACGGCTTCCGAGAAAAACCAGTGGGCAAAGACGTTCCAGCCCCAGCGCGGATTACCGAGCACCGAATAGAGGACGGCCGCGATCAGCACGATCGCCGCGACGGTGCCGGCCGTTCTCGCCGGATAGCGGGCGGGAACGACACGGTAATTCGCGTAGTCGGGGCCCGCCGGCGCCGCGGTGTCGGGCACGAACGGTGCGCGGCCGGCAAGCCGGGAGAGGTCGTTCATCACGCGGTCTCTGCGGTTGCGTAGCGGCTCGCGCGGCGCGGCAAGCCGAGATGGTCGCGCAGCGTGGCACCCGGTAACGCGCGGTCGTAGCGGCCTCGCGCTTCGAGTGCGGGAATCACGTAACGGACGAAATCGTCGAGCCCTTCCTTCTGCACCTGGAAGCCGAGGATGAAGCCGTCAGCCGCGCCTGCATCGAACCAGCGGATCAGTTCGTCCGCGACGTCCTCGCCGGTGCCGATGAACCCCGGTTTCGGCGTGGCGACTTCAAGCGCGACTTCCCTGAGCGTCGAGCCGTTTTTCCGGGCCTCTTCCTTGATGCGATCGGTCGTGGAGCGGAAACTGTTCCTGCCGAGTTCGCCCAGTTCGGGAAACGGCGCATCGAGCGGATACTGCGAAAAGTCGTGATGCTCGAAAAAGCGGCCGAGGTAGGCCAACGCCTCGTCGATCGTCAGCAAGTCGCGAATCGCGCGGTATTTCGCGTCGGCTTCCTCGCGCGTCGCGCCGACGATCGGCCCGATGCCGGGGAAGATCTTCACGTCGCTGCGCGCCCGGCCGTGCGCCACCGCGCTGTCGCGCACGCGCTCGGCAAATTCGCGCGTCTCGTCCAGCGACGGCGCGTGCGTGAACACCGCATCGGCATACTTGCCGGCCAGCCCGATGCCCGCATCCGACGAGCCGGCCTGGAAAATCACCGGTTGGCCCTGCGGCGAGCGCTGGATGTTGAGCGGCCCGGCGACCTCGAAAAAGCGGCCCTTGTGGTTCAGCGTGTGCAGTTTTTCGCGATCGAAGAAGCGGCCGTTTGCGCGGTCGCGCACGAAGGCATCATCGTCCCAGCTGTCCCACAGGCCTTGCACCGTTTCCAGATATTCATCGGCGATCTCGTAACGCAGCGCATGATCCGGATGTTCGCCGCCGTAGTTCTTCGCCGAACCCTCGAGCGGCGACGTCACGACGTTCCATCCGGCACGCCCGCCGCTGATCAGGTCGAGCGATGCGAACTGGCGGGCCACCGTGAACGGATGGCTGTACGACGTGGACAGCGTGCCGGCGAGCCCGATCTTCGATGTCGCCGTCGCAAGCGCGGACAGGATCGAGATCGGCTCGAAGCGGTTCAGGAAATGCGGGATCGACTTCTCGTTGATGTAGAGGCCGTCCGCGACGAACACGAAGGCCACGCCGTTCGCTTCGGCCTTCTGCGCGATGCCGGTGACGAAATCGATATTGACGCTTGCGTCCGCCGGGCCGGCCGGATGCTTCCACGAATTCATGTGGCCGCCGGCGCCGTGAAGGATCAGTCCGAATGTCAGGTTACGTTGGGTCATGTTCAGATCCACATGCGAGAAATGGAAAAGGCGCAAATCGCAGTCAGACGACGATCAGCTGCTCGACGCGTGCCAGCGCTTCGACCGATGCAAGACGTTTCGCCGGGTCCGTCACCGGGTTGTCGATCACGAACTCGTCGATCCCGAAACGCTCGTGCAACGCATCCAGTTCCCGGTGCACTTCTTGCGCGGTGCCGGCCAGCACCTGCGGATGCAGTTCGTCGATCCGGTAGTCGGTCACGCCGATCTGGCGCGCGAAATCGGCCGCCGCCTCCGCGCTTGGCAGGTTGACGCTCTGCCCGTCTCCGAAACGAAGCTTGAAGATTCTCAGCGCGCCGACCTGACGTTTCGCGTCTTCGGACGACTCCGCGGCGACCGCGAACAGCGCGAGCAGCGGCACGCGGCCCGTCGCGTCGCGATAGACGTCGATCGACCGCTCGATATTGGCAACGTCGCCGTTGAAGTGGCCCGCGTAGCAGAACTGCCAGCCGTGCCGCGCGGCCAGTTCGGCGCTTTCCGGGCTGCCCCCCAGCAGGATCCGCTGCGGCGGTTCCGCAGGAGAAGGCAGCGC
Organism: Burkholderia contaminans; assembly: GCF_029633825.1. Lineage (NCBI taxonomy): Bacteria > Pseudomonadati > Pseudomonadota > Betaproteobacteria > Burkholderiales > Burkholderiaceae > Burkholderia > Burkholderia contaminans. The sequence goes on along the minus strand of NZ_CP090642.1, from coordinate 754,099 downwards.
GAGCGCGCCGGCCAGCGGATGATCCGGCGCGACGCCGTCACCGAGAAACGCATCGAGCTCGGCGAGTTGTCCGGCGAAATCCGGCTTCTTCGACTTGTCGTGAAACCACTGCAATGCGCGCGTGGAGAGCGGCAGCCCGCCGGGCGCCTTGCCCACGCCGAGGTCGACGCGCCCGGGCGCGATGGACGCCAGCACGCGAAACGATTCCGCGACCTTGTAAGGGCTGTAATGTTGAAGCATCACGCCGCCCGATCCGACGCGAATTCGGGACGTGTGCGCGAGCAGATGCGACACGACGATTTCCGGTGCCGAACTCGCGAGCCCGGGCGCGCCGTGGTGTTCCGCGATCCAGTAGCGCTTGTAGCCGAGCGCTTCGGCACGCTTCGCGAGCGCGATCGTGAAATTCAGTGCGTCGTGCGCGCTCGCCCCTTCTGCAATCGGGCTTTTGTCGAGAATCGAAAGGGAATAAGACATGAAGCTCAACCTTTTAGAACGGCTGACCCGCCGGCACGAAGCGGCGTCCGGCGGGTGCCGATACAGCGGAAAACACCGGGCAGACCCGTTATTATCGATAACGGATCAACGTCCCGTTACGGTCATTTCTGCTATGGATATGGTCGTTCGATCAGAACAGATAGCGCGCGCGCAGATAATAAAATCCGCCGTTGACGCCGATCGTGCTGCCGCCGCTGTACTGAATACCTTCCAGTTGCGTCTCGAAAGGCAGCTTGCTCGGGCGAACGTCGAACAGGTTTTGCGCGCCCGCCGCGATCTGGAACTGCTTGGTCACGTCGTAGCGCACTTCCAGGTCGGTCACGTACCGCGCGGCCTCCTCGTAGTGAACGAACTGCGACGTCGAGAATGCGTTCGGGCCGACGAAGTACGTCCCCTCGCCCGAGGTCTTCCCGTAGCGCGTTTCATGCAGCGTGACCGCCCACTTGTCGAGACGCCAGGTGCCGCCGATGATGATCTTGTTCTTCGGTGTCGTCGTGGACAGCGACGCGATCTGCTGTCCGTTCAGCGACGGCTTCCCGTTCGATCCGTTCGCCACGTGCGTGACCGACGTCGTATTCAGGTTCACGCCGAAATCCCAGTCCACCTGGCCGTAGCGACCGAACCCGGTGTGATAGGTGCCCGCGAGGTCGATCCCGCGCGTGCGCGTGTTCGCGCCGTTGGTGAAGTAACTTGCGCTGACCGCCGATGCCGGCACCGAGCCCGGCACGCTCAGGCCCGCCCCTTCGAGCGCGGCGATGGCCGCGGCGCCCGACGCAGTTCCGCCAAGAACGATCCGGTTGCGGATATTGATCTGGTACGCGTCGATCGTCAGCTGCAGGTTGCGAACGGGATTGAGCACCAATCCGAAGTTGTAGCTGGTCGACTGCTCCGGCTTCAGCGCCTGCGCGCCGATCAGGCGCGCGCCGGGCGACGTCGTTGCCAGGATGCCGCCCACGGAGGCCGGCGACGTCGTCACGCTGGTATAGGACTCCTGGGCCAGCGACGGCGCACGAAAGCCCGAACTCACGCTGCCGCGAACCGCGATGGCCGGCGAGAACTGGTAGCGGGTGGAAACCTTGCCGTTGGTCGTGTCGCCGACGTCGTTGTAGTGCTCGTAACGGCCCGCCAGGTTCACCTGCCATTTCGGCGTCAGGTAGGTCGACAGATCGACGTACGTGCCGATCACGTTGCGCGAGATGTCGCTCGCGCTGACCGGCGCCAGGCCCGGCAACGCAGCCGACCCGCCATCGATCCACGATGCCTGCTCGCCATTTCGGATCGTATAGGTTTCGCGACGCTGCTCGACGCCCACGGCGACATTCAGCGGTGCGGGCAGCAGCGGGACATTGAATGCCCGCGACAGGTCGAGGTTGTTCGTCAACTGGGTGTTGCTGACGGTCGACAGATGGAAGGTGGTCGGCGTTGATCCCGTTGCCGCGTACAACCCGGTGTTGGCGGAATTGCGCATCCCGAACACGCTGTAGTCGCCGCCATAGGTCGTGCTCAGATCCCATGCCCAGCCGAACAGGTTCTTGCCCTTCACACCGGCCGTCACCGAGTAATCGTTCTCGTTGATCGTTTCGACCGGCACGAACCCGTTCGGGTAGACCTGCGGCAGGACCGACGGTGGACGATAGTTCTGGTACGCGTCGCCGTTGCGGTGCGCATAGGTGCCGAACCCGTAGAGCTCGACGTCGTCGCCGAGGTAGTAGCCGGCGTTGAAGCCGACCGTCTCGCGCGAGCTGGACGGGTCGCCGAGGATCGGGTTGTAATAGCCCTGCCCCTGCGGAAACCGCCCGAAATAGTCGTCGGGCCCCGTGCGGATCGTATGGTTCTGCCGGTCGAATCCGGCGCTCAGATCGAGGAAACCCTTGTCGGCGATGTTCAGGCCGATCGTCGCGGATTCGCTGGTCTTGAAGCCGTCGCCCGAATACGTCTGTCCGTTGGTCGTCGCGAGTTCGCCGCCGTGCGTGTTGCGCTTCAGGATGATGTTGATCACGCCCGCGATCGCGTCGGAGCCGTACTGCGCGGAAGCACCGTCACGCAGCACTTCGATATGGTCGATCAGGCCCACCGGAATGGTATCGATATCCACGCCGGTCGAGCCCTGGTTCAGTCCCGGGTCGAGCGTGATGTTGGCCGTCGTGTGGCGGCGCTTGCCATTCACCAGCACGAGCACGTGGTCGGGTGTCAGGCCATGCAGCGACAGCGTGTCGGTCAATACGCCGGTATCGCCCGAGTACGAGGTCCGCGTGATCGACGGCGACAGTTTCACCAACGCATCGCGCAGGTTGGTCTGCCCCGTCGCGCGCAACTGATCGCCGCCGATCACGTCGATCGGCGTCAGGCTCTTGCTCGCGCGCGTCTCGGTGCGCGAACCGGTGATCACGACGCGGTCCTGAACCTGTACCTTGCCGTCCGGCGCGGCCGAAGCCGACGATGCCGGTGCGACCGCGCTACTCGCCGGTGTCGCGACCGCTGCCGCTGCGTCCCCCGCTCCCGCTTCCTGCGCCCAGGCCGCGCCATGAAAAACGCCAGCCGCCACCGCCACCGATATCACCGTCCTGCGCGTCTTCGGCGAAACCCCTTCGCCCCGTTTGTGCTGCATGATTTCTCTGCCCCTTGTCGATTGAAGGCACGTTGCAAGCTGCCTTTCAGTAGTAGTACATATGATTTATAAAACGCCATTCTCAGCGGCGGTCCTTCTTCATCCGCTCAAGACCGAATCAGAGATCGGGAAGCCCCGGCGGATTCGTCGACGCTTTCGTGATCGCCTCACTTTCGAGATTCCAGCGGCTCAGTACCTGGCGATATTTGCCGTTCTGAATGAGGTCGTTGATCGCATAGGTAATGGGCGCCGCGAGCCCGCCGTCCTTGCGAGTCGTGACAGCGAGCTCTGCCGTGCGCGGCCACCCGCCGCTTACCGCGCCGACCTGCCTGATCTTCGCACCCTGGCTCACCTGGTAAGCCAACACCGCATTGACGCTGAAAATCGCGTCGGCGCGTCCCGATGCCAGCGCCAGCGTGCGCACGGAGGGATCCTCGTAATACAGCACGTGAATCGGCTTCAGCCCGTGTGCGACGTTTTCCTTGTCCCATGCCAACAGGATTTTTTCCTGGTTGGTGCCCGAGTCACCGATGACCCGCAGTCCGGCGATATCCTTCGGCTCGCGAATCTGCTTGATCGCGCTGTTCTGCTCGACGTAGAAGCCGAGCACGTCGCGTCGATAGGTCGAGAAGTCGAACTTCTGCTTGCGCGCCTCGGTCACGGTCACGTTCGACAGTACCGCGTCGACTTTCCCCGACGCGACGGCGAGCGGCCAGTCTGCCCACGCGAGCGGCACGAGCTTGAGCTTCAGGCCGAGTTCGTCCGCCACCAGTTGCGCGAGATCCGGATCGGCCCCGACGATCGTTTTCGCATCCGTGGCATACACACTGATCGGCGGAACACTCACCGAGATCCCGACCGTCAGCACGCCCTTCTCGACGAAGCGGAAGTTCTCCGGAATCAGCTTGATGGCCGCGGCGTCCGGCGTGCCGCGCGGGCGATCTTGCTGATCGGGGCTCAGATTCAACGATGGCGCCGACTGTGCGAGGCCGGCCACCCCCATGACGACGAGGGCAAGCGCACCGGACACTGCCAGGCTGATTCCGCGACGACGATTCATGTTTCGATATCCCGTAGAAGTATTCATCCGTCATGCGCCGAACGGCCGACCCAACGGCCGGTCCGGCTTCAAATCCTGCAAACGATCGGTACGGCCAGGCTCGAGCAGATCCTTGGCGAACGGCAGCCGCCAATGCACTTCCGGTGCGATCGCCGGATCGTATAGCGGGACATAGCCGGTGCCGGCATAGAGCGCGGAGGCCTCCGGTTGACGAAATCCGGTCGTGAGATAGACGCGCCGGTAGCCTTGCCGCAACGCACGGGATTCCAGTTCGGCCACCACGCGGCGCGCAACGCCCTGGCGACGCACGCCGGAATGCGCCCAGATGCGCTTGAGCTCGGCGGTCGTTGCGTCGTAGCGCTGGAATGCGCCGCCCCCCACGACTTCGTCACCCCGGCGAATCAGCACGAAGGCGCCGTCGGGCGGTGCAAACAGTGCGGCCGGATATGCCAGGAGTTCATCACGCACGACTTCCGCGGGCACCGAGCGAAAGTCCTGATATCGCGTGGAATACTCGACCGACAACTCGTCGAACATGGGCAGCGCGAGCGGGTCAAGCGGGGAGGTGTCGATTACTTCGTCTGTCACGGATACGCCAGATGCTTCGAGTCATCTGCCTCTGATTTGCCGGATTGGATCGATTTGTTCGACACGGTTAACTTCCTGTGTCGCGAGGCCCAATAGTGCGCGTTAACCATTCATGCGCAAACCAAGCATTTTTGAAATCGTTATGCACACAGATACACATAATCAGGATGACATATCGTAAAGGTCGGAATGCAACAAAAGCATGGATCGTCTGCCGGTCACGTCGTCGGGCACTGTGCTCGCCTGCTTGCCCAGTCCGTGCATGCCGCCACGAACGCACCGGCGACCAACAGCAAGATCGGCATCAGCACTTCGACGAATGCATCTCGGTATGCCGTCAAACCGGCGGAAGACGATGCCTGCACCAGGAACACCCCCGTTCCCCACGACATGCCGATCGAGCACGCAAGCCGCTGCGATAACTGCAGAAACCCTGCAGCCAGCCCACGCCCCTCATCCTGGCCGATCTGCGCGAGCGTCATCGCCTGATTCGGCGCATGAATCAGGCCGCCGGCGACGCCCTGCAGCAACGCGATCGCGGGATACGTGAGTACGATCCAGCGAATCTCGAAGAATTCGGCCGCGCAACCTTGCGCGGCCACGGCAAGCGCATGACACGCGATCGCGAACACGGTTCCGCCGCGGCCGAAACGCCGGACGAAACGCCAGCTCCACATCGCCGATGCGGTCGATGCCAGCGCGGCAGGAATCGACAGCGCCGCATAGAGCAGCGGGTCGACATGCAAGCCGTCGAGAAAGAACAACGCACTGACCATCCCGAGCGTGACGCCCGCTGCGAACTGGCACATCGCGACGATCGTACCGAGCACATAGCCGCGCGAGCCGACCAGACTGCGCGACAGGATCGGTGTGCCGCCGCGACGCTGATACGCGGCTTCCCACGCGAGAAACAACGGCAGCCCGGCCAACGCGACCGCGAGGCACACGCGCCGCGACGGCATCGCGGCACTTCCGACCAACGTGGCGAGCATGAGCGCGAGCGTGATCGCGGACAAAAGAATCAACCCGATCAGGTCGATCGAAAACCGGCGAGCCGACGGCCGGTGGCGCGGCAAATACCGAAGCGCCACGCAGAAGACGGCAACGCCGAACGGGGCATTGACGAGGAACAGCAGCCGCCAGCCGATGTCCGTCGGAACCGATGCAAGAACCAGCCCACCGAGAAGCGGGCCGACGAGCGCAGACAAGCCGCCGGCCATCGCGTATCGCCCGAGCGCCCTGGCTTGCGCCGTGCCGGTGAACAAGTCCTGGATCAGGCCGAATATCTGCGTATTGATCATCCCCGCGCCGAGCCCTTGCAGCACGCGTGCGGCGATCACCGTTCGCGCATCGTCCGCCAATCCGCCCAGTACGCTGAAACCGGTAAACATCGCGAGCCCGACCAGAAACAGCAGGCGGCGCCCGATCACGTCGCCCAGCCGGCCGGCAGGGACGAGCGCGATACCGAACGCGATGGAATAAACCGACGTGATCAGCTGTATTTCCGCTGTCGACGCGCGCAGTCCGCTCCTGAGCGCCGGCACCGCAAGCGTGAAGATCGCCTGATCGAGAAGCGTGGTGAAGCCCATCGCGACGCAGATGCCCAGCACGATGTCGGCACGGGTGTCGTGCGAAGCACCGCGCGCATCGAGCCGTCGCACGAGCCAGCCGAACCGGCCGGACGGTCGCGCGCGGGCAACGGCATCTGCAAGCTCGGTGTGCACGCAAGCGTGCGGCTCGTCCGGCGTCATCGACTCATTCCACGTGGCCGGTATGCACCGGCTGAACCGGCAGCAGATATTTCTCGAACAACACGCCGGGCGGCGCATCCTCGCCGAAATCGTGCGACGACAGCAGCGTATAGCCGGAGGACCGGTAAAGGCCGACCGCTTCGGGTTGCCGCGGCCCGGTTCCCAGATGCACGCGCGTGTAGCCTTGCCGGCCAGCCTGCGCTTCCAGCTCGGCCAGTACGCGCCGCGCCAACCCCTGACGCCGATGCGCGCGACTGACCCAGATGCGCTTGAACTCCGCGGTGGCCGGCGTGTGATGACGCATGAACGCACCGCCCGCGATCGCCCGGCCCTCACGCAACAGCAGCAGGAACGCGCCATGAGGCGGCGCGAAAGCTTCGACCGGATAGCGCACGAGCTCCCTGGCGAGTTCCTCCTCGGGGATATAAGCCGCGTAACGGCTGCTGTACTCGTACGCGAGCTCGTCGAACAGCGGCTGCGCGAGCGGGTCCCGGGCCGACACATAGACGAGCCGGTCCTGCCGATCCAACGAAACTTCGACTTCAGACATCAAACGCCTCCTCTTCCACCGTTATTCGAACCCCTGGCCGGTTTGACATGATCCATCGGCCGACGCATACATCGACGCTCACGCCGACGGCGCCGGCTGAACGGCGCGCTCGAGCAGCGCACGCAATGCGGCGCCGACCTGATCGGGCCGCTCGAGCATCAACTGATGCCCGCAGGCAGCCAGCACGTCGAACGTCGCATTCGGCAGCGCATCGGCCAGCGCACGCCCGCCGGCCGGCGGCGTCAGCCCATCGGCATCGCCGGCCAGCACGGCGACCGGCAAGTCGAGCACGGCCAGCCGCGCCGCGTCCGGCCACGGCGCGTCGCGCAGCACGGCCTGGAACGTCGTCATCCGGTTGCGGCGCGCCACGCGCGACTCGTACGCGACCAGCGCCGGATCGGCTTGCGGATGCCATGCGAGCCGCCGAAACCGCCGTGCGAACACCGGCTTGATCCATTCGAGCAGCCAGCCCGGCAATGCCGGTGGCCGGGTCACCGGGCGCGCGAGCTGCGTGCCGAGCAGCAGCGCGCCGCTTGCTTCATGCAGCCGCCCGAGCGCCGCGAGCCGATCGAGCAACGCGAGCGTGCTGCCCGTGCCGAGCGAATGCGCGACGAGCACGTTGTGCGCGCCCTTGTATCGGTCGAACAGCGCGAGATAGTCGAGCAGCGTTTCGTCGCCGTGATAAGCGCCGCTTCGCACGGGTGGGCGCGGGCTGTCGCCGTGGCCGAGAAAATCCCATGCGACGAGTTCGTAGCCCGCATCGGCGAACGTGCGCCACTGCGCGCGCCACTGGTTCTTGTTGCCGCCGCCGCCGTGCGCGAAGAACAGCACCGTCCCCGCATGCGGCGAGCCGAGCGGCGCGGCGCGATGCGCGACACTCAGCGTGCGGCCCGCACGCACCTCGACCGGCACGCCGGCCACGACGGCCGAAGCATCGGCCGCGACGTTCGAAACGGAGGTCATGATTGTTCCTCGTTGATGCGATGAGCACGCGCGGCTGCGTCCGCGGTGCCGCTCGCTGCCGCACGCGCGGGCAATACCGGTATCGCGTCGAGCAGCGCGCGCGTGTACGGATGGCGCGCAGCGCCGAACACCTGGGCGGTGTCGCCCAGCTCGACGATCCGCCCCGCCTGCATCACCGCGATCCGGTCGCAGATCTGCGCGGCGACGCGCAGGTCGTGCGTGACGAACACGATCGCCATCGCGCGGCGTCGCTGCACCGACGCGAGCAGATCGAGCACCTGCGCCTGCACCGACACGTCGAGCCCCGAGACCATTTCGTCGGCGACGAGAATCGACGGGTCGAGCGCCAGCGCGCGGGCGAGGCTGATCCGTTGTCGCTGCCCGCCGGAGAATTCGTGCGGATACCGGTCGAGTGCATCCGGCGGCAAGCCGACCTGCGCGAGCAGCTCGGCCGCCCGCCGATACGCGTCGCGGCGGCCGACACCGTGCGCGAGCGGGCCGGTCGCGACGATCTGCGCGATCGTCTGGCGCGTGTTCAGCGATGCGTACGGATCCTGGAACACCATCTGGACGTCCCGACGCAGCGGTCTCAACGCAGAGTCGGCCAGGCGCACGAGATCGTGCTCGCCGCGCAGGACGATCCGGCCCGCATCCACCCGCGCGAGCCGCACCAGCGCACGCGCGAGCGTCGACTTCCCCGAACCCGATTCGCCGACGATGCCGAGCGTCTCGCCGGCATGCAGCGTGAAACCGACGTCCATCAGCGCATCGACGCCGCTCCGGCCGCGCACCGGCAGGAACGGCAACGCACGACGCGACGCATAACGCTTGTGCAGGCCGTGCACGTCCAGCAGCGGCACGCCGCTGCGAATGACGATGCGCGGCTCGACGCGGCCGTGCGGCACCGCATCGAGCAACGCGCGCGTGTAGGGATGACGCGGCGCACGCAGCACGTCGGCCGCGCGGCCACGCTCGACAGGTTCGCCGTCGCGCAACACCACGACGCGATCGGCGACACGCGCGACCACGCCAAAGTCGTGCGTGATCAGCAGCACGCCGGTTCGCCGCGTGCGCGCCGCGTGCTCGATCAACGCCAGGATGCGCGCCTGCGTGGTGACGTCGAGCGCCGTGGTCGGTTCGTCCGCGATCAGCAGCGCCGGTTCGAGCGCGAGCGCCATCGCGATCAGCACGCGCTGGCGCTGGCCGCCCGACAGCGCATCGGGATACGCATGCCGCAGCCGCTCGGGCTCCGGCAGGCCGACGTCGCGCAACAGCGCCGTCACGCGCGCGGCGCGCGCCGCACCGTCGCCGCGACCGCCCAGCACACGGTGGATGCGCAACACTTCATCGACCTGCGCACCGACCGTCATCAGCGGATTCAGCGCGGCGAGCGGTTCCTGGAAGATCATCGACACGTCGCGGCCGCGAATCGCGCGCCATTCGGCGTCGCTGCACTGCGCGAGGTCCCGTCCGCGCAGCGCGATCCGCCCGGCAGCATGCCGCACGCCGCGCGGCAGCAGGCCGGCGATCGCAGCCGCGAGCAGCGACTTGCCCGAGCCGGACGCGCCGACCACGCACAGCACCTCGCCGGGCGCGAGCGTCAGCGACACGTCGCGCACCGCGTCGCGGCGTTCCGCGCCGGCCGGCAACGCGAGCGTGAGCCGCTCGATCGACAACAGCGGCGCGCCGCTCATCGCCCGTGCTCCGCAAGCGCCGACGCGTGGCGCAACCCTTCGCCGACCCGGTTGACCGCGAGCGCGGTCGCGACGATCGCGAGCCCCGGCCAGATGCTCAGCCACCACGCGTCGCGCACCACATTGCGCGCCGCGCCGATCATGAAGCCCCAGCTCATCTGCGACGGATCGCCGAGCCCGAGGAACGACAGCGCTGATTCGGTGAGGATCGCGGTTGCGACCATCAGCGCGGCCAGCACCGCCAGCGGCGGCCAGACGTGCGGCAGGATCTGGCGCCGCACGAGCGCGGCGGGCGACTCGCCCGCAAGCCGTGCGGCGAGCACGAACTCCCGTTGCGCGAGCCCGATGAATTCGCCGCGCACGAGCCGCGCGATCGCCGGCCACGATACGGCGGCGATCGCGACGATCGTCGATTCGAGCGACGCACCGAGCACGGCCGCGATCGTGACCGCGACCGCGAACTGCGGCACCGTCTGGAACAGCGTCGTGACCGCCATCAGCGCCCGGTCGACCGAGCCGCCGCACCAGCCAGCAAGCGCGCCGATCGACACGCCGAGTGCAAAGGTCGCGACGGTCGCCGCGAGCCCGACGAACAGCGACACGCGCGCGCTCCATAGCAGCGCGACCAGCACGTCCCGCCCGAGCATGTCGGTGCCGAGCGGATGGCCGGCCTGCAGCGGCCGCAGCAACGGCTCGCCGGCCATGCGCCACGGCGACGGCAGCCACAGCGGCGCACTCAACGCGACGAGCGCGACGACGGCAAGGAACAGCATGCCGGCCGCCGCACCGCGCGCACGCACGAAACGGCGCAGGAAGCCGCGCGTCATCGCGCCCCCCGCCAGTCGATGCGCGGATCGACGATCCCGTACAGCAGATCGGTCAACGCGTTGAACAGCACCACGAGCGCCGCGACCACGGCGAGCAGCCCGAGCAGCACCGGATAGTCGCGCTGCAGCAGCGCGTCGTACATCAGTCCGCCGAGACCGGGCCATGCGAACACGATCTCGGTGACGAGCGCGCCGCCCGCGAGTTGCCCGAGCTGCAACCCGCCCAGCGTGACGACCGGCAACAGCGCATTGCGCAGCACGTGGCGAATCATCACGCGCCGATCGGACGCACCCTTCGCGCGCGCGGTGCGGACGAACTCGCGTTCGATCACCTCGAGCATCGCGGCGCGCGTGAGCTGCACGTAGATCGCGCCGTACACGAGCCCGAGCGTCGCGGCCGGCAGCACCAGGTGCGCGGCCACGTCGAGCGCCCGGCGCCAGCCCGTGTAGCCGGCGCCGACGCTTTCCATCCCGAACGACGGCAGCCAGCCGAGCACCACCGAGAACACGATCACGCTCATCAGCGACAGCCAGAACAACGGCGTCGCATAGACGATCACCGCGAGCGCGCCGATCGCGCGGGCGACGCGGCGCATCCATGGGCCGCCGCGCGACTCGCCATAGGCGGCAACCGCACCCGCCGTCACGCCCGTGACGACCGACACGGCAAACGCGGCCGCCATCAGCAGCAGCGTCGCGGGAAGGCGGTCCAGGACGAGCTGCAAGACCGGCAACTGGTTGCGGTACGAGAAGCCGAAATCGACGTGCGCAAGATCACGCAGATACAGCGCGAACTGCTCGACGAGCGGCCGGCTCAGCCCGAGCTGCGCACGCAGCCGCTCGACGTACGCGGCGTCGCCCGAGCCCGCGTCACCGGCGAGCATCAACGCGGGGTCGCCCGGCGCGAGCCGGATCAGGAAGAAGTTCACGATCAGCACGCCCAGCACGACCGCAAGGCCCCTGAGCACCGTCGACGTCAAACGCAGCGCCGTGTTCATCGCGTCATCCGATCCACGTGTCCTCGAGGCTGTCGTTCACGCTGGTGGCCGTGCGCAGCAGGTTGTGGACGTTGCGCCGGTACACCGTCGGGTTCACCATCTCGAAGATGTTCGCGATCGCCGCGTCGTTCGCGAGCGTGGTCTGGATCTGCGCGTAGCGCGCGCGGCGCGCGGCCGGATCGGTGTCCAGCGCGGCCGCGTCCCACAGCGCGTCGGCCTGCGGATTGCGATAGCCCGCGACGTTGCCGAACGGCGAGCCCTTCGAGATGCCGTCGATCCGGTACAGCGGCGCGACGCCGAAATCCGGGTCCGCGTTCTGGAACAGGAAGTTGTAGCTCAGGTCGAAATCCCAGTTCGCGACGCGCGCATACCAGCCGGCTGCGTCGGTCGTCTGCACGCGCAGCCGGAAGCCGGCCTGGCCGAGCGCCTGCTGCGTGTATTCAGCCACCCGCTCCCACGCGCCGCCCTTCTCGCCATTGATCAGCACGAGCGGAAACTTGCCGACGTCGACGCCCGACTGCCGGATCAGTGCCCGCGCCCGCTCCGGGTCGTACGCGAAACGCGGCACGTTCGGATCGTAGAACGGCGACGACGACACGAACGGCCCGTTCGCGACCTTGCCGTAGCCGAAGAAGATCCGGTCGACGATGAACTGGCGATCGAGCGCGTGCAGCACCGCCTGGCGTACAAGCACGTTGTCGAACGGCGGCTTGCGCTGGTTCAGTTCGAGAAAGGCCATGCCGGTGAACAGTTCCCAGCCCTGCGTCGTGATCGCGACACCCGGCAGCTTCGCGAGCCGAGCGATGTCCGCGTAGTCGACGTCGCCCGCACGCAGCGCATGGATCTGCCCGCGCTCGAACGCGATCGAGCGCGCGGCCGCGTCGGGTACGACGTTGAACACGATCCCGTCGAGATACGGCAGCCCCTTCTTCCAGTAATCCGGGTTGCGCGCGACACGGATGTACGCGCCGCGCTTCCATTCGCGGAACACGAACGGGCCGGTGCCGACCGGATGCTGGTTCGCGGGATTGCCGCGCGGGTCCTTGCCCTGGTACAGGTGCGCCGGCAGGATCGGCAGCAGCCCGCTGCCGAGCAGGTTGATCAGCCCCGCGTACGGCTTCTTCAGGCGGATCGTCACCTGCAGCGGGCCGCTCGCATCGATCGACGCGACGTATTTGTCGAACGTCACCTTCGTGCGCGGCAGCGCCTGCGGCGCGATTTCCTTCAGCGTGACGACCACGTCCTGCGCGCCGAACGGCTGCCCGTCATGCCAGCGCACGCCCGGTTGCAGGTCGAACGTGTACGTCAGCGCGTCGGCCGACACACGCCAGCTGCGCGCGAGCACCGGCACCGCACGCAGTTGCGGGTCGAAGCCGAGCAGCCCCTGGAAGATCTTGCCGCCGACGTATTGCGATGCGACATGCGGCGTCAGCGCGTTGACGAGCGACGGCGGCTCCGGCTGCGCGAACAGCGACAGCGTGCCGCCGCGCACCGGCGCCCCTGCGGCGTCCGCCGCGAACACCCGCGCTGCGCCGCCGAGCCCGGCCGCGGCCCACGCGGCGGCGAGCGCATAACGGCGCCGCGCCGGGTCCGTCGGCGCGAACGGCGATGGAGTGGTAAGCGTGCCGGTCATCACAGGTAGCCGTGGCGCGGCGGGTTGACGTGGTTGAGCACGTAGTTGCCGATCGCGTGGTATTTCCAGCGCACCGGGTCGTGCAACGTATGCGTGCGTGCATTGCGCCAGTGACGGTCGAGGTTGTATTCGCTCAGCACCGAGCGCGTGCCCGACAGTTCGAACAGCTTGTTGGTCGCGAGAATCGCGACCTCGGTGCTGAGCACCTTCGCGGCCGCGACCTGCACCGATGCATGCGCGACCTGCGCGTCGTCGAGTTCGGCCGGCAACGCGTCGAGCGCCGCAGCCGCGCGATCGAGCAGCGCTTCGGTCGCGAGCAGGCGAACCTGCACGTCCGCGACGTCGCGGATCACGTACGGATCGTCGGACGCGCGCGCGATCCCGCTGTCCGCCCACGGCCGGCTGCGCGTGCGCACGAAGTCGAGCGTGTCGGCCAGCGCCGCGCGCGCGATGCCGACGTCGATGTTCGCGTGCAGGTACTGCGACACCGGGCCCGCGAGCGTCGGGCGCTCGAACGCGGCCTGGATCGACACCACGTCCTGCTCGTCGACCTCCACGCCCGACAACGTCAGCGTGCCGCTCGCCGTCGTGCGCTGCCCGAAGCCGCTCCAGTCGTCGACGATGTCGAGCCCCGGCCGGTCGCGCTCGACCAGCGCCTGCACGTAGCGGCCGTCGTCGTCGATCGCGAGCACCGCGATCCAGTCGGCGAACAGCGCACCCGTCGAATAGAACTTCTGGCCGTCGAGCACGAGCCGGCCGCCGCGCCGCGACAGCCGCGTGCCGATCTCGAGCGCGTTCTTCGTCCCGCGCTCGGACGCCGCATGGCCGATCCGCGCGCCGTCGAGCACGAGGCCGAAGAACTTGCGGCGCTGCGCGTCGTCGCCCGTCAGCCGGATCACGTCGAGCGCGTGGAAGTGATTCTTCGGCAACTGGCCGATCGACGGGTCCGCCTGCGCGATGGTCCGCACGACTTCGCCGAGCGTCGCGAGCGACACGTCCGCGCCGCCGAACGCGCGCGGCACCGTGATGCCCCACAACCCGCTGCCCGAGAACAGGTCGAGCTCCTCGAACGGCAGGCGCCGCTCACGGTCGCGCAACGCCGCGTCGCGCGCCAGTTCGCCGGCGAGCCGGCGCGCGGTTTCAAGCGCATGCGCGTCGTCGGCGATGCGGCTCGCGGGCGGACGGGAGGACAGCGGGGACGACGCGCGGGCCGGCGTGTCGGCGGACGTGAAAGCGTTCATGAAGATCCTCGTGGACGGGTGCATGGCTTCCGTCGACAGCAAGCACCGTGCCAATGCCGTCCTGTCGGCCTGTGCGGCGATCGCACCGCATGCGGCGCGCTGGATTTCCAGCGAGATGCCGCAAATGCAGCACGCCGTGGGCCGCGCGGCGGCGCTGCTGGAAATCCAGCAAAACGACTGGAACGCATGTGCGCGCGCCGTGTTGCCGAGGCGGTGCTTTAAGCGCCAGGCCTTTGCGGGGCGTGCTCGAGCGCCCATTGGCACGCCTGTTGCGAAGCCCCGCTCACGCACTGCCGAACCGCGCCGCCATCGATCCGATGCGCGGCACCGCGCCGGACCACACGCATAACAACGCTTCGATTTGGGGATATACGGATGAAATACACGATGTTGAGCGCCTCCCTCGGCGCATCGGCACTGCTGGCCGCCTCGCCGGCGCTGCATGCGCAGCAGCAGCCGGCCGTGACCGCGGCGCCGATCGCCGCGTCGTCGGCGGCGGCCGCACCGATCACACCGGCGGCACCCGCTGCATCGGCTGCATCGACCAGCCCGGCGGCGGCGGCCTCCGGCACGACGCCTGCGACCGGCAGCGCGCCGGTCGCCGAGGCCCAGCTCAAGGACGTGATCGTCACCGCGCAGCGGCGGCAGCAATCCGCGCAGCGCGTCGGCACGTCGATGTCGGTGCTATCGGGCAGCGATCTGAAGACGCTGAACGTCGAGACCGTCAACGACCTGCAGCACGCGACCGCGAGCGTCGAAGTCGAGCCGGCGTTCGGCGGCGGCCAGCCGCAGTTCCGGATTCGCGGCATCGGCTTCACCGACTACACGTCGAACAACGCATCGACGGTCGGCATCAACGTCGACGACGTCGCGTACGCGCTGCCGATCCAGACCCAGGGGCAACTGTTCGACATTGCGCGCGTCGAAGTGTTGCGCGGCCCGCAGGGCACGCTGTACGGCCGCAACACGACGGGCGGCACGGTGAACTTCATCACGAACCAGCCGACCCGCGATTTCGAAGCCGGCGCGAGCGTCGAATACGGCACGCACAACCTGCTGACGACCGAAGGCTACGTGTCCGGGCCGCTGAGCGACCGCGTGCGCGGCCGCTTCGCGTTCACGACGCAGGACTTCGGCGCATGGCAGAACAACCGCGCGACCAACCAGACGCTCGGCAACCACGACAGCGCCGCCGCGCGCGCGCAGCTCGACTGGGACGTCGCCCGCGATTTCAAGCTGCACTTCGGCGCGCATGGCGGCTTCGACAAGTCCGACAACACGGGGCTCTACCTGTTTACGCCTTACACGTCGGCCAAGACCGGCGAGGTGATCCCGGCCGACGCCGACCACACGAAGACGGGCTGGGGCGTAAGCCCCGCGTTTTCGCGCGTGACGGGCCTGTCGACCGACGCGAAGCCGGGGCGCAACAACGTGAACGGCGGCGTCGACCTGACCGCGACGTGGAACCTCGGCCCGGTCGAACTGAAGAGCATCACCGCGTACAACTACCTGCACCGCCGCGAATATTCGGACTGGGACGCGACGCGATACCACGACTCCGACGAATACTTCGACGACACCGTCAACGAAGTCACGCAGGAGCTGCGCGCGTCGTCACGCGGCGATACGCGATTGCGCTGGGTCACCGGCCTGTTCTACTCGCACGACGACCTCGACGAGAAGTTCTATTCCGACTTCAGCGACCGGCTCGGCTTCATCGCGCTCACGCGCTACCGGCAGTCGGTCGATACGCTCGGCGTCTACGGCCAGGCGACCTACGACATCACGAAACGCCTGCGCGGCATCGTCGGCGTGCGCCAGGAACACGAGAAGCGTGAACTGCGCGGCTTCGCGTCGGGCATGCTGACGCCGTCGTTCGTGCCGTTCGCGGGCTTCCAGGGCGGCGACGCGAACCAGTCGCTGACGTCGAACGGCACGTCGGGCAAGGTCGGCCTCGAATTCGATCTCGCACCGGCGACCATGCTTTACGCGACCGTCAGCCGCGGCTACAAGTCGGGCGGCTTCACCGCGCACAACACCGGCAATTCGAATGCGCTCGCGCCGTTCAAGCCGGAATCGCTGACCGCATACGAAGTGGGCTTCAAGGCCGACCTCACGCGTACCCTGCGCTGGAACGCGTCGGCGTTCCATTACGACTATCGCGACCAGCAGGTGCTGTCGGCCACCTTCGACCCGAACTCGCAATCGCTGATCGGCACGTTCGTCAACGCGCCGAAATCGCGCATCGACGGCTTCGAGACCGACCTGAAATGGCAGCCGGTGCGCGGGCTGGAGATCTCGCAGTACGTCGGCTACAAGAGCGGCAAGTACACGTCGCCGTTCGTCACGTACAACACGCAGGCGTCGGCGGCCAGCGGCCACAACGTGTTCACCGACTACAACGGCAGCGCGCTCAGCTTCCCGCGCCTGAGCTACGGCGGACAAGTCGCGTACAGCTGGCTCGCCGGCGGCTACCGGCTGCGCGCGGAGACCAACTACAGCTACCGCGACGCGTATTCGCAATTGCTGCTGCTCGGCCCGAACTACACGGTCGACAGCTACTGGCTCGTCAATGCGAGCCTGACCGTCACGTCGCCCGACCGGCACTGGGACGTCGCGCTGTGGGCGCGCAACCTGTTCAACCGCCAGTACGACCTGACGAAGAACTTCTTCCTGCCCGGCACCAACGTCGCCGCGGCCGGCGAGCCGCGCACCGTCGGCGTGCGCGTGACCTACACGTATTGAGGGCTCCATCCGAATGACGCGCCGCACCGACACCCTGAAACTCAACGCGATGCTGAACGGCGGCGGCAGCCACGTGGTCGGCTGGCGCCATCCGCTCGCGCAGCCGAACGGCAACCGCGACTTCGCGCATTTCCGCCGGATGGCGCAGACGGCCGAGCGCGGCAAGCTCGATGCGCTGTTCGTCGCGGACGTGGTCGCCACGCAGGGCAGCCACATCGATTCGCTGCGCCGCAGTGCGCGCGCCGACACCTTCGAGCCGCTCACGCTGCTCGCCGCGCTCGCGGCCGTCACGCATCGCATCGGGCTGATCGCGACCGCGACGACGACCTACAACGCGCCGTACCACATCGCCCGCAAGTTCGCGTCGCTCGATCATCTGAGCGGCGGGCGCGCCGGGTGGAACCTCGTCACGTCGGTGGTGCCCGACGAAGCGGCGAACTTCGGCGCGACGCCGCACCTCGCGCACGCCGATCGCTACGCGCGCGCCGACGAGTTCCAGCGCGTCGTGGCCGGGCTCTGGGACAGCTGGGAAGACGACGCGTTCATCGAGGACAAGGCGGCCGGCCTGCATTTCAATCATCGCAAGCTGCACGTGCTCGATCATCACGGGCCGCACTTCAGCGTGCGCGGCCCGCTGAACGTCGCGCGCACGCCGCAGGGGCATCCGGTGCTCGTACAGGCCGGCTCGTCGGAAGCGGGCCGCGAACTCGCGGCGCGCTGCGCGGAAGTGATCTTCACCGCGCAGCACCGGCTCGACGACGCGCAGGCGTTCTATGCGGACGTCAAGGGCCGCCTCGCGCAATACGGTCGCCGCCCGGAGCACCTGAAGATCCTGCCCGGCGTGATGCCGATCGTCGGCGCGACCGAGGCCGACGCGCGCGACAAGCTGCGCGCGCTGCAGGACCTGATCGACCCGGTGCTCGGGCTGCGGCTGCTCGCCGACAACGCGGGCGATTTCGACCTGTCCGGCTATCCGCTCGACGGCCCGCTGCCCGAGCTGCCGCCGAGCAATCGCAGCAAGAGCCGCCAGCAACTGATCGTCGATCTCGCGCGCCGCGAGAACCTGACGATCCGCCAGCTTTACGAGCGCTTTGCCAGCGCGGGTGTCGTGACCGGCACGCCGAAGACCATCGCCGATCGCTTCGAGGAATGGTTCCACTCGTACGGCGCCGACGGGTTCAACGTCGCATTCGCATGGGTACCCGGCGGCCTCGACGATTTCGTCGATCTCGTCGTGCCCGAACTGCAGCGCCGCGGGCTGTTCCGCACCGAGTACGAAGGCCCGACGCTGCGCGATCAGCTCGGGCTGCCGCGGCCGCCCTTCTTCCGTCGCCCGTCGTCGCTACGCGGCGATACGGTCGCGCCCGTCGGCGGAGGCGCCGCATGACACGCCCGTTTCGCCTCGGCGTGCTCACGCGCGTATACGCGCCCGACGCGTCACCGCGCGTGCTGCACGACACGCTCGCGCTGATCGACACGGCGGAAGCGCTCGGCTTCGATAGCGCGTGGGTCGCCCAGCACCATTTCGGCAGCGAAACGGGCCGCCTGCCGTCGCCGCTCGTGCTGCTCGCCGCCGCCGCGCGCCGTACGCGGCGCATCGCGCTCGGCACCGGCGTGATCGTGCTGCCGCTCGAATCGGTGCTGCGCGTCGCCGAGGATGCGGCCGTGCTCGACGCGTTGGCCGACGGCCGCCTGCAGCTCGGCGTCGGCGCCGGCTTCGAGCCGGACGTGTTCGCCGCGTTCGGTCGCGATTTCGCTGCGCGCGCGGCGCTGCAGGCCGACGCGCTCGCGTCGTTGCGGCGCGCGCTTGACGGCGCGCCGCTCGGCCCGGCCGGCGTGACGCTGCAGCCGGATGCGCGCACGCTGGCCGCGCGTTTGTGGCAAGCGACCGGCGATGCCGAGGCGGTCGCACGCAACGGCCACGGGCTGATCGTCGCGCGCACGCGCCCGGATCAGGACGGCGAAGCGGCGCTCGTCGCGCGCTATCGCGGCGCGTGGACGCATCCCGGCGCCCCGCGCGTCGCGCTCGTTCGGGCGGTCGTGCCCGGCGACGATGCGGCGAGCGTCGAAACCGCACTCGGCCCCGACATCCTGCGTTACGCCGAGCGGCTCGCGCGGGCCGCCAACGTACCGGCGCCTGCGGCGGCCGACGTACCCGTGCTGCTGGACCGCTTCGGCGTGCTGCGCGGCACGACCGCCGACATCGTGTCGGCCTTGCAAGCCGATCCCGCGCTGCCCGGCACGACCGAACTCGTCGTGCAGGTGCAGACCGCCAGCACCTCGCACCGCGACGCGCTACGGCGACTCGAAACCGTCGCGGCAGCGATCGCACCGGCGCTCGGCTGGACGCCTGCCGTCGCCGGGCCCGAAGCTGCGTCGCTCACCTCCGATCCGATCCCGACATGACCCATTCGCTCTCTCCCGCACCGGCCGCCCGACGGCCGTTCAAGCTCGGCTTTCTCACGCACGTGCACGGTACCGGCGACGCGCGCCGCGTCTACGCGGATCTCGAGACGCTGTTCGTCGCCGCGGAACAGCTCGGCTTCGACGGCGGCTTCGTCGCGCAGCATCATTTCCGCGCGGAGTACGGCCGGCTGCCGTCGCCGCTTGTGCTGCTGGCCGCGGTCGCGCAACGCACCCGTCGTATCGAGCTCGGTACCGGCATCGTCACGCTGTCGCTCGAGGATCCGCTGCGGCTCGCCGAGGATGCGGCGGTACTCGATACGCTGGCCGGCGGCCGGCTGCAACTCGGGCTCGGCAGCGGCGGCGCGAACCTCGACGCGTTCGCCGCGTTCGGCTTCGACGTCGATACGCGCCAGGCGCGCTTTGCGTCCGCGCTCGAACGCCTGCAGGACGCACTCGCCGGCCAGCCGGTCGCGCACGGCCCCGCCGATACGCCGCCGCTCGTGCTGCAGCCCGCGGCGCCGGGCGTGCGCGCGCGCCTGTGGCATTCGCACGCGTCGCCCGACGGCGCGCGGTTCGCCGCGCGGCACGGCAACGGCCTGCTGCTCGGCACCGCCGTGCACGATCCCCGCACCGTGCAGCTGCCGCTCGCGCACGCGTATCTCGACGCATGGCGCGACCGTGCGCACACCGACGCGGCGCGGCCCCGCATCGGCGTGGTGCGCGCGGTGTTTCCCGCGCGGGACCGGCGCACTGCACTCGCCGCGCTGGCGCCCGATGTCGTGCGGCACATTCCGTGGCTCGCGGCGAGCGGCCATCCCGACGTGACCGAGCCCGAGCAGATCGTGCGGCTGCTGAACGTCCATTACGGGCATCCGGACGACGTGATCGAAAGCCTGCGCGGCGACCCGGCGCTGTTCCCGTTCGCCGACTATTTCCTGCCGGTCGTGCAATCGGAAAGCTCGTCGCTCGACGACGCGCTGGCGCGGCTGCGCACGCTCGCGGAAACGATTGCGCCGGCGCTCGGCTGGCAGCCGGCGCAGCCCGTTGCATGAGCGCGCCGCGTCTGCTGCTGCGGCTCGATACCGGCTACGACATCGGTAGCGACGCCGGCTGCCACGCCACGCGGCGCGACCTGGTTGCCGACTGGGTCGCGATCGCCGAGGCCGGCGTGTCGGCCGGCTGCGATGCGATCCTGCTGCCCGTGCAGCGCACCGGCCCCGATCCGTGGATGGCGGCCTCGGCGCTCGTCGACGCGCTGCCGTCGCTGCGCGTGATGGTGACGCTGCAGGCCGGCGCGATGCTACCCGTCGCCGCCGCGCATCTCGCGCAGAGCCTGCAGTCGCTGAGCCGCGGCCGCGCCTGGCTCGCACTCGAAGCCGATGCGCCGGACGTCGACTCGACCGACCGCGCGATGCACCTGAACCGCGACCAGCGGCTGGCGCGCAGTGCCGAGTTCCTGTCGATCCTGCGCGCGCTGTGGGCGACCGAGTCGCCGCTGCAGTATCGCGGCACCTATTACCGCGCCGAGCACGCGCGCCTGCCGGATCTCGCCGCTCGGCGGCCGCCCGTCTACTGGTCGGTGGCGCAGCGGCACGAGATCGCGTTCGCCGCGTCGTGGTGCGACGGGCTGCTGGTGCCCGCCAGTGCGCCGCCGCTCGCGGCGGCCGTCGAACTATGCCTATCGCGCACGCGGCCTCGCGCCGCCGCCGGCCGGCATCGCGCTTCGGCGCACGATCCGGTTCGACGCTGCGCGCCGCGCGCGCGTCGCGCAGCGCGCAAGCCGGCGGCGAGGGGATGCATGAGCGTGGATTTCGCGTGGTTCCTGCCGACCAACGGCGACGGGCCGCATCTGGCCAACAGCGGCCTGCCGCGCCCGCCGACCTTCATGCAGGACTATCGGCCGGCGACGCCCGAATACCTGCGCGGCGTCGCCCGCGCGGCCGAGGCCGCCGGCTTCGACAGCCTGCTGCTGCCGATGGCTGCGGGCTTCGAGGATCCGTGGCTCGTCAGCGCGCAGCTCGTGCGCGCGACCCGCCGCATCGCGTTGATCGTCACGTTCCGGCCCGGACTCGAGCAGCCCGAGCAGATCGCACGCAGGGCCGCGACGCTGCAGCACATGAGCGGCGCGCGCCTGCGCCTGTTCGCGGTGAACGGCTCGAGCGCTTACGAGCAGCGCGCGCTCGGCGATTTTCTCGATCACGACGCGCGCTACCAGCGCACGTCCGAATACCTGCGGGTACTGCGGCGTCTGTGGCAAGGCGGCGGCCATTCCGTCGCCGGCCGCTACTACATGCTGAGCCCCGCGCACGCCGGCGTGCCGCTCGCGACCCCGCCCGCGCTCTATCTCGGCGGCGCGTCGACGCTCGCCGAGCAGGTGGCCGCAAGCCAGGCCGATACCTACCTGCTGTGGGGCGAGCCGCCCGACGCCGTGCGCGAGCGGCTCGCGCGGCTGCGCGCGCTGGCCGCGATGCACGGCCGCCGGCTGCGCTTCGGGCTGCGCGTGCACGTGATCGCCCGCGCGACCGAACGCGCCGCGTGGGCGCGCGCAGACGAATTGCTGAGCGAGATCTCCGACCAGACCTATGTCGACGCGCAGCGCAAGCTCGCCGCCTACGAATCGGTCGGCCAGCAACGGCAGACCGCGTTGAGCCGCGGCGCGCTGCGCTCGTTGCGCGAGCTGGAGGTGTATCCGAATCTGTGGGCGGGCGTCGGCCTGATTCGCGGCGGCGCGGGCACTGCGATCGTCGGCAGCTACGACCAGGTCGCCGCGCGCATCCACGAATACCGCGCGCTCGGCATCGAGACGTTCCTG
Source organism: Burkholderia contaminans (assembly GCF_029633825.1). Lineage (NCBI taxonomy): Bacteria > Pseudomonadati > Pseudomonadota > Betaproteobacteria > Burkholderiales > Burkholderiaceae > Burkholderia > Burkholderia contaminans. Next base: position 731,728 of record NZ_CP090642.1, on the reverse strand, counting down.
CTGTCGTCCTATCCGAACCTCGAGGAAGCGGCACGCGTGGGCGAGGATGTATTGCCGCGCGTCCGCACGCGCCTGGCACGCGCGAGTCTGCCGTAACCGACCGAAACCCCGCCGGCCGCGACGCGGGCCGCCGGGACGCCGGACCGCCGGTCACCGGGATGCCGGCCACCGGGACGCCGGCCGGTCAGTTGTCGAACGCGGATTCCGGGCGCTGCTCGTTCAGCAGCCCGTAGCGCGCGAGCAACGTGCGCATCGTATTGCGCGTGACGCCGAGCAGCGCCGCGGTGCGCACCTGGCTGAACCGGCAGTGCTCGAACGCCTCGCACACGACCAGTTCCTCGATGTCGCGCAACAGGCTTTCGCCGGGCGCGCGAAACAGGCGGCGCACGCCCGCGCGGATGTCGTCCTGCGGCAGAGTCGCCGCGGCGGCGTCGGCTTGCGCATAGCCGGCGAGTGCCTCCGAGAACTTCAGGTGCTCCGGCCGGATCAGGTTGCCGTTCGACACGAGCAGCGCCAGATGCATGACGTTTTCCAGCTCGCGGATATTGCCGGGCCACGGATACGCGTGCAGCGCCTGGACGGTGCCCTCGGACAGCATCGGCTGCGGCCGCCTCAGCTGCGCGCAATAGCGCCCGCGGAAATGCTCGGCGAGCGGCAGGATGTCCTGCGGCCGCTCGCGCAGCGGCGGCAGGCGCACGCGCGCGAGATTGATCCGGTAGAACAGGTCCATCCGGAAATTGCCGGCCAGCACGGCCTGCTCGAGATCGACGTTGGTTGCCGCGACGACGCGCACGTCGACCGGCCGCCCACGCGTCGCGCCGACGCGGGTTACCTCGCCCTCCTGCAGCACGCGCAGCAGCTTCGCCTGCAGCGGGAGTGCGAGATCGCCGATCTCGTCGAGAAAGATCGTGCCGCCGTGCGCTTCCTCGAAATAGCCTGCGCGGCGCCCGTGCGCGCCCGTGAACGCGCCGGCCTCGTGGCCGAACAGTTCGCTCTCCGCAAGCTGCTGGCTGATCGCACCGCAGTTGACCGCGATGAACGCGCCGGAGCGGCCGCTGACGTGGTGGATATGGCGCGCGACCAGCTCCTTGCCGGTGCCCGTCTCGCCGAGGATCAGCGCGGGCGCCGCGCTGGGCCCGATCTGCTCGACGAAACGCAGCACGGCGCGTGACGCGGGATCGGCAAACACGAGCGCCTTCGCGCGCACCGAGAGTGGGCGGTGCTCGCTCTCAGGCAGGGAAATGAGCGGTGGGGAATCTGTGCGGTTGTCCATGATTCAGGCGTGGGCGGACCGGTTGGCGATACGGGCGTCCGCCCGAGGGCTTGATCTTAGTCAACCTCGGGCGCGCGCAAAATACCGATTGGTATGATGCTTCGCTGCCGCGCGCAGATATCGAATCCCGTATGCGTCGCGCACCGCGCGCGGCATCCGATGCGAATGCGCGCCGCAGACAAGAAAGGCCAGCCAGGGCGACCCGACCGGCCTTTGCCATTTTCATTGCGCCGCGCCGGCGCGGCCGCGGGCGCGAACCGGTTCAACCGTGCAACACGAGCAGCACCAGCGGCATCGTGACGGCCGCGAACGCCGTCTGAACGGTAATGATGCCGGCAGACAAACGATGATCGCCGCCGAGCAGCTTCGCCATGATGTAGGCGGAGGGCGTGCACGGCAACGCATTGAACAGGACGATCGTCGTCAACGCCGGGCCGCGGATACCGAGGCTGAAACCGATCCAGAAGGTCAGCAGCGGCACGAGCAGCAACTTGACGACCGACGACTGGAACACCGGCCCGCGCGCCGCCTTCGCAGCCTTCACGTCGAGGCCCGCGCCCACCGCGAGCAGGCCGAGCGGCAGCGACGCCGCGCCGAGAATCGACAGCACGCTCGCCATCACGCCCGGCAAACGCAGCCCGCCGAGATTGAACGCGGCGCCAAGCACGACCGACATGATGACCGGGTTCCTCAGCAGCGCGCCGCCGATCTGCCGCGCCGACGGCGCGCCACCACGGCCGTGCTGCATCAGGACGACGATCGACGCAACGTTCAGCAGCGGAATCGCGACCGCTATGCTGATCGACGTGAGCGTGAGTCCGACGCTGCCGTACAACGCTGCCGCGGCGGCAACGCCCACATACGTATTGGGCCGCAGCGCGCCCTGGATCACCGACGAGAACACCGTCCCGGGCTGCCGGCTCCACGCGCGCCACGCGTACAGCAGCGCCGCGCTTGCCGCCACCGCGCCGAGGAGCGCGACCGCGATCGGCCGGACCGGAAACTGCGTCAGATTCGCTTTCGCGACCTGGCCGAACATCAGCGCGGGAAACATGTAGTAGTAGTTCAGCGTTTCACATGGCAGCCAGAATTCGTCCGGCAGCAGGCGGCGCTGCCGCAGCAGGAATCCCGTCAGGATCAGCACGAAAATCGGAACCAGCGCGGTCAGGACGTTCTGCATCGATCGGGCTCCCGTCACACGAAGACTCGCGTCTTCGCCGGCACGACCGCGCCATGGACGCCGATGAACGCGGTCGTTGCGCGCTCGTACAACGGCGCACCGGCCCGCGCGAACGTCGCGATGAGGGTGGTCTTTGACATTTTTCTCGTCCGATGAATTCGTCGGACAGGAATATGACAGAACCATTAAATTCCTAAAAAGAATAAAAAATATGAAATCCAGATCAAAAGGTAATTTAAAAAACGTCGTCGCCGATGCGGCCGCAACCCCTCCGCCACATCGCCATTCCGGTCGTGCGAGCGTCGTGTTCGTCTGCGTAAATCGGAGGACCAGATAACGGTATGAGAATTTCTTGGTTCTTGGATGCGTTCCGCATCCCGAAAATACACGCTCCCGACAACCGGGCGCGCGACGCGCCGCCCCGCTTCACCCAAACAACGTCTCTCTTTCCCATGTTCAGCAGATCGTTTCGCATTACGTCGGGCCACGCGTTGCTCGTCGCCGCCCTTCTTTCGGCTTTTTCCGGTGTGGCTCGCGCGGACAGCACACTCGATCGCATCCATCAACGTCACAAGATCACCATCGGCGTGATCCTGTCGGGCCCGCCGTTCGGCTCGCTCGATCCCGCGACGCAAAAACCGGTCGGCTTCAACGTCGATCTGGCGAACGACGTGGCGAAACGGCTCGGCGTCGACGTGGAACTGACGCCCGTGCAGCCGTCGAACCGCGTGCAGTTCCTGCAGCAGGGCAAGGTCGACGCGCTGATCGCCAACATGGAGCTGACGACGGAGCGCGCGGAAATCCTGTCGTATGCGCCGACGCCGTTCGAATTCATCGGCGGCGCACTGATCACGCGCAAGGACAGCGGCATCAAGACCTGGGCCGACGTGCGCGGCAAGCCGGTCTGCGTGTCGCAAGGCAGCAACTACACGAAGCCGCTCGCGACGGAATACGGTGCGCAGGTGAAGGCGTTCCGCGGCCAGCCCGAATCGCTGCTCGCGCTTCGCGGCAACAATTGCGTGGCCGCCGTGCACGTCGCGCCGACGTTGCGCATGCTCGTCGCCCACAATCCGGACTGGAAGGACTATGCGACGCCGCTGCCGACCGACCTGATTCCGTCGCCGTCGGTCATTTGGGTCCGCAAGGGCGAGACCGATACGCAGAACGCGCTCGACCGGATCGTCCAGGACTGGCATCGCAGCGGCTGGCTGCTCGACGTCGAGCGCAAGAACGGCATGACGCCATCGCAAGCCGTGCTCGACCTGCGCGCGAAGCTCAAGGCGCAACGCACATGACGGCGGCCGCCGCCGTCGATGCGCTCCGCAAGCTCGGCCTCGACTACGGCTTCGTGCTCGCCCCCGACGAACGCGCGTCGTTCGTGCACGGGATGGGCGTGACGCTCGAACTGTCGGTCGCGACCGCGCTCGGCAGCCTCGCGTGCGGCGTCGTGCTCGCCGCGCTGCTGGTGTCGCCGCGCGCGGCACTGGCGCGCCCCGCGCGCGCCTTCGTCGAGCTCACCCGCAACACGCCGACGCTCGTGCAATTGTTCTGCGCATTCCTCGTCGTCAACATGCTGATCAGCGCCGCACTGCGCGGTCTGGGCGGCAATCCGCTGACGCCGTTCATCTGGAGCGTGATCGTGATCTCGCTGCACAAGGGCGCGTTCCATGCGGAAGCGCTGCGTGCGGGCCTCGAAGCGGTACCGCGCGCGACGCTCGAAGCCGCGCAGTCGCTCGGCTACAGCCGCCGCCAGCGGCTCTGGTACGTGCAGTTGCCGCTCGCGGTGCGCTTCGCGCTGCCCGCACTCGTCAACAACCTCGTCGACCTCGTGAAGATGACGACGGTTGCGTCGGCGATCGCGGTGGGCGACGTCACTTATGCGTCGATCATGATCTGGACGCAGCGCGACAACGTGCTCGAGCTGATGATCCTGATCCTGCTCTTCTTCGGCGCGCTCACGTTCACGGTCAACCTCGCGGGGCGCTGGCTCGAACACCGCTTGAGGATTCCCGGCTATGGCCATTGACTCGCTCGCTTCGCCCGCGCGCCTCCTGCGCTGGCCCGCGGTCGCGGCAATACTGGCCGCGCTGGCCGTCGTCGCGCTGGCTGTTGCCGGCCGGCACCATCCGACGTTCGTCGCGCTCGCCACATGGCTGCCCGCGCTCGGCAACGCGATGCTCATCAACATCGGCATCAGCGCACTGGCGATCGCGCTCGGCACGCTCGCCGGCCTCGTGCTCGGCCCGCTGACGCTGTCGCGGCTCGGCATCGCACGCGTTGCGGCGCGTGCGTACGTGCAGGTGTTCCGCAACGCGCCGCTGCTCGTGCTGATCTATTTCTCGACCTACGTATTCCCGTTCGAAATCAGGCTCGGCCACGCGTCGCTGCCGTTTCCGGACTGGTTCAAGGTGACGCTCGGCCTCGCGCTGCCGGCGAGCGCGAACTTCGCGGAAATCTTCCGCGGCGCGATCCAGTCGATTCCGCACGCGCAGTGGGACGCCGCGCGCTCGCTCGCGTTCAGCCGCGTGCAGGTGTTCCGCTGGATCATCCTGCCGCAATGCGTGCGCCGCATGCTGCCGCCGTGGATGAACCTGTACGCGAGCATCACGATGGCCACCGCGCTCGCGTCGCTCGTCGGCGTGCACGACCTGCTCGACACCGCGCAGGTCGCGAGCAACACCGTCGCGCGCGCCGACTTCACCGTCGTCGTCTATTTCACGGTACTCGGCCTGTTTTTCGCGTACTGCTATCCGATCGCCCGTTTCACCCGCCTTCTCGAACGACGTCATGCATTCCACTGAAACTCCGCGCGGCGCGGACGAGCCGCTCGTCCGCCTGCGCGACGTGCATCTGTCCTACGGCACGACGCCCGTGCTGCGCGGTATCGATCTCGACGTGCACCGCGGCCAGGCCGTGTCGATCATCGGGCCGTCCGGCTCCGGCAAATCGACGATCCTGCGCTGCATCACCGGGCTGTTGCGGCCGCAGCGCGGCCTGATAGACGTCGACGGCACGCGCGTCGACCGGCTCGCATCCGAGCGCGACGAAATCGCGCTGCGCAAGCGCGTCGGCTTCGTGTTCCAGCAATACAACCTGTTTCCGCACCTGAGCGTGCTCGACAACCTCGTCGCCGCGCCGGTCAGGATTCTCGGCCGCGATCGCGCCGAAGCGGTGCGCACCGCGCACGCGCTGCTCGAACGCGTGCGCCTCGCCGACAAGGCGCATGCGTACCCCGGCGAGCTGTCGGGCGGCCAGCAGCAGCGCGTCGCGATCGCCCGCGCGCTCGCGATGCAGCCCGACCTGATCCTGTTCGACGAGGTGACGTCCGCACTCGATCCGGAAACCGTCGGCGACGTGCTGGCGGTGATTCGCGACCTCGTGCGCGACGGCATGACCTGCGTACTCGTCACGCACGAGATGCGGTTCGCCGAGGAAATCAGCGACGTCGTCTACTTCACCGAGGCGGGCGTGATCGTCGAGCACGGGCCGGCCACGCAACTGTTCCGCGCGCCGCAAAGCGCGCGCACGCGGGCTTTCCTCGCGCATGCGCTCGGCCCGACCGGGAGCCCGCACCCCAGCCGCGACAGCGCGCCGATCGCACTCGACCTGACGCGCTTCGCGGTCTGAGTCAACGCGCTGCGTAGCGGCTCGGCGGGCGCGCGAGCCCGAGATGGTCGCGCAGCGTCGTGCCCGCGTATTCGGTGCGGAACAGGCCGCGGCGTTGCAGTTCCGGCACGACATGCTCGACGAAATCGTCGAGTCCGCCCGGGAAATAAGGCGGCATGATGTTGAAGCCGTCCGCGGCGCCACCCTCGAACCACTCCTCCAGCGCGTCCGCGACTTGCGTCGGCGTGCCCCACACGATCCGGTGCCCGCGCGCGCCGGCGACGAGATAGTAGAGCTCGCGCAGCGTGAGGTTCTCGCGGCGTGCGAGATCGGTCAGCAGCTTCGCGCGGCTCTTCAACTGATCGGATTCGGGCAGGTCGGGCAGCGGACCGTCGAGCGGATACTTCGACACGTCGTGGCCGAGACGGTCGGACAGCAGCGTCAGCGCGCCCGACGTATCCGTCCATTGCTGGAGCTGCGCATATTTGTCCTTGGCCTCCTGCTCGGTGCGGCCGATCACCGGAAATACGCCGGGCATCACGGCCAGTGCGTCCTCGGCGCGGCCGTATGCCGCGAGCCGCCCCTTCAGGTCGCGATAGAAGGCCTGCGCTTCCTCGAGCGTCTGCTGCGCGGTGAACACCACTTCCGCGGTGCGCGCGGCAAGATCCTGGCCAGGGCCCGACGAGCCGGCCTGAATCACGACAGGATGGCCTTGCGGCGGGCGCGACGCGTTCAGCGGCCCCTTCACGTTGAAGAAGCGTCCAGCGTGATCGAGCGCGTGCACCTTCGCCGGGTCGAAATACACGCCACGCGCCTTGTCCCTGACGACCGCGTCGTCGTCCCAGCTGTCCCACAGCCCCTTCACGACATCGACGAATTCGCCGGCCATCTCGTAACGCTGCGCGTGATCGGGATGGTTGCCGCGGGTGAAGTTCGCGGCGGTGCGGTCGTACGAGGTCGTCACGACGTTCCATGCGGCGCGCCCGCCGCTCAGGTGGTCGAGCGACGCGAACACACGCGCGATGTGGTAAGGCTCGCTGTACGTCGTCGACGCGGTGGCCGCGAGGCCGATGTGCCGCGTATGCATCGCGAGCGCCGACAGCAGGCTCAGCGGCTCGAAGCGCATCGCCATCGACGGATGCGCGTCCGGGCCGCTCGTCAGGCCGTCGGCGAGGAAGACCATGTCGAACTTTGCCCGCTCGGCGGTCTGCACGACGCGGCGCAGCAGGTCGAAGTTCTCGCTGCCGGATTCGGCATCGGGGTGGCGCCAGCCGGCGACGTGGTGTCCGGCGCCCTGGAGAAACAGCCCCAGGCGCATCTGGCGGCGGGAGGGTGTGCTGCGATCGGTGCTCATGATTGAAGCGACGTAAAGGTGTGGAATAGGCGTGCGAGATCGGCCGTGCTGCGCATCGTGTCAATCAGTTCCGGGACGAACGCGAGCGCGGGATCGTGGGCAGTTGCATCCGCGAACTTCGCGGCGAGATCGTCGGTGCCGACGAGGCGTTCGGTGCGCTGCTGCAGCGTGACACCGTCGCGCAGCGCGATCTCGACGACCGAGAAGCGCGTCGCGGGATCGGTCGATGCGCGCGGCGCGGCAGCGTCGTGACGCCGCGTGACACGGCCGGCAAGCGCGATCAGGTCGTCGCGCACGGGCACGTCGGCGAACGTCGCGACGCCGGGCGGCCCGTCCGTCAGTGCGGCGGCCACCGCGTACTCCACGCTGAAGCGCGCTTCGAGGCCGGTTGCCGGCAGCCGGTTCGACAGCGGCGTGTCGCCGCCCGGCGGGAAGGTGACCACGATGCCATCGATGTCCGCCGGCGCGATGCGGTGGCGAGCACGCAGATCGAGCGCGGCCTGCACCGCGTAATGGGTTGCCGTGCAGCACGGCCACGGCTTGAAGTACAGGCCGGGCGACACGATCTGCCACGGCGCGCCCCAGTCGGCCAGCACGCGCGCCGGCTGCGCCGCGCCGCCGCCGAACACGGCGAAGAATCCTTCCGGGCCGTCGAGTGCGCCCGGCGTGCCGGCCAGTCCCGCCTCGGCGAGTTCGGCGGCGAACAGCCCCGCGCGCGCTGCCAGCCCCGCGTGCAACGGCTTGACCTCGCTGCCGAACTGCAGCCGCAGCCCGGCCGACTGCGTCGCGGCGATGCCGAGCGCGTTGTCGGTGGCCGCCGCATCGAGCCCGAGCAGACGTGCCGCGGCGGCGGCCGCACCGAGCGTGCCGAGCGTCGCGGTATTGTGGAAACCGAGTTCGTAGTGGCGGCTGCCGAGCGCGAGACCGATCCGCGCCATCGTCTCGACGCCGACGACGTATGCGTCGAGCAGTTCGAGCGCGCTGCGTGCGCGCACCTGCGCGAGCGCGAGCAGCGCCGGCAGCAGCACGGTGCCGGGATGGCCGCGCACGCTGCTGTGCACGTCGTCGTAGTCGAGCGCGTGGCCTGCATAACCGTTGAGCAGCGCCGCATATTGCGGCGACGCCGGTGTCGCACTGCCGATGACCGCTGCTGCCCCGGCCGAATCGCGACTGCACACCGCCAGCAGCTTGCGGTAACCGTTGTCGCGCGCGCCGGCGAACGCCGCGGCAAGAAAATCGAGCAGGCCGCGCCGCGCGGCAGCGATGGCGGATGGATCACGCGAGGGCTCGGCGCACGCAATCGCGGCGGCCAGCCGGCGCGTGATGCCGTCGGGAATCGAGTGGGAAGACATGTCGGCAGTTGGGAAGTCGCGAAACGCCTCAACGGGCGGCGCAGCCGGAACCTTCCGGTTCCGGCTCCGATGGGAGCGTCGGATACTAGCGAAGCCTTCGTGCGGGCCCAACCAAGTATTCGAGCTTTCCATATCGCGTATTCAGCGTTGCCTGACGGGAGCCAGGCAACTTCGCTCCGTGCATGACGCCGTCGATGAACCGGGTCATTGCTGACGGGAAGCTTGCTGCTGCCGCGATGCGTCGGGCCGGCGCCGTGCCGCCCACATGACGGAGCGGCGAAATTCCAGGAAAGAATAAAAATCGGGAGGCTGAATCAGGACGGGATTTCCCAGGCGCCTGAACGATACGTCCAATCGATTTACCGCGCGGCGCCATCGTCGCGATCCCCGGCGGAAGGCGTGCCATGGGCGACAAATCGCGCTTCGACACCGCTTCGCACCACCAGGTCGAAGCGCTCCGGCCGAATATGAAACAGCGTGGATTCACACGTGCGGCCGTCGGCCAGGCGAGACGTACGCCGCAACACCAGCAGCGGCGCCAGCTTGCCGGTCTTCAGCAGGGCGGCGATATCGTCCGGCGCGGCCACGGCCGTCACCGACATGTCGGCGTCGGCAATGCGCCAGCCGAGCAACTGCTCCAGCAGTTCGTAAGTCGGCATGCTGTCGGCCTGCGCATAAGCGACGTCACTTGCCTCAGGCAACAGACAGGTCTGCGCGAGCGCGATCGGCTCGTCGTCAACCCAGTGCAGGCGTTCGAGATAAATGCAGCGCGTGACGTCGGCGGCGAATACTTGCCGCAAGCCCGGCGGTACGTCACATGTTTCCATTCGCAGCAACTCCATTCGCGCGCGTGCGCCCTGCCCGGCGATCGAATCGTGCAGCCCGCGCAGCACATCGAGCCTGTGCCTCAGCCGCTGCTTCGCGGCGAACGTGCCCTTGCCCTGCTTGCGCTCGACGATACGCGCGTCGGCCAGCCGATCGAGCGCGAGCCGCACGGTCACGCGGCTCACCTGAAAGCGCTCGCTCAGCTGCGCCTCGGACGGCAGCTTGCCGGTCGGCTCGTACATCCCCTGCTCGATCTCGTCGCGCAGCGTCGTCGCGATCTGCTCGTAAAGCGACGTCGCGTCGTCACGCACCAGCGTCATCGAATGTTCCTCTCCGTGCTCGGCTCGCGCTATGCGCGATCCCCGATATCGATATGAAAAGCAATTGGATCGCTCAACTTGTATTAATACGTATTATGACATCTCGACAGACGGTCGGGGCTGCCGTTTCAGTTTCAGGGGGCCCGACGCACGGGGAGCATATCAGTGACTGAAAACGCAATCGGCACGCCGCCGCTCGACGGCGCGCAGGCAAGTCGCCCGCCACGGGCTGAAACGGCAGCACCCCGATCCGCCGATCCGCATCCGGCAGCCCGATCGCCCAGCGCACAGTGGCGCGCCGCGATCGGCTTCGCCGCCGCATGGATCGCGTTCTTCGCGATCGCGTGGTGGCTGCCTGCGCCCGCGCATCTGTCCGCCGAAGGCAAGGCGACGCTCGCCGTGGTCGCGTGGGTCGCGATCGTATGGATCACCGAGGCGATTCCCGTCGGCGTGAGCGGCATCCTGCTGCCGATGCTGCTCGTGCTGTCGCACGCGAGCCCGTCGTTTCCGAAGGCGGCCAGCGGCTTCGCCGCCCCGGTCGTGTTCCTGTGTCTCGCCGCGTTCCTGTTCTCCGCGATCATGCAGGCGAGCGGGCTCGACCGCCGCATCGCGCTGCTCCTGCTCGACCGGCTGAAGGTGCGCACGGCCAACGGCGTGATCTGGGCGATGTTCGCGGTGAACTGCGTGATGGCGCTCGTCGTGCCGGCCGCGAACGCGCGTGCCGCGACGCTGCTGCCGGTCACGAACGGCATCGTCCGGCTGTTCGGCGAAACGCCGCGCGAACGCGCCGCACGCAAGGCGATCGTGATCCAGACGCTCGTGTACGGCGCGATGATCAGCGGTATGTGCATCCTGACGGCCCACCTGCCGAACATGGTCGTGTCCGGTTTGCTCGAGAAACAGCTCGGTATCCGGATCTCGTACGTGACGTGGCTGAAGCTCCAGTGGCCGTACCTGGGGATGTTCGTGATCACGCAAGCGTGGGTGCAGTTCCATTTCCGCTCGCGCGCCGTCGCGATTCCGGGTGGCCCCGGTGCGATCGCGGCGATGCGCGCCGCGCAGCCGCGCGCCGCGCGCAACGACTGGGCCGTGCTCGCGCTGTTCGCGGCCGTCGCCGTGTTGTGGGCCACCGAGCCGCTGCATCACCTGCCGTCGGAAATCGTCGCGCTGATCGCGCTGGCGCTGTTGTTCGCTCCGGGCGTGTTGCGCTTCGGCTGGGCCGAAGTCGAACAGCGCACGATCTGGGGCACGCTGTTCCTGCTCGCCGGTGCGTTGTCGCTGTCGTCGGCAATCAGCGCGTCGGGGCTCGCGAACTGGGCCGCCGATCACGTTTACGTTGCCGCGCGCGGGCACGGCTGGTGGCTGGCGATCGCGATCGTAATGCTCGGCACGCACGTGATCCGCATCGGCATGCTGTCCAATGTCGCGGCCGTCACGATGATTGCGCCGATCGCGCTGGCGCTCGCACCGCGCCTCGGGCTGCATCCGGTCGCGTTCACGATGCTCGTCAGCGATACCGACAGCTTCGCGTATCTGCTGCCGACGCAGATCACCGCCGGCGTCATCGCTTACAGCAGCGGCGCGTTCTCGACGGCCGACTACGCGAAGGTCGGCTCGGTGGCGGTGCTGATCGCCATCGTCTACGGCCTCTGCGTGATCGCACCGTGGTACGCGTACATGGGCATTCCCGTCTGGGACGCAAGCGCGCCCTGGCCGTTCGCGCATTGACGCGCGGCACCTTCCGTCGACATCAATTTGCATTCCACCATGAACGAATCCAACGACGCTCTCGATACCGTTGACGCGCGCGCCGCCGCGCTGCGCGACCGCCTGGGCCCGCACGTCGCGCCCCAGGGCTTGTACGAACGCCACAAACGCCTGCCGTTCGCCGGACGCGTGCAATGCAACGTCACCCGTCTCGAAGCCGGCGAGTGGAGCGAGATCGTGCTCGACTACGAGGTCGGTTCGTCCGGCATCGCCGATGGCGGCTGGCTGAAGGCGACCTTCAAGTTCTATTCGGACTGGGCGCTGTTCCAGACGAGCGACCCGAGCGCCGCGAACTACATCAGCGCCGAGTATCAGGCGGCGCCGCTCGTGCCCGGCCAGAGCCCGGCCACCGTGCAGGCGCTGAACGTGCGCTTCGACCAGAAGGGGCATGAGCGGCCGTTCCAGAAGGCCGTGATCGTCGACATCGTCGACGGCTACGTGAACGCCGGCGACCGGATCGTGATTCGCCTCGGCGACCGCCGCCGCGGCCCCGGCACGCGCGTGCAGACCTTCGCCGAAGACAATTTCCGCTTCCGGCTCTACGTCGACCCGCTCGGCACGTCGCGCTTCGTCGCGGTGCCCGGCGACGTATCGATCGACATCCGCGCCGGCGCGCCTTCCGACGTGCTGCTCAACGGCCCGCGCTTCGTGCAGCCCGGCACGCGCGCACCGTTCCGGCTGTCGCTGCAGGACCGCTGGGGCAACGCGTGCCGTGATGTCGGCGGTCATGCACGTGTCGTCGCGTATGACACCCGCGGCGAGATCGTCTACCGGCGCGAACACGCGCTGCCCGATACGGACTTTGCAAGCTGCGCGGTGGACGACCTGCCGGTCGACGCGGGCACACTGCGCATCGTCGCCGACGTGCCGACACGCCCGGACGTGCGCGCGGCCGAAGCATGGCTGACGATCGACGCGTCGCTGCCCGCGCCGCGCGCGCTGTATGCGGATCTGCATGTGCACGCACATGACACGGTCGGCACCAACAGCCCCGAGTACAACGCGCGCTACGCCCGCGACATCGGCGGCATCGACGTGCTCGGCTATACCGCGAACGACTTCCAGATCACCGACGAGAACTGGCAGCTTGGCGTCGACGCGGTCGAGCGCTTCAACGAACCGGGCCGCTTCGTCGTGTATCCGGTACAGGAATGGTGCGGCAGCTCGACCGCCGGCGGCGATCACAACGTGGTGTTCCTCGGCGACGCTCGACCGGATTTTCCGTACAACGCGCGCGGCGAGCACAATCGCACGCTCGTCTGGAACGAGGACATGAAAGGCACGGCGGTCGAGCTCGGCCGCTGGCCCGTCGAGGAACTGTGGGATGCGTATGCGGACGATGCCGCGCAGCATCTCGTGATGCCGCATGTCGGCGGCCGCCGCTACATTCCGGACTGGCACCACCCCGAGCTTGAACGGCTCGTCGAGATCGCGTCGTCGTGGGGCCACTTCGGCTGGCTGTATCAGGATGTGATCGAACGCGGCTACCGGCTCGGCGTCGCGGCCAGCGGCGACGAACATCGCGGCCGGCCGGGCGGCGGCGCACCCGGCGTGCAGGTCTTCGGCGTCCATGGCGGGCTGACGGGCGTGCTCGCACCCGCGCTCGACCGCAAGCACGTCGGCGAAGCACTGCGCGCGCGCCGCACGTGGGCGACCACCGGCGAGCACAGCGCGCTGCTCGTGCGCTGCGGCGATCACTGGCAAGGCGACGCATTCGCGCACCATGGGCCGGCGCGGCTCGACTACCGGCTGCTCGGCCAGTCAGGCTGGGAATACGTGGCCGCGTACGATCACGACGGTCTGCTTTGGGAGCGCAACCTGCATGCGGAACTCGGCTACGCGGAGCGCCTCGTCCGGGTGCGCTGGGGCGGCGCCCGCATTCGCGATCGCTACCGCTGGGCTGCGTGGCGCGGCCGGATCCGGATCGTCAACGGCACGATCCATCGTTTCGGGTCCAACGGGTTCGAGCATGTCGAGGAATCGGCATGGCGCACCGGCGCGACCGACGTCGAATTCCACAGCGACACCTACGGCGACGCCGACAGCATCGAGCTCGACATCGGCAATCTCGCCGCCGCGACGATCGTGGTCGAAGGCACGATCGACAGCTTCGCGAAGGTCGGCGATCCGCTGCAGCGTAATCCATTCGTCCATGCGCCTGAATTCCGTTTCGAGATCAGCGGTGCGGAACTGCTCGCGCGTGGTACGGCGACGCATGCGCTTGGCGGAACGGAGCTGTTCGTCGCGGTCGAGCGGCTGACCGACCAGCCGCTGCCCGTCGATCTCTCCGGCAGCATCGAGGTGGCGCCCGGCCATGCGGAATTCGGCTACCGCCCGGTCTATTTCTTTGGGCGGCAACGCAACGACAGCAAGGTGTGGTCGTCGGCGCAGTTCATCACGTTCGGCTAGGTTTTCAGCACCACCCTGCCGTGCTCGTTGCCGCCGTGCAACTGGAAGACATTCTTAGCCGGATCGATGCCAACAACCGCAGCCATCATGACGGGAGCGCCTGTTCGTGGACGTGGTGCACGCACAATCCTACTTCTGCACGACTGCGACGTTTCGGGTTGGGGCGTCCATCCCATTGCTTTCAGGCCGCGTAAGCTAATCGGCCGCCGGGTGCCCGGTGCCGGAGGCTGCGATCGCTGCAACGGAGCGGATCACGATGACGATGCGGGAACCGAACAGGTTCAAGGTCGTTCAGGACGTAGCCGACGGCAAGCTCAAGCCATGGCGTGCGGCAGAACGGCTGGCGTCAACGACGCCGCAGGTTCGCCGGCTGGCCGCCCGGCTACGTGAGCACGGTCAGGCAAGTTCGGTGTCGGGACACCGATCGAAGCTCGGCAACCGTCGTCTGGACCCAGGAGCCGCCGATCGTGCGCTGTCGATCATCCGCGACCGCTACGCCGATTTCGGCCCGACGCTGCCTGCGAGAACCCGTCGCGACGCTTGACGGGACGCAGCCGCCCTGGCAACGGCATGCCGCGAACAGTCACGCGGTATCCGCCGTGGCGAAGTCGCCCGGGGGCAACGGTCGGGTCGCGACATCGTGCGCCTCGGCGCGCGTGAGGCCGAGCGTCTGCAACACCAGCGCCGCCACCCGCTCCGGCATGCCGCTCGCCGACGCAGCCGTCGCGTGACACTCCGCGGCGATCGCCGCGAGAATCGTTCCGGTCATCGCTAGCACGCTCATCAGCGGATCGTCGACGACGAAGCGGCGTGCGGCGATGCCGCGTTCGCTGTCCCGCCGCAACCGCCGACCGAGCCCGTGGTCGAGCGCGCGCACCGAGAAGCCCTCGCGCATCAGGAACCGGGCCCACAGCCGCTCGCGGCGCGCACGCATCAGCGTGTGGCGTACGCAGACGGACACGACCTCTGCCGGATCGGACAAGCCGTTCGCGAGACGCTCGAGCCCGTCCGCAAAATCGTCGAACACCCACTCCGTAAGCGCAGCGAAGATGCCGTCCTTCGATTCGAAGTGGTAGTAGAACGAACCGAACCCCACATCCGCCGCCTCGGTGATCTCGCTGATCGCCACGTTGTCCGGCCCCTTTTCCGCCATCAGCCTGAACGCCGCGTGCAGCAACCGCATGCGCGTGGCCGCCTTGCGCCGGGCGCCGCGCGGCTGGCGCGGCGCCGCTACACCGGCGCTGCCGGCCGGCCGACGGGGCCCGATTGTCCGATCGTCCATGAGCCCGCCTCCTCTTCCTCTATTCGATAGAACTTTTTGCATGGCGCAATTTTAGATTACTCACTCATACTTGACAACTTTATCAGTTATGAGTCTAATCTCGAAAATCACAGCATCCGGCTCCTGTCGAGGGGCTGTGCCCGACGCGCGGCAGCAAGCGAAATCGGCGCCAAAAGCGCCGAGCACGCCGTCACCGCCGCTTCGTCACCTGTCGTGTCGCGCGCGGCTTCGGCCGCAACGACGAGCGGTGCCGCTCGGCTTCGCGCGGCCGTCGGGCCGCCGAAGCGCTGCGTGCGCATCCGCACGTTCGCGTCTGCCCCGCACAGGAAATCGGCATGCCGGCAGCCGGAGCAAGCCGTAATGGAAACATCGCAGTACTGATTGATATGAAGAATCGGCGGCGACGAACGCGCCGCACCGCATGTGCATGAATCGGGGCGCCCCCGTGGTCGCCCAACCCTGTTCAGTTGACCCTCACTTGTCCTGGAAACATCGTGAAATCACCCGGTCTTGACGCGCGAACCTTCACGCGCCCGCTTCTGACACGCATCGTCCCGCCGGCCCGGCGGGCGCCCGTCGCCATCGCGTGCTGCGCGATTCTGCTGACGGCCTGCCATTCCCACGAGACGCCCGCGCCCGAACTGCAGCCGGTCGTCGCGCTGGCGGTGCACGAGGACAACGGCACGGCGCAACGCGTGCTGCCGGCGCAGGTCCAGGCACGCTATTCGACGCCGCTGTCGTTTCGCGTCGGCGGCAAGATCGTCGAGCGGCGCGTGCGAATCGGCGACACGGTCAAGGCCGGCCAGGCCATCGCGACGCTCGACCCGGCCGATCTGCGCAACACGTTGCTGAATGCGCGTGCGCAGCTCGATGCGGCCGAGCACCGTGTCGCATACGCGAAACAGCAACTGGATCGCGATCGTGCGCAGGCGCAGGCCAACCTGATCGCACCGGCGCAGCTCGAGACGACGCAGGACGCGTATGCGTCGGCGGTCGCGCAGCGCGATTCCGCGCTCGCGCAAATGGCGCTCGCCGGCGATCACCTGCGCTACGCGACGCTGACGGCCGATCACGACGGCGTGATCACGTCCGAAGATGCCGATACCGGGCAAAACGTCGAGCCCGGCCAGGCCGTGTTCCATCTCGACTGGAGCGGCGATCTCGACATCGTGTGCGACGTGTCGGAGCGCGACCTGCCCGATCTCGCGGTCGGTCGCCCCGCTCGTGTCAGCCTGACGGCCCTTCCGGGCAAGGTGCTCGATGCACGCGTGCGCGAAGTCGCCGCTGCCGCCGATCCGCAGAGCCGCACCTGGCGCGTGAAGCTGACGCTGCTCTCGCCGGGCCCGGACGTACGCTCCGGCATGACGGCGAACGTGACGTTCGATGCTGCCGCCGGGCCCGCCGCGGACCAAGCGATCACGCTGCCGGCCACCGCGCTCTTTCACCGCGGCGAAGCCCCGGCCGTGTGGGTCGTCCGCAAGGGTAGCGACACGCTCGAACTGCGCGCGGTGACGATCGGCCGCTACGACGAACGCACGGTCACCGTCACGTCCGGCCTCGCGAACGACGAGCGCGTCGTGATGCAGGGCGTCCACACGGTCAGTGCCGGCCAGCACGTGCGCATCGTGCCACCGCTGCACGCGGAGGATCTCGCATCATGAACGCTCCGCAAACTCCGCACGGCACCGGCGACGGACATCGCGCCCAAGCCGGATCCGCGTCGCGCGACGACGACCGCTTCAACCTGTCCGCGTGGGCGTTGAAGCACCAGCAACTGGTGATCTTCCTGATCGGCCTCGCGACGATCTTCGGCGTGATCGGCTATACGCGTCTCGCGCAATCGGAGGATCCGCCGTTCACGTTCCGCACGATGGTGATCCAGACCTACTGGCCCGGCGCGACGGCGCGCGACGTGCAGGAACAGGTCACGGACCGGATCGGCCGCCAGCTGCAGGCGGCGCCGTACGTCGACAACATCAAGAGCTATTCGCGCCCCGGCGAGTCGATGATCTTCTTCTCGATGAAGGATTCGGCGCCGGTCGACCAGGTACCGGAGACCTGGTACCAGGTGCGCAAGAAGGTCGGCGACATCCGCTCGACACTGCCCAAAGGCACCGTCGGCCCGTTCTTCAACGATGAATTCGGCGACGTATACACCAATATCTACGCGCTGGAAGGCGACGGCTATTCGCCCGCGCAACTGCACGACTATGCGGACCGGCTGCGCGCCGCGCTGCTGCGTGTGCCGGGCGTCGCGAAGGTCGACTACTTCGGCGATCCCGCCCAGCACGTGTTCGTCGAGATCTCGAACGCGCAGTTGACGCGCCTCGCGATCACGCCGCAGCAGCTCGCGCAGGCGATCGACGCACAGAATGCCGTCGCGCCGGCCGGCACCATCACGACCGCGGACGACCGTGTGTTCGTTCGGCCGAGCGGCGCGTTCAAGGACACGCAGGCGCTCGCCGACATGCTCGTCACCGTGAACGGCCGCACGTTCCGGCTGGGCGACGTCGCGACCGTCACGCGCGGCTACGACGATCCGCCCGTCACGCAGATGCGGACGAACGGCCACGCGGTGCTCGGCATCGGCGTCACGATGCAGAAGGGCGGCGACGTGATCGACCTCGGCAAGGCGCTGGACGCGAAAGCGGCCGAGCTGCAGGCGGGCCTGCCGGCCGGCCTGAAGCTGACGGCGGTGGCGAGCATGCCGCACGCGGTCAAGCACTCGGTGGACGACTTCGTCGAAGCGGTCGGCGAAGCCGTCGCGATCGTGCTCGTCGTGAGCCTCGTGTCGCTCGGCCTGCGCACCGGCATGGTCGTGGTCATCACGATTCCGATCGTGCTTGCGGTGACGGCGCTCTGCATGCACGTATTCGGCATCGGCCTGGACAAGGTGTCGCTCGGCACGCTGGTGCTCGCGCTCGGGCTGCTGGTGGACGACGCGATCATCGCCGTCGAAATGATGGCCGTGAAGCTCGAACAGGGCTGGAGCCGTACGCGCGCCGCGGCATTCGCGTACACGAGCACGGCGTTCCCGATGCTCACGGGCACGCTCGTCACCGTGTCGGGCTTCCTGCCGATCGCGCTCGCGAAATCGAGCACCGGCGAATACACGCGCTCGATCTTCGAGGTATCGGCGATCGCGCTGATCGTGTCGTGGTTCGCGGCCGTCGTGCTGGTGCCGCTGCTCGGCTACCACATGCTGCCCGAACGCGCGCATCACGACGGTCACGCGCATGGCGACGCGGTGTACGACACGGGCTTCTACCGGCGCCTGTCCGGATGGATCTCGGCCTGCATCGAGCGCCGCTGGGTCGTGCTCGGCGTGACGGCCGTGCTGTTCGCGATCGCGATGGCCGCGTTCACGCGCGTGCCGCAGCAGTTTTTCCCGAATTCGGAACGACCGGAACTGCTGGTGGACATGCGCCTGCCGGAAGGCGCATCGTTCGACGCGACGCTGCGCGAGGCCAGGCGGCTCGAGAAGGTGCTCGACGGCCGGCCTGAAATCGCACACGTCGTCGATTTCGTCGGCACCGGCGCGCCGCGTTTCTACCTGCCGCTCGACCAGCAGCTGCAGCAGCCGAATTTCGCGCAGTTCGTGATCACGGCGAAGGACATCGAATCGCGCGATCGCCTGTCGCACTGGCTCGAGTCGACGCTCGCGAGCGGCTTCCCGACCGTGCGCACGCGTGTCGCGCGGCTCGAGAACGGCCCGCCCGTCGGCTTCCCGATCAAGTTCCGCGTCAGCGGCGACGACATCGCGACCGTACGCGGCATCGCCGAGAAAGTCGCGGACAAGGTGCGCGCCGACGCCCGCACACGCAACGTGCAGTTCGACTGGGACGAGCCGGCCGAGCGATCGGTGTCGTTCGACATCGACCAGCTCAAGGCACGCGAGCTCGGCGTGACGTCGGAAGACGTGTCGGGCTTCCTCGCGATGACGCTGTCGGGCTACACGGTCACGCAGTATCGCGAGCGCGACAAGCTGGTCGACGTCGACCTACGCGCGCCGAAGCGCGAACGCATCGACCCGTCGAAGCTCGCGGGCCTGGCGATCCCGACGCCGCACGGCCCGGTGCCGCTCGGCACGATCGGCCACGTGCGCGACACGCTCGAATACGGCGTGATCTGGGAACGCGACCGCCAGCCGACCGTCACCGTGCAGGCCGACGTGCGCGGCGAAGCGCCGAGCATCGGCGTGACGCGCGACATCGACGCGGCGCTCGCGACGGTGCGCGCCACGCTGCCGGCCGGATACCGGATCGAGATCGGCGGCGCCGCCGAGGAAAGCATGAAGGGCCAGACGTCGATCAACGCGCAGATGCCGCTGATGATCATCGCGGTGCTGACGCTGCTGATGATCCAGCTCAAGCGCTTCTCGCGCACCTTCATCGTCGTGCTGACGGCGCCGCTCGGCCTGATTGGCGTGGTCGCCGCGCTGCTGCTGTTCGGCAAGCCGTTCGGCTTCGTCGCGCTGCTCGGCGTGATCGCGATGTTCGGGATCATCATGCGCAACTCGGTGATCCTCGTCGACCAGATCGACCAGGACATCGCCGCCGGGCAGCCGCGCTTCACCGCGATCGTCGGCGCGACCGTGCGCCGCTTCCGGCCGATCATGCTGACCGCCGCCGCCGCGGTGCTGGCGCTGATCCCGCTGCTGCGCTCCGGCTTCTTCGGCCCGATGGCCACCGCGCTGATGGGCGGCATCACGATCGCGACGGTGCTGACCGTCTTCTTCCTGCCGGCCCTCTATGCGACGTGCTTCAAGGTACGCAGCGACGAACGCGAGTCGCGCGCAATGGACGTCGCCTCCTCGGAGACATGCTGATGAAATTCCCTCGTATCACCTCGGTGCTCGCCGCGAGCGCCGCGCTCGGCCTGGGCGGCTGCGCGATGGCCCCGAGCAGCACGCCGCCCGCGATGCCGTCGCCGGCTCACTACGGCGAGACGCCGCAGGCACCGCGCACCGCCGAAGCGGCCGGGCTCGCGCAGCAATTCGACATCGGCGCCGCGCCCGTCCCGCAGTGGTGGCGGCTATATCGCTCCAGCGCGCTCGACGCGCTGGTCGACGAAGGGCTGCGCGCGAATCCGACGCTCGCCGCGACGGAAAAGACGCTCGCCGCCGCGCAGGAGGAGCTGCGCGCGCAGGTTGGCGCGTCGACGCTGCCGTCGATCGATGCAAACGCGCAGGTGGCCCGCACGCGCACGCCGGACATTTCCGGCGCGGGCGCGCAAAACCTGCGCTACAACGTCTTCGTCGGACAACTGCAGGCGCATTACACGTTCGACCTGTTCGGCGCCACGCGGTATGCGAACGCGGCGAGCGCCGCGCGTGTCGACGTTCGCGGCTGCGAACTCGAAGCCGCGCGGCGCGCGCTGGCGGCCAACATCGTCGGCACCGCCATCGGCGCGGCGGCACTCGACCGCCAGATCCTGTTGACCGAGCGCACGGTCGCCGTGGCCGACGCGGCCGCGCGCGAGGACCAGCAGCGCTACGCGCTCGGCGCGATGTCGCACGTGCAGGCGCTGGCCTCGGCGCAGGATGCCGCGTCGCTTGCCGCGACGCTGCCGCCGTTGCGCCAGCAACGCGCACGCGCGGTTCACGCGCTGGCGATCCTGCTGGGCCGTACGCCTGACGCGGCGCCGCCGATTCCGGCGTTCAGCGGCTTGTCGCTGCCGGCGCACGTGCCCGTGGCCGTGCCGTCCGATCTGCTGCAGGCGCGCCCGGACATTCGCGCGGCCGCGGCGGCCGTGAAGGCCGCATCGGCCGACGTCGGCGAAGCGACCGCGCAGTTGTTCCCGAGCCTGTCGCTCACCGCGACGATGGGGCGCGGCGGCTTCAGCTGGCCGGCGCTGCTGTCGGGTGCGGGCGGCCTGTGGGCGGTCGGCGCCGGGCTGTCGCAGCCGCTGTTCCACGGCGGCGCGCTGCTGGCTCACCGCCGCGCGACGCGCGATGCGTACGACGCAGCCGTGCTGCAGTACAAGGCGACGGTGCTGTCCGCATTCGGCGACGTTGCCGATTCGCTTGCCGCGCTGGAAAACGACGCCGAGGCGCTGGCCGCGAACGAACTCGCGGCGCGCGCGGCCGGCGAAGGCTTCGACGAAACGGTGCAGCGCCGCGCGCTCGGTGCCGTGCCGATGACCGCGCAACGGGCGAGCGAGCGGCAGTACCTGAATGCGGAGCTCGATTCGGTGCGCGCCGCGAGCCGCCGGATGACCGATACGGCGGCACTCCTGCAGGCGATGGGCGAATTGCCGCCCGACGCCCGCACGGCAGTCGCGGCCCGGCAATGACGGCTGCTTGCGTCGACGGATCGGCCGCGTGCCGTTCGGCCGCCGCCGGCCCGGACCTCGACGCCCGGCGCACCGCGAGTACCGCGCCGCCGGGCACTCCTTGACCCCGCATGATCGATTCCCGATGAAACCCGAAAACCTCGTCGCCTGCCACGAATGCGACCTGCTGTTTTGGCGGCCGCCGCGCTTGCGCGCGCTGGCTGCGCACTGCCCGAGGTGCCGTGCCCGCGTGGGCGGCAGCGCGCACGGCCGTCCGGCGCTCGACCGGCGGTGCGCGATCGCGCTCGCCGCGCTGTTCACGCTCTTCATCGCGCAGGCCTTTCCCATCGTCGCGCTCGACGCCGCCGGCATCGCATCGCACGCGACGCTGGCCGACGCGGTGGCCGCGTTGCGCTTGAACGGGCAACCGGCGGTGGCGGCGATCGTGTTCTGCACGACGATGTTGTTCCCGCTGCTGGAACTCGCCGCGTGGCTGTACGTGCTCGTACCGTTGCGCGCGGGCCGCGTACCGCCCCGCTTCGAGCCGGTCCTGCGCAACATGCAGCGGCTGCGCCCGTGGAGCATGGTCGAGGTGTTCCTGCTCGGCATCCTGGTCACGATCGTCAAGATGACGAGCCTCGCGCACGTGATACCGGGCCCCGCGCTGTTTGCGTTCGGCGCCCTCACCGTGTTGCTCGGCTTTCTCGCGTCATTCGACCCGGGCGGCCTGTGGGAAGCGCGCGACGAAATCATCGCGCTGCGCGGCGGCGGTACGTCCGCCGCGGTATCGCGCCGGCGGCACACGCCGCGACGCGCTGCACCGGTGACGCCCGACACAGCGGACGCAACGAACGCGACCGGCGCGACCGGGCGCCACCGCTCGGCAAGCGTCACGGCCCGCGCCGCGGGGCTGGTCGCATGTCATACCTGCGGACGCGTGCAACCGCATACCGAAGCCGCCGACGCGCGCTGCACGCGCTGCGGTTCGACGCTGCACGAACGCCGCCCGCGCAGCGCCGCACGCACGGGCGCGCTCGTCATCGCGGCCGCGCTTCTCTACATCCCGGCGAACCTGCTGCCCATCATGCATGCGACCTCGCTCGGCCGCGCCGAGGACGACACCATTCTCGCCGGCGTCGCGTACTTCTGGACGTCCGGCGACTGGCCGCTCGCCGTCGTCGTGTTCGTCGCGAGCGTGCTCGTGCCGATGCTCAAGCTCGCGATTCTCGCGTTGCAGGCCATTGCCGCGCATCGCGGCACGCCATGGCGCCCGCTGGAACGCGCGCGGCTCCATCGACTGGTGGAGCGCGTGGGCCGCTGGTCGATGCTCGACGTGTTCGTCGTCGCACTGACGATCGCGCTCGTGCATTTCGGTTCGTTCGCCGAGATCACGCCCGGCCCCGGCGCACTGGCATTCGGCGCAGTGGTCGTGCTCACCATGTGTGCGTCGATGCAGTTCGATCCGCGACTCATCTGGGACGGCGCGCACCGCTGCGCCGCCAGCCCTCGATCCTGAACGGGCGCAAGCCCGTCACAACGCTACGTCCATTCACAAGATGCTTCCCCTCGATTTGCCTGAACCCGAGATCCGGCCGCGCAGCCGCTGGATCCCGTCCCTCGTCTGGATCGTGCCGCTCGTGTGCGCGCTGATCGGGCTGGCGCTCGTGTACCGCGGCATTGCCGCGACCGGCCCGACGATCACCGTCACGTTCGCGAACGCAGAAGGCCTCGAAGCCGGAAAGACCAAGGTCCGTTACAAGGACGTCGATATCGGCTCGGTGCAGGCCATCACGCTCACGCCCGACTTCAAGCGCGTGGTCGTGCGCATCCAGCTCACCAAGGACGCCGCGCAGTTCGCGAACCGCGATACGCGATTCTGGGTCGTTCGGCCGCGTATCGGCGCCACCGGTATCTCCGGGCTCGGCACGCTGCTCTCCGGCGCGTACATCGGTGCGGACCTCGGCCGCTCGCCGCACGAACAGACCGACTTCGCCGGACTCGAGACACCGCCCGCCGTCACCGCGGACCAGCAGGGCCGCCGCTACCTGCTGCACGGCGATTCGCTCGGCTCGATCGACATCGGCTCGCCGGTGTTCTATCGGCACCTGCAGGTCGGCCAGGTGGTCGGCTTCTCGCTCGACAAGGATGGCACGGGCGTCGACGTGCAAGCGTTCGTGAAGGCGCCGTACGACAAATACGTCGGCACCCAAACGCGCTGGTGGCACGCAAGCGGCTTGGACCTGCGGCTCGATTCGAACGGCCTGAAGCTGAACACGCAATCGCTCGCGACGGTGGTCGTCGGCGGCCTCGCGTTTCAGTCGCCGCCCGGGCAAGCCGATGCACCGCCGGCAGCCGACAACGCGTCGTTCCGGCTCGCGCAGGACGAAGCCGATGCGATGCGCGACCCCGACGGCACGCCGCTGATGGTCGTCATGCGCTTCGACCAGTCGCTGCGCGGACTGTCCGTCGGCGCGCCGGTCGATTTGCGCGGCATCGCGCTCGGTCAGGTCACGAACATCGGGATCGAGTACAACGAGCACTCGCGCACGTTCAGCATGAAGGTCACGATGGCGCTGTATCCGTCGAGACTGAGCCGGCACAGCGACACCGCGCTGCCGGCCCCCGATACGGCCGGCGGCCACGACCTCCTCGAGCACCTGGTGCTGCAGGGGCTGCGCGGGCAGTTGCGCACCGGCAGCCTGCTCACGGGCCAGTTGTACGTGGCGCTCGACATGTTCCCGAAAGCGCCGCGCGCGAGCGTGGACGTGCACCGCACGCCGGTCGAGCTGCCGACCGTTCCGAACACGCTCGACGAACTGCAGGTTCAGCTCGCCGACATCGCTCGGAAGCTCGACAAGGTTCCATTCGACCAGATCGGCAACAGCCTGAACGGTGCGCTCGAGCATGCGAACCAGTTGTTCGGACACCTCGACGAGCAAGTCGTGCCGCAGGCGCGCGACACGCTGGCGGCGGCGCAACGCACGTTCGACGCCGCGCAGGCGACGCTGCGGCAGGATTCGCCGATGCAATCGGACGTTCATGACGCGATGCAATCGCTCACGCAGACGCTCCAGTCGCTCAATACGCTGGCCGACTATCTCGAGCGGCATCCGGAAGCGCTGCTCTTCGGCAAGAAAGGAGAACCGAAATGACGCCGCATTCGTTTCGCACGTTCCGGATGCCGATCCGCATCGCGACGTGCATCGCGCTGGCCGTGCTCGGCGCCTGTACGTCGCCGCCCGTACGGTTCCATACGCTCGGGATGGCGGATGGCGCGGGCGGCGACACCGACGCCTCGCGTCCCGCATGGCTGATCGACATGCAGCGCGTGCACGTGGCGGCGCCGGCGGACGGCAACCGGCTCGCGGTGCAGCGCGGCCCCGAACGGGTCGACATCCTGGAACAGGAGCGCTGGGTTGCGCCGCTCGGCGACGAGATGCGCGACGGACTGTCGACGCGCGTCACGTCCCGGCTGAACACGTTCGACGTTCACCGCGTCGCTCATCCGGATGGCACGCCGGTCTATCGGGTCGCCGTGGACGTCCAGCGTGTCGAATCGTGGCCGGCGTCTCACGTGCTGCTCGATGCGACGTGGACGGTGGACGCCGGCTCAGGACAGCCGGCACTGACTTGCCGCAGCATCGTTCGGGCCGGTGCGTCGGCGGGCTACGACGCGCTCGTCGACGCGCATCGCCATGCGCTCGACACGCTCGCGCTCGGCATCGCCGCCGGCATTCGCGCGGCGGCCACGCACGCGCCGCCGCCCGCCGGATGCCGCGCGGGAACACCCGACCGACGGATCGCGCCAGCCACCGCCGAACGCGGCGCGCCGGATCCGCTCATCGATTGAATCGGGCAGGGAAAACGCGCGGCCGGGCCGGGTCGGGTCGGGTTGGGCGATCGGCCTCGCGCCGGTGCCCTGCCCGACCCAGCGACATCGTCAGGCGAAACCGTCCCGACGAACCACGAATCGGCGCGGCGGCGTTCCCGCGTCGATCCGGTATTTCGCGCGGCGCGGTGTTGCGCCGCTTCGATCATTTCCACCTGCATGGACCACCCTGGATGAAACCCGCCCGACTCACGCGCGAGCAACGCAGGCTCGACACCCGCGAACGGCTCATCGCTACCGCTCGCGCACTATTCATCGCGAAAGGCTTTGCCGATACGAGCGTCGAACATATCGCCGAGGGCGCCGGGTACACGCGCGGCGCGTTCTATGCGCACTTCGAACACAAGCGCGAGCTGTTGATCGAGATCCTTCGCCGCGACCATGATCGAATGCTCACGAAAGGTCGGCTAGTGGCACCGGTGAGCGGCAGCGCCTGCACCACGGCCGACTACGCGGAGATTGCCGCCGGCTGGGAATGTTTCCCGCTGTGGGTCGAGGTTCATCTGTACGCGCTGCGCGATGCCGGGTTTCGGCACATCGTCGACTGCCTGCACACCGAACCCGCCGCGCTACCGGAGACCACAAGCGGCACGGCGGGCGCCACCGATCGGATGCCGTCCGCGGCCGGCTGGGCGGCCGCGCTCGGCGTCGCACTGCTGAGCACCGGCGCGCGGGATGCCCGGCGCGACGATCCGGCGTAGCAAGCAGCCACGCGAGCGCCCGTTCGCCCCATCGCCCCGGCTATAATTTCAATCGTTCCCCGACGAGTATCCGCACAATGACGGACGCCAACCTTCCTCACGTGCTGGTAGTCGACGACGATCCGGCAATCCGCGAACTGCTGTCCGGCTATCTGTCCGACAACGACATCCGCGTGACGGTAGCCGATTCCGGCCAGGAAATGGCGGGCGCGCTGGACACCTTTGCAATCGATCTCGTGATTCTCGACCTGCGCATGCCGGGAGAAGACGGCGTGCAGATCGCCCGCGAGCTGCGCGCGCGCTCGAACCTGCCGATCATCATCGTGTCCGGCAAACGGGACGAAGCCGACCGCGTGATGGCGCTCGAGCTCGGCGCCGACGACTACCTGACCAAGCCGTTCAGCAACCGCGAGCTGCTCGCGCGCATCCGCGCGTTGCTGCGGCGGGCCGGCGCGACCGCCCCGGCGACCGGGCGCAACAGCGACGCCCGCGCGTATCGATTCGGCGGCTGGGAGTTGAACGTCGGCACCCGGCGGCTGACGGATCCGGACGGCGCCCCGGTCGAACTCACCAAAGGAGAATTCTGTCTGCTCAATGCGTTTCTCGCCGCACCCGGGCGCGTGCTGTCCCGCGACCGGTTGCTCGAGTCCAGCCGGATGTACGACGACGTGTACGACCGCTCGATCGACGTCCAGATCCTGCGCCTGCGCCGCAAGATCGAACCCGATCCGTCGCATCCGGTTTTCATCCGTACCGTGCGCGGCGCCGGTTACGTGATGGACGCGCCGGTTACCCGATTGAGCGCGGCGGCGGGCTGGACGAGCACGAGCGCCGAATGAGCGGGCCGGCCGCGCGCCCCGGGCGGCCTGTCCCTCCCCACGCCGTCACCGGCGCCGGGCGTGACAGTCGAAACCCGCCGTCGATGCAGGACTGAACGCCAATGTCACACACGTCGCCCCATCACCGTACGCTTTGGCGAGCCAGGCGCCACCGGGCCATGATGCTGGCCGGCTGCCTCGCGCTCCTGCTCGTACTCGCCGGGTTCGTTCACGACACGACGTTTCGCGTCGGCGCCATCGTCGTGTGCGTGATTCTGCTGATGTATGTGCTGACCGCGTACATGCGCCGGCTGGAACACGCGAGCCGGGCAATGCGCGCAAGCGAGCAGCACTGGCGCACCGTATTCGAGAACGCCCCCGTCGGGATCCTGGTGCTGCGCGCGCACGACCGCTACCTGATGGCCAACCCCGCCTTTCAGCAGATGGTCGGCTACAGCGACCGCGAGCTGGCTGAGCGGCGCGCATCGGACATCACGCATCCCGACGATCGGGCACTCACGCAGGATCATATCGACCAGTTGGTGCGCGGTCAGGATCGCGTCAGGTTTCAAAAGCGTTACGTGCACCGGGACGGCCGCGTCGTGTGGGCCGACATGAGCGTGGCGCGCGTGTTTTCCGCTCATCAGCCGGCCGACGCGGACGCGGAAGACCTGATCATCGCGACGATCGAGGACATCACGCAACGCCGGGCCGACGAAGAGGCGCGACATGGCCTCGAGCGCCAGTTGCGGCAGTCGCAGAAGCTCGAAGCGCTCGGCACCTTTGCCGGCGGTGTCGCGCACGACTTCAACAATATCCTTGCCGCGATTCTCGGCTTCGGCGATCGTGCGCTCGCCAGCGTCGCGCACGACGCACCGGCGCACCGCTACATCGAACAGGTGCTGAGGGCCGGTGAACGCGCGCGGCTGCTGGTCGAGCGCATCCTGACGTTCAGCCGCAGCGGCCGGACGGCCAGGGTGCCCGTCGATGTCGGCGCGGTGGTCGACGAGGCGATCGAGCTCGTACGCGAGACGCTGCCGGCGCAGGTCGCACTCGACGTGCGCATGCCGGCGCACGATGCGTGCATTCTGGGCGACGCCACGCATCTGCATCAGGTCGTGATGAACCTGTGCAGCAACGCGATCCATGCCATGCCTTCAGGCGGCACGCTGCGCGTCGACCTCGACCTGGCCTGCATCGAGACACCGCGCTCGCTGTCGCATGGCGCGGTGAGCGCCGGCCGTTTCGTGCGTCTGTCGGTTGCGGACAGCGGCAACGGCATTCCGGCCGAGATCCTCGAGCGAATCTTCAATCCGTTCTTCACGACGCGCGCCGCCGGCGAGGGAACCGGTCTCGGCCTGTCACTCGTCGACGGCATCGTCCGCGAACACGGCGGGGCCGTCGACGTCCACTCCACACCCGGCGAAGGTGCGCGTTTCGACGTTTATCTGCCCGCCGCGGACGCGCGCCCGCCCCGGCAAGCCGAGACGATCCCGGTGCCTCACGGCGGCGGGCAGGTGGTCATGCTGGTCGACGACGAGGACGCGCTCGTCCGGCTCGGGGAAGAGGTGCTGGCCGATCTCGGCTACGAACCGGTCGGATTTTCATCGAGCGAGGCCGCCTGGGCTGCCTTGGATGCCGATCCAGCCCGCTTCGACGTCGTCGTGACCGACCATGCGATGCCGCACCTGACGGGCCTGCAGCTCGCGGCGCGCCTCGCGCGGCGGCGCAACGACCTTCCGGTCATCCTGTGCAGCGGTTTCAGCACACCGGCGCTCGAACGAGAGGCCGACGCGCTCGGCGTCAGGATGGTGCTGCGCAAACCGCTGAAGACGCCCGATCTCGCGCGCGCGCTCGCCGCGGTGCTGCGCTGACGGCCCGCCGGGCCGGGCGCGCATGACGCTCATGACGCGCCGTCGCCGGCGACGGACCGTTCGATTTCAGATGTAACACGGCAGCCGCAATCTGCAACGCACGAGAAATGCCGGACGCCGACACTCCATTGCAACGCAATCTCGCAATGGAGCGTACGCATGGAAGCAACGGCACTCCTGCTGTCCCGAATCCAGTTCGCGGCCACGGTCTCGTTTCACATCATCTTCCCGTCGTTCACCATCGGGCTCGCGGCGTGGCTCGCGGTGCTCGAGGCCATGTCCGTTGCGACCGGCAATCGCGTGTACCGCCGCGTGTTCGCGTTCTGGCTGAAGATTTTCGGCGTCGCGTTCGGCATGGGCGTGGTCTCGGGCATCGTGATGGCGTTCCAGTTCGGCACGAACTGGAGCGAGCTGTCCCGCGCGAGCGGCCCGATCCAGGGGCCGCTGCTCACTTACGAATCGTTTACCGCGTTCGCGCTCGAGGCCACGTTTTTCGGCGTGATGATGTTCGGCCGCGCCCGGGTGCGGCCGTGGTTCTATCTGACGTCGTGCATCCTCGTCGCCGCCGGCACGACGATGTCGGCGTTCTGGATTCTCGTCAACAACTCGTGGATGCAGCATCCGGTCGGATACGTCGTACAAAACGGCGTATTCGTGCCGACCGACTGGGCGGCGATCATCTTCAACCACGTCGTATGGGTCCGCTTCCCGCACATGCTGCTGGGTGCCTATCTGACGACCGCATTTTGCGTGGCTGCCGTCGGCGCCGCATATCTGCTGAAGGATCGTTACCGGATCGAGGCCACCGTCATGGTACGGATGTCCGTGACCCTCGCCGCCGTACTCGTCCCGCTGCAGATCCTGTTCGGCCACCTCACCGGCGACTACCTGCACGACGATCAGCCGGCCAAATTCGCCGCGGTCGAAGGCCGATGGACCGACGAGCAGCCGGCCGCCGAAGTGATCTTCGCGATTCCCGATGCCGCGCATGAGCGCAATCGCCTCGAATGGAAAGTGCCCGTTCTCGGCAGCCTCGTGGCGTCAGGCACCGTCGACTCGCGTGAAGTCGGGCTGACCGATTTCGCCGCGGCCGACCGGCCGCCCGTGCTGATTCCGTTCTTCGCGTTCCGTGTCATGGCCGGGTGCGGGCTCGTCATGCTGGCGCTTGCGTGGGCAGGCACCGCCGTTGCCCGGCGCGGAAAGCTGGAGCAGCGACGCTGGCTGCTCTGGCCGCTCGCGCTCAGCTTCCCGCTCGGCTTCATCGCGATCCTGGCCGGCTGGTTCACGGCCGAAGTCGGGCGGCAGCCCTGGACCGTGTGGGGCGTGCTGCGCACCGCCGACGCGCTCACGCCCGGGCTCACCGCGCACTTCGCCGCCGCGACGCTCGCGCTGTTCGTCGCCATCTACGCGTTCATTTTCTGCTTCGGCGTGTACTACATCGTGCGAATCGTGCAGCGCGGCCTCGCCGACGGCAACGTGCTGACGGTCTGGAACGGCCATGTCATTGAACGGACGTATGCACTCGCGGCGCGGCCGGCGCGCGCACCGAAGCCGAACATCCACACGATTCGATAAGGAGAACTTCGATGATGAACTGGTTCTGGTTCGTCGAACTCGCGTTCGCGCTCGTCGCTTACCTGATGCTCGACGGGTTCGATCTCGGCGTCGGCATGCTGACGGCCTTCGCAGGCGATGCGCGCGACGAGATGATCGCGTCGATCGCGCCGGTGTGGGACGGCAACGGCACGTGGCTCGTCATTGCCGGCACGATCCTGTTCGGCGCATTTCCGTCGGTGTATTCGATCGTGCTGCCGGCGCTGTACGCGCCGCTCGGCATGATGCTGGCAGGCCTGATCATGCGCGGCGTCGCGATCGAGTTCCGCCACAAGGCGGTCCGCTCGCGCCGAATCTGGGACGTGCTGCTGTTCGCGGGTTCGCTGCTCGCAAGCGTCATGCAGGGCGTGTGCGTCGGCACCTACGCACAAGGGTTGCCGGTCGACCACCTGCGCTACGCAGGCAACGGCTTCGAATGGTGCTCGCCGTTCGCGCTGTGGTGCGGCGCGAGCCTCGCGCTCGGCTATGCGCTGCTCGGCTCGGGGTGGCTGGTTTTGAAGGGGCGCGACGCATTGCAGCGCATCGGTCGCGACGCGATCAACCGGCTCGCGCCGATCACCGCGCTGTTCGCCCTGTCGATCCTCGCGTCGACCCTGCTGACCGAAACTGCCGTCGAAACGCGCTGGCTCCTGCATCCGCTGCTGTTCGCGCTACCGATCGCCGCGTGCCTGACCTTCCTTTACGCGCCCACCGCGGCGCGACGCGAGGGTGCGTCGGCCTATCTGTTCGCCGCGGCCGGATGCATCGCGATGGTGCTGATGCTCGCCGCGTCGTATCTGCCGTTCATCGTGCCGTTCGACGTCACGCTCGACGCGGCTGCCGCGCCGCGTTCGAGCCAGACGTTCATGTTCTGGGGAGCCGGGCTGTTCGTCTTGCCGTTCATCGTGTTCTACACGTACGTCGCGTATTCGGTGTTCCGCGGCAAGGCGTCCAGCGTGCACGCGTACCACTGACGCATTCACTTCCAGCATTCGATTCAACCGAGGAATCCCATGAAAGTCGCCCTTTTCATTCCGTGTTTCATCGACGCGTTCTACCCGGAGGTCGGCATCGCCACGCTGCAGTTGCTCGAGCGCCTGGGCTGCGATGTCGACTATCCGCTCGACCAGACCTGCTGCGGCCAGCCGATGGGCAACAGCGGCTGCGAAAAGCAGGCCGCAGCGACCGAGAACCTGTTCGTGAAGAACTTCACCGGCTACGACTACATCGTCGCGCCGAGCGGCAGCTGCGTGCACCACGTGCGCGACCACCTCACGGCCGCCGACCAGACGCGCGACGCGGTCGCCGTGCGCAAGAACACGTACGAGCTCGTCGAATTTCTCCACGACGTGCTGCGTGTGCGCGAATTCCCGTGGGCCGAGTTCCCGCACAAGGTCGGGCTGCACAACAGTTGCGGCACGCTGCGCGGGCTGCGTACCGCGAAGATGTCGGAGATCGACGAGCCGTTCTTCTCGAAGCCGCTGGCGCTGCTCAAGGGCGTGCGCGGCATCGAATTCATCCAGCCCGACCGCCCCGACGAATGCTGCGGCTTCGGCGGCACCTTCTGCGTATCGGAGGCGCCCGTGTCGGCGCGCATGGGCGCGGACAAGGTTCGCGACCACCAGCGCAACGGCGCCGAGTACATCGTATCGGCCGATTCGTCGTGCCTGATGCACCAGAAAGGCTGCTCGGACCGCCTCGGGCTCGGCCTGAAATTCATCCATATCGCGCAGATCCTGAACGGAGCACGAGCATGAAACGCGTAGACCACGTCGGAGCGTCCGAGAAATTCATCGCGGACGAGAAACACATCCAGTTCCACGACAAGCGCTTGTGGGAGCTGCGCACGTCGCGCGACGCCGAAGTGCACGGCATCCCCGAATGGGAGGAGCTGCGTACGCTCGCGTCGGAGATCAAGGAACACACGCTCACGCACCTTCCCGAGTATCTCGAGGAATTCGAGCGCAACGCGACGGCCAACGGCGTCGTCGTCCACTGGGCGAAAGACGCCGAGGAACACAACCGGATCGTGTACGAGATCCTGGAGCGGCGCAACGCGAAGCTGCTCGTCAAGAGCAAGTCGATGCTGACCGAGGAATGCGAGATGCGTCCGTATCTGGAGGAGCGCGGCATCACGGTCGTCGAGACCGATCTCGGCGAGCAGATTCAGCAGCTCGACGATGAGCTGCCCTCGCACATCGTCGTGCCGGCCGTGCACAAGCTCGCGACCGACGTCGCCAGGATCTTCTCCGAGAAGATCGGCACCGATCCGAACGAAAGCAGCATTCCCAAACTGGCCGAAGCGCAGCGCAACGCCACGCGCCCGCTGATCCTGAACGCCGACGCAGGCATGACCGGATGCAACTTCGCGGTCGCGGAAACGGGCGGTATCACCGTGTGCACGAACGAAGGCAACGCGGACCTCAGCGCCAACGTGCCGCCGCTGCACATCGCGTCGATCGGCATCGAAAAACTGATTCCGAAGCTCGAACATCTCGGCGTGTTCATACGCATGCTGTCGCGCAACGCGATCGGCTCGCCGATCACGCAGTACACGTCGCACTTCCGCGGGCCTAAAAAAGGCGGCGAGATGCATTTCGTGCTGGTCGACAACGGCCGCTCGGAGCGACTCGGCATGGACGATTTCTGGTACTCGCTGAAGTGCATCCGCTGCGGTGCGTGCATGAACACGTGCCCGGTCTATCGTCGCAGCAGCGGCCTCAGCTATGGCGGTGTGTACTCGGGGCCGATCGGCGCGATCATCAACCCGACCTTCAACCTGCACAAGTACAGCTCGCTGCCGTTCGCGTCCACGATGAACGGCAGTTGCACCAGCGTGTGCCCGGTGAGGATCAACATCCACGAGCAAATCTACAAGTGGCGGCAGATCGTGGCCGAACAGCACGAACTGCCGTTCGTCAAGCAGGAGGCGATGAAAGTCGCCGGACAGGTGCTGTCGCGGCCCGCGCTGTATCGCGCGGCCGTCAAGACGGCGGGCACCGCGGTATCGGTGCTGCCGCGCGCCGTGCTCTACAACCCGCTCAACGTGTGGGGCAGGCAACGCGAAGTGCCCGACGCGCCCGAGCAGACTTTCCGTGACTGGTATCTGAAGAGGAACAAGAAATGAGCAGCCGAGACCTGATTCTGTCCCGTTTGCGCGAAGTGCGCCCCGCCCGCCGGCCGCTGCCGCAGGTGCCGATGTTCGACGCGAACCTGCCGCCCGCCGTCGACACGTTTCGCGCGTCGCTCGCGCGGCTCGGCGGCACGTGGTGCGCGTTGCCGGAGCGCACGTCGCTCGACGCATTCATCCGCTCCCGGTTTCCCGGCGCATCCGTGTTCTGCTCGGCGACCCCCGAGTTCGACGGCAACCGCGACCTCGCGGCGATCGACGATCCGCGCGCGCTGAACGATGTCGACGTCGGGATCGTGCGCCCCGCGTTCGCCGTCTCGGAGACAGGCTCGATATGGCTCAGCGAGACCGAATACAACGTCAACGCGCTCGGTTACCTGTCGCAGCACCTGGTCGCGCTGCTCGACCCCGCGGACATCGTCGGCAACCTGCATCACGCGTATCACCGCAACGAGTTCTTCGCGGCCAACTATGCGGTGCTGATGAGCGGACCGTCGGCGACCGCCGACATCGAGGGCGTACTGGTTCGCGGCGCGCAAGGCGTTCGGTCGCTCACCGTCATCCCGGTGCCGAGGCCCGTTACCACGCGATAACGCAGGAGCATGCGATGAGTGTCACCAAGCGCATCCGCGACACGATCGCCCGTGCACTGCGCGACGGGCGGCATCACCTGCCGCTCTCGGCAGCGCTCAAGGCCGGGCTGATCTGCGCGGCGCCCGCGCTGCTCGCCGCCATGCTGCACGCGCCGTTGCTGTGCTGGGCCGCGATCGCCACGTTCTGGACGTGTCTTGCGGACGATCCGTCCGAATCGATCCGCGCGCGGGCCGTCGCGGGGTTGTGGTTCGGTGCGATCGGTGCGCTCGCGTCCGTGTGCGCGACGACTGTCGCGGAGGTCGGGTGGCTCGCCGTCGCGCTGACGGGCGTCGCGGTCTACCTCGGCGGCCTCGCACGGCTCGGCGGCACAGTGACGGGCACGCGCGGGTTGCTGCTCGCCACCGCATGCGCTGTGTCGGCCGCGTTTCCCGCGCATCCATGGCCGGCGCCCGCCCAGTATGCCGCGAGCTTTGCCGGCGGAAGCCTGTGGGCGGTCGTCTGTCTCGTGGGCTTCTGGCGGGAAAGCCACGCAGCCCGCGCACGCAGGGCGGCCTTCGCCTACCTGTATGCGGCGAGTTCGTTCGTGCGCGCGCTGGTGCCGGTCGCACAGGATCCGCGGCGCGCGAGCGGCCCGAATCGCGCCGCGTTGCGAACGCGACTCGACGCGATGACGCGCACGGCCCAGGCCGAGCCGATCGGCGCCGGCGCGGCCGCCGTGGCGTGGCAACTCGGCGGCGAAAGGTCGATCGCATTGCTGGCGGGCCTCGAAAGCCTGCTGGGCAACCGTCCCGCGGACTGCGCCACCGCGGCCACCCTGCTCGTTCCGTTGCTGCACCGGCTCGTCGCGTTGATCGATGCGCATGCCGATGCGGTGCTCGAACGGCCGGGCTGCGACGCCGCGCTCGCTCGGCTGCGCAACCGGCTCGCGGCCGACATGCGCAGCGCGACGCTGCGCGCGGACGGTTCGGCACTCGACGACCACGCGCGCGCATGGCTGCAATCGTGCATGACGCTCGTGACGGCGTTCACCGAGATCGGCGATATCCGCGCCGGCGATCGAAACCAGGCGCCGCCCGCCGCGCCCGAACGGCCACGCCCATTCCAGGCGATCGGTTTCGCCATGGCGGCGGCGCTGACGGAAATTCGCGCAAACGGACGCGTCGCGCGATATGCACTGCGGCTGGCGGTGGCGACCATGCTCTCCGCCGTCCTTGCCCGCGCGCTTGGCGTTCAGCAAGGTTACTGGATCGTGCTGACCACGTTGTTCGTCATGCAGCCCACCGTGCCGCACACCGTCAGAATTTCCGGCCTGCGGGTATTCGGAACGATCCTGGGCGCGATCGTCGCATCGGGCGTCGCGCTCGCGTCTCACAACATGGCGCTTCTCGCGCTGGCGATCGTCCCGCTCGCAACCGGGACCTTTTCCACGCGGCCGGTCAGCTACGTGTCGTACATCCTGTTCCTCACGCCGCATTTCATTCTCGTTGCGTATCTCGGCACGCCCGTCGCATCGCCCTGGCTGCTCGCCGGCATACGGGTCGCGAACAGCGTCGCGGGCGCGCTCGTTGCGCTCGGCGTGAGCGTGCTCGCATGGCCGGAGTGGGAGCGGGGCAAGCTCGACGCCGTATCGAACCGGGCGATCGCCGCGGTGGCCGAATACATCGAGCTCGTCCGTGCATTCGTGTCGAAGCGCGGCGTCGAAGCAGACGCCCTGATTGCCGCGAGGCGGCGGGCATGCTGCGCGACCGACGAACTCGACGCGCTGTCGGCGGCCATGCGCCTGGAAACGGGCACGAAGCGATCGCGTATCGACGACGCTTGCGAGCTGGTCCGTCAGTTGCGCAATGCGGTCGGCGGCGCCGCGCCGCTCGAATGTCTCGCCGCGAGCATGAGCGACGCGCGCCGCGAACGGCTCGCCACGGTGGATCTATCGGGCGTCGAGATGCCGGCCGATGCGGCCGCGCGCGCCGTGACCGCTCGCGATTCGCGCGCGTGCCGTTTTATTCCGTTCAGAACCGATCACCCACCGACGCGAACGTCGTGATCGGATCGATCTTGATCCGCGTCGCGCTGGTCGCGGTTGCGACCGGCGCCGCATCGACGTCGTCACCGGCCAACCGGCCGTTCAGCGACGCGTAAGAAAGGGCCACCCGGCCGGAATTCGCCAAACATCGGCCACATTCCGGCCCAGGCTGCCGTGTCGCCGCTCATGCGCAATTGACTCACCGGAGCCTGGCAGCGGGCGACGGCGCTGCGTCACTGCTCCGTCTCGGCCGCTTCCACGACCGGCAGCGGCCGGTTCGCGATCTTCTCGGCTTCCGCGCGCTTGAGCCCGAGCGTTTGCAGCAGCGTGGCCGCCGTGCGTTCCGGAAAATGCTCGCCGCTGAAGCCGAGCTCCTGCAGCACACCGGCCGCCGGCGCGCCCGGCGCGACGAAGTTGAGCTCAGCCGCAATTGCGGTCAGCACCGTACCGCCAACCGACAGGAAGCCGATGAACGGGTCGGCGACCACGAAGCGTTTCTCGTCGATGCCGCGCCCGATGTCCCGCAGCAGGCGCTGACCGAGGCCGAGCGTCAGGACCCGCGCGGAAAAACCTTCGCGTATCAGGAAGTGACCCCATACGGGCTCCCGCCGTGCCCGCATCAGCGTGTGCCGGACCGCCACCGAAATGATCTCCGCGGGATCGGACAGGCCGCTCGCCAGGCGATCCAGCGAATCGGCGAACTCCTCGAATACCGTCTCGACGAGCGTCGTGTAGATCGCTTCCTTCGATTCGAAGTGGTTGTAGAACGACCCGAAGCCGACGTCGGCGGCTTCGGTGATCTCGTTGATGGCCACGCCTTCCATGCCTTTTTCAGCCATCAGCTTCAACGCCGCCTCGAGCAGACGGCCACGGGTTTCGCGCTTGCGCCGCGCCCCGCGCGGCTCGCGCTCTTCGGCAAC
This sequence comes from Burkholderia contaminans, assembly GCF_029633825.1. Taxonomy (NCBI): domain Bacteria; kingdom Pseudomonadati; phylum Pseudomonadota; class Betaproteobacteria; order Burkholderiales; family Burkholderiaceae; genus Burkholderia; species Burkholderia contaminans. Next base: position 694,545 of record NZ_CP090642.1, on the reverse strand, counting down.
CGGCGCGGCGACGTCGGCGGCGACGGCAGGCTCGGCGGCGGCACGCTTGGGTGCCCGGCGTTTAGGAGTGTTCGACATGACGGATCCGGTTCTGATATGGACCGAGTATAGATTCAAATGTCTACATTGACAAAGTCATCATCTATGACTTTAATGTCACCAAACACATCCGATCGCACGCGGCAGCCGAGATCGACAGACGAATGGAGACACGGTGGAGACATTTGAAGCAACGGGCGCGCATTCGCGCGCCGCGGGCAGCGCGGCGCAGTCCGACGCGCGCGGGCTGCCGTCGGCGGCCGACATCCTGATCGTCGGGTTCGGGCCGGTCGGCGCCGCGCTCGCGAACCTGCTGGCGCGTTACGGCGTGAAGGTCGTGGTGATCGACAAGGCAACCGGGATCTTTATGGCGCCGCGCGCCATCGCACTCGACAACGAAGCGCTGCGCATCCTGCAGATGGCGGGCGTCGACGAACGCGATTTCGACACGGTGCCGATCCCTTACGTCCGGATGCGCTCGCCCGCGCTCGGTGAATTCGCGCGGATCGATACGCTCGGCACGCTCGACGGCCATCCGAAACTCGTGACGTTCTACCAGCCCGATCTCGAACGCTGCCTGCGCGCGCGGCTGCGCGAGCGCGACAACGTGCACGTCGCACTCGGGATGACGTTCGAAGGTTTCGTCGACGAACGCGACGGCGTCGTTGCGTCGCTGACCGACGAGCATGGCCATGCGCACACGGTTCGTGCCCGCTACCTGGTCGGCGCGGACGGTGCAAGCTCGCAGGTGCGCCAGTTGATCGGCCAGCAGTTCAACGGCAAGACCTACGCCGAGGACTGGCTCATCGTCGATGCGCGTCACGTGCCGCGGCCGATCGATCATGTCGAGTTCATTTGCGACCATCGGCGCCCGACGCCGCACATGGTCGCGCCCGGCGCGCGCGAGCGCTGGGAGTTCATGCTGCACCCGGGCGAGCGCCGCGACGAGATGGAGTCGGATGCCCGCATTCGCGAACTGCTCGCGCCGTGGGGCAATGTCGACGAGCTCACCATCGAGCGCAAGGCGGTCTATCGCTTCCACGCGCGCACCGTGGACGCATTCTGCAACGGCCGGGTCTTTCTCGCGGGCGACGCCGCGCACATCACGCCGCCGTTCGTCGGCCAGGGGCTCGTCGCCGGGCTGCGCGACGCGGCCAACCTCGGCTGGAAGCTCGCCTGGGTGGTGCTCGGCCGCGCCGAGCCGCGCATTCTCGATACGTACGACGCGGAACGCCGGCCGCACGCACGCGCGATGATCCGGCTCGCGAAGCTCATGGGGCGCCTGGTGATGCCGCGCAACGCGGCCCTGGCGTACGCCACGCACGGGCTGATGCGCGCGCTGCGCTGCGTGCCGGTGCTGCGCGCGCAACTCGAGGAATTGCGCATCAAGCCGAAGAACGCGTTCCGCACCGGGCTCTTCGTGCGCGGCCGCTCGGGCGCGAAGCTCACGCGCGGCGCAACGCTCGCACAGGGATGGCTGAGGGGAGCCGACGGCACCGCGCGCCTGAGCGACGACGTGCTCGGCAACGGCTACACGCTGGTCGGCTTCGGCTGCGACCCGCGCGTCGGGCTCACGGCGGACGCCGCGACCGCGCTGGCGGGCGCCGGCGGCACCATCGTGCAGATCGCGCAACGCGGCCAGCGCCCGGATCGCGGCGGCCGCGATTGCTGGGAAGACCTGGAAGGCACCTTCCTTCCCGGCGTGGCGCGCGTCGGCTGGGTGGCCGTCGTGCGCCCCGACAAGACCGTCGTCCACGACGGGCCGGCCGCCGACGTCGAGCGCATCGTGCTCGACAGCCTGTCGCTGCTCGGCGCGGCGCCGCGCGCCGTGCCCGTTCCCGTTTCATCCGTCGTCCGTCCCTCCTGAGCCTCCATCGCCATGAAACTCACCACCGCCCAGCCTGCCCGCCATCCGCGGCCCACGACGAGAGCCGCCACCCTCGCCTACCTGGTCTTCGAGCGCCCGGATCTCGACGAAGCCGAACGTTTCCTGAATGACTTCGGATTGCGAACCACATCGCGCGATGCCGACCTGCTGCTGTTGCGCGCCACCGGCGCGTCCGGCTTCTGCTACGTGGTGCGCCGCGCGCCCAAGCCGGCGTTTGCCGGGTTCGGGCTCGAGGTCGACAGCCGCGCGGACCTCCTCGCGCTGACCGCCGTGCCCGGTGCGTCGGGCATCGAGCCGTCGGCGTGGCCGGGCGGCGGCGAGCGCGTGCGGCTCGTCGATCCGGCCGGTTTTCGCGTCGATGCGGTGGCCGGCATGACGCGACTGCCGGCGCTGGCGCACCGCGCGCCGCTCGCGTTCAACTCCGTGGATGCGCGCGTTCGCATCAACGACACGCAGCGCCCGCCCGCCGCGCCGCCGGAGATCGTCAGGATCGGCCACGTGGTGCTCGAGATCGCCGATTTCCAGGAAACGTGCGCGTGGTACACGCGGCATTTCGGTTTCATCCCGAGCGATGTCCAGGTGCTGCCGGACGGTTCGCCGGCGGTCGCGTTCATGCGGCTCGACCGCGGCGACACGCCGGCCGACCATCACACGCTCGCGCTCGCGCAGGGCTTCGTGTCCACCTACAGCCACAGCGCGTTCGAGGTCGTCGACACCGACGCGCTCGGCATGGGCCAGCGCATGCTGCGCGACGCCGGCTGGACCCACGCGTGGGGCATCGGGCGGCACATTCTCGGCAGCCAGGTATTCGATTACTGGCAAGACCCGTGGGGCGCCAAGCACGAGCACTACTGCGACGGCGACCTGTTTACCGCCGACGAACCCACCGGTATCCATCCGGTCAGCCGCGAAGCGATGGCGCAGTGGGGCCCGACGATGCCGCGCAGCTTCACGAAGCCGCGCTTCACGCCGTCGAGCATTGCCGCACTGCTTCGCAACCTGCGCCGCAGCCCTGATCTGACACTCGGCAAGCTGCTGACCCTCGCAAAACTGTTCGCCTGACTCCGACGCCTGTTCGACTCACGAGAGACCCACACATGTCACTGCTAGTCCTGCACTTCCGGCACAACGGCCGCGCCCAGTGGGGCGTCGTCGCCGATGGCGCCGTCACGCCGATTCCCGGCGACTTCGATACGACCGCGCGCTTTCTGGCGGCGAACCCGGTCGAGCGGCTCGTCACGCTCGACGGGCCGACGATTCCTGAGGCCGACGTGGAATGGCTGCCCCCCGTCACCGCCAACCAGCAGTTCGTCTGCCAGGGCGCGAATTATCGCCAGCACATGATCGAATCCGGCATGGATCCGGATGCGAAGAAGTTCAACATGATCTTCACGAAGGCGACGAGTTGCATCGTCGCCGCGAATTCGCCGGTCGTGAAGCCGCGGCACGTGCGGTTTCTCGACTACGAGATCGAGCTCGGCCTGATCCTCAAGCGCGACATCACGAGCCGCCAGCGGATCACGGACGCGAACCTGCACGACTACGTCGCCGCCATCGTGATCGTCAACGACTACTCGGCGCGCGACGTCCAGATCCCGCAGATGCAGTTCTACAAGGGCAAGAGCTTCCGGACGTTCGGCCCGGTCGGCCCTTACCTGTGCCTGCTCGAGCAGCGCGACTTCCCGAAGCTGAAGGCGCTCGACCTGACATTGACGGTCAACGGCACGGTGCGTCAGCAGGATTCGACGTCGAACCTCGTCTATGGCCCGGCCGAGACGTTGACGGAATTGTCGGGCGTGCACGACCTTCACGCCGGCGACCTGCTCGCGACCGGTACGCCGGCCGGGTGCGCCCTCAGCATTCCGTCGCCGCTCAAGCAGCGGGCCGTCGCGCTCTTTCCCGAATCGGTCAAGTGGAAGATGTTCATGAAGGTGCAGGCGGGACGCACGCAGTACCTGAAGGCCGGCGACATCGTCGAAGCCCGGATCGCGAGCCGTGACGGCACGATCGACCTGGGCGTGCAACGCAACGAAATCATGGACGAAGCGGCATGAACGGCATCGCGACCCAAGACGACGTGCTGGCGATCGAAGCGCAGGGCCTTCCGCCGGCGCTGCCTGCCAGCACGTACGAGATGATTTGCGCCGGTGCGGCGATCGATCCGTCCGCTCCCGCGCTGTCCTTCTTTCCGACCGCCGACGCCCACCGCGACGCCGAGCGCTGGACCTATCGCGAGCTGGTGCGCGACATCACGCGGACGGCGAACATGTTCACCCGCATCGGCGTGCGCGCGAACTCGGTGATCGCCTATGTGCTGCCCAATCTTCCGGAAACGCATTTCGTGATCTGGGGCGGTCAGGCGGCCGGCATCGTCTGCGCGATCAATCCGCTGCTGGAAGGCGAAGCGATCGCAAAGCTGCTCGAGGCGGCCGGCGCGAGCGTGCTCGTCACGCTCGCGCCGTTCCCCGGCATCGATCTCTGGCAGAAAGTGGCCACGATCGTCGATCGGGTCGAGTCGCTGCGGCACCTCGTGCTGGTCGATCCGGCGGACCGTCTGCGCGGCCGCACGGTGCCGCCCGCCCCGCGAACGGGCGAGCGCGACGATGGCGGCTTGCGCGCCGCGGTGCCCGCCCACATCGAGATCCACGACTTCGGTACGGCGATTGCGCGGGAATCCGGCGACGCGCTCGATCATCCGCGCCGCGCCCGCCCCGACGACATGTCGTCGTTCTTCTGTACCGGCGGTACCACGGGCCTGCCCAAAATCGCGATGCGCAGCCACGGCAACGAAGTCGCGAACGCATGGAGCGCGAGCCGGTTCCTCGGCGACAGCATCGGCCCCGGCAAGACGACGTTCTGCGGCTTGCCGCTCTTTCACGTCAATGCCGCGATGGTGACCGGCCTGCTGCCGTTCTCGCGCGGCGCCCATGTCGTGCTCGGGACGCCGCAGGGCTACCGGGGGGACGGCGTCGTCAAACGTTTCTGGGAAATCGTCGAACACCATCGCATCAATTTCTTCAGTGGCGTCCCGACGCTCTATGCGTCGCTGCTCGACGTTCCCGTCGACGGTCATGCGATCGATTCGCTCGAATACGGCCTGTGCGGCGCGGCGCCGATGCCCGTCGGCGTGTTCAAGGCGTTCCAGGAAAAAACCGGGATCCGGATCCTCGAAGGCTACGGCCTGACCGAAGGAACGTGCGTGAGCAGCGTCAATCCGCCGACCGGCGAGCGCCGGCTGGGCTCGATCGGGCTGCGCCTCCCGTTCCAGGCGATGAAAACGATCGTCGTGGACGAAGCGGGACGGTACGTGCGCGACTGCGCGGCAAACGAGGCGGGGCTGCTCGTCATCGCGGGGCCGAACGTGTTCAGCGGCTACCTGCGTGCCGACCAGAACAACGGGCTGTGGCCCGATCTCGGCGACGGCCGGCGCTGGCTGAACACCGGCGACCTCGGCCGCTGCGACGCCGACGGGTACTTCTGGCTGACCGGCCGCAAGAAGGAACTGATCATTCGCGGCGGCCACAACATCGATCCCGCGTCGATCGAGGAACCGCTCCATCGGCATCCGGCCGTGCAGGTTGCCGCGGCCGTCGGGCGTCCCGATGCACATGCCGGCGAGCTGCCCGTCGCGTACGTCCAGCTCAAGCCTGGCATGCACGCTACCGAGGACGATCTGGCAGCGTTCATGCAACAGGAAATCGCGGAACGGGCTGCGGTGCCCAAGCACGTGCGGATCGTGGCCGCCATCCCGCTCACAGGCGTCGGCAAGATCTTCAAGCCCGAGCTCAAGCGCCGCGAGACACGTGATGCGTTGCAGGCCGCGTTGGCTCAGGCAGGCGCGCCCTGCACGTCGCTCGACGTCAACACCGACGACGCGGGCAGGATGTCGGTCGCGGTCGCACTGAGCGACCCGGCGCTCGAGGCCGCCGCGCGTTCGGTGCTCGGGCGTTTCCCGTTTGCATTCTCGATCTCGATCGCCGCGCATCCGATGCGGCCGGCCTGACCGACAACGACAGATTCCGGGCGACGAGGGATTCCCGGTCGCCCGGATGACTATCGCGCTTCAAGGCAGTACGCGCCGTTTGATCAGTAATCCATACGAGTTTTGAAAATTGAATCGCCATTCGTAAAACGAATCGAGACGGAGGAGACACGAGATGAATTTCAACAGGACGACGAGCGCCGCAAATATCGCGGCTTGTATCTGCATGGCTTCGCTTGCGGGCCATGCGAATGCGCAGACGGCCGGCAGCATCACGACGTCGGTGGGATGGCTGCACATTGCGCCGCAGGGGGACGCGACGCCGCTGACCGTGCAAAGTGTCGGCGGCGTAACGGTGAATCAGCAGATGACCGGTACCGGCGCACATGCGAGTTCGACCGACACGATGGGCATCACGACCGAGTATTACGTCACGGACAATCTGGGTGTCGCGATACTTCTGGGCATGCCGCTGAAAGTGAACCTGATCGGCGACGGCACCCTGCAGAAGTACGGCACGCTCGGCACGACACGGCCGATGCCGCCCGCGATCGAGCTTCGCTACCACCTCTTTGCAGCCGCATCGAAATTCCGTCCGTACCTCGGCATCGGCGTGAACTATACGTGGTTCACGCAGGTTCGCGCGACCAACAGCCAGTTCATTACCGACAGCTTCGGCCCCGGCGGCTCGGCGCGTGCGACCCTCAGCGCATCGTGGAACCCCGTGTTCGAGATCGGCGCGAATTATGCGCTGACGAAGCACTGGTCGGTCGGCACCTCGGTCAACTACATGCCGGTGAAGACCCACCTCACGCTGTACGGACAAACCGCGACCGGCACGCCGGTGGTGTCCACCTCGACGCTCCGGCTCAATCCGCTGAGCGTGTTCCTGAACGTCGCCTATACGTTCTAGCAGAGCGGGCCGGATGCCGATCGAGGCTGGCCGGGGCAGCGTGTCATCGACCGATCTCGACGCCGGCATCGAGCCAGTCGCGCATCATGATGGCGACCTCGTCACGCAGCCACTGACGGAACAGTCGGTACTCCGGCCGCGAGTGCGCATTCCTGTGCGTGATCAGGTAATGATGGCGATCACGAAACACGAGGACATCCTGCACCGGGCGCACCAGCACGCCCGCGTCGATCTGCCGGTGCACGAGGTGGTGCCAGCCCAGCAGCGTGCCCTCGCCGGCCTCGGCCTGCGCGACGAGCAGCCGGTAGTCGTTGCTTTCCAGATACTTGCTCCCGGCCAGCGTCTCGGTGCCGTCGCTCTGCTGGAACCAGTTGCGCCACACGCGCCAGTCGACGTGCTCGCACACCTGGGCACGGCCGAGCATCGACAGGTTCAGCGTCGGGCACGACAGCAGGTCCAGCGGCTTCAGCGACCGGCCATGAAAATGCCGCTCGCGAAACGACGGACTGCACACCGGATACACGATGTCGTGGAACAGCGGTTCGGCTTCGAACTCCGGGGCGCGCGGCGGGTTCTTCGTGATGATCACGTCAGGCTCGATGAGGCCGTCGAGCTCCATGAAATGCTCGGTGACGATCACGTGCAGCTGGATATCCGGAAACCTTTCGCGAAACGCGGGCAGTCGCGACGACAGCCACAGTGCGGAAAACGTGTGCGACGCGCAGACCATCAGCGCGTGCTTGTCGGTCCGGCGCACGGCCTCCGCCGCCTCGGCGATGTTCATGATCGACAGGTACGACGCGTTGTACAGGACCCGCCCGGCATCCGTCAGCGCGATATGCCTGCCCGTGCGCTCGAACAGCGCGACGTCGAGCGAATCCTCGAGCTCCTTGATCTGCCGGCTGATCGCGGCCTGCGTCACGCACAGCACCTCGGCGGCCTGAGTGAAGCTTTCGTAGCGCGCCGCCGTCACGAAGCAGCGCAGCGCGCGAAGCGACGGCATCTGCGCGAGAAGTCGGTCGGCAAACAATTGCTTCTTCAACATGGCTTCCACTCTCAAAACGGCGGTCGGACGCTGCGCCGACGAACGCGTCGACGGCAGTCCCGCCGGCTGCCTTCGGTCAGTCTCGCCGCAAACCTTTCAATTGGCTGATATCGCAGCTTGCGCATCGGTTGGGCGGTTCGCAAGAACGAGGCGGCCGCGCAAACGGCGTCACGATGACGCCATTTTCGATCGATTGTGCACCGTATCGCTATTATCGGAAGCGATGACGGGGACGGCAACACGCACGTCCGGCAGACACCTACGCTCCATGCCTCGCCGATCCGCGGCACACCGCAGCCGGTACCGTCGCGGTGTCGCGTCGCGCCTCCAGATGCGGATCGCCCTTCCCTTCGCGCGCCACCTGCGGGGCGCTCACGGGCGATCGGCCGGTGACCATGCCCGCACAACAGGGTGCAGCACGACATCGTGGTCGATCAGCGGCAGCGCGCGCGCCGCCGAAACCGCTCCTCCAAGCGCCATCGCGGGCCGTGCGAGCCGTGCGGGCCTGGGATGCCGCGTGCTCCGCATCGCTCAGTCGAGCTTCAGCCAGGTGGTCTTCAGTTCGCAATATTGATCGTGCGCGTACACGGATTTGTCGCGGCCGCCGAACCCCGACTGCCTGAATCCGCCGAACGGCGTCGACAGGTCACCTTCGCCGAAGCAGTTCACCGTGACCGTCCCCGCGCGAATGCGCGCGGCGACCTTGTGCGCACTGTTCACGTTGTCGGTCCAGAGCGATGCAGCGAGCCCGTAGCACGTATCGTTCGCGATCCGCACCGCGTCGTCGACGTCGTCGTACTCGATGAAGCAGACGACCGGCCCGAACACCTCGTCGCGCGCGATGCTCATCCCGGGCGTCACCTGGTCGAAGATCGTCGGCTCGACGAACCAGCCGCCGGTTTCGGCGAGCATTGCCTGCCCGCCGCACACCACGTGTGCGCCTTCCGCCTTCGCCTTCTCGATATGGCCGAGCACCTTGTCGTAGTGCTTCTGCTCGATCAGCGCGCCGAGCTTCACGTCCGGGTCGAGCGGGTCGCCGGTCTTCCAGCCGTCGAGCACCGCCAAAACCTTCTCCAGCAGCTCCGCCTTGAGGCTCGACGGCACGAGGATCCGCGAGCCGGCGCTGCAGTTCTCGCCCATGTTCCAGAACGCGGCCGCGACCGCCTGTTCGGCGACCGCGTCGAGATTCGCGACGTCCGGCAGGATCACCTGCGGGTTCTTGCCGCCGCATTCGAGCACGACGCGCTTCAGGTTCGTATCGGCCGAGTAGTGCAGGAAGCGCTTGCCGGTTGCGGTCGAGCCGGTGAACGCGACGAGATCGACGTCCGGATGGCGGCCAATCGCCTCGCCTGCCTCGCCGCCGAACCCGGTGACGACGCTGAACACGCCCGGCGGCACGCCGGCTTCCCGCGCGAGATCGGCGATGCGCAGCGTCGACAGCGACGTCTGCTCGGCCGGCTTCACGACAACGCTGTTGCCCACCGACAGTGCGGGGCCGATTTTCCACGCGAGCATCAGCGCCGGAAAATTCCATGGCAGCACGGCGCCGACGACACCGATCGGCTCGCGCGTGATCATGCTGACGACACCGCTGCCGGACGGCGACAACGCGTCGTAGCGCTTGTCCGTCACCTCCGCGTGCCAGCGGATGCACGCGGCCGACTCGGGAATGTCGAGCCCCAGGCACTCGCCGATCGGCTTGCCGGCTTCCATTGCCTCGAGCAGCGCGAGTTCCTCCGCATGCTCGTCGATCAGTTGCGCGACGCGCAGCAGCACCGCCTTGCGATGCGCGGGCGCGGCCTTCGACCAGACGCCCGACTCGAATGCATCGCGCGCAGCCGCGACCGCGCGATCGACGTCGCGCTCGTTGCAGCGCGCGACTTCGGCGAGTACCTTGCCCGACGCCGGGTTGAGCGTCGCGAACGTCTCGCCCGACGCCGCCGCACTGCGCTCGCCCGCGATGAACGCGCGGCCGTCGAGCGACAACGCATTCGCCTTCTGCTTCCAATCCTGATGGGTCGTCATGTCGTTTCCTCAATAATCAAAGCTCGGCACCGGCCGAGAATTCCTTCGCCCAGATCGTCGCCGACACGGCAAGGTCGACGAGCGGCCGAACCGGCAGCGGCCGCGGATGCGGCTGCTTCAGCAACTGCTGCACGAGACTGTTCGATTCGCCAAGCGCGTATTCGGCGATCAGCTTGCCGGACGACGATCCGCGGCTCAGCCCGAGACCGTTGCAGCCGATCGCCTCGTAGAGACCGTCGTCGCGCTTGCCGAACAGCGCGCCGTTGTTCGCGGACAGGCACAGCGGCCCGCCCCACGTATATTCGAGTTCGACGCCACCGAGCATCGGAAAGCGGCGCTCGAACGAGCGCTGATGCAGATGCCGCGCCTTCGCAAGATCGGCAGGCGATACCCTCACGTCCGGCCTGAACGCGAAATGGTTGCGCACGCAAATGCGATCGGTGATCAGGCGCCGCACCGTCGTGCCCATCGGATCGGCCGGAATCACTGCCCACGACCGCATTCCGCCGAGCTTCGCGACTTCGTCGGCATTCATCTGCCGCGTGAGCGACGCGAACGTGTAGACCGGCAGCAATCCGTTCGAATGGATGCCGAAGGTCGCTGCGTACGCATTCGTGCACACGATGACCTGCTTCGCGACGATCGTGCCGCCGGCGAAGTGCAGCGCGCGCGTGTCGCCGCGCGGCTCGATCCGCGTGACCGGGCTGAGCTCGAATACCGTCACGTTGTCCGGCTGCGTGGCCGCGAGGCCGCGCATCAGCGCGGCAGGCTGCACCGTGCTGCAGCCCGGCGTGAACAGCGCGCCCGTGTAGAAGTCGGTGCCGGTCACGGCCCGGATGGCCGGCTGATCGAGCCACTCGAACGCTTCGCCGATGCGCGACAGGCCGTCCGCGAAATGCGTGAGCGCGGCGGCGCCCTTCCTGTTGACCGATGCGTGGAATTTGCCGTCGTCGCGCCAGTCGCAATCGATGCCGTAGCGCCGCACGATGTCGCGCACATAGTCGATGCCGTGCCGCTGGAACCGCACGTCGGCGCGGTCCTCGTCGATGCTGCGCGAGTAGCTTTCGCTGCTGATGTCGTGCGGCAGGTCGACGAAGAATCCGGAATTGCGCCCGGCGGTCGTACGGCCGATCCGGTCAGCCTCCACGAGCGCGATCGACGCGCCGGGCGCGAGCTCCGCGAGCCGGCGAGCCGCGCACAGCCCGGTGATGCCGCCGCCGACGACGACCCAGTCGAACCGGCAGTCGGACGTGACGGTGCGCGCGTCCGGTGCGGGCGGCAGGCTCTCCCACCAGCCGTTCATTCCGTCCGGCGCCGGAAACCGCGCGAATTCCAGATTCGAACGCATGATGAATTACCGGCCGTCGCGCAGCAGCGGCTTCACGAGCTTCGCGAACGCGTCGCGCTCGTCGCCCGACAGCGCGCCGAGCGGGGCGCGTGCGACCCCGACCGGCAAGCCGGCCAGTTCGCATCCGTAACGCACGTACTGGATGAACTTGCCGCTGCGCTCGAGCAGTTCGAGCACCGGCAGCAATTGCGCCATCAGCTTGCGGCCGGCCGCGAAATCGCCGCGCGTGACGCACGCGTCGAACAGGTCGGTGTGTGCTTCCGGCAGAAAGTTCGACGCGCCGCCGACCCAGCTGCGCGCGCCCCATGCGAAGAACTCGAGCGCCTGGTCATCCATGCCGCAGCTCAGCACGAGCCGGCCGCTGAAATGTGTGGACAGGTGATGCAGATGCGCGATGTCGCCGGTGCTTTCCTTCATCGCGACGAAATTCTTGCGCTCGAGCAGCGTCTCGAGAATCCCGTCGCCGATTTCGGTGCCGGTGCGGGCCGGAAAGTTGTACAGCATGATCGGCATGTCGAGCGCGTCGTCGATCGTGAGCAGGTGCGCGAGCAGTTCCTGCTGCGTCGGCTGCGCGTAGTACGGCGCCGCCACCAGCAGCGCATCCAGCCCCGCACGTTTCGCTTCGCGGCCGAGGCGCAGCACTTCCTTCGTCGTCGTCGCGTTGATGCCCGCGGTCAGGAACGTCTTGCCGCCGGCGGCAGCCGCGACCGTGTCGAACGTGCGCACGCGCTCGTCGAAGCTCAACGCGTAGTATTCGCCCGTCGTGCCGCCGATGCCGAGGCCGGACACGCGGCCGGCGAGATCGGCCGCATGCCGGCCCAGCAGTGCGTGATCGATTTCGCCGTCCGCGTCGACCGGGGTGACCAGCGGTGTGTGTACGCCCTCGAAGCTCATTTCAATTCCTCATTCAGGTGAGTGGGTGCCCGGTTCCCGCCATCACGCAGGGACGGGCACGGGACAAGACGTCGGCGCGCGCCGCGCGTGTTCCGCGCAGCCACGCCGATCGATTCGTCATGCGGTTCGAACCATGCGTCCGCCCGATCCGGTTCCGGCGATCAGGCAAACGCCTCCGCGTGGGCGTAGATCGGAAACTGGGCGCACAGATCGCGCACGCGAGTGCGGACCGCACGCTCGACGCCCTCGTCCCCGTCCGGATTGCGCGCGAGCGCCGCCAGGACCGCGAGGATCATGTCGCCGATCTGCTCGAACTGCGCGGGTCCGAAGCCGCGCGTCGTGCCGGCGGGCGTGCCGAGCCGGATCCCGGACGTGACGGTCGGGTTTTCCGTATCGAACGGAATTCCGTTCTTGTTGCAGGTGATGCCGGCACGCTCCAGCGCCTTCTCGGCCTGCATGCCGGTAATGCGCCGCGCGCGCAGGTCGACCAGCAGCAGGTGGTTGTCCGTGCCACCGGTCACGAGCGTCAGGCCGCCGGCCGTCAGCACCTGTGCGAGCGCTTGCGCGTTGCGCAGCATCTGGTCGATATAGCGCGTGAACTCCGGGCGCAGGGCTTCCGCGAAGGCCACCGCCTTGCCCGCGACGACGTGCATCAGCGGGCCGCCCTGCAGCCCCGGGAAGACGGCCGAGTTGATCTGCTTCGCGACGTCGGCGTGGTTCGTCAGGATGAAACCGCCGCGCGGGCCGCGCAGCGTCTTGTGCGTGGTCGACGTCACGACGTCGGCGAACGGCAATGGGTTCTGATGGCGGCCGGCCGCGACGATGCCGGCGATATGCGCCATGTCGACCATCAGCTTCGCGTCGACGCTGTCCGCGATCTCGCGGAACGCGGCGAAGTCGAGCGCGCGCGGATATGCGGAATAGCCCGCGATGATCAGCTTCGGCCGATGGCGTTGCGCGAGCCGGCGAACGTCGTCGTAATCGATGCGCAGCGTGTCCGGGCTCACGCCGTACTGCACCGCGTTGAACCACTTTCCCGACAGCGCAGGGCGCGCGCCATGCGTCAGGTGGCCGCCCGCATCGAGCGACATCCCCATCACCGTGTCGCCCGGCTTGACGAGCGCGAGCATCACCGCGCCGTTGGCCTGCGCGCCCGAGTGCGGTTGCACGTTCGCGTGGCTCGCGTCGAACAGCGCGCACGCGCGGTCGATCGCAAGTGCCTCGATCCGGTCGACATGGTCGCAACCGCCGTAGTACCGGCGCGACGGATAGCCTTCCGCGTACTTGTTCGTCAACACGGTGCCCTGTGCTTCCAGCACCGCCGCGGACGCGATGTTTTCGGATGCAATCAGTTCGATCTGCGTCTGCTGGCGACGCAACTCCAACGCGATTTCAGATGCGATCACCGGATCGCGGCTCTGGAGCGTTTCGGCAAAAAAGCGGGCGTTCTCGTTCACTGGGTGACTCCGCGACGCGGTTCATGACGTTCTGCGTGGATTCGAAGCACCGCGCGCTGCAAGGCCGGTGCCGTCGTGACGGCTCCAGGCCGCCGGGCCGCCGGCATCGGCCAGCGTCCGCGCGCGGCTTGCGCGGACGACGCGGCTCGCGTCGTCCACGTGGCCGGCGCGTGGCCTTATTGCTGCAGCCAGGCTTTCAGCTTCTCCGGATGGGTGTCGACGAACTTCTTCGCGGCGCTCGCGTAGTCGTTCGTGCTGTTGCCTTCGAACTCGATCGCCTCGACGTCGGCCAGCGTCAGCTTCAGGTGCTTGAAGAACACGTCGGCGCGCGGAAACTTGCCCGCGAACTTCTTCGACACGAACGCGTGGATCTGCTCGTCACCGCCCAGCGTGCCCTTCGGGTCCTTCAGGTAACGCATCTGCCACTTCTGGAACAGCCAGTGCGGGCTCCACACCGTCGCGACGATCCACTGCTTCGACTGGTACGCGCGCGACACGCTGGCCAGCATCCCGGCCTCGCTCGACGCCTGGAGGGTGTAGCCGTCCAGGCTGTAGCCCTTGATCGTCCGCTCCGACGCCTGCATCAGGCCGCCGCCCGGTTCGATGCCCTGGATCGTGCCGTTCAGCTTGCTCTTGACTTCCGGCTTGTTCAGGTCGGCGATCGACGACAGCGCCGATTCCGGCACGTAGGTCGGCACGGCCCAGCCGTTCTTGCCGCCGGTGTAGATAATGCCCACGTCATCCAGGTCGTTCTTGTACTTCGCGTAGTACGCGCCGTGCGTGACCGGCAGCCAGCCGCCGACCATGATGTCGAGATCGCCGCGCGCGACGCCCTGATACTGGATGCCGATGTCGGCCTGCACGAACTGCACCGGCTGCTTGAGCTGCGTCTCGAGCACGTACTTCGCGACGTTGGCCACCGCGAGCACGTCCGCCCAGTTGGTGACCGCGATCTTGACCGGCTCCGCCGCCGACGCGGCACCCACACCTGCGCTGCAGGCGACCACCGTCGATAGGGCAAGTTTCGCCAGAAGCGACTTGAACACATGGGCATTCATCTAGTACTCCTTTTTAATCACGCGAGTCTTTCGAAGATGAGGAACGCCTTCGATCGGCGTTTCCGGTCTCCACGCACTGCTACACCGGTTCCGCCGCGGCACCGTGGCCGCGGCGCTGCATCGTCCTTCGATGATCTTCGACTGCCGTGTCCGTCAGGTCCGTGCCGCGCCGCGCGGCTCTGCCTTGCCGGCACGCGCGAGCGGCCTTTTCACGTTCTTCTTCGCCTTCACGCCGAAGCTCTCGGTCAGTCGATCCAGCACGATCGCGAGCAGCACGACGCCGAGCCCGCCTTCGAAGCCGATCCCGATGTCGAGACGCTGGATCCCGCTCAGCACGTATTCGCCGAGGCCGCCCGCGCCGATCATCGACGCGACCACCACCATCGACAGCGCCATCATGATCGTCTGGTTCACGCCGGCCATGATCGACGGCAATGCGTTCGGCAGCTGGATCTTCCACAGCAGCTGCCAGTCGGTGCTGCCGAACGAACGGCCGGCTTCGATCAGTTCCTCGCGGACCTGCCTGATGCCGAGCGTCGTCAGCCTCACGACGGGCGGCATCGCGAACACGATCGTCGCGATCACCGCCGGCACGCGTCCGAGCCCGAACAGGATCACGGCCGGGATCAGGTACACGAACGCGGGCATCGTCTGCATGAAGTCGAGCAGCGAGCGCAGGATCATGCCGATCCGGTTGTTGCGCGCGCCCCAGATGCCGAGCGGCACACCGATCACGAGGCTGAAGAACGTCGCCGCGGTGACGAGCGCGAGGGTCGACACCGTCTGCGCCCACAGGCCCATGTAATGGATGACGAGCAGCGCGCAACCGACGAAGATCGAAAACACGACGCCCCGGCGCCACACTGCGAGGCCCACCAGGATCACGACCATCGCGATGAACGGTACGGCGGCGAGACCGTCCTCGAGCAGCTTCACGACCGCGCCGAGCCCCGCCGAGAACGTGTCGAAGCCGCCACGGAAATGCAGAAACAGAAAGTTGACGACGTTCTCCGCGAACTTCCCGATCACCGACGAATTCATGCTGCCCTCCGTTGCATCATCTGCTTGAGTATCGTCCGGCAGGACACGACGCCCGCCAGTCGTCCCGCTCCGTCCGTTACCGGCACGTCGTGCTGCTGCGTCAGCGCGATCGACGCAAGCCGATGCAGATCCGTATCGATCGACACCGCGTTGAAGTCGTTCAGGAACGCGTCGCGAATCGGCTTCGCGCCGGACCGGTGCAGCGTGGCGGGTGTGACGCAGCCAAGGTAACGGCCGGATTCGTCGCACACGTAGCCGCATTCCGCGCCGCTGTCGATCAGCTGGTTCAGATAGCGGTCGGACGGCGTGAGCGCATCGCTGCGAAGCAGCCCGCGCTCGACCGGCGTCATCATGCTTGATGCCTTCATGAAGCGCGACACGTCGACGTTGCGGAAGAAGTCCTGCACGTACGCGTCGGCCGGCGTCTGGATCAGTTCGGCGGGCGTGCCGACCTGGATCAGGCAACCGTCCTTCATGATGCCGATGCGGCCGCCGATCTTGACGGCTTCCTCGATATCGTGGGAGATGAACACGATCGTGCGCTGCTCTTCCTTCTGCAGGCGCAGCAGCTCGTTCTGCATTTCGAAGCGGATCAGCGGATCGAGCGCGGAGAATGCCTCGTCCATCAGCAGCACCGACGGATTCACCGCCAGTGCGCGGGCGAGGCCCACACGCTGCTGCATGCCGCCGGACAACTCGCTCGGCAGCAGTTTCTCGTACGAGCCGAGGCCGACGCGCTCCAGCGCCGCGCGCGCGACCTCGTAGCGCTGCGCCTTCCTGATCCCCGCGACTTCGAGCCCGTACGCGATGTTGTCGAGCACGGTGCGGTTCGGCAGCAGCGCGAACGACTGGAACACCATGGCCATCTTCTGGCGCCGGACGTCGCGCAGTTCCGGCGTCGACATCGGTGCGATGTCGCGACCTTCGAGCACGACCTGCCCGGCCGTCGGCTCGATCAGCCGGTTCAGCAATCGGACGAGCGTCGATTTCCCCGAACCCGACAGCCCCATGATCACGAAGATCTCGCCGGCGCGCACGCTCAGGCTCACGTCGTTGACCGCGACCATGTTGCCGGTTTCCGCGAAGATCTCGTTGCGGCCGACGCCGCGCTTCATCATCTCGATCGCACGCTCGGGCTTCGGACCGAAAATCTTCGACAGGTGCTTGACGGTCAGGATGTCCGTTCCCGTCGCGATACTCGACCGGGCAATCGACGGCGCACCGCCGGTGTGGATTGCCCCGGTGGGAAGTACGTCGCCCGGCGCAAACGTCATATTTGGAGCCATTCTGTCATCCCGACTGACTGGAAAGGGAAGCCGCGAACTTCGTGCGAGTCGTCATCGATAGCCCCCATGGCGTCGGCTCGATGCGGCTCCTGCGTGGTTGACGGCGCTGATGCAGTGAATGCAGCGTATCAATCCAATTTCGTCGCTCCAGATACATTTTCTGTGCGCTTTCCCATACCTTTGGTAATGCATCGTTTCGGGGCGAAAAGGCGTGTTCGCCGCAAAACGGTGCGAAATAGGCGAAACGCAATGCCGGCGCGGCTGTGCTGAATTTTGCGGGGGGGGGGCAGCGGCGCGCGCAGCGCGCGCAAGCGTCCGCTAGGGGAAAATCCCGACGCGGGGACTTCAGGGAAACTACCGAGAAATCAGGCTGGCAACTTCGCGAGCTGCTTTGGACCATGCGTACGCGATGAACTGCCCGCTGCCCCATATCAGGGTGCCGGCGGCGGTCGATCGACAGCGCGCATACCGAACGGCAGCCGCGGCACGCGGATGGCGGCCAATGCCAAGCCCGTCGCGCTTTTTCGCTGCCCGCATCGACAGGTTTCTGCCTAGACTTTCGCTGATCGGCCCACATCACTCAGGGAGCAGCGAGCAGCATGCATGAACGTCCGAAACCCATCGCGGATTTCGTCCGGATCGCCGGCGAACTGTTCCAGTCGGAAAGGCTTCCCGCCGCCGCGCGCGCGTTCGCACCGCACGTATTCGCCCGATTGCAGCAGCCGTCGGACAACGGCTTGCGCAACGCAACGCGCTACCCCGCGCGCGAATGGCTTGGCCCGGCGCTCCAGGCCGTCGCATGCGTGAACCCGACGTTCGCCGCCGTCGCGCGGCTGATCGGGTCGCTGGAGCCGGTAGTCGGCTGGACGCGCCGTACGTCAGGAAAGGACGGTAGCCCAAACTACATCGATGGGCACGTGAACGGAATGATCTGCGGGCCCGGCGGCGCCGAAAGCCGCGACGACATTCAACTCGGCTTCTCGCTGATGATGCCCGGCGTGCGGTACCCCGATCACGGCCACGCGCCGGAAGAAGCCTACGTGCTGATGACCGCCGGTGAATTCCGGCAGCAGAACGGCGAATGGTTCGATCCCGGGATCGGCGGCGGCATCCACAACCCGCCCGGCGCGCTGCATGCGATGCGCTCCGGCGACACGCCGTTCCTCGCGATCTGGTGTCTGCTGAATTGAACCGTCGACCGTTGCGATCAGAACGACGTCCTGATGCCAGCCGTCACCGCCCATGGGTCGAATCCCGGCGTCACCGTCGCCGCCGGGTTGTTCAGAAGTGCGAATCCCTGTGTCGAATGACGGTTGTTCAGGATCGTCGTCGCGAAGCCATACAGCTGCGTGCGCTTCGACAGGTAGTACACGTAGCCCACATCGCAAGCGATCGCACGCGCATCGCCATTCTCGATACGCCGCGACACGCCGACGTTGATGTCGCCGAATCCGACACGCACGCGCGCGTTGAGCAACGCGGCGGACGCGAACCATCCCGTGCCGTCGGTACGCTTCGAATACACGTAGTTCCCGCCCACCACCATGCGACCGAAATCGTATGCGGCGGTCAGTACATGCGTGAGCTGCGACGACGCGTCGGATGCCGTCGCGCTCGCGTAGTACTGGTAGCGGTTGAAGCCATAGCCGACCAGCACGCTGTTCTTCGCGTACTGGAGGTTCACGCCGACGTTGCGCGCGTTCAGCGTCTGCCCGGCAGGATCCTGCGCACCGAACGAATAGCCGATCTCGCTCGACCAGCCGCCGAGCGCTTCCGGCGTCCGGTAGCGCACCGCGTTACGGTAGAACCCGCCGGTGCCGCTCGAACCGAGCGTCGTCGTGTGTTCGAGCGACATGATCGCGGCTGGATTCGCGAGCCCGTACGTGCCGACATCGGACGCGAGAAACACCCAGTAGATCGGCAGGTACAGATAGCCGGCGTCGACGCTGCCGAACGGCCCCGACAGCCCGACCGATGCGCCGCGATTGAACTCGGTCGCGCCGCCTCCCATCCCCGTGTAGATATTGAAGCCCGTCTCGAGGCGGAAATTCGCGCGATAGCCGCCGCCGAGATCTTCCTTGCCGAGCAGCCCGAAGCGCGATGCCTGCAGGTTGCCGCTGGCCGCCGACGCGGTCGTTCCGGTCGTGCTGTTGAAGCGACCGTACTGCACGGCTGCATCGACGATGCCGTACATGACCAGCGTCGACTGCGCGTGCCCGGTGTGGCTGGCGCAGGCGAGCGCGACGGCACCCGCCGTGCGCAGCCCGGTTTTCAGCCGGGGCGTGAAGCGAAAGCGCCAGCGCAATGCGGCGGCGCGGCGAACGGGACGGATGGCGGCGGTACGGGAAGCGAGTCGGTTCATGACAGCGGCTCTGCGAGCGAGTGGAGTATCGAGTCAGCGGGTGAAGGAAACCGGGTGTGCAATGTCAGCGACCTGGATCGCACGCGGAATGACGTTCGCTCGACGGAACGTATCCGCAACGCGTTGCTGCGCGCCGAGCACGGTCGAATTGACGGGCAGCAGCCCGAATGCGGATCGCGCGAGATAGCGCTCGACGACGGGCTGCGGCACGCCGATCTCGCGAGCAATCAACTGCGCGGCGTCACTGCGATGGGCGGCCGTCCACGCGTCGCCGCGCGCGACCGCCGACAGCACATCCGACAACACCTCGGGGTGGGCCTTCGCGAAATCCGGCGCACCGAGAAAGAAGCTGTACGGCTGCACGATGCCCGACGCATAGTCGGCGATCGTGCGCACGCCGAGCGTCTGCTGGACGACCTCGAGATACGGATCCCAGATGACCCATGCGTCGACCTTGCCGCCTTCGAAGGCCGCGCGTGCGTCGGCGGGCGACAAGAAGGCGGGCTTGATGTCCGCATAGGTCAGGCCGGCTTTTTCGAGCGCAGCGACGATCAGGTAGTTCGAACTCGACCCGCGGGCGAATGCCACCGTCCGCCCTTTCAGGTCGGCGACCGATTTGAGCGGCGAGCCGTCGAGCACGATGATGGCCTCGTTGTGCGGGCCAGCGGGTTCGGCCGCCAGGTAGACGATCCGGCTGCCCGCCGCCTGCGCGAAGATCGGCGGTGGCGAGCCCGTATAGCCGAGATCGATCGAGCCGGCATTCATCGCCTCGAGCAGCGGCGGCCCGGACGGGAATTCGGTCCATGCGATGTCGAAGCCGCGCGCGGCGAGCGGCTTGTCGAGCGAGCGCTGCGCCTTCAGCAGCGTGAGCGGCGTGCCCTTCTGGTAGCCGATGCGCAGCGTGCGGGCGGTGTCGGCCTGCGCGCCGCCGGCGAATGGCATGGCGAACGCGGCCACGGCTGCAGCCTGTGCGGTGCGGAGAAACGAACGTCGGGAAAACGTCATGATCGGAGGTTCCTTATCGGATGGATTCGACGGGACGAATGTGTGCGCTACGCACGCACCGGTCGCGGCAGCCCAAGATGCTCGCGCAACGTGGAGCCGGTGTAGGCCGTGCGGAACAGCCCGCGCCGCTGCAACTCGGGCACGACGAGCGAACAGAACGCATCGAGGCCGCCCGGCAGTTCGGCCGGCATCACGTTGAAGCCGTCGGCCGCGTCGCGCTCGAACCACGTCTGCATCAGGTCGGCCACGGTTGTCGCACTGCCGACCACCGTCACGTGCCCGCGTCCCGCCGCGATGCGCAGCACCAGTTCGCGGATCGTCAGGCGCTCGTCGCCGGCCAGCGCGGTCAGGAGTGCCTGGCGGCTGCGCTGGCCGCTGTCCGTGAGCGGCAAATCCGGCAACGGACCGTCGAGCGGATAGCCGGACAGGTCGAAGTTGCCGAGCATCCGCGCAAGCATCGCGACACCCGCGACCGGATCGACGAGCGCCTGCAGCGCGTCGAAGCGCTCGCGCGCCTCGTCGTCGGTACGCGCGACGACGACCGACAGGCCAGGCATGATCTTCACGTCGCCCGGCGCGCGGCCCGCGGCGACCGCGCGCGCCTTCATGTCGCGGTAGAACGCCTGCGCGGCATCCAGCCGTGCGTGCGCGGTGAACACGACGTCGGCCGTCTGCGCGGCGAGGTCGCGGCCCGCCTCCGATGAGCCCGCCTGCACGACGACGGGCCATCCCTGCACCGGGCGCGGCACGTTGAGCGGGCCCGCCACGGAGAAATGCGGGCCGCGATGATCGAGCACGCGCAGCGTGGACGCGTCGTAGTACACGCCGCTCGCCTTGTCGCGCACGAAGCTGTCGTCGGCCCAGCTGTCCCACAGCCCCGTCACGACGCGATGGAATTCCCGGGCGCGCGCATAGCGCTCGTCGTGACCGACGTGTTCGGCGCGGCCGAAGTTGCGCGCCTCCGCCGCGTTGTCGGACGTCACGAGATTCCAGCCGGCCCGCCCGCCGCTGATGTGGTCGAGCGACGCAAACTTGCGCGCGATGTGATACGGCTCGTTGTAGGTCGTCGTCGCCGTGGCGATCAGGCCGATGCGCTCCGTGACCGCCGCGAGCGCAGGCAGCAGCGTCAGCGGATCGAGCCGGTCGGAACGGGCCGATCGCGCGGCGCCGTCACCCACGTTCGCGGCGACACTGTCCGCGATGAAAATCGCGTCGAAGCACGCGCGTTCCGCCGTGCTCGCCAGCGCCGCATACGCACGAAAATCCGTGCCGCCACCGGCCGGCACGTCCGGATGCCGCCACGCGGCTGCATGGTGTCCGGTCTCCATCAGAAAGGCCCCAAGGTGCATGAGGCGGGAAGCTGTCGTCATCCGATATCCTGTCGCGAAAGCAGCGCCTCACCACCGGGCCGCGCATCGTTTCGTGCTGGCGACCGCGCTTGGTTAGCGCTAACATTGCAGGCAGTTTCCCGTGGCGAATTTGCCGCGTCAAATAACGAAATCAGCGGAACATATGTCCGATTCGACTAAAAGCGATGCGCGTCCCCGCCGCACGTCGGGACGCCTGACCCTGCGCGATGTGGCCGAGCACGTCGGCGTGTCGCAGATCAGCGTGTCGCGCTATTTCCAGGATCCGGCGCGGCTGTCCGCGCCGCTGCGCGAGCGGATCGCCGATGCGGTCGCCGAACTCGGCTACGTGCCGAATCTCGTCGCCGGCGGGCTCGCATCGGCGCGCAGCCGTGTCATCGGCATGGTCATTCCGAACATCTCGGGGCCGATCTTTGCGAACACGATCCAGAGCTTCAGCGATGAGGTCACGGCACACGGTTACCAGTTGCTGCTCGCATCGAGCTATTTCTCGACGGATCTCGAGGAGAACGCGGTGCGTGGATTGCTCGGGTGGTCGCCGGCGGCGCTCGTGCTCACGTCGCACTTCCATTCCCCGGGAACCGAGGAACTGATCGAACAGACGCAGGTGCCCGTGCTCGAAACGTGGGACTTCCAGCCGCGGCGCAAACCGCTGCAGATCGGCTTCGTGCACCAGGAAGCCGGACGCATCGCGGCGCGTCATCTGGTGGAACGCGGCTATCGACGCATCGCGTTCGTACTGAACAGCGCGGCGGGCGACGCAAGCGCGCGCGAGCGGTGCGATGGTTATACCGAGATCATGCGCGAGCATGGGCGCGAGCCGATCGTGTTTGCACCGACCGAAGCGCAGCCGATGCACGCAGGACGCGAGGCGCTGCTCGCGCTGTGTTCCGCCCGCCGCACGGCCGACGCGATCGTCTTCGCGAACGACAACCTCGCGTTCGGTGCGCTGCTTTCCGCGCCCGGCGCGGGCATTCGCATACCGGAGCAATGCGCGATCGTCGGTTTCGGCGACTATCCGATGGCGGAAATGCTGACGCCCGGCCTGACGACCGTGCGGCCGCCCGCGAGCGAAATCGGCATCACGGCGGCCGCGCGGATCTTTCAGCTTCTGCAGGAGGATCCGCCGGCGCTCGACGCGCTTCGCAAAAGTCAGCGACCGATGTCGTGCCAACTGATTGTCCGGGCGAGCAGTTAACTGCCGAAGGCAACGAACCGGTTTTCGCGTTCAGCGAACGTAGACCCAAAGGCGTCATCCCGCCTTTCGCCGTCGCCGTCGCCGTCGCCATTGGCCACGACCGCGCGCATACGCGGCGCTCGGCGTTGCGCCCGGCCCGATGGCGCCGCGCACGCGTGCGGCGTGCGGTCGCCCTAATGCGCGGTGCGCCGCAACATCGTCGTGTCGTAACCGAGCGCCCGCACCCGTTCGACGAGCGCCGCGGCCTGTTCAGCGGAAGGCTTCGCATCGCGCGTCAGGATCCACAGGAACCGACCCGACGGTTCACCGACGATCGACCATGCGTAGTCGTCGGCGCGATCGAGCACCCAGTAATCGCCGAGGAAGAACGGCCCGAAGAACGACACTTTCAGCTTTGCGCCCCCGCTGTCCGCCACGATCCTAGCGCGCCCGTCGGCGCTTCGCGCGCGGCCGTCCGGCCCGCCTTCGCGGCAGGTATTGCGCACGCCGACGAGACCGTCTTCCCGCTTCGCATAGTCGGCCGTCACGCCGTCGCATCCGCGCTCGAAGCGGTTTTCATACCGCGCGAACTCGTACCATCTGCCGACGTAGCGATCGAGATCGACGGATTTCGCGGGTTGCGGAACGTGTGCATTCCCGCTGGGCCCGCCGGCGAGGCCTGCACATCCCGCCAGCACCAGGGCGGCGCCCGCCACGATCACGCCCGCCGCCCACAGCGGTCGGCCCACGATACTTCGCTTCATTGAATGACTCTCCAGACACGAAACCCGCTCATTGTGCACGCAACCGACGGTAGTCGGCCGCATCCGCGGCACGTTGCGGCTGCCTGCATCCGCGCGGACGCGTCGCTCGTATCTGGCTGAAGAGATCACAGCGGGCGTTGCGCTGCACAACGTGCAGCGGACGCGCCACCGATCGTTCGATCACATGCATCCGGGAATGCTATATTTCGCTCGACATTCACATCATGGCGGTCCGCGCCATCCACTTCGCATGAGCGACACGCCAGGCGGTGCCAGCGGCTTCGATCAGTCAGCCCCTTCGCGCGATGCCGATGCGGATGTCGCGCGCCGCGAACATCTGAACCGGGTGATGCTTCAGGCAGCAACCGGCGACCAGGCGGCTTTCGCGGAGTTGTACCGGCTGAGCGCGTCGCGGGTGTTCGGGACGATCGTGCGCATGCTTCACGATCACGGGGAAGCCGAGGATCTCCTCCAGGAGGTCTACACGACCGCATGGCGACGCATCGACGCGTTCGACCCGGCGCGCGGCGGCGCGATGACGTGGCTGATCACGCTGGCGCGCAACAAGACGATCGACCGCTTGCGGCAGCATCGCGACGCGCAACTCGACGACGAGCAGGCGCTGGAGCTTCCCGCCGAAGATCCGACGCCCGCCGCGCTGGCGGAGGCCTCGCAGGAGCGCCTTCGCCTCGAGCGATGCCTCGCGCAACTCGATCCGCAGCACGGCCGCGCGGTGCGCGAGGCCTTCTTCAGCGGCGCGACCTACAGTGAGCTGGCAGCGCGACTGCGTGTGCCGCTCGGAACCATGAAGAGCTGGATCCGGCGCAGCCTGATGCAGCTGAAGGTGTGCCTGGAGCAATGAATACGCCGGCCGATCACAATCCCGAATTGCGCTGCGCGGAATACGCGCTCGGCGTGCTCGACGCAGACGCGCGCCGCGAGCTGGAGCAGGCCGCCGCACGCGACCCGGCGTTGCAAGCCACGCTCGAGCGCTGGCAGCGCCACCTCGCCCCGCTCGCGGACGACGTCACGCCCGTCGACCCGCCCGCGCGAACCTGGACGAGGATCCAGCACCAACTGGGCTTCATCCCGCCGTCGCGCCCGCGCAGCGCCGCGCCATCCGACGGATGGTGGAACAACCTGAAACTGTGGCGCTGGGTCGGCATGGGCGCGAGCGTGGCGGCGCTCGGGCTGCTCACGGTCAACGTGATCCGGGTGGGCGAAGCGCCGCCGCGCCCCGCTGCCGAAGACAGCCGCTACATGGCGGCCACGCTGGCACAAGCGGATGGCGTCGCACGGTGGACCGCCACGGTCGACTTGCGGCGTGCCCGGATGGTCGTGGTGCCCGCGAACACGCCGCCGGTCGCCGCGGACCGCTCGACGGAGCTCTGGCTGATTCCGCCGAATGCGAAGCCGATCTCGCTCGGCGTATTCGCGTCGAACGCACCGGCGTCGATGACGCTGCCGCAAGCGATCGTCGCGCGACTCGATGCACGCGCGGTGCTCGCCGTATCGCTCGAGCCTCACGGCGGCTCGCCGAGCGGCCAACCCACCGGGCCGGTGCTCGCCACCGGCGCGATGCATACCACTTGACGCGCGCAACGCGCGCTCGACCCGTAAACGTAAAGCGCGGCGGCGTGCCGCCCGCTGCCGTCTCTCTCGACGAGATCACGCATCTCGTCGCATTCGTCTGCATCCGATCGGCCGCCGGCTCCGTATAAAGGGTATCGCGCCCTCGGAGCCCGTATGCCCGCCGTCGTCGTTGCCCTCCTCGCCTTCGTCGGACTGATCCTGTCCTTCACGGCGGTATGGATTGCCCAATTGCATTCCCGGAACGCCGGGATGATCGATCCGGTCTGGGCCGCGACGCTCGGCGGCGTAGCCGTGTTCGTCGCCGTGCTGGCGACCGGCCCGGAATTGAATCGTGCGCTCGTCGCCGCCGGCGGCGGCATCTGGGGGCTGCGACTCGCGCGACACCTGTGGCGGCGCAATCGCGGGCAGCCGGAAGACCCGCGCTATCGACAGTTCCGCCTGCAGTGGGGCGACGCCGCGCCGCGCAACATGTTCTGGCTGTTCCAGCTGCAGGCGCTGATCTCGATGCTGCTGTCGATCGCGTTCTTCATCCCCGCCTACAGCACGGCAACCCCGTCCCGGTTCGCGATTGCCGCGGCAGTGGCGATCTGGATCGCCGCGGTCGCCGGAGAGACTGCGTCCGACCGGCAGCTCAAGCGGTTTCTCGCGGATCCCGACCACGGCGGCCAGGTCTGTCGCGCCGGCTGGTGGCGCTATTCGCGGCACCCCAACTATTTTTTCGAGTGCGTGCACTGGCTCGCCTACACGGCGCTGGCGATCGGCATGCCGTGGGGCTGGCTGACGCTGTTCCCGCCACTCCTGATGGCATGGCTGCTGCTCAAGGTATCCGGCTTGCCGCTGCTCGAAGCGCGTCTGGTGCAAAGCCGGCCGGGCTACCGCGAGTACATGCGCACGACCAGCGCCATCGTTCCGTGGCCTCCCAGGCCGGCGCCCGGCCCTTCCCCCACTCGATCCGATCACCCTGAAGACCGGAGCACGCGATCATGACTGCTACCACCTCGCAACCGTCGCCGGCCTCGGCGGCGGCACCCAACGACGCCTGGCTGATTCGCTGCTGCGAGCGCGGCTGGCTGCCGGACCGGCTGATCCGGGCCGGCATGCGCTCGCTCATGCGGCAACGCCTGCGCGACGAACACGCGGATGACGGTGAACGGCGCGCGGCGGCCTACGACACGCTGGTGCGTGAACTGGGCGCGAGCCCGATCGCAATCGAGACGCTCGCGGCGAACACGCAGCATTACGAAGTGCCCGGCAGCTTCTTCGAGGCCCATCTCGGCCCGCGGCTCAAATATTCGTGCGGCTATTACCCGCGCGGCGACGAAACGCTGTCGCAGGCAGAAGAAGCCATGCTGGCGTTGTACGCGCAGCGCGCCAGGCTGGAGGACGGCCAGCGCATTCTCGACCTCGGATGCGGCTGGGGTTCGCTGTCGCTTTGGCTCGCCGAACGGTATCCGGCCGCGCAGATCGTCGGCCTGTCGAATTCGCACGGTCAACGCCACTTCATCGAGCGATGCGCGGCGCAGCGCGGGCTGACGAATCTGCGAATCGTCACCGGCAACGTGGTGGAGTTCGAC
The DNA here is from genome assembly GCF_029633825.1 of Burkholderia contaminans. NCBI lineage: Bacteria > Pseudomonadati > Pseudomonadota > Betaproteobacteria > Burkholderiales > Burkholderiaceae > Burkholderia > Burkholderia contaminans. The sequence continues at coordinate 667,727 of NZ_CP090642.1, read as the reverse complement.
TTCGATCCCGCGGATGCCGGTTTCGACCGCGTGCTTTCGATCGAGATGTTCGAGCACATGAAGAACTACGGGCAACTGCTCGCCAAAATCGCGCGCTGGATGCACGACGACGGCAAGCTCTTCGTGCACATCTTCGCGCACAAGCTGCTCGCCTATCACTTCGCGGTGCACGACGACACCGACTGGATGTCGCGCTATTTCTTCACGGGCGGGACGATGCCGTCGGCCGACCTGCTGCTGCGGTTCCAGGACGACGTGCGCATCGCCCGCCAATGGTGGCTCGACGGGACTCACTACGCCCGCACGGCCAATCAGTGGCTCGCGTCGCTCGATGCGGCGCGCCCCCGGGTCATGCCGATTTTCGAGACGGTCTACGGCGCCGACGCCCGCATCTGGTTCCAGCGCTGGCGGATGTTCTACATGGCGGTCGCCGAGCTGTTCGGCTATGCCGACGGGCAGGAATGGGGCGTCGCCCACTATCTGTTCGACAAGCGCCGGGTTCTCGCATGACGGCCGCGATCGCGTACCGGGTTCTCCGCCGTGCCGCCGTCACGGTCGTGACGGCGCTCGCGATCGGGGCCGCCGGGTGCTCGGGCAGCCCGCCGAACCCGAATCCGCGCGCCGCCGCTCCGCTGTCGACCGTACCCGTCGACCTGCCGCGCTACATGGGCCGCTGGTACGTGATCGCGAACATCCCGTATTTCGCGGAACGCCGCTTCGTCGGCAGCCGGGCCGAGTGGCGCCTGCGCGACGACGGCAGGATCGACGACGCATTCGTCGGCCGCAAAGGCGGCTTCGACCAGCCCGAGACGCACTATCGGTTCGTCGACGCCGTCAAGCCCGGCAGCGGCGGCGGCGAATGGCGCGTGCGGCTGTTCTGGCCGGTGTATGTCACGCAACTGACGCTCTACGTCGATCCCGACTACCGGTACACGATCCTCGGCTACCCGGGCAAGACGCTCGGCTGGATCTTCTCGCGCGAGCCGACGATGGACGAGGCCACCTATCGCTCGCTGCTCGCCCGGCTCGATGCGATGGGTTACGACACGTCGCGCTTCAGGCGGGTGCCGCAAACACCCGACCAGATCGGCAAGCCGGGCTTCGCGTCGCCCGGCGATCGCGAATGACCACCGCGCCTGCATCCGCCGCGTGCGGTGCGACGTATATGAGCACATGTGATTCCCGAACCTGCACTTGTGACTGACGGAGACCATTCGCGATGCACCCGGAACTTTCAATGTCGCTGCCCGGCCGGCGGATTGCCGTCGTCGGCGCCGGCATCGCGGGCCTGGCCAGCGCATACTTGCTGGCCCGCCGTCACCGTGTGACGCTGTTCGAGGCCGCCGACTATCTCGGCGGTCACACGCACACGGTCGACGTCGACCTCGACGGCGCACGCCACCCCGTCGACACGGGATTCCTCGTGTTCAACGACCGGACCTATCCGAACCTGATCGCGCTGTTCGACGAACTGGGCGTGGCCGCCCATTCGACCGACATGTCGTTTTCGGTTTCGGTCGACGGCGGCCGGCTCGAATGGGCCGGCAGCAACCTGAACACGGTGTTCGCGCAACGCCGCAACCTGTTCTCGCCGACCTTTCTCGGCATGTTGCGCGACATCCTGCGCTTCAACGCGTCCGCGCAAGATCACCTCGAATCGGCGAGCCGGCAGCGTCTTTCGGTCGGCGAACTGCTCACGGCCGGCGGTTACGGCGCATCGTTCCAGCATCACTACCTGCTGCCGATGGCGGCCGCCATCTGGTCGAGCGCGGCCAACGACATCCTGCGGTTTCCGGCGGCGACCTTCCTGCGCTTCTGCCTGAATCACGCGTTGCTGCAGGTCAACAACCGGCCGACCTGGCGCACCGTCGCGGGCGGCGCGCGGCAGTACGTCGAGCGCATCGCCGCGACGCTCGACGACGTGCGCGTGAACACGCCGGTCCGCGCGATACGGCGCGACGACGCGGGCGTGACGGTGGCGACCGATACGGCCGGTCACGAGCGTTTCGACGCGGTCGTGCTCGCATGCCATGCGCCGACCAGCCTGCGGCTGCTCGCGGATGCGAGCAAGGCCGAGCGCGACGTGCTCGGCGCCGTGCGCTACCAGCACAACGTCGCGGTGCTTCATACCGATACCGCGTTGCTGCCGCGCCGGCGGCGCGTGTGGTCGGCATGGAACTACCTGGGCGGCCGGCCGAGGCGCACGGGCGGCGAATCGCCGGTGTGCGTGAGCTACCTGCTCAACCAGTTGCAGCCGCTGCCGTTCCGCTCGCCGGTCGTCGTCACGTTGAATCCGGTCGACGAGCCCGCGCCCGACACCCAGCTCGGCCGCTACGATTACGAGCACCCGCTGCTCGATCTCGCGGCCGTGGATGCGCAGCATCGCCTGCCGATGCTGCAAGGGCGGCGCAATACGTGGTTTGCGGGAGCGTGGACGGGCTACGGGTTCCATGAGGACGGACTGAAATCGGCGTTGCGCGTCGCCCGCAGCTTCGGCATCGCGCCGGCCTGGGCTCGCCCATGAACACGCCCTTTGCCCGCGACGGCACGGCCGCCCGGCTTCTCGTCGGCACCGTGATGCATGAACGGCTGCGGCCGGTGCGCCATGCGTTCGCGTACCCGATATTCCAGGTCTGCTGCGACGTCGAGCGGCTGGCCGAGATCGACGCCGGCTGGTTCGGCATCGATCGCTGGGCCCCGCTCGCGCTCGCTTCCCGCGACTACGGCCCGCGCGACGGCCGCGCGCTCGGCCCGTGGATGCGCGATGTCCTCGCGCACGCCGGCATTCCCGCCGACGGCCCGATCTGGCTGCAGACGATCCCGCGCGTCTTCGGCTACGCATTCAATCCGGTGAGCTTCTGGTACTGCTACGACCGCGCGGGCCGGCTGCGCGCGCTGTACGCCGATGTGCGCAACACGTTCGGTGCGCACCACGGCTACCTGCTGAGTGCGATGCGTCACGCGCCGATCGACGCCGACACCGTGCTGGTCTGCCGCAAGACGTTTCATGTCTCGCCGTTTTGCGACATCGTTGGCGATTACGCGTTTCGCGTGCGTCAGTGCGGCGACCACCTGAGCGTGGCGATCGACTATCGCGACGACGACGGCCTGCTGCTGCGCACGGCAATCGCCATGCAGTCCGCGCCGCTGACGGCGGCACGCGCATGGCGCGCGCTGGCCCGGCAGCCGCTGAACGCGATCAACGTCGTCATTCGCATTCATTGGCAAGCGCTGCGGCTGTGGCTCGCGCGCGTGCCGTTCTACGGCAAGACGCCCCCCGGCCGTCCTGCCGCTGCCGATTCGCCATTGTCCCGTTCGCCGGGCGCGTCGCCACGCGGCCGCTCGGCGCTGTCCGATCACGAGGCTCGTCCATGACCTTGCTGCGCCTGCTGTCTCCCGCATCGCAACCGGCGATGCCGCTCTCGGCCCGGTTGTTCCTCGCGCTGCTCCGACAAATCCACGACGGGCACCTGACGCTCGTGACGCCCGAAGGCGCGCAACACGTGTTCGGCGATCCGCACCGCCAGCCGGCCGCGACGCTGCAGGTCCGCGACTGGCGGGCATGCCGTGCGATCCTGCGCGCGGGCGACATCGGATTCGCGGAAGCGTATCGCGCCGGCTGGATCGACACGCCCGAACTCGTCGCGCTGCTGCGCCTCGCGATCCGCAACCAGCCGGTGATCGCGACGACGGTGACCGGCGGCCGCCTGGCACGCCTCTGGTACGCGCTGCGCCACCGGCTGAGGATGAATACGCGGGCCGGCAGCCGCCGCAACATCCACGCGCACTACGATCTCGGCAACGACTTTTACGGATTGTGGCTCGACGACACGTGGACGTATTCGAGCGCCTGCTTCGACGGCGACGCGCAGCGTTCGCTCGCCGACGCGCAAACGGCGAAGTATCAGCGCATCGTCGATTCGCTCGGCCTGCGCGCCGGCATGCGCGTGCTCGAGATCGGCTGCGGCTGGGGCGGGTTCGCCGTGCATGCGGCACGGCAAGGCATCCGCGTGCATGGCGTCACCATCTCGCAGGCGCAATACGCGCTGGCCGCCGAGCGCGTTGCCCGCGACGGGCTGTCCGATCGCGTCACGCTCGAATTGCGCGACTATCGCGACGTCGACGGCCAATACGACGCGATCGTGTCGATCGAGATGTTCGAGGCCGTGGGCGAAACGTTCTGGCCGGTGTACTTCGACACGCTCAGGCAGCGCCTGAAGCCCGGTGCTCGCGCGCTGATTCAATCGATCACGATCATCGATTCGCTATTCGACGCGTACCGCACGTCTAGCGACTTCATTCGCGAGTTCATCTTTCCCGGCGGGATGCTGCCGAGCCCGGAGCGTTTCGTCGATGCCGCGCGGCGGGCCGGCCTGGCCGCCGAACCGGTGCTCGCGTTCGGCGACGACTACGCGCGCACGCTGCGCACCTGGCGGGCCGCGTTCGAGGCGCGCATCGACTCGGTGCGCGCGCAACGGTTCGACGAGACGTTCATTCGCACCTGGCGCCTCTATCTCGCCTATTGCGAAGCGGGATTTGCCGAGCGGCGGACCGACGTGATGCATTTCATCGTGTCGTCGGGCGGCTGACATGCGGCGCCGGCTTGCGATGCTCGCCGCGGTCGCGGCCGCGGCGCTGGCTGCACCCTTGTTCGCCGGCGCGAGCTGCGTCGACGACATCGCGTCGGCGCGACTGATCGGATCCGGCCGGTTCTGCATACTGGGCATTTGCCTGTACGACGCCCAGCTGTGGGCGCCCCGGCCCCCCGGCGCGTTCGACACGCCGTTTGCGTTGTCGCTGGCCTACCGTCACGACGTGAAAGGCGAGCGGCTCGTCTCGACGGGCATGGACGAGATCGAGCGACTCGCACCCGCGCCGTTGCCGGCTGCGACGCTCGATGCATGGCGCCGCGATATCGAACGGGCGTTCACCGACGTATCGCGCGGCGACGTGCTGTGCGGTGTGTATGTGCCCGAGCGTGGCGCACGCTTCTACACCAACGGCCGCCTCACGGCCGACGTGACCGACCCGGCGTTCGCGCGCGCATTCTTCTCGATCTGGCTCGACCCGCGCACGCGGGCAAAGTCGTTGCGCCGTCAATTGCTGGGCGACGATGCGCGCTGATTCGACGGTGAGCGGCAATGGTCCGGTGTATCGACGCCGGCAGCGCCGCGCGACCGGACAGTTCGCCAGGATCCTTCTCGACGCGTGATTCGCCATGGTCAACAAGATGCATTTGCCTGAGAAGACATGCGAGACCTGCGGCTTGCCTTTCAGCTGGAGAAAGAAATGGAAAGCCGCCTGGGACGAAGTCCGATATTGCTCGGAGCGTTGCCGTCGGAATCGGAGGCCGCGCTCCCGCATGAAGCCAAACGCTGCACGTTGGTGACTTCGCGTTGGCGAGCCGGTCGCGAGCAGCGCGCGGGCCCGGATAGCGCTTCGATCCGAGACGGAATGCTCGCGCCTGTTTCGGGGAATCGGGATCGATCGGCGCCGGTGTGCGCATAGGCGCGCTCGTCAGAGCAGTCCTCCCCCTTCCCCGTGGCCCCTTGGCTGCCTACAGGCGGTTCACTCCGCCCCGTTTCAACTGCACGACGCTTGCGGGAACGGCCGCGGACCGGATCCCGCCTTATCGACACGCAAATGTGCGACACGGTCGATGCATGCATCCAAATCGCACATCTCCCGGCGTACTTTCTGGCCCGTCGTGGCACAAATTAACTGCCACCCCATTGACGCCGAAAATCGTTTCATACGCCACACCAACACAAAGTTCCCTTGCATAAATGAGCACTCCCGTGCTCGCAACGCAACCTTACAGCACCGACGAGGCAAATGACTCAAAAGAATCCGGTACATATTGTTATGTGAATCACTTTTCCGCTTCACTTTCCGGAAAATTTGCATACAATCCAGCTGTGACGCATGAATCGACCGAGGGAGGCCCCGTGCCAACACGCAATCACGACATCAAGCCGCGCCGGTTTCCGGCGTGTCCGGCTTCATGGATGGCGCGCGTGTCCGTCGCCCCGGCACGCAGCCCGTCACACCACGCCGGTGCGGCACCCGACCGGCCGATTGCATCGCGTTTGCGGGTCGCCGCGCAGCAGCGCGGCCAACGCTGCCGGCGCCGCTCGCCGCAGGTGACCGACCGGTGTGCAAGCGCCAGCCTGCACGGCGCACTGCCCGAGCGGCGATCGAACACCGTCGCGGCTCGCGTGTGTCCCACGCTACTCGTCACGGGCGTCCTGACTGCATCCGACGAAACGATCGAGCAGGCCGGCCTGCACGTCAGCGAGCGCGTCGAATCGGTGTCGCGGGCGCTACGACAGCCCGGCCAGGCCGTCGACGCGCTGATTGCCGAGGTTTCGTCGTTGCAGATGAATCTGGCGATTCAATTCGTGTCGCTGGCCCAGGCGCGCCGTGTCCGCGCGGCCGCGATCATCTATGAGTACGGCAGCGTGCAGGCCCTCGCGTTGATCCGCCTTGCAGGGTTCCACCTGTTTCACTCGGTCGGCGGCCGCGTCGACCAAGCGTTCGTCCTGGCCAGGTTGCAACAGTCCGCCGCCGTCATGCTCGCGGCGAAGCCGACGGCGAACGACCCGATGTTGCGGTTCCGCCGGGACGTCGGCGGCTGGGCCCCGGCAACGCCAATGGGTCCGTCGTGCGCGATCAGGACCGGATCTCCGGTGACGCTGCCGGGCCGCCATGCACGCCCGCGCACGCCTGGTGAGCGCCACCCCGTCGGCGCGTCGTCGAAATAGCGGCGGCGTTCGCCCGGCTTTTATCCAGGAAACACAGGCAAATCATCGCCTCTGTCGCGATCCATCGCATGACCCCCTAACCTCGAGAAACGAACCGAAATGGGCAATTTGATCGACGCTCCCGAACACACCTTGACTGCGATCGACGAGGGCATTCCTCTGTCGCACATCATCCGTCGTCGGCTCGAGAACGCGGGCGTGCGCTTCCATGCAAACGACAACATCGCCGCGCACCTGCGCGACGGCGAACTGGAGGCGTTGCAGAACGAAGTTGCGCAGGGAATGGAAGCGGTGCTGCGCTCGCTCGTGATCGATGTCGACAACGACCACAACACCCGGGAAACCTCGCGGCGCGTCGCGAAGATGTTCATCCACGAAGTGTTCGCGGGCCGCTACGACGCGGCGCCGTCGGTCACCGAATTTCCGAACGTCGAGCGGCTGGACGAGCTGCTGATCGTCGGGCCGCTGCGCGTGCGCAGCGCGTGCTCGCATCATCTCTGCCCGATCATGGGCCGCATCTGGATCGGCGTGCTGCCGAGCGCCGCGTCGAATCTGATCGGCCTGTCGAAGTACGGAAGGCTCGTGAACTGGGTCATGACGCGCCCGCAGATCCAGGAAGAAGCGGTCAAGCAGATCGCCGATCTCCTCGAATCGCGCATCTCGCCCGACGGGCTTGCCGTCGTACTCGAGGCCGAGCACTTCTGCATGCATTGGCGCGGCACCAAGGACGACCAGGCAAGAATGACCAACAGCGTGATGCGCGGGAAATTTCTCGCGGACGCATCGCTTCGCCGAGAGTTTCTCGCCTTGTTGTCCGGAAAGCATGCGTAATGCGCGCGACAGGCATTCGCGACGAATGCGACGGCACCGTGCCCGGCCATGAGCCGCGCCCGCTCGTCACCGCGGGCGCGCAACAGCAGGAAGCGCAAAGCCATACGGAGTTCCCGATGAACTGCTCGCACGATTCGCTCCGCCCGTCGTCCGGCCAGGGTCGATCGACGAAGCCGCATTCAGGCAGGCAGCAACGCCGGGACGCGTCCCGCGCGAGGTCGCGCCCGGGCGGCAGAACCGAATTCACCGCCGATGCGGTGGTTCAGCCCGACGAAGCACCTGACGCGCATGCGGAACTCGACCAATTGCTGTCTCGCGTCGCTGCCGGCGACGAGCACGCGTTCGCGCAGTTGTATCGATTGACGGCGGCGCGGCTGTACGGCGTGATCGTCCGGATGATCCGCGACCGCCACGAAGCGGAAGACCTGCTTCAGGACGTGTTCACGACGGCGTGGCGTCGCGCCGACTCATTCGACGCCGGACGCGGCACGGCGATGACATGGCTGATGACGCTCGCACGCAATCGGACCATCGACCGGATCAGGCAGCACCGCGAGGTTCCGCTCGACGACGAACTGGCGCTGTCGATCCCCGACGAAAACCCGACACCCGACCTTGGCGCGCAGGCGAGCCAGGAGCGCCTGCGTCTGGAGCGCGGGCTCGCGCATCTGGGCGAACGGCAGGCGTATGTGCTGCGGGAAGCGTTTCATGGCGGGGCGTCGTACGCGGAGCTGGCCGAACGCATGCAGGTGCCGCTCGGCACGATGAAGAGCTGGATTCGCCGCAGCCTGATGCGACTCAAGGTGTATCTCGAGCAATGAGCGCGCGAATCACCTCGCGGTTCGATCGCACTGCGCGAGTCGAACCGCGCGCCGTTGAATCGGCATTTGCAGCGGCGGGGGCAGCGCGCCGCCGACTCGATGGAGACGCGACAGCATCGCCGCCGCGGGCCTGCGATATTTCATCGTGATGCCCCCCGAATTCGATGCTCCGGCATTCGGGTCGGCGAGCTGTTCGGGACGTCGCCACGGAAGGATCCGGATCAACCGTTCATCGAAGGCGCGGCGGCCAGCAGCGAGAGACTTGCCACACTCGTCAACAGGCACCGCAACGCGAAATACCAGGCAGGAGTGAATTCCTTTCTCCACAGCACGCCGTCGACGGCCGCGCAGGCGACGAGCACGATCGCCATTCCCGTGAGCCGCGCGCCAATGCCCGGCATCATGAGCACGGCCCACGCCATCAATGCGGGGATCACGCTCCACCCGTAGAGAATGCGCTGGCGGGGCGGCGATTCGGATGCGCGCAGCGCGACACCCCAATGCACGGCCCCGACGAACGACGCGATACACGCGGCGTAGTTCAGCAGCGCGTGCACGTGATCGTCATTGGCAGCCGACGCGTGGACGCTCAGCCACGACAGCGCGACGAACGGCGCCAGACCGGCCAGCGCCAACGCTGCGGGAACGCGGTAACGATGCAGCGCCGCACGCATGATCATGATCTCGGCGAAACGATCAGCGCGCCCTGGCCGCCATCGACGCCGAATTGCTGGCCGGTCACCCATGACGCATCGGCGCTCAACAGGAACGCAGCAAGCGCGGCGGGATCGTCGCCGACGCCGAGTCGTCCGAGCGGATTGGCGTCCGCGAGTCGCTTCGCGACCTGCGGCGCACTCGTCAGACGCGCGGACATCGCCGAGACGATCAGGCCGGGATGAATGCAGTTGACGCGAATCCCGCGCGCCGCGTAGGTGGCGGCCGCCACCTGCGCGAGCGCGCCAACCGCGGCTTTCGCGCTGGCGATGGCTTCATGGTTCGGGAACCCGGTTCTCGACGCGACACTACCGAACAGCACCGCACTGCCCCCGGCCTGGGCGGCGAGCAACATGCGGACGAACGCGCGCAATGCGTTCCATGCCGAGAAGTAATTCGCCGCGAACGCGTCATGCAGTTCGGAATCCGAAGTCGAATGCATCGGCTTGACGACGATCGAGCCGACGCAATGCGCAAGCCCGTCCGGCACGCCGAATCGCTCGACGCCTGCCTCGAGCGCCCGATCGAGCGCCGCCGCATCAGTCGCGTCGGCGGGCGCAACGACCACACGCTCGCGCGACATCGTGTCGGCAAGGGCGCCGAGACTGTCAGCGTGTCGGGCGGTGAGCACCATTGAAACGCCCTTGGCGTCCAGCCGACGCGCAAGCGCGCTGCCAACGGCTCCCGTTGCCCCGCAAATCCAGACAAAAGCCATGACGACTCCTGTTGCAAGCACCCTTCCCGCGCGGCGACTCCGGCTCCTGCGCGCGCGGCGCTCGACGACCGCCGCACGATGCGCGGCCGGGCCGCGACATGCCGTTTGTTCACAGTTTCTATTCTATGCCAATTCCCGGCAGGATGAAGCGATATGACGACTCACTATGACTTAACGAGTCAAAATTCACGTGTCACATGCCACAAATATCGGCTTCATATGCCCGATCATGACGTAGAATTCAATATAAGCGCGAAGAATTTGCGCAATATTCTGCATTTTCTAAGACGAATCAGATGACTTCATTTTCCGATTCACCCGCCAACATCGCGATCGTCGGCGCGGGAATCGCCGGGCTGGCCTGCGCGCGCGTCCTCACCGATGCGGGCCACCGAGTGACGGTGTACGAGAAAAGCCGTGGCGTGGGCGGGCGCATGAGCACGCGCCGCACGGACGGCTGGCAAGCCGATCACGGCGCGCAGTATTTCACCGCGCAACATCCGGCATTCGTCGCTGAAATATCGCGATGGGTCGCCAGCGGCGCAGCCGCCCCGTGGGCCGCGCGCGTCGCATCGATCGGCTCGCTCTGGCCGCGGGCACTGCTCGCGCCAGCTCAGCGATACGTCGGCGTGCCGGGCATGACTGCGCCGGCGCGCCATCTGTCGGCCGGAATCGAAACGGTGCGCGAGACGACGATCACGGGGTTGATGCGAGACGAACATGGCTGGCAGTTGATCTCGGCCGAGCATCGTGCGCTGGACGCGCGTCACGACGTCGTCATCGTCGCGGTCCCGGCGCCGCAGGCCGTCCGGCTCCTGCAGCGCGCCGAACCGGGTCTCGCGGTGATTGCCCAGCGTACCGAGATGCGCCCGGCCTGGGCCGTGATGGCGCAGTGCGGCCATTTGCCGGACCCGGGATTCGACGCCGCATTCGTCAATTCCGGTCCGCTTGGCTGGATCGCCCACGACACGTCCAAGCCCGGGCGCACCGGCGCGAGCACGTGGGTGCTGCACGCGACACCCGACTGGAGCCAGGCTCATCTGGAGGCGCCGCCCGAGCAGATAACGCGCACGCTGCTGGACGCCTTTCGGGACATCGTGGGCGCCACCGCGGACACGGCAACCGCCCATCGCTGGCGCTATGCCGAGCCGGCGCCGTCGTCTGTCGCGACTCCCGGCCGCTTTGCGTGGCGGGCAGGCCCGCGCATCGGACTGTGCGGCGACTGGCTGGGCGGCGGCAAGATCGAAGGCGCGTGGCTCAGCGGCACCGGCCTCGGCGGCGCGGTGGCCGACACCCTGATCACGCACTGAACGGCGGCGGCCTATGGCGGAACGGCCTACAGCGATTCGATATTCCGCACCACAGTGTCCGCCTGCATGCGAATCGCTTCGAGCGCCTCGTCATCAAAGCGCGCGAGCTGCCGATAGACCATCCCGAGCCGGTTGTTGTGTTGCAGCGCGCCGCGGTGCCGGTCGAAAAAATCCCAGTACAGCGCGTTGAACGGGCATGCGCGCGCGCCGGTTCGCGCATTGCGGTCGTACGCGCAGCCCTTGCAGTAATTGCTCATCCGATGGATGTACGCGGCGCTGGAAACGTACGGCTTGGTCGCCATTGCCCCGCCGTCGGCGTATTGACTCATGCCGAGCGTGTTCGGCATCTCGACCCATTCGAACGCATCGATGTAGACACCGAGGTACCACTCATGCACCTCGTGCGGATCCAGCCCGGCCAGCAGCGCAAAGTTGCCGATCGCCATCAGCCGCAGGATATGGTGCGCATGCGCGTCTTCGAGCGACTGCCGCAGCGCGTGCGACATGCAGGCCATTCGCGTGCGGCCATCCCAGAACCAATGCGGCAACGGGCGGCGATGACCGAACGCGTTGCTGTTTTCATAGCCCGGCATGCGTGCCCAGTACACGCCGCGCACGAACTCGCGCCAGCCGAGTATCTGCCGGATGAACCCTTCGACCGCGGCAAGCGGCGCCGCGCCGCTGCGATACGCGTGCTCGGCCCGCGCGACGACCTCGCGCGGATTCAACATTTTCACATTGAGCGCGAACGACAGCATCGAGTGGAACAGGCGCCGCGCGCTCCCGTGCATCGCGTCCTGGAACTGCCCGAAAAACGGCAGCGCATCCCGGATGAAGGCGTCGAGGCAGGCGAGCGCTTCGGCTCGATCGACGGGCCAGCGGAAGTCGCCGGCCGACGGCTCCCCGAAGCTGCGCACGCCCGCCGCAACGATCTGTTGCCACAGCGCGCGATGATCGTGATGCGGACGCCAGTCGGCCGGTTCCGCGGGCGAGCCGGGCCACGCCTGGCGGTTTTCGGCATCGTAGTTCCACTGGCCGCCTGCCGGTCGCCCTTGCGCGTCGAGCAATACGCGATGCCGCACGCGCATGCTCCGGTAGAAGCGATCCATGACCCATGATCGGCCGGTTCCGAGCACATGTCCGACCTCGTCGCGCGTCGTATGGAAATGACCGGTATCGACCGCGCGAACCGGCACGTTCGCCGCTGCCGCATAAGCGCTCAGTTGCTGGTCGACCCGCCATTCGTCCGGCAGCAGATACTCGATGCACGCTGCGCCGTGAAGCTCGGCGACACTGTCCAGGTTGGCGGGAATGGCCTGACGATTGAGCGGGTCGTCGATCTCGATGTAGTGCACGCGATGGCCCGCATCGCGCAACAGCGTCGCGAAGCGACGCATCGCCGCAAAGATCGCAATCAGCTTCTGAGCGTGATGGAGCGTGTAGTCGGTTTCCTGCCGAACTTCCATCAGCACGTAGATCGTTTCGGCCCGGACATCGGAAAACCAATGATGATTCGGGTCCAGCTGATCGCCGAGAACAAGCCTCAAAGTCTTCATGGGACGCTTCGCGATTGATGATCGCCGCCTGGGTTGTCGAGACACCTGCGCGTGCGCGTCGAACGAAACACCTTGACCCACCGTATGCCCGGCACCGCGCGCGTCCCGGCCGACCTCGCGACACCGAGCGGCACCGCTTCGAAGCATTCTAGCCGGCTCGCGCTTCGCGAACCACCTTTTCGGACGAAAATCCGCACGTTGAATCACTTTCCTGCTTCGTATTTCACGCAAACTGCGTACAATCCTGAGACAACAGTACGTCAACTTCAGGAGAGCAACGATGCCCCCTCGCAAGGATCGCGATACGCCCCATCGCTATCGCAGCGGCGAGGCCGCGCGCCTGGCGCGCATGCCGGCAGCCACGCTGAGAATCTGGGAACGGCGCTATGGCGTGGTTGCGCCGCCCAAAACGCCGTCCGGACAACGGCTGTACTCGGACGACGACGTGCAGCGCATTCGATTGCTGAAAACGCTCGTCAATCAGGGCCACGCGATCGGGTCGATCGCCAGCCTGAGCCGCGAGGAACTCGAGGCGTTGTCGTTGACGAATACGCGTGACCCGGCGTTTCACGAGGCAAGTGTGAGCCTCGCGGTCGTCGGCGCGCTTTCGATTCCGGAAGCCGCGATCGAGCGAATGGGAATCCGGATCGCCGCGCGAATCGACTCGCTCGACGACACGAGCGCGCATGCGGGTACGTCGGTCGATGCCCTCATCGCGACGACCACGTCGCTCCATGAGGATGTCGTTTCGCAGCTCGCTGCCCAGGCGCAACAGCTCAACGCGCACGCCGTGGCCGTCGTATACGGGTTCGGCACGGCAGAAGCGGTCGAGCTGGCGCGTCTGTCGGGGTTCGAGCTGTTCCGGTCGACGGAAGGCCAGACCAACCCGATATCGATCATTTCGAAACTGGCGCAAGCCGTCGTCAAGTCGCGCCAATCGAATGACGCGGATCGCGGGCTCTGGCTGCGCACGCGGCGACGCTTCGACGAGGCGACGCTCGCGTCGCTCAGCGGCCTGTCCACCACCGTCAAATGCGAGTGTCCGCGTCACCTCTCCGAATTGATCATGCAGCTCAGTGCGTTCGAGCGATACAGCGACGAATGCGTGTCGCGATCGCCGGCCGATGCGCTGCTGCACCGCCACCTTGGAGACGCAGCGAACCGGGCAGCCGAATTGCTCGAGACGGCGCTTGCCGTCATTCTCCGCGAAGAGGGATTGGGCGGGACGACGCCGGAACTGAAGGCGCTGTAGCGCGGCACGCGCCGCCGGCTGTTCCGACCTGCCGACGACGGCAGGTGGCGATGCTCTTTCGCGTGCAATGCAGGGCTTGCGTCGATCACTGAGCCGAAACGGAAGAACGAGCCGCTGCGGCAGGCGATGCCGGCGGCCTGCCCGTGGTTCCGGCATTCGACGCATGCGCGACTCGATCCACGAACGCGGAGAGATCGTCGAGCACTGACGCCATCCCTCTCAACGGCGCGCCCAGAACACCGACGATCGACGCATGGCCCACGTTCCGGTAACGCATGACCACGACGGTGTCGCCCTTCTCTTGCAATGCTCGCGCGAAGCGGGTCGTGTTGCCGGGCTCGACCACGGTGTCGTTCTCCGCGGTGGCCAGCCACATCGGCGGCTCCGTACCCTGAATGAACCGGATGGGCTGGCTCGCGGCCCGCACTTCCTGCGGGAATATCCTTTCAAGCGTGGTATCGCGCAGCGGCAGGAAATCATAAGCCCCGGCCAGGCCAATCACGCCGGCGATATCGCTCTTCCGCATCGCCTGTGCCGCCAGATAGCGGCCGTCGGTCGCAAGCAATGCGGCAATCTGCGCGCCCGCGGAATGCCCCATCAGAAACAGGCGATGTGGATCGCCGCCGAACGCAACCGCGTGCTCGCGTGCCCACGCGACCGCCTGCGCCGCATCGTCGACGAAACCGGGAAAGGTGGTCGCCGGATACGTCCTGTAGTCGGGTAAGACGGCAACAAAGCCCCTCGACGCGAGCGCCTCTCCCACGAACAGATAGTCCTTGCGCTCGCCGGACTGCCAGCTTCCGCCGTAAAGGAACACGACCACAGGGGCGCCCGCACTCGCATCGGCCGGCCAGTGATGCAAGACGCGCGTGGGCAAATAGACGTCGAGCACCTGGCGTTCGCCGGATCCGTACGGGATACCTGCGAACAGACTGAACGTGTAGCTCGGCGTCAGCGCATTCAGGAGCCGCACCGGGCTGCACGCGGAGAGGAGACCGGCCGCGAGCAGCACCGACAGGACGACAAGCCCGGCTTTCATGTTCATGGAGATCCCCATTCCTGACGATTCCGGCCGCATCCGCCGCCTGGTACGAGGTTTACGGCGCTTGCGCGCAAGCGGATGCACGCATCGCATGGCAACCGCGCCCCTTGACGGCATCCAGATCTTTCCTGCGCAAGTGCATCCGTCCGCAACGGAGAGTCGTATGTGAATGGATAGGTGAATCAACGCGGAATGCCGACCATCGCTCGCTGCAAAGCAATCGTCCGGTGGCGAGTCCGCTCGTCGACGATAGTGAGAGCCGTCTGCCATGAGCGTTCTACCTGCCACTTACCCCGAGATGCAACGTCGACGTGGCGGCACGGCGACCATGCCGTTACCGATGATCCCGCGCGAACGATCATGAGGAGCGCGCCGAATCAACTGACGTCGAGCACGCAAAAGTCCGGCGCCGCTCGCGTGTACGTCTATCTCGCGACGACCCAGACAGGATGGCTGGTATGCGTGATGACTGCCGCAGCGCATCACGCCGCGTGGGGCGTCACCTATGCGCTGATCGCGACAGCGGGCCATCTTCTCTTCGCGCGTCGGCCCGCATCCGAGGCGCGGATCGTCATCACGGTCACGGTGTCCGGATGGTTATGGGACAGCGCCGTTGCACATTCCGGCCTGCTCGTGTACCCGAACGGCGTTTTTCTCAAAGGTACAGCGCCGTACTGGCTCGCGGGGCTGTGGGCGCTGTTCGCGATTCAACTCAACACCTTGCTGCTCTGGCTTCGGGCGCGACCGCTCGTCTCGGCGCTCGTCGGCGCATTCGCAGGCCCCGCATCCTTTCGCGCAGGTGCGGCGCTGGGGGCCGTTCATTTCAAAGACTCGGCTGCAGCGCTCGTCGTTCTCGCAACCGGCTGGGCGTTCATCTTGCCGGCCGCGCTTGCGATTGCAAGCCATTGGGATGGCGTAACGCCCCCTTCTCCTCCGCCAATCGGCGCAGGCGACATGAATGACGCCCGCGCCGGATAGAGCCGGACGCGTCGTAAGCCAGCGTTATCTCCGATCCCGTTCAAATTGCCAACGTACCTTCTCAGGCACCACACATGACACGCACCGAATTGCCGTATGAATCCCGCCCCGTTATCGTATGGTTTCGGGATGACCAACGACTCAGCGACAATCCCGCACTCTCTCATGCGGTCAGTACCGGCCATCCTGTTGTTTGCGTCTACGTCTACGACCCTGCCCCGAAGCTCGGGCGCGCCATGGGGGGCGCGCAGAAGTGGTGGCTGCACGAGTCGTTGAAAAAACTCGACGACTCGCTTTCCGCTCTCGGCGGCTCGCTGCTCGTGCTTCGCGGTAACGAACACGAAGCCATCAGGAGCCTCGCCGTCGAGACCCGGGCGGCAATGGTTTTCTGGAATCGCCGCTACTCGAAAGCGCAAACGGAAATGGATGCATCGATCAAGAAAGACCTGATCGGGCGCGGCATCGACGTGTCGACATTCAATGGCCATCTTTTGCGCGAACCCTGGACAGTGGCCACGCGCGAAGGCTTGCCGTTCCAGGTATTCAGCGCGTACTGGAGAGCCGCTCGCCGCGATAATTTTTTCCCGCCGTGCCCACTGTCGGCGCCCGCCCGGGTCACGTTCTTTCCCGTCTCCAGAAACGTCAGCGCACACGTCTGTACGCTTCCCGCGCTTGCACTGCAGCCCTCGACGCCGGACTGGGCGGAGGGCCTGCGTGCAACCTGGCGATGCGGCGAGGAAGCGGCCGGGCATCAACTCGAGGCCTTCATTGAACACTCGTTTTCCGACTATGCCGGCGCTCGAGATTTTCCGGCCACTCGAGCGACGAGCCGGCTCTCTCCGTATCTTCGCTTCGGAAATATCTCGGCCCGGCAGGTGTGGTACGCGACGTTATCAGCGGTAGACGCGATGCGAAGCAGGCGAGTTGTTCGCATTGACGATGCCAAAAATGAGTCGTTGAACAAGTTCTTCAGTGAACTCGGATGGAGAGAATTCTCGTATTACCTTCTTTACCACTGCGAACCCCTTCATCAGGTCAATTTCCGGCGTCAGTTTGACGCCATGCCGTGGCGTACCGACGCCAAGGCGCTTCGCGCGTGGCAAAGGGGGAAAACAGGATACCCGCTGGTCGACGCCGGCATGCGCGAGCTTTGGCACACGGGCTGGATGCACAACCGCGTGCGCATGGTGACAGCGTCATTTCTCACCAAGCACTTGCTGATCGACTGGCGCGAGGGCGAAGCATGGTTCTGGGATACGCTGGTTGACGCGGACGAGGCAAGCAATCCCGCCGGGTGGCAATGGGTGTCAGGAAGCGGCGCCGACGCAGCCCCGTATTTTCGAATCTTCAATCCTGTTTTGCAGGGGGAAAAGTTCGACTCGAGCGGCGAATACACGCGGCGGTGGGTGCCCGAACTGTCTGCACTCCCCGCCAAAACACTCCACAGCCCATGGACCGCTTCCGCTGAAGCGCTGCGGGAAGCATCCATCGCGCTCGGCGCAACTTATCCCTTCCCGATCGTGGATCACCAGGTTGCACGCGCGCGAGCCCTCAGTTCGGTAGAGATCCTGAATACACAGAGCCAAATGAAGTGACCTTCGATCGCTAGCCGGGCTCGACCGTGCGACGGGGCGCCCCGACGACATACCGGGGGCGACGTGATGTGCAAGCGCGCACGGCCTGCTTCCGCACATCACGCCTTCCTGCCGATACAGGCTGAAGCATCAGGGCATCAGCACGGAGTCGACCACGTGAATCACGCCATTGGACTGCATGACATCGCCGATCGTGACGTGCGCGACGTTGCCCTTGTCGTCGGTCACGGCCAGCCCGTTCGCGCCACGGCTGACGATCAGGGAATCGCCTTCGACCGTCTTCAGCGTTGCCTTGCCGCCACCTTGCTCGACCGCCCTGGCAAGGTCGAATGCCGTGAGTCGTCCGGATACGACGTGATACGTCAACACCTTGACGAGCATCGCCTTGTTCTCCGGCTTCAACAACGTCTGCACCGTGCCGGCCGGCAACGCGGCGAATGCGTCGTTGGTCGGTGCAAATACCGTGAAGGGCCCCTTGCTCGACAATGTGTCGACCAGCCCACCCGCCTTGACCGCAGCGACCAGCGTCGTGTGATCGTGAGAATTCACCGCGTTTTCGACGATGTTCCTCGACGGGTACATCGCAGCGCCACCCACCTCGACCGTCTGCTCCATCGACATGGATCCTGCCTCGGTGGCAGGCGCGTACACGCACGTTGCGAATGCAAGGGCGAGCGCCGCACCACCCAGTTTAACTTTGCTGCAAGATTTCATTTTCGTTCTCCGAAAGATTGCCGCCGTTGACTGGAAGCAATCGGAGATACGAGTCGAACCGCGCAGCGGATGCGCGATGAGTACTTCATCGCGGACAGATCCGCGATCCAGGGAATGCCGAGGGCGTCGACAACCGTTCGCATCTTCAATCGCCACTGCATCCGTTCTCGCTCGGCCACCGTATCTGCAAATGTCATCCAGCCAAGGTGCTTGGCGTCCCACCTCGGGAAATGGCGTCGCGATGGCATTCAGAGGAGACAACTCATGAAGCTTTTCATCGGTATCGTCGTTGCCGCAGCGGCGCCGTTCGCGCTCAGCGCTTGCGGAGGCGGAGACGACATTGCGCCCGTGGCAGCGCAACATCCGGAGAATCTGGCCATCTGGACCGCGCTCGGCGGTGATTCGGCGGCCCCCGGCGTAGTGGCCGGCGTGGTCAATGCGGCTGTCGCAGGCCTTTTGGCGGACCCGGTCGAAGCGCCCTATTTTGCGGCTGTAACAGGTAATGCCACCCACAGCAGTGCAGCCCATGACACGCCAGCACGGCTTGAAGCCTGTCTCACGCTGCAGTTCGAAGCGCTCCTCGGCGGTCCGTACACCTACCCTGGCCCTGTCAAGGTGGCCGGAGACATCGACGCCCAGCCGGAGATGTGCCAGGACATGACGGCTGCCCATAACGACGTCGGCGTTCCAGGCTGCGTGTTCGACCAGTTCATGGTGGATCTCGTCGCGACGCTGCAAAGCAAGCTCTCGGCCGCGGACTTTGCCGCACTGACGTCGACGACAAATGGAACGTACACGCTCACCGAGAAAAACTCGGCCGGCATCCCGGTCGGCACGAAATTCCAGTTCAGTGCGGTACCTATCCTCTTCAACCTGCGTAATACCATCATCAGCGCCACACCCGGCGGCCCCGTGTATCTGCCCCCGACGGTTGCAACATCATGTACGGGCTGACGGCGGTGCGAAGGACCCACGTGATCGCGTGGGTCGCTGCGGCAATCTCCATGAGCGTTGCCGGGATCGGCTGGTTGCACACGACACAAGGGCGACGGCTCCTCACCGAGCTTGGCGTGAAGTGTCCGGTTGATTCCGTCGATTCCCGAACGGTGCTGTCGATTCGAAACAAAGCCATTTTGCAGGAGAGAGGTGTATCAGCGGCCGCCCACCGTCCTGCGTTCGGCCTGCAGCTCGATCGCAGCACGGAAGCCGAAGTGTTGGAACGAATGTCGCGATACAACGCGCAGTGCCTCGAATTGTCCCGAGGCTTGCGCTACCTGCGCTGTCGAGGCGTGCCTGCCGAATCGCTCGGCTCGAATGGCCCACCCGTGAGCGAAATATGGTTCAGTTTCGCGCCGGATCACACGTTGATGGCCATCAATGTGTACCGTCGCGACATGTCAGCAGATGAAACACGACGGAGCTGGCAGATCGCCGTCCGGAATCTGCACGATGCGCTCGGCGCACCGACATCCGTGTCTGGAGATACCACGCTGGAATCGCTGATAGGCAAACCCGTGGCGGTTGCGCGGGTGAGCTACGCCTATTCGGATTACGTAGCGACGGTCACCGCATCGCACCTGCCATACGGGGGGCTGGCAGTCCGCGAACAGTACATGTCTACCGCGGTCAGGCAGGAGGGGTAAACCGGGCGCGCGAACACGATGCTCGATGCCGCGCAGGTACGACGAGAAACGGATCAGGATCTCGCTTGGGGCACTCAGTCCGATTGACTACAGTGAAAGCTTCGGGCTGACGACACCAACCAGTCCAGGAATTCCGCCGCGCGACGCTCGGTGCATCCTCGCGCGGCGTTAGAATAGCGCCCCTTCTCACAGGAGACGAAAATGTCCTGGTTCGTATACGAAGTGCCCGAATACCACGAAGACGCTGCGCGCATCGAGCCCTTCAGTGACCTGCGTAGCCGTGTGCTGCAAATCAGTGGCCCGGCCATGGCCGACGAACTGGAAAGCGTGCGCGAGAACGCCGCGGCGACGGCCGACAGCCCCGAGCGCCCGCTGCGTACGCCGGAAAATCCGCATGTCTTTCCGATCCCTTACGCCGACTCCATGATCCTGGTCGGGTTCATCTTCGATCTGAAACGCGAATTCCGGCAACTGGTCGTGTCGCCCGTGGAAATGCCCTGGTTGAAAGATGCATAAATGGTGAGCGGGCCTGGTCGGCCCACCGCGGATCATCTCGATCGCATCGCCGCTTGCTTCGGTTTTCCGACTTGCCGCCGCGATCGGCATCCGGGGCGCCGTTATCGCCACGGCATTGCGTTTCATGCAGGGCGTCGGCGTGGGTGGCGAATGGGGCGACTCGGCCCCGATGTCGATGGAGTGGGCGCGCACCCATGCGCATCGCGGTTTCGTCGCGTCGCAGCCGCAGTTCGGCTGGCCGATGGGCTCGTTGTTCGCCAACCTTGCCGTGCTGGCCACGAGCCGGCCTGAAATTGAAAAAGCCGCCGCACGGCGAGATCGTCGCTATCGCGCAGCGGCTCGTCCCGCGGCACCGGATTATCGTTCGCTGACCTTCACGCGCGGCAGCCATTCGGCCTCGGCGCCCTGCGTGACTTTCAGATGAGCAGGCGTCGCGTCCTGCGTGTGTGCGTCGAAGCGGCGTGCCGCCTCGGTGTCGAGATGCCGGCCATCGAACGTCGACTGGCGACGGGTAATCATGTTGATGCGAAGGCGTTTTGCCGCCATGGTCGGTATTCCTTGAGAAAACGGTACCTCGCCGACTGGCGAAGTACCATAGATTTACGCGAGAAAGATGTCGCTGCGATGACGCAGCGCGCGATGCGAATTCCCCGCCGTCGCATTGCTTGCCGCATGCCCCGCAGCGGCGGCACCCGGGCCGCCCGCTCCATCGCCTCAAGGCAGCGATGGACGCAGGCAACTCATGATCGTGATGGACAAGAAGCAGCGCTTCGAGTTCAGTTTGCGCGGCGGCCGCCAAGGTCAAGCGTCACCGCTCGCCGCCCCTTCGTCCCTTTGCCGTTCCAGGCGAACACCTGCGCCGGTCCGTTCACGCATGAACCGGCAAGTGTCGAATGCCGAAACCGAACGGCACCGGCGACGCATCGCGGGGCCGGGTCGATCACTGGATCGGCGACGTCGTACCCAGCTTCTCCGACAGCATCCGCTCATACACGCCGAAGTGCAGATCGACCTCCTTTTGCGTGACGGGCGTGACCGTGATGTTGATCTGGTCGGGCAACAGGCCCAGCACGACCGCCACGGCCGCTTCGAGTTGCGGCGCACAAGACTTGTCCTCCGCGATCGTGGTGCCGACGACGACGTCGTAAGTCTTTTCCTGCCGGCAGACGACCTCGACGAGCCGGGCTCGCGCACTCATGTTGTTGTCGATCGCAAGGCGGCAAACCTCCGCCACGGTGCGCATCGACTCGGTCGGAAACCCCCTCGTTGAACGCAGCCGAATACGATGCCTGCCGAGCGTAAGCCAATCCGTGTCGAATTCCATCGCGTCCTCCGTCATGCAGTACCGATTCGCCGCGATGATAGGGTCCAGCGCAGCAATTTCAAGTGCAAAAAATGACGGTTGCCCCTTGAAATTCTCCGCAGAATTCCTATCTTAGGTTTCGCTCAGGCAGACGCGCGGGTCGCTTCATTCCGCGCGCTGCGTGTTTCGATTTGTTTGCCACGCAGTCAGGCAGGCGAACTGGAGCGCGTAGGCCCGTTCGCCTCCATGCTGCATGCGAGGAGGATAAGATCATGAGCGATCTCTATTTCGGAACCGATCTCTTCAGCGAGTTCGACCGCCTGCGGCAGCAGATGGCGGAACGCTTCGTCGGGTTCCCGTCCAGCATTCGTGCGAGCCGTTTCGGCACTTTCCCTCAGATCAATATCGGTGTGACGGACGATTCAATCGAGATCGTCGCGTTCGCGCCCGGCGTCGACTCCGCCGCGCTCGATGTGTCGATCGACAAGGGGCTGCTGACCATCGGCGGCGAACGCAAACCGGCACAACCCGACGCCGGGGGTGAGCGCCGCACCTATGCGCAAGAGCGCTTTGCCGGGACGTTCCGGCGGGTCATCGAGCTGCCCGAGGCCGCCGATCCCGACAAGGTCCAGGCGCGCTACGAAAATGGGTGTCTATCGATCAGCATTGGCAAGCGTGAATCGTCGAGGCCGCGCGCCATCGCTGTCCAGTAAGAGGAGGAGCCGATCATGAAAGACACGACCCACATGACGGAACGCGACTCGTCCGCCGTGGCGCGTCGCGAAACCGAACAGCCCGTGCGCCGGATGACGCTCGTGCCGGCCGTCGACGTGTACGAGGACAGTCAAGGCGTCACGCTATGGGCCGATTTGCCCGGCGTGACGAAGGACAAGCTGGACGTGAAGGTTCACGACAGCAGCCTCATGATCGAGGCCGAGGCTGTGGTGCCGACGCCGGCAAATCTGCGGCTTCAGCATGCCGAGGTCCGGGAGCCGCATTTCGCCCGCACGTTTACGCTGTCGGCGGATCTCGACTCGTCGAGGATCGAGGCGAGCCTTCAGGACGGCGTGCTGAAGCTGACGATCCCGCGCCGCGACGAAGCGCGTCCACGACGCATCGAAGTCAAGACCGGCTGACGCGTCATGAGCCAAGGCGCAGCGCGGCCCCTGCGTCGACGCAGAACAGGATCGGCGAGGCTTCGCTGCCTGAATTGACGCAGGCGCATGGGTGAGGACACGCGCCCCGGATCCGCACGATCCGCGTGAAACGAATCACGGCGCGCGTGTCCGCACCGGCTGGCTACGCCAGGCTCGAAACAAACTGGAGATCAATCGGAGGACGCCATGAATGTCGATCCGAAAAAGTGGAACCCCTTCAAGTTCCTTCGCGGGGCCACCCGCAAGCCCGATGCGGAAGGCCCGGACAGTACGCCGGCAGGCGAGTCGTGGCGTGCGTCGTGGCCCGACGTTTCGAGACTGTTTTCACGAGAACCATGGCGCGCCATGGAGGAATTCCTGCATGACCCGTTCGCCGGCAACGGCACGCTCGAACGGTGGTTTGGCGACTTCAGTTCATCGCGCTTCCAGCCGCGCATCGACGTCGTCGATGAAGGCCCGGTGCTGCGCGTGACCGCCGAGTTGCCGGGAATGGAGCGCGAAGATCTGAAGGTGAGCGTCGAGGATGGGGCAATCGTGCTGCGCGGAGAGAAAAGGCAGGACGTGCGCAGTGAAGAAAACGGTTGCTACCGGCTGGAGCGCGCCCATGGAAGCTTCGTGCGCACGATCCCGATGCCGGAAAATGCCGACCCCGATCACACCCTGGCAAAGTTTGACAACGGTGTCCTCACGTTGACCGTACCGAAATCGGAGCCGGCCAGGTCCGCCAGTCGCACGATCGAAATCGGCTGATCCGGTTTCCCCTGCCGCGCGACGCATGAGGCCGGAAGCGCTCGACGCATATCGCACTGCGTCGTGCTTCGAGCCCGACTCGATCTCGCACCATAATTCCGGATGACGGGCAGCGGGACGGCGGGCCGCCTCATGCACATCATGCCCCGCGAGCCGACTGGAACCGGCCCGGCCGATTCAGTCGTTCGCCATCAGATAGCCGATCACGAGTGCCGGATCGGCGATATCGAGGATCAGTCGGCGAACGATACGTCGGCGCATGTGTTCCGCGTCCAGGCTCCAGGGCGCCCCCTTCTCGTTCAGATAACGGGTGATGGCGTCCCGGTGATCGGTGTTTGCCGGCAAATCGAGCCGAGCAGCCAGCAGTCCTGCCACGACGTCGTCAAGCTCGATGTCGAGCGGTTTCGAGTCAATGCAAAGTTCGAGTTTCATGTCGATCTTCGGCAAAAAGGGGCGCCGCATGTCCTGGGGCAGCCTGCGGCGCCAAACGACTTGCGCCGGCCGCGACTGTTGGCCGGCGCGTACACGACCCGCTGCCGGGGTCAGTGCTCGAACTCGGGTGCGACCGACTGCGCCGGTTTAGGGTCCTTCGGCGCTTCGGCGACCGTCGCGTCCGTCGTCAGGATGAGCCCGGCAATCGATGCGGCGTTCTGCAATGCCGTGCGCGTGACCTTGGTCGGATCGACCACACCTGCCTCGACAAGATCGCCGTATTCACCGGTGGCCGCGTTGTAGCCAAAGTTGCCCTTGCCTTCAAGCACTTTCGCCACGACGACCGACGGTTCATCCCCGGCATTCGCGGCGATCACGCGCAGCGGCGCTTCGAGCGCGCGCAGCACGATTTGAATGCCCGCATCCTGATCGCTGTTGGCGCCTTTCAGGCTCGTCGCCGTGGAACGCGCGCGCAGAAGCGCCACGCCGCCACCCGGCACGATGCCCTCCTCGACCGCCGCGCGGGTGGCATGCAGCGCATCGTCGACGCGATCCTTTTTCTCCTTCATCTCGACTTCGGTTGCTGCCCCGACCTTGATGACGGCCACCCCGCCGGCCAGCTTCGCCACGCGTTCCTGAAGCTTCTCGCGATCGTAGTCGCTCGTGGTTTCCTCGATCTGCGCACGGATGGACTTCACGCGCGCGTCGATGTGCTGCGCGTCGCCCGCACCGTCGATGATGATCGTGTCGTCCTTGCGAACCTCGACGCGCTTCGCGCCGCCGAGATCCTCGAGCGTAGCCTTCTGCAGTTGCTTGCCGGTTTCTTCCGAGATGACGGTGGCGCCGGTGAGGATGGCGATGTCTTCGAGCATGGCCTTGCGCCGGTCACCGAAGCCGGGCGCCTTGACGGCCACGACCTTGAGGATGCCTCGCATCGCGTTGACCACGAGCGTGGCCAGCGCTTCGCCATCGACGTCCTCGGCCACGATCAGCAGCGGCTTGCCTGCCTTGGAGGCCGCCTCGAGGATCGGCAGGAGATCCCGGACGTTCGAGATCTTCTTGTCGTGCAACAGGATCAGCGCGTCGTCCAGATACGCCGCCTGCTTTTCCGGATCGTTGATGAAGTACGGGCTGACGTAGCCGCGATCGAACTGCATCCCTTCGACGACATCGAGCTCGTTCTCGAGGGACTTGCCATCCTCGACCGTGATGACCCCTTCCTTGCCGACTTTCTCCATGGCGTCCGCGATTATCTTGCCGATCGCCTCGTCGGAGTTGGCCGAGATCGAACCCACCTGCGCGATTTCCCGGTTCGTGGAAATCGGCTTGGACAGTTTGCGCAGTTCATCCAGCACGGCCGCCACGGCCTTGTCGATGCCGCGCTTGAGGTCCATCGGATTCATGCCGGCGGCAACGTGCTTCATGCCTTCCTGCACGATCGCCTGCGCGAGCACGGTGGCCGTGGTGGTGCCGTCGCCGGCCACGTCGGCGGTCTTCGATGCGACCTGCTTGACGATCTGCGCGCCCATGTTTTCGAAGCGGTCCTTCAGCTCGATTTCCTTCGCGACGGACACGCCGTCCTTCGTGATGGTGGGCGCGCCGAAGCTGCGCTCGATCACCACGTTGCGACCTTTCGGCCCGAGCGTGACCTTCACGGCATCGGCCAGCACGTTCACGCCGTCGACGATACGAGCGCGGGCGCTGTCGTGGAATTTGACGTCTTTTGCACTCATCTTCTTGCTCTGGATAGAAGTCGTTGATTCGATGCGTCGCGAACACCCCGTGCGGGGTACGCGATCTGCCCGGTATCTCAGGCGGCCTTGCGGGACGCGCCGGACTCGGCGTCGAAGACGCCCATGACGTCCTCTTCGCGCATGACGAGGAGTTCCTCGCCATCGACCTTGACCGTCTGGCCCGCGTATTTGCCGAAGAGAACCCGGTCACCGACTTTCAACTGGAGCGCGCGAAGCGTTCCATCCTGCAGCAGCCGGCCACTGCCGACCGCGACGACTTCACCCTGCTCGGGCTTTTCCGCGGCCGAATCGGGAATCACGATGCCCGAAGCCGTCGTCCGCTGCGTCTCGATTCGCTTGACGATAACCCGGTCGTAGAGGGGACGAATCTGCATTCTCATCTCCTGAGCGATTAAAGGTTCGAAAAAGGAATCCGCCTGCCAGGCATCGCGACGCAAGCGTCGCTGCCGGGCAGCCGTACCACTGTCTGGCGGAAAGCGAAATAGAGGTGCGCATCGCTCACTTCAAGGGGGGCGAAATCGGCTCTTTGTAACAAATTGTTTCAGCCCGCCAAAACCCTGAACCCACCCGCTGTCTTTGCTCGTTTTATCAAGCGCCAGGAATGGCGGCGGAAAAGCCGGCACGTGATACCGGCGAGCGTTTGACGCATTCCCGGATCGGCCGGCCGCGCAAGATCGCCGGTTTCAGCGAAGCAATCCCGTTGATCACGTTGCGATGGCCTTGGCCGTCTCGCCGCCGTTCACGCCTGTCTGGCCGTGGCCTGCGCCGCCAGCGCGGCCCGCTCGATCCAGCGGATGGCCGGCGCATCCTGCTCGCCCGGTGCGGGCTTGCCGATCAGGAAACCCTGCACCTCGCGGCAGCCGGCATCCGTGATGCACGCCAGTTGCTCCTCCGTCTCGACGCCTTCCGCGACGGTCGTCACGCCGAGGCGCTTGCCGAGATCGGCCACCGTGCGCACGACGGCCGCGCAGTCCGGGCGCGTGACTGCATCGCGCACGAAGCTGCCGTCGATCTTGATCTTGTCGAACGGGAACGCACGCAGATGCGCGAGCGACGAGAAGCCCGTGCCGAAATCATCGAGGGCGACGCGCACGCCCATCGAACGCAGTGCGCGCAGGTCCGCGATGGCCTTGCCCTCGTCGTGCAGCAGCGCGGTTTCCGTCACCTCGATTTCGAGCCGGTCGGGCGCGAGGCCCGCGCCGGCCAGCGCCGCCGCGAAGATCGGCGCGATCGTGCCGTGGCCGAGCTGCCCCGCCGACACGTTGACGGCGACGCGTGCGCCGTCGGGCCAGCGCGCCGCCTCCCGGCAGGCCTGCTCGAGCACGAAGCGGCCGAGCCGGTCGATCAGGCCGCCGCGTTCGGCTACCGGAATGAAGCGGCCCGGCGAAATCCAGCCGGCGCGCGGGTGATGCCAGCGCAGCAGCGCCTCGCGTGTCGTGATCCGGCGGGTGAGGACATCGACGATCGGCTGGTAGAACACGTACAGCCCGTGGTTCTCGTCCAGCGCGACGCGCAGTTTCGATTCGAGCGCGACCCGCTCCTGCGCGCTCGTTTCCATGTCCGGCGAGAACATCCGGTAGGTGCCCTTCCCGGCTTTCTTGGCCGCATAGAGCGCCATGTCCGCGCGTGACAGCAGCACGCCGGCGTCGTTGCCGTGATGCGGCGCCAGCACGCAGCCGATCGATGCACCGATGCGGAACGGCCGGTCGGGCGACGGCGCATAGGGGGCGACGAGCGTGTCGACGAGCCGCGCGGCCGCGCCCATCGCGCGATCCGCATCGGTGTCGCGCAGCAGCACCGCGAATTCGTCGCCGCCGATGCGCCCGAGCATCATCGCCGGCTCCGGGCACTGCCCGCGCAGGCGTTCGGCGACCTGGCGCAGCACCGCGTCGCCCGCCGAATGCCCGCACGCGTCGTTGATCAGCTTGAAGCCGTCGAGGTCGATGAAGAGCAGCGCGAGCACCTTGTCCGAGCGGCGCAGGCTCGCGTCGAATTCGGCCAGGAAGGTCGCGCGGTTCGGCAGGCCGGTGAGCGAATCGTGATGCGCGAGCTGGTGAATGCGCGCCTCCGCCTCGGCCTGCTGCGTGACGATCGACCACGACAGCATCGGGCCGATGTAGCGCCCCTGGGCGTCGCGCACGGCCGAGACCTGGATGTCGAGCACTTCCGGCCCGAGCGGGATGCGGGCGCGATGCGGCAGGTTCGCGGGATCGGCGAGCAGGCGGCGCTGGTGCTGCGGGTGCGGATGGAAGAAGTCGATCGACGCGCCGAGCGCGTCGTCCGCGCGGATCGGCAGCAGGTGCTCGATCGAGCGCAGCAGGTTGCGCGACGTCGCGTTCAGGTAATTGATGCGGAACGTCTCCGGGTCGGCCGTCATCACGGCCACCGGCATGTCGTCGATCATTCGCATCAGCCGCGTCTGCGCCTGCTCGCGCAGACGCGATTCGGCCTGCGCGTCGACGGTGCGCAGGAAGCCGCGGTAATTGACGGAGATGACGGCGATCAGCGCCGCCGACACGAAGGCCATGTTGACCGCGGTGGCGACGAGCGTCGGCTGGCGCGTCGAGAGGAAGAACGCGATGAACGCGACGTTGACGACCAAGGCCACGCCCAGCGCGGCCGTACGCAGGTACATCAGGCTGAAGACGCAACCGATCACCGTGATCGCCATGTAGAACGCCACCTGGGCCTTCTGCCACGCATCGCCGTACGGGAACAGCAGCAGCGCCCAGGTGGTGAACGTCACCGCGACCGGGATCACCACCCAGTTCGTGACCGTGAGCGCGCGCATCACGGCGTCCGGCGTCGGTTCCAGCAGCCGGGTGCGGTGCCAGTGCAGCAGCCGCGCGAGCGCCGCGAGCGTCATCGCGGCCGGCATCGCGACCGACAGCCACCACGGCGTGCTGCCGAAATGCGTGACGGCGAGGCTCCAGGTGCTCGAGATGAGGATCAGGTACGACACCGGGATCTGGCCGGCGAATACCCGGTATTGCGCCGCGAGCAGCTCCGGGTTCCGGGCCGGCGCCGCGATGCTTGCCAGTCTTGCCATCCGTGCGTAGAGGATTTTCATGTGAGCCTGCGGGCTGCAACCCGGGGGCGGGCTGCCGTGTCCGGCGTCGAGGGTTACCCGCGCGGGCCCGGGTCGAGATCGGCCTCGACGGCCGATTCGGACGCAGGAGCCGCCGTGCGGGCGCGGTTGCCGCCGGTCAGCGCAATCTGCCCGCTGCCGACGATCTCGTTGAGGGGAGCGGGCCTGCCGAGCAGGTAGCCCTGCACTTCGTCGCAGCCTTCGTCGGCCAGCAGCGCAAGCTGGTCGTGCGTCTCGATGCCTTCGGCCAGGATCGGAATGCCCAGGCTCTTGCCGAGCGCGAGCACCGCGCGGATGATCGCGCGATCCTGCGGTTTCGCTTCCGCGTCCGCGACGAACGACTGGTCGAGCTTGATGCGGTCGAACGGGAACGAGCGCAGCGTATCGAGCGACGAATAGCCGGTACCGAAATCGTCGAGCGCGATGCTCACGCCGAGCGCCTTGATCTGCCGCAGCGTGTCCAGCGCGCGCTCGCGGCCGGCGAAGATCGTCGATTCGGTCAGCTCCAGCTGCAGGCGCGACGCCGGCAGGCGGGTTTCTTCGAGCACGTTCGCCACGAGCGTCGTCAGGTCCGCATGCATGAACTGCACCGCCGATACGTTCACCGCGACCGCATAGGGCGGCTCCCACGTCGCTGCCCGCGCGCAGGCCTCGCGCAGCACCCACGCGCCGATGTCCAGGATCACGCCGTTTTCCTCGGCGAGCGGAATAAACTCGGCGGGCGGAATCGTGCCGAGCGTCGCGTGCTGCCAGCGCAGCAGCGCCTCGTAACCGCGGATCTCGCCGGTCGCGAGCGACGCCTGCACCTGGTAGTGGACGCTCAGCTGGTTGTCGGCCACCGCGCGGCGCAGGTCGGCCGCGAGGCTGCGGCGCGCGCGGACGATCAGGTCCATCGCCGGCTCGTAGAAGCAGATCGATTGCGCGATGCTGCCCTTGGCGCGGTACATCGCGAGATCCGCGTTGTTGATGAGGATGGCCTTGGTGGTGGCGTCGTCCGGGTAGACGGCGACGCCGAAGCTCGCGCCCGGCACGACCTCGTAGTCGTCCAGCCTGACCGGCTTGTAGAGCGCCGGCTCGAGCCGTTCGAGCAGATCCATCAGGCGCGTGTCGTCGTCCATCCGGCAGAGCGCCGCGAATTCGTCGCCGCCGATGCGGGCGACGAATTCGCCTTCGCGCAGCAGGTTCGCCATGCGGCGCGCAAGGATGCGCAGCACTTCGTCGCCGGCGTGGTGGCCGCGCAGGTCGTTGATTTCCTTGAAGCGGTTCAGGTCGATGCCGATCAGCGCGAGCTTCGTGCGTTGCTCATGCGCAAGCGCGATTTCGAGGTCGAGCCGCTCGTTGAAGCTGGCCCGGTTCGGCAGGCCGGTCAGCATGTCGCTCAGCGCCAGCCGGCGCAGGTGTTCGAGCGATTCGGCCCGCACGTTGCTGTCGATCACGTAGCTCACGAGCCCCGTGCAGACGATCACGAGCGACGTGCCCGCGACCGCCAGCGCGAGCGGACGCAGCTCGCTCACGTCGGCCCAGTTGCCGTCGAGCATCAGCGGCGTGATGCGCAGCGCGGACATCCCGGTGAAATGCAACGCGAGGATCGCGAGCGACAGCACGCCGGCCATCTGGTTGACGGCGTGCGGCGACGGCCGCATCGCGAGGTGCAGCGCGAGCGCGGCGAGCGTCATCGCCAGGACCACCGACGCGATCAGGTAGCCGACGTCCCACGACACGATTCCTTCGACCCGCCACGCGAGCATGCCGGTGTAGTGCATCAGCACGATGGCCACGCCGACGATCGCGCCGCCGAGCGCGGGCGCGACCTTGACGATGCGACAGGTCGTCAGCGCGAAGCCGATCGTGCTGCCGACCACCGCGATCAGCAGCGACACGAGCGTGAGCGGCAGGTTGAAGTGCACGGGCGCGCCGGCTTCGAAGCCGAGCATCGCGATGAAGTGCGTGCACCAGATCGCCACGCCGGCCGAAATGGCCGTCAGCACCTGCCAGCCGAGCCGCTGCGTGCCGGCGGTGTTCACCGTGCGCTGGAACAGGCGCGCGGTAACCCACGAGCCGCCTCCACACAGCAGTGCGGCAAGCAACACCAGCCAGTGATTGTGCCGATGAACGATGCACCCGAAAACTGTCACCAAAACCTTTCTTCCCCTATTCGTCGCATGGGCTGATGCCATTCCCGATCGATGCGGCGGGGGCAATGCCGCTTCGATCAGGCGCGCCCCCGAGATATCGGCATGCGATGAATAAACTGAACGCCGCACGGCCGGGCGCAAACGATTGCCGGCAGATATTTTTTCCGGGGAAAAGCGCCGGGACGACGCGGGACGGGATAGCGGGGGTGCGGGCGATGGCTGGCCTGCCTGATGTGGGGTGCAGGCGACGGGTAATGCTGCGGGTGTAATGAAAGCCGAACTGCAAAAAAAACGACCGCCTGCAATCGCAGGCGGTCGATCAACCTCTGCCCTTCACTCGCCCGGGCATCGTGCGGCTTCGACTGGTTCGCACTACTCCGAAGCGCAGGGTCCGCCACGCGACCCTCGGGCATTCGACGCACTCACACGAGCGCCATCAATTCACCCCGACCGCACTCCACGCGCGAGCGACCGCTGCGCTTTCGGGCGAGTTCGTGCCATACAGGTCGTTCGCCGCCTGGATCGATGCACGGCGTGCGTTCGGGTAGCTGGAGTTGGCGTTCAGATACACGGTCAGCGTCCGGTACCAGATCTTGCCGGCCTTCTCGCGACCCACGCCGCTGAAGGTCGTGTCGCCGTTGCAGACCAGCTGCGCCTTCGTCAGGCCGGTATCGGTCGACGGCACCGTCGGGCCTTCCGCGAGCAGGTAGAACAGGCGGTTGCCGACGCCCGACGTGAAATGCGGATCGTGGCGCGGATTCGACCACGAGAATCCGCCGGACGGGTAACAGCTGAACGACCGGCCGTCGAGATCCTGCTTGTACATCTTGCGCAGGCCGCCGCTCACCACGCGCGCACCGATCACGTAGTTGCCGGGATCGTTCGGGTTGTTGGCGTAGTACTTCACGAGCGTGCCGAAGATGTCGGACGTCGATTCGTTCAGGCCGCCCGCGTCGCCCGAGTAGTTCAGGTTGGCCGTGGCCTCGGTCACGCCGTGACTCATTTCGTGTCCGGCGACATCGACCGACACGACCGGTTTCGGCAGGCTGGTGCCGGGTTGTCCGTCACCGTACACCATCACGTGCGAATCCAGCCACGCCGCATTCGCGCCGGTCGTGCCGCTGCCCGTGTTGAATACGACGTGCGCGTAGCTCTTCACGCCGCGACCGTCATTGAAGATGCCGTTGCGGTTGTGCGTGGTCTTGTAGTAGTCCCAAGTCAGCGCGAGACCATAGTCGATGTCGGCGGCGACAGTCTGCCGGTCGGTGGTCGTATTGTTGCCCCACACGTTCGTGCTGCTCGTGAAGATCGGCAGATCGGTCGCCTGCTCGACGTCGTCCGAGGTCAGCCCGCGGCCGTCGTAGACCGAGCCGGAGCCGCGGCTCGGATCGAGCATCCGGTACGCGTTCGTGCCCGTCTGGTCCGTGGTGAGCGTCAGGTTGCCGTAGTACAACGAACGGCCGGTGCCGGTCGCGGCGGCCGTCTTGATCAGGTCCTGTGCATCGAGCACGGTGCCGGTGCGCGCATCGACGTAGTACAGCACCGCGTCGCCGTGCACATCGGTCGCCTTGCCGTAAACGCGTACCGCGTAGGCCAGCGTCGGCGTGACGTCGCGTGCGAACACGACGAGTTCCGCATCATCGACGCGGCGCACGTCGGAGTCGAAACGCGCGGCTGCGATGCGCTTGACCCGGGCAGCGCCGATGTCGGGTGCGTTGCGTACCACGGCGCGGTTGCCGACCTTGCCGATCGTGCCGGCGAGATTGATCGGCGCGAGCTGCGTCACGCTCGCCTGCTTCAACTGCCCCTTGCTCGAATGGACGACCACGTCGCCGCCGATCACGGGCAGGCCCGCATAGAAGCGGTCGAAACGCACGTGCTCGGTGCCGTCGGGGTCGACGATCACGTCGCGCACCTGGAACTGATCGCCGTCCGCCGGCGCGCTCGCCTGCGGCCCGGCGAACTTCAACGTGCGTGCTGCGCCGCCGGCTGCGAGACTGAAGGCGGACGGGTTCTGCTGGATCAGTTGCAGTGCCTTGTCGACCGCAGCCGACTGGTCACCGGCCTGGGCAAAAGCACTGAGACTCGCGACGGTAATCGCGGAGATGGACAGCAGACGAGACAGTTTCTTCATGTAATCCCCCGGGTTATAAGTGGGTGATGTTCGAGGAATGCATCAAGTACAAACTTTGATTTAAGACATGTCACGAACCGCAGAGGGATGCTAGAAGGTCATTTTTATAATTACAAGATATTTTCTGACAGTTTAATTTTTTCTGTCATCGCTGTTAATCGAGTCATGGTTTGGTGATAAATTCGAAATGATCTTGTCGGCAGCGATGGCGGGATCGACAAGCCTGCATCGGTGGAATGTGCCGGAGAGGCCCGTGACGCCTGGGCGAGGCGGTGCGCGGCACGGGTCGCGCGGGACGAATGAAGTGAAGTCGGCGTGAGGCGCCCGATACTATTTGCTTTATTAAATATTTATTTTGATTGTTGCCATTCCCGATGCATCAATGAAACCTTTAATGGCTGTTCGATTCTCGCTTTCGATGGCGGCGCCCGTGAATTCGTAGCGAAAGTCTTCAGAGCGACGCACGAGGTCATGCTTTCTACGAATCGTTCGCCCGAGCGGCGCGGCGCAATCTATCGCGTGGGGCCGCTGGACGATCCGTCGACGTCCGCCGCCTGGCCGGCCCTCACCTTGAACCGC
The DNA here is from genome assembly GCF_029633825.1 of Burkholderia contaminans. Lineage (NCBI taxonomy): Bacteria > Pseudomonadati > Pseudomonadota > Betaproteobacteria > Burkholderiales > Burkholderiaceae > Burkholderia > Burkholderia contaminans. Next base: position 633,944 of record NZ_CP090642.1, on the reverse strand, counting down.
ACCACCAGCCACGTCAGTGCGCCCAGCACGAACACGGCGAGCGTCCACGTGCCGCCATGGTGCTGCAGCACCGCGGCGGTCGCCGCGATGCCCGCCAGACCTTGCTGCAAGAAACCGCACAAGGCCATCGCATGCGCGCCGTGTTCGTGCGCATCGCTGACGGCGGTCGCCATGCTGTTCGGAAACAGCACCGCCTGGCCGAAAATCGCGAGGCAATACAGCGCGATGAAGATCCACAGGCCGCTGAAATGAGCCAGCAGGCCACCCAGCGATGACGCCAGCATCGACGTGGTTGCGAGCGCAACCAGCGCGGCGCCGGCATGCATCAGCCGCACGCCGCCGAGCCGCTTCACGAGGCGATTGACCAGCATCGCGCCACTGAAATAGGCGACACCGAGCAACAGGCCGATACTGCCGAAGCTCGTCACGGCCAGCCTGAAATGCTCCTGGAACACGAACGGACTCACTTCCTGCAAGGTCACGGTCGTCGCGAACCCCAACCCGCCCGCGCAAGCCGGCCAAAGGAAACCCGGGCGCCGCAGCAGGATCCAGTAAGTGCCGGCCATGCCCGACGTGGCCGCGGTGCGGCTTCCCGCCTTCAGCGGCAACGCGTACGACAGGGCGATCGCCAGCGCGGCGATGACGGCCATCAGTACGAAACCGGTTTGCCAATGGCTGTATCGGCCGAACGGGTTTGTCGCTCATGCCAGCCCCCGATTCGCTCGAGACGCGGGCCTGGCCGTTACCCATCCGTGCACACATGCCAGGCTGCTGGCGCGGGTACTACGCACCTGCATGCTGTTCCGCAACCCGGGTTCGGTCGCCATCGTTTCTCTCTCTTGATCTTGTCGGGGTTGGCCGCCGCGGTGTGCGGCAGGATTGTTGTGGTTCGTCGTGCAAAGGCGCAGGCAGCGAACAGCAGACGTCGATGTCACATTCAAATGGCCATTGCGCGGCGGCGAGACTACCCCGCCCGGACACATCTGCTCGCCCCCCGATACAGGCGCTGCCGGCACGTCGCGCCGCGTAATCACGTGTAATCGATTCTGGAAAAAACCGGTCCTATATTGACGTCACTCTTTCGCCATGCGCCTGACTTCAGGCGGATCGAACAGAGCCAATCAAGCGCCGGTCGTCGTTCGATCAACCTCGAGACTGACGGGGAAGAATTCAACGCTCCCGTGCGTACCGTTCGAATGAATCAGGAGAGCATCATGCCAGACATCTTCATCTGGAAGCCCAATGAAAACCAGACATACAGCATGCCGGGTACGAACGAGTTGAGCGCCCCTTCCTTTGACAAGGAAGCCGGCAAATCCTTCTCGATGATCGCGCCCGCTGGAACGTTGACGCTGCTGTCCCGGCAGTCGTCGGTATGGGGCGGAAGTTTCGACAACGACATCCCGCCCGTTGAAATCGATCTTCGTAGCGGTACCCTCGTGATGCGCGGAATCTCCGGCGATGCGCGCGGCGTCGATTTCACGATGGGCCCGTATCCGCACAAGTTCATCGGTCACCCGTTCGTCAACTTCAGGATCGTCGACGCCGCGTTCGAGGCCAGCCGTTTCGATACGGTGAATGCGGGCGGCCTGGTCCCGCCGTTGCTCGGCATGTATATCGACCTTTCCCTCGATCTGGAACTGGCCGGCGCCAGCCTCTATGACGTCTCCTGCCGGTTGTACGCCAGCACCAAGAGGCTGCGTGTTCAGGGCCAGTCCGCGGTGAATGTCCGTGCCGAAGAGATCGTGCTGACATTCAGCGAGTATGCCGTTCTGCCGGCGGCGCTGCCCCGGGGTCCGGGCAACGATTACTCGCTGCACATGGAATCGACGGGCGGCAAGATGGAGATCGCCGAATCGCGTCTCGCGTTCGGAAAGCGTGCGAAGAGCGCGATGACGAGCAAGCAGATTACGTTGCGCAAAAGCGTGCGGGTCTGGGCTCAGGACGATGCAAATGCGAAGTTCGTTACCGACGCGGTCGAGTTTTACGACAGTGCGTCGACGGCAACGTTTTCCATCTCGGACAACGCCAACGTGGAATTCGATACGTATTCCGGCGGAAAACCTTTCGATTTCCTGAGCAACAAGACGTATCCCCAGGGGTTGTTCAACTTCCAGTCGACACCTGATTCCAAGCCGACGGGCAAGTTCACCTTCTACGGCGCCGGCAGCGCGTTCGACCAGTCGGCGATGCTGCACAAGCAGGTCATCGCCATCGACGGAGTACCGCAGTCGAACGACCAGCAACTCCGCTTCGAGTACGTTCGCGTCGGCAACACGCAGAACATGGTGGTATCGCTCAAGAAGTGACCGGAAAGGTTCCGTCTTCAGCCTGCGTGTGACGGGTCCGAGCAACAGCCCGTCAGGCTGATTCGGCGTTGACCAGGCTGCCCCTCCAATGCAGATGGGTTGGCGGAGCAAGCCTGGGCATCGCGAATATTCAACGATGAACCGCGGCATTCGAGGGGCCGCTTCCTGCATGAGGCACGCATGAGGCACAATACGCAGCTTCAAAAATTCAGCTGCGGTCAAACCCATGCGCGTCGTCGTCGTTGGAACCAGCGGAGCGGGAAAATCCACTTTTTCCAGCGCACTGGCGGCAGCAGCCGGCTGCCCGTACATCGAGCTGGATCGGCTCTACTGGGGCCCCGGCTGGACAGCCGTGCCGCCGGAACAGTTCGAGAGCGCCGTGCTGGCCGCGACGGCCGGCGACCGATGGGTCGCCGACGGGAACTACAGCGCCGTGCGCGACGCGCTCTGGTCGAGAGCCACTCACGTGATCTGGCTGAACTTCGGGCGACGGACTGTGTTCTCCCGGGTGCTCTGGCGCACGTTGAGCCGAGGACTCATGCGCACCGAGCTTTCGCACGGAAACCGTGAGTCGCTGCGGATGGCATTCTCCCGGGAGTCGGTGCTGCTGTGGTCATACACCACGTTCGCCAGGAATCGTGTCAAGTTCGCCGGCCTGCGTGACGACCCGAAATTCGCGCATCTGCACTGGGTTGAAATCACCAGCCCATCGCGCACCCGATCGGTCATCGACATGCTGACTCGCGCCGGCGGCTGAGCTTGCGCCAACGGCGCATCACTTCACGGCAGCATTACCGCCGTCGGCGAACAGGGCCGAGCCGGTAACGAAACTGGCCATCGGGCTCGCCAGGAACAGCGCCGCGGATGCGATCTCGTCGGGGCGCGCGATACGCTTCATCGCGTGGAGCCCGGCCGCCCACTCCTTCTGGTCACTGTCTCCCCCCATCGCGGTATCCACACCGCCCGGCAACAGCGCATTCGCCCGAATCCCGCGTGTCGCATAGTCCGCGGTAATGCCCTTCACCAATCCCATCAAGCCGGCCTTGGACGCGCCATATGCGGCCATGCCGGGAAGCCCGACACTGGTTCCGACGAAGCTGGACGTGAAGACGATCGAACCGCCTCCGCGTTCGAGCATCACGGGAATCTGGCTGCTTGCACCCAGGAAGGCCGCCGTCAGGTTGGTAGACAGCGTCTGCTGCCAATCGTCGAGCGAGATGTCGGCGAGCGGTTTGAGCGGCCCGACCGTTCCGGCGTTGTTGATCGCGATGTCGAGACCGCCGAACTCGCGCAGCGCCGTTGCCACGAGCCTTCGATGCGTATCGGCGTGACCGACGTCGCCCGCGCAGGCGCGCGACTGCCCGCCCTGAAGACGGATCGCGTCGGCCACCTGATTCAGTGCGGCTTCGCTTCGCGAGCCCAATACGACTGATGCGCCGTGCGCCGCGAACATCAACGCGATCGCTCGGCCGATGCCGCTGGAGGCACCGGTGACGATGGCGACTTTCCCTTCGAGCAAGGTCATGGTTTTCACATCCCGTGAGTGAGGTTCATCACGGCAATGTAGGCGGCCGTGCGCTGACAGGCACTCCGTTTCTTGCTCTTGAAGTCCTGCGTAGCGGCACAAACCGCGTGTCGGGTGGCGAGTAATGCGAATCGGCGGTGTCGCGCTCTGCGCCGATCTGCACTGGACGGAAATCACCCGGCCTTCGCACACCCGCGCGATCATCGACAGGCTGACTCGCGCCGGCGGCTGAGCGCGGCGCGACGCATCAAACGTCGATGGCCCGAGGGTGAAAAAACCACCCCGGGCCACGGATTTCCAGCCAGTGCCGGGCATCACGACCGATGTCCGGCCCCACCGTTCAATCGATACTGCGCGGACGACTTCAGAACTGGTAACCCGCGCCCACTACCGCGCCGAAGTCCGAGCGCGCGTTGCCAGTCACCGACGCCTTGACGACCCAGCGGTTGCTTTCCGTCACGTACGAGTACCCGGCGGCGAAACCCTGCTGGCCGTGATAGTTCGACGTCGCCGCCGAAACCATCGAGCGGCCCGCGCCCGTCGGTTGCGGCAGGCCGGCCACGGCCATCGCCGATGCCACGCCGCCGTACATGTCCTTCTTCAGGTCGTTGAACGAGTTGTACACCTGGCCGATGCGCTGGTCGGTGTAGCCCTTCGCCTGATTCGACGCGGCCGACAGGTTGTCGTTCAACTGCTGCACGTTCACCGCGTCGGTGGGCGCCGTGCCGGCCGCGACGTTCGTGACCTGGCGCTCGCTGCCCTTCGCGCCGACCGAGAACGAATTGTCGCGATCGGCAACCGAGCCCTGGCCGACCGCCACCGCGTTCTTGCCGGTTGCGGTTGCCGTCGACCCGATCGAACCCGCATCGGCACGTGCGATCCACGACGTGTTCGCATCGGTCACCGCCGCACGGATCTGGTCGTTGGCCGCGACGTTCTTCAGCGCATTGTTGAACTGGCCCATGTTGACCGCGTCGTTGTTGTTCACGCCCGCCGCGACGCCGGTCAGCACGCGGTCGCCCGACGTACCGGAGAAGTTCACGCTGGTGCCGCCGGTGTCCTTCCCGACCGTGATCGCGCCGTTCGGATCCTGCTGCTGCACGAGGCCGGCCTTGCCGTTCGCGATGTTGGTCACGTTCCCCTGCAGGTTCGTGATGTCGGTCGTGTTCTTCGCAACCTGCTGGTTGGTCGCGTTGAGCTGCGAACCGTTCACCGCGTCCGTGCTGGTTGCGCTGAGCGTGCCTGCCTGTACGTTGGTGATGCGCGTGCCGCCGGCGCCGCCGAGCGTGATCGAGCTCTTCGAGCTGTCGTCGTACTGCACCGCGAGCGCGCCAAGCTGGTTGAGACTCGATTGCACGCCCTTCAGCTGCTTCACGTTCACCGCGTCCGTATCGTCGGTACCCGCCGCGACGTTCTTCAGCACGACGGCCGCATTCGTGTCGCCGCCGATCAGCGATACCGAGTTCAGCCGGTTGCCGTTCGTGTCGACGTCGTACTTGACGACGTTCTTCACGGCCTCGCCAGCCTGGTTGGACACCTGCGTGATCTGCTGTTCGAGCGACGACTTCACGCCCGACAACTGGCCGCCGTTCACCGCGTCCGTGCTGCCCGCGGCGATGTTGCCGTCGGCCACGTTCGTCAGCTTCGTCGGTGCGCCGCCGCGCGCCGCGTTGTAGGCGCCGGCCTTCGGGTCGAACTGGAGCGCGTCCTGTTGCAGCCCGGCGATCGCGGCCGTGTTGCCGGCGATGCTCGTTTCGGCGTTGCCGATGCGCGTTTCGTGATTCTCGAGCGTCGTCGTGTTGCTGCCGACGCGGCCGTCGAGGTTCGTGAGCGCATCGCCGACGTTGTTGAACGAACCGCCGCCGACTTTATAGGCCGGCGCGCTGATCGAGCCGTCCGGATTCGCCGTCGCACCGCCGCCCAGCGCGGCCGCCGTGCCGTCGGTCGAGCGGCGCAGTTGCGCGCCGTTCACCGCGTCCGTGCTGCCGGCCGCCACGTTGCCTTCCGCGACGTTGGTCAGGTGCACCGGGCTCCCGCCGTTGCCCGCGCCGAGCGAAACCTGCTTCTTGCTCGCGTCGTCGTACTTCACCGCGAGCGCGTCGAGCTGGCTCGTGCCGTCCTGAATCGCCGCGTTCAACTGGTCGACGTTGACGGCATCCGTGCCGTTCTTGCCGGCCGCGACGTTGCCGATGCGTTGCGGGCCGTTGCCGCCATGGCTCGCATCGTAGGTGCCGAGAGTCGCGTTCCACTGGAGTGCGTCCTGTTGGAGCGCGGCGATGTTGCCCGTGTTCGTCGTCACCTGGTTGCCGAGCGTCGTCACGTTGTTGCTGACGGTCGTGATCGACTGGTTCAGCGTGTCGGTCGCCTTGCCGAGCTGGCCGACGTTCACCGCGTCGCTCGCGGCAACACCATCCGCCACGTTGTGCAGGCCGACCGGCGACTGCGCGCCCTTGCCGCCGAGCGTCACGCCGCTATGTGCATCATCGTCGTACTGCACGGCGTTCTTAGTCGCGTTGCCGATCTGGTTGTTGATCGACGTGCTCAGGTTGCCGAGCGTCGTATTGATGTTGTTCGTCACGCTCGTGCTGAGCGACGACAGGCCGCCGTTCAGTTGCCCGACGTTCACCGCGTCGGTATTCGCGACACCGGCTGCGACGTTGTGCAGCGTCGTGCCGTTCGTGCCGGCGAATGTCACCGAGTCGAAACCGCTCTGCCCGTCGTACTTCACGTTGCGTGCGTCGGCGGCCTGCAGGTTGCTGATGTTCGTGGTTGCGGTGCTCAGCGATGCATTGATGCCCGTGACGCTGCCCTGCAGGTTCGTGATGTTCGACGCCGCCGTCGAGATGGACGATTGCAGCGGTGCGATGCTGCCCGTCAGCTGACCGACGTTGACCGCGTCGGTGTTCGCAACACCGGCCGCGACGTTGCCGATGCGTTGCGGGCCGTTGCCGCCGTGGCTCGCATCGTACGCGCCGAGGTTCGTGTTCCACAACAACGCGTCCTGCTGGAGTGCCGCGATGTTGCCCGTGTTCGTCGTCACCTGGTTGCCGAGCGTCGTGACGCTGTTGCCGACATTCGTGATCGACTGATTCAGCGTGTCGGTCGCCTTGCCGAGCTGGCCGACGTTCACGGCGTCACTCGCGGCAATGCCGTCTGCCACGTTGTGCAGCGCGACCGGCGACTGCGCGCCCTTGCCGCCGAGCGTCACGCCGCTGTGCGCATCATCGTCGTACTGCACGGCGTTCTTCGTTGCGTCGCCGATCTGGTTCGTGATCGACGTGCTCAGGTTGCCCAGCGTCGTGCTGATGTTGTTCGTCACGCTCGTGCTGAGCGACGCCAGGCCACCGTTCAGTTGCCCGACGTTCACTGCATCGGTGTTCGCGACACCGGCTGCGACGTTGTGCAGCGTCGTGCCGTTCGTACCGGCGAACGTCACCGAGTCGAAGCCGCTCTGGCCGTCGTACTTCACGTTGCGCGCGTCGGCGGCCTGCAGGTTGCTGATGTTCGTGGTTGCCGTGCTCAGCGACGTGTTGATGCCGGTGACGCTGGTCTGCAGGTTCGTGATGTTCGACGCCGCCGTCGAAATGGACGTCTGCAGCGGTGCCACGCTGCCCTTCAGCTGGCCGACGTTGACCGCATCGGTGTCGGCGACGCCCGCCGCGACGCCGTTGATCGTCGTGCCATTGGCGCCGTCGAGTGCGATCGCCGCATGCGAATCGTCGGTGTATTTCACGACGTTCTTCGTAGCGGTCACGATGCTGGTGCTGAGGCTGTTGCCGACGCTGGTCACGCGCTGGTCGACATTCGAGATCGTGGTCGACAGCGAATTGCCGACCGACGTCACGCGCGCATCGACCGTGGCGATGCTCGTGCTGAGCGTGCCGTTCACGTTCTTCAGCTGCTGGACGTTGACGGCGTCCGTATCGGCCGCGCCTGCCGCGACGTTCTTGAGCTGGCGCTCCTTGCCGATCGAGCCGAACGACACCGCGCCGCCAACCGGCGCGGCCGTGCCGCCGAATACCGGCGTGCCGCCATTGTTCGCACCGATGCTGCCCGACCCGATCGCCACCTGGTTGTTGTCGTTCGTCTGCGCGCCTGCGCCGATCGCCACGGATTGCGTGCCGCCGGCGCGCGTCTGGGTGGCTGCGTCATACGACGCGCCGGCCGACACGCCGTCGCTCGACGTCGGGTTGGCGCCGCCGATCGCAACCGAACGATCGCCGCTGGCGAGCGCCGAGTGACCCAGCGCGATGGAGCTCGTGCCGTGCGCATCGGCGACGTTGCCGAGCGCCATCGAGAAATCACCGACCGCGGCTGACTGGCGACCGATGGCGAGCGCCGTGTTGCCTTGCGCGACGGCTACCGTGCCAATGGCCGTGGCCGAGTTCGCCAGCGCCTGCGAACCGACGCCGATCGCGATCGCACCGCCGCTGCTGGTGCCGCCATTGCTGCTCGCATTCGACTGGTCGCCGATCGCGATCCCGCTGGTGCCTGCCTTGGCATTCGTGCCCATCTTGACGTTTGCCGTGCTCACTGCCACGTAACTCCCGCTCTTGGTCGCGACGCACAGCGGGTTCGTCCCGTCGATGCACTGGCCGTTCAGCGCGTTGTCCGGGTTGCCGCGGTCGACGAAATTATCCGCATGCACGGCACCCGAGATCAGGACACCTGCACCCGTGAACATGGCGGCGGCAAGCGCCGAAATCTGCTTCCTCTTCATGGTCTTCTGCTCCGTTTTGTAGCGTTTGGTTTGAATACGGACTACTTACTTTTGTTGAAGACTTCACCTGCGATTGCGATTGCGACTTCAGTGCGGAACCCGATTCCCGTGCGTGGCCCGAGCGTGCCGAAGGCGACACGCATCGTTCGCCCGTGGCGACGGGACGTTCGAAAGCGCGGGCACGCCGTTCGCACGACGGCCCGTTCCGTTAATTCATGCAGTGCATTAGGAATGCATATCGTTTTATATGGGCGAATTCACCCAGCGACTGAATCAGGAGATTCAATCCGACGTCATGGACACCCCGTATTTGATGCCGCGCCGACCGCGACCAACCCCGCTTCTTTTATTTCATCCACGGCAACCGGATTTGCGCTTGCGCGTAACGGACATGCGCCCGGAGTGACATCAACTGATGCCTCGGACCCGAATCGCACAACGTCCGTCACAACCTGCCGTGCCTTGTGTTGCTCGGTGCAACCCTTCACTCAAAGTTCGGACGAATTATGAGACACGATTTAAAATTATTGAAGGCGACATTCTTTATAGATTGTAAAATCCCATATATTCAACGAGTTGCGATAAAAACGCGCATCTCGCAAACGATTTCGCACCAGCGAAATTAATTGAGATGTTTTACCGGGAGGATAAAACCTTTGCCGAAACGGATTGAAGAAAAATTCCTCACGAGGTTTTTCCAAAAAAACGCGGAACTGCGCGACTGCACGTGGCGGCACAAATGAAAATGGCGGAAATGGACAGACATCGGCGTGCCGTACCGCAAACAAAAATCGCGATATACGATGAAGTATCCGAAAAACGGCATGAAGCAAATAGAGTCAATGCGTCTGGCGAGAATTGAAATATGCCCCTACAATTCGGCTCGCATCGATACCGGCGGGCGCGCACCTTTCAGCGCGCGACGACGACAACGCTCGGCGCCTTTGCCGGGTCAGTGATCAAAACCCGCCATGCCGGGCATTACGCCGACCGGTTGTCCGTCGTGTCGTCGGGCGAAATCCGACTATCGATACGCTTGTACGTCGCCGTGGAGCAGCTTCCGACGATTGATCCGAACCGGGCCGGCCACCCGCAGGAACGCAGCCAGCAGCCATTCCAGAACAGGTGCACGATGCATCCATCGACCTCCGCATTGGGCGGCGCCCATATCCTGATCGTCGACGATCAGCCCGACCAGCTTCGCTTGCTGATCGACATCCTGCGCGGCACGGGGTGCCGGATCAGCATTGCATCCGACGGGCTGCAGGCGTGCCAGCGTGCGCAGGCGCTGATGCCCGACCTGATCCTGATGGATGTCCGCATGCCGCGCATGGACGGCTTCACCGCGTGCCGGCTGCTTGCCGCCGATCCGCTGACGTGCGCGATTCCTGTGATCTTCCTGACCGTGGCCGGCGCCTTGCACGAGCGCCTCGAGGGGTTCGACATCGGCTGCGTCGACTACGTGGTGAAGCCGTTCGAGCCCGCCGAAGTGCTCGCGCGGATTCGCGTACAGCTCGCGCGGGAGAAGCGCGAGCGGCCCGTCGACGCGGACAGCCCGTTCGCGGCCGGCAAGGACGACGACATCATCGTGCGCGCGGCCATCCGCCACCTGGCACGAACGCTGAACGATCCGCCGACGGTGGAGCAACTGGCCCGCGCGGTCGGCACACATGAAAAACGGCTGTCACGCGCGTTTCGCGACAATCTCGGCCAGACGGTGTTCGAGTATCTGCGCCAAGAGCGGCTGCGGATCGCGCAGGACCTGCTGGATTCGACGTCGCTCAGCATCGCCAGCATCGCGAAGGAAATCGGTTTTTCCACACCGGCGAATTTCGCGACCGCATTCCGCGAGCGTTTCGGCCTCACGCCGACCGAGTGGCGGCGCCAGCGCCACGCCGGCGAACGCGCCGCGCGCCGGGAGCCGCAACGCGACGCGTAGGGCCGTTCCGCGCGTTCGCGATTACCAGTTGTATTTCGCGGTGGCCAGCACGGTCCGCTCGTTGCCGAACACGCAGACGGTATACGACGTGCAGCCGCTGACATAGCGCCGGTCGAACAGGTTCGCCACATTCAGCGCGAACCGCCAGTGCGGCATCTCGTAGTGCAGCGCCAGGTCGTACAACGTCACGCTCGGCACGGTCAACGAGTTGTCGGGCGCGCCGGCCGACGCGCTCTGGTAGCGCACGCCGCCGCCGATCCCGAGGCCGGACAGCGCGCCCGTACGCCAGGTCCAGTCGGCCCACATCGACGCCATCTGCCGCGGCAGCGGCACGGCCACCGGCCAGTTGTTCAACGACGCGTCGTTCGCCTGCACGTTCTTGACGTCCTGATACACATACGACGCGACGACCGACAACTCGCGGGTGACCTTGCCGACCGCGCTCAGCTCGATCCCGCGCGAGCGCACCTTGCCGGTCTGCACGGACGTCGTGCCGGTCGGGTCGAGACTCACCGGTGTCGGCGTCGCGACGTTGGTCTGGTCGATCTGGTAGACGGCCGCACTCAGCAGCAGGTTCCTGCCGGGCGGCTGCCAGCGCAGCCCGGCTTCCGTCTGCTTGCCGCGCGTCGGCTTGGGCATGCCGCCGCCATACATCCTGACGCCGATGACGGGATCGAACGACGTCGAATAGCTCACGTACGGCGACAGCCCGGCGTCGCCCTGATAGGTGAGCCCGACGCGCCCGGAGAACGCACTGACGTCCTGCTGCGCCTGCGTGCCGGCCGTCCGGTTGTCGAACCGCGCATTCACGAAATCCTCGCGGCCGCCGAGCGTCAGCGTCCAGCGCTTCCAGCGGATCTGGTCCTGCGCATACACGCCGAACACGTTCATCGCCGTGTACTGGTCGACGTGGCCGAGCGACGTCGGGCCGGAGAAAATCGCGTCCGTGACGGGACGGTAGACGGGGTGATACAGGTTGAGCGACGGCGCCAGCGCGAGCCACACGCTGTTGGTCGTCGTCTGCCGGTCATATTGCGCGCCGAGCAGCAGCGTATGTTCGAGCGGCCCCGTGCCGAAGCGCGCCTGCGCGTGGTTGTCGATGTCGAACCGGCTGTAGTTGAGCTGGAACAGCCCCGCATAACGCATCATGGTGGTGGTGCTGCGGGGCACGAAGCCGATACCGAACACCGTCGCGTCGTCGAGCGACAGGTGCGACCAGCGCACGTCCTGGTGCAGCGACCAGATCGCATTCACGCGGTGCTCCAGCGCATAGCCGAGCGACCACTGCTTCTTCCGGTAGTCGTTGAACCCGGGGGTGCCCATGTAGATGTCCTGCGACAGCCGGCCGTTCGGGTTCGGCAGCACCGTGCCCGACGCGGGCAGGAAGTTCGACGAAATGTCGCTGCTGTCCTGCAGGAAGGTCGCCGAGAGCGTCAGCGACGTATCGGCGTTCGGCCGCCATCGGAACGACGGCGCCAGCGCGACGCGCCGGTCGCCGTTCGGGCCGGTGACCGCGTTGCCGTCGCGCGCCACGCCGACGAAGCGGTACGCATAGCGGCCGTCCGGATCGAGCGCATCGCCGACGTCGAGCATGAACTGCTTGCGCGCGTCGTTGCCGAGCTGCACGCCGGCTTCGCGGACGCGCTCGCCGTCGGCAAGCTTCGTGTGCGCATCGACGATCGCGCCGGGTTCGCCCGCGCCGTACAGCACCGACGTCGGCCCGCGCAGCACGGCGATCGAGTCGATCGTGTACGGGTCGACGCGCCAGTTCGCGATGACGGCCGTATTCGGCGCGGCCACGCCGTCGACATACAGCGTCGGCGTGAAACCGCGCAGCGCCGCATACCAGTCGGTGCGGCTGTCGGCGCCGAACGTGGCAAATCCCGGCACGTAGCGCAGCGCCTGGTTCAGGTCGGTCGCGCCGGTCATCTCGATCTGCTGCGCGGTCACGAGATTGATCGTCTGCGGAATCTCGGCCACCGGCGTGTCGGTCTTCGTGCCGGCCGTGGTGCGCAGCCCGACGAGCCCGCTCGACGCGCGGTTGCCCTTCCCCGTCACGTCGATCGCCGGCAGCACGGCCGCCGCCGCGCCGGCCGGCGGCGTGGTGGCCGCCCCGATGCCTGCGCGTGTGCGCCGCCTGCCGCCGCCATGACCCACGCGCTCCCGGCAGCGACCGCCCTCGCGCGTCGTGCCGCACCCGTCCCCGTTACCATCGTTCCATGCTCCGTCGTGCTGGTGGCCGAATCGGCCCGATCGCGGCGCGACGCACCGCCGGCGTCCGCCCTGTGTTGTCATGCTTGGGATGCTGGTTGCGCGCGAGTCGGCATGCGCCGGCCAACGGCGTCGTTCACTAGCGCAGCGATGATACCGGGCGAATGTGGCGCAGTCTCAAAAAAGATGCGCCGGCGTTCGGTGCGTGAAAAGCGAAGCCGGTTCGGCATCGGTCCGAGCGGCTTTCGCCAGGCAAGGCAAGGGGGATGAAAGACGGGGACGCCAGACTGCGGGCGCCATTGGAGCGGCCGCGGGTTGCACTGCCACACGTTCGCACCGCTTCCGCTCGTGTTTGCGGCGGAGCTCGTACAGCGGCGCCACATCGATCTCTACCGGGAAAACGACGGCGCGATCGCCGCCTCGCGAATCTCGTCGTCGATGCGGTGGAGAACCCCGCAAGCTTCACGGCCATCACGCCGGTCAGGCAGGAACTGTTCCCGTGGACGTTGCGCAATGAACCGAGCCGGGTCGAGCCCTGCTACGCGCGCTTTCGCGATAGCCGCCTGCCGGCGATCATTGCGCCGCGCCGCCCGTTCGGTGAATGGCGGCTCGGCGTCGACGTGACGGCGGTCCGGGGTGCGCCGCTGCCGTCGACGATCCACGCGCGGGCTACAGCGTGGGTCGTCAACCCCGCCCGCGCCGCATCCTGAGCGTCGCCGACGGCGACTCGCCGAACGCCCGCTTGTACTCGATCGCGAACCGCCCGAGGTGCGCGAAACCCCATTTCATCGCGATGTCCGTCACCGACGCGTGCCCCGGCGCCGCATCGGCCAGCAGTTCGTCGCGCACATGTTGCAGCCGCAACTGCCGCACGAAGCCCATCGGCGTGATCCCGTGGCAATGGCGGAAGCCGGCGAACAGCGTGCTCGGGCTGACGCCGGCGAGTTCGGCGAGCCGTTCGATCGTCAGCGGCTCGTCGAGATGCGCGCGGATGTAGTCCTCGACGCGCCGCACGTAAAACGGCGCAATCGCCACCGGCAGATGCCGCGTGCCGTTGCGCGCGCTGTTCGGGTGGCCGTGCAGCAGCAGGTTGAGCAGCGTCGATTCGAGCTGCTCGAACGCGAGCGGGTGACGCAGCGGATGCGCGTCCGTCGCGATCGCGCCGGCAAGGATCGGCAGCATCTGCGCGAGACACGTTCCCTGTGACGACGACAGGCTGAATTCCGGCTCGAATTCGACCGGCGCGCGCCGGTCGTCGCCGAAATGCCGCTGCGCGTGGCGCTCCATCACTTCGCGCTCGATGCGCAGGATGACTTGCGGGCACGCGTCGCCCCAGCGCATCTTCAGCGACAGCGTCGGCGAGATCAGCGACGCGGTGCCCGGCGACGACACGAAACGTGCGGAGCCGCACTCGATCTCCGCGTCGCCGCGCAGCGGGATCTGCAACAGGAAGAAGTGCTCGAGCGGCCCGGGCTCGATGCTGACGCCGCCGCCATAATCGAGCAGGTTCAACGACAGGTTGCCCCAGCGCGCGTGATGCATGCAGCTGTGCAGCGCGCGCGATTCGCCGGTCGGCGTGAGCCGGTGCGGCTTGAAGACGTCGGCGACGCGTGCGCGCACCTCGTCGACGTCGTTCGACTGCAGCAGCAGGTTGTCGTGATTGAAACAGGCCGTATCCGGCAGCCAGCCCGTTCCGGAAAATTGCGCCATCGATGATCTCCCGTCATGCTCGGTTGCACTCGCGTCGTGCATGCGTTCCCGGTATGGGGGCATTCGCCGCACGATCCGGATAGCGCCCGGAGTATCCGGACAGTCCGGCCGCCAAAGCACGCAAGTCCCGCGCAAACAACGCAAGAAGCGGACCGTTCGCGCATCGTAGAAAACTGTGCGGGCGTTCCGCATCCGCACATACCCGCAGTCAGCCGCGCGCCCGCCCACGCGCGGCGGCCGGTTTCCCAGGTTTCCGGAATTCGCGGATACCGGCCGAAGAAAGCGGATAGAAGTGCCCATTTCGTCCGCCAATACTGGGCCCGTCGCAGCAAAAAACTGGAATGGAGGGACACATGCAAGGACGTCACATCGAGATTCCGTCGCCGGACGGCGGCACGTTTCGCGCGTACCTGAGCACGCCGGCCGCCGGCAAGGGGCCCGGCATCGTGCTGTGCCACGAGATCTTCGGCGCGAACGCGACGATGCGGGAAGCGGCCGACTACTACGCGGAGGAAGGCTATACGGTGCTCGTGCCCGACCTGTTCTGGCGCCAGGCGCCGGCGATCGAACTCGGTTACACGGCCGCCGACATGGAGCGCGCGATGGCCCTTTATCAGGAATACGACGAGAACAAGGGCGTCGAGGACATCGGCGCCGCGCTCGCGGTGCTCACGCAGTTGCCGGAATGCACGGGCGAAGCCGGCGTGCTCGGTTACTGCCTCGGCGGCAAGCTCGCGTATCTCGCCGCATGCCGGCTGCCGGGCGTGGCCGCGGCGGTCAGCTACTACGGCGTGGGCATCGAGCAGGCGCTCGACGAGGCGTCGCACCTGCACGGCCGGCTCGTACTGCAGATCGCGGGGCAGGACCGCTTCTGTCCGCCCGACGCGCAGCAGCGCATTGCCGACGCGCTGGCCGGGCGCGACGGCGTCGAAGTGTATGTGTATCCCGGTGTCGATCACGCGTTCGCGCGCGCTGGCGCCGATCATTTCGACAAGGCCGCCGCGATCATGGCCCATCAGCGCGCGATCGCCGCGTTCCGTGCCGCGCTCGGCCCGCACTACGATCTGTCCACATTGTGGGAAGCGCATCTGAAACACGAATTCGACACGCGCAACGTCGATGCCACGATGGCGACGATGGTTGCCGAACCGTACGTCAACCATGTTCCGACGCTGACGGGCGGCGTTGGCCATGACGAGCTCAAGCGCTTCTACACGCATCATTTCGTGCATGCGAATCCGCCGGACACGACGATCACGCCGATCTCGCGCACGGTCGGCGCGAGCCAGATCGTCGACGAGCTGCTGTTCTGCTTCACGCACACCACCGAGATCGACTGGATGCTGCCGGGCGTCGCGCCGACCGGCAAGCGCGTCGAGATTCCGCTCGTCGCGATCGTCAAGTTTCGCGGCGACAAGCTCTATCACGAGCACATCTACTGGGACCAGGCCAGCGTGCTCGTGCAGATCGGCCTGCTCGATCCGGCCGGCCTGCCGGTCGCGGGTGTCGAAACGGCCCGCAAGCTGCTCGACGAAACCGTGCCGTCGAACGGCCTGATGCGCCGTTGGCAGGACAGCGAACCATCGGCGGGTGCGCATTGACGCGCCCCTTCCCTCACCCCACGATTTCCGGAGACACCCCATGACTGCCCTTGCTGGCAAAGTCGCGATCGTCACCGGCGGCGCCACGCTGATCGGCGCCGCGGTCGCGCAGGACCTGAGCCGCGCCGGTGCGTGCGTCGCGATCCTCGATCTCGATGCCGGGAACGGCGCGCGCGTGGCCGATGCGCTCGGCGAACGGGCGATGTTCGTCGCGCTCGACATCACCGACGATCGCGCGATCGAGCATGCCGTCGCGGCCATCGTCGAGCGGTTCGGCGCGATCGACGTGCTCGTCAATCTCGCGTGCAGCTACGTCGACAACGGGATCCAGGCGACCCGCAACGACTGGCTCGCCGCGATGGACGTCAACGTCGTGTCGGCGGCGATGCTCGCCAAGGCCGTGCATCCGCACCTGGTCCGGCGCGGCGGCGGCGCGATCGTGAACTTCAGCTCGATCTCGGCCCAGTGCGCGCAAACCGGCCGCTGGCTGTACCCCACGTCGAAGGCGGCGATCCGCCAGCTCACGCGCAGCATGGCGATGGATCTCGCGCCCGACCGCATTCGCGTCAACTCGGTGTCGCCGGGCTGGACGTGGTCGCGCGTGATGGACGAGCTGACGCACGGCGATCGCGCGAAAACCGACCGCGTCGCCGCGCCGTTTCACCTGCTCGGCCGGGTCGGCGATCCGTCGGAGGTCGCGCAGGTCGTGACGTTCCTGTGCAGCGACGCGGCGAGCTTCGTGACGGGCGCCGACTACGCGGTGGATGGCGGCTATTCCGCGATGGGCCCCGAACAGGCGTCGCCGGCCATTCCGCGTCTCGCGGAGTGACCGTTCCTCACCGCCGCTTCCCGCAATCAATTCGATTCCGGCCGGCATCCGGCCAACCAAGGACATACCCATGAGACGCATCGCCATCGTCGGCGCCGGCCAGTCCGGCCTGCAACTCGCCTTCGCCCTGCTCGACCAGGGCTACCACGTCACGCTCGCGACCAACCGCGACGCCGAACAGATCCGCAACGGCAAGGTCATGTCGAGCCAGTGCATGTTCCACACGTCGTTGCAGATCGAGCGCGACCTCGGCCTGAACGCCTGGGAGGAAGCGTGTCCGTCCGTCGAAGGGATCGGCATCGCGGTGCCGCATCCGGACGGCAACGGCCGCAAGGTGATCGACTGGTCGTCGCGGCTGACCCGCTACGCGCAGTCGGTCGACCAGCGCGTGAAGATGGCCGACTGGCTCGACGGCGTGAAGCACCGGGGCGCGGACGTGCGCATTGCCGACGTCGGCGTGCCCGAACTCGAGGAACTGACGCGCAGCCACGACCTCGTGCTGCTCGCGGCCGGCAAGGGCGAGATCGTCAACCTGCTCGGCCGCGACGACGCACGCAGCGCGTTCGACCGCCCGCAACGCGCGCTGGCCCTGACCTACGTGAAAGGGATGACGCCGAGCCAGCCGTATTCGCGCGTGCGCTTCAACCTGCTGCCGGGCATCGGCGAGTACTTCGTGTTCCCCGCGCTGACCACGACAGGCCCGTGCGAAATCATGGTGTTCGAAGGCATTCCGGGCGGCCCGCTCGACTGCTGGGCCGACGTGAAGACGCCCGAGCAGCATCTGGACCGCAGCCTGTCGTTTCTGCAGCAGTACGTGCCGTGGGAATTCGAACGCTGCCGCGACGTCGAGCTCACCGATCCGAACGGCACGCTGGCCGGGCGCTTCGCGCCGACGGTGCGCAAGCCGTTCTTCCGGTTGCCGTCGGGCCGCACGATATTCGGAATGGCCGACGCGGTGGTCGTCAACGATCCGATCACCGGGCAGGGATCGAACAACGCCGCGAAATGCGCGAAAGCGTATTTCGATGCGATCGTCGCGCGCGACGCCGCACCGTTCGGCGAAGACTGGATGCAGCAGACGTTCGAAGGTTACTGGGCGTATGCGCAGCACGTCGTGCGCTGGACCAACTCGCTGCTCACGCCGCCACCGCCGCACATCCTCGAGCTGCTCGGCGCGGCCGGCCAGTTGCCGACGCTCGCCGCGGCGATCGTCGACGGCTTCGACGATCCGCGCCGCTTCTCGCCGTGGTGGTTCGAGCCGTCGGCCTGCGCGGCGATGATCCGCGAACACAGCGCACGCACGGAGTAACCGGGATGGAAACGACCGCTACCGATCGCCCGGCCCTTGACTCGCTGCAGTTGCGCGCCGCGTTCGGGCAATTCCCGACCGGCGTGACCGTGATCACCACGTGCGCGGCCGACGGACGCAAGGTGGGCCTCACCGCCAATTCGTTCTCGTCGCTGTCGCTCGATCCGCCGCTCGTGCTGTGGAGCCTGCGCAAGGTCGCGCCGAGCCGCCCGGATTTCGTCGCGGCCACCCATTTCGCGATCAACATCCTCGCGCACGACCAGATCGAGCTGTCGCGCCGCTTCGCGACGCCCAGCGCCGACAAGTTCGACGGCGTGCTTCACGTGGATTCGGAAACCGGCGGCGTGCCCTGCCTCGACGGTGCAAGCGCGCGCTTCGTGTGTCGCAACGTCGGCCATTACGAAGGCGGCGATCACCTGCTCTTCATCGGCCGGATCGAACAGTTCGACACGTTCGGAAAAGCGCCGCTCGTGTTCCACGCCGGCCAGTATCGCGCGATCGCCGATCATCCCGATCTTTTTCGTGTCGTTTGATTAGTTATACCAATAAATAAACAGGAGGTGGTGAACATGAAATTCGGCTCTCGCGTGCTCGTCGTCGCAGGCCTCACGATCGCCGGCATGGCCGCAGGCGTGCCGGCAGGCGCAGCCGACCTGCCGGCGGTCAACCTCGGCATGACCAGCTTCCTCGACGGGATGCCGCCGGCCGGCTCCGGCTGGTATGGCACCCAGTACCTGCAGTACTACACGACCGGCCGCGTCAACGACAATGCGGGCAACAAGATCGGGCTGCCGAAGCAGGACATCGACCTGTTCGCGGGGCTGAGCCAGCTCGTCTATCAGTCGCCGCTGACGTACGCGGGCATGCATCCCGGCCTCGACGTGATCCTGCCGTGGATCGCGTCCGCGCGAACCGACGACGGGATCGGCAACGTCGCGCTGAATGCGCGCGCCGGCTTCGGCGACCTGCTGATCGGCCCGTTCATCCAGTTCGACCCGGTGATGGGCGCGCAAGGCCCGCGCTTCGCGCAGCGCGTGGAGTTCCAGTTCATCGCGCCGACCGGCGCGTACGACCCGTCGCGCGCGATCAATCCCGGCAGCCATGTCTGGTCGTTCGATCCGTACTGGGCAGCGACGCTGTGGCTCACGCCCAAGTGGACCGTGTCGTGGCGGCTGCATTATCTGTGGAACGCGACCAACCACCAGCCGGCCGCGTCGCTCGGGCCGGACGTGACGTCGACGCAGGCCGGCCAGGCGATCCACGCGAACTTCGCGACCGAGTACGAAGTGCGCCCCGGCCTGCGGCTCGGGCTCAACGGCTACTGGCTGCGCCAGACCACCGACATGAAGGAAAACGGGCAGGACGTGCCGGGCACGCGCGAGGCCGTGTTCGCGATCGGCCCGGGGGCGATGGTCAGCTTCTCGCAGCAGGATCATCTGATGTTCAACGCGTACTTCGAGACCTATGCGCGGAACCGGCCGCAAGGCACGCGGATGGTGCTGCGGTATGTGCATCACTTTCAGTGATGGCCGCGCAGGGGACGACGTGCCCCCTCCACCGCTCACGCGCCGTGAACGTCCTCGTCGATCCGCAGCAGCCGCCCCGCGTTCGCGATCACGATGAACGTGCCGACGTTGTGCAGGATCGCCGCCCACACCGCGCCGAGCATCCCGGTCGCGGCGAGCGCGATCACCGCGAGCGTCCACGCGAGGCCGATCGCCGCATTGGTCGTCGCCGTGCGCCGGCATTGGCGGCCGAGGCGGATGCAGGTCGGAATCCGGCGCAGATCGTCGCCCAGCAGCACGACGTCGGCCGACGCGATCGCGATGTCGACGCCGCGCTCGCCCATCGCGATGCTCGTCGAGCCGGCCTTGATCGCCAGCACGTCGTTCAGCCCGTCGCCGACGACGAGCGGATGCAGGCCCGCGCCAATCTCGCGCATCACGTAATCGAGCTTGTCGTGCGGCAGTGCCTGCGCGACCACCGTCTCGATGCCCGTGTCGGCCGCGACCTTGCTGGCCACGCGCTCGAGGTCACCGGTCAACAGGGTCTGCCGCGCAAGGCCCAGCGTCCGCAGTTCGGCTAGCGCGTCGCCTGCATCGGGCCGCAAGGTATCCGCGAAACCGAACCACGCGAGCAGCCGCCCGTCGAGCACGAGGCCGACGATCGGCCCGTCGAATCCCTCGGGGGGTGACGGCAGGTCACCGGCATGGTCGGCGAGCAGCGCGGGCCGGCCGAGTGCCGCCGTGCCGTCCGGCGTGTCGGCGACGACGCCGAGCCCGCGCAATTCCCGCGTGCGCTCGAACGGCGCAACGGCAGCGCTGGCCAGGCCGGACGCGGCGGCATCGCGAACGAGCGCGCGGCTCGCCGGATGCGCGCTGCTTGCGCCGAGACGCGCGGCCAGCGCACGCGCCTGCGCACCGTCGACGCCGGGCTGCAGCCACACCTGCCGGACCTGCAATTCCCCGCGGGTGAGCGTGCCCGTCTTGTCGATGACGAGCGAATCGACCTCGGCGATCTTGTCGAGAAATGCGGCATTACGAAACAGGATGCCGTGCCGCGCGCCGACCGCGATCCCGGCAATGGCCGTGGACGGCGCGGCGAGCACCAGTGCGCACGGGCACGCGGCAACGATGACCGCGAGCATCGCCGACGCATTCGCGGACGTGAACCAGACGATCGCCGCGATCAGCAGGACGAGCGCGAGATACGCGCCCATGTGCCGCTCGAGCACCTGCGTGACGGGCGGTTTCGCCTGTTCCGCATGCTGCATCAGCGCAATGATCTTGCCGAGCGTCGAATCCTTGCCGGTGTGCGTGACGTCGATGCGCAGCACGCCATCGAGATTCAATGCGCCGCCGTACACGGTGCTGCCCGCATCGACGTCGTGCGGCACGGATTCGCCGGTGATCGGCCCGTTGTCGACGCTCGACGTACCCGCCACCACCACGCCGTCGACCGGAATGCGCGCGCCGGCCACCACTTCGATGCGATCGCCCGCACGCAGCGCGTCATACGCGACTTCGACCACACTGCCGTCGGTGCCGATACGTCGCACGCGGCCTGCCGTCAGCCGGCCGAGCGCGCGGATCGCCTCCTGCGAGCCGAGCACGCTGCGCTCTTCCAGTGCATGGCCGAAGGTCATCACGATCGGCAGCAGCGCGGCCGTCGTCATGTCGCCGATCGCCCACGCGGCCAGCATCGCGAGCGCGATCAGGCGGTCGGTCACGCCGTGCAGGCTCGGCGCGCGCAGGCTGTGCCACGCACTCGCAAACACGGGCCCCGCGACGATCAGCGACGCGAGCGCGGCGAGCAGTTGCGCGAGCGTGTCGCCGCCGGCCGACAGCATGCGCCATGCGAACGACAGCACGAGCAGGCCGCCCGCGAGCAGCGCCAGCGCGATCTGCCGCGTGATCGTGCGGCGTTCGTCGGTGGACAGCGCGTAGGCCGTCGCTCCGGCAGGCGCGGCGTCCGACTGGGTGGCCGGTTCGGCGAGCGAATTCATCGGGCGTTTCCGGGCAGGATCAGGTTGGAGGTGTCGTTCGGATCGATCGTCGTCACGCGCCCGGCTTTCGACAGCACGCGCTGCGCGCGATCACGATACAGCCGCGCCAGCAGCCCCGGATCGCCGTTCTCGCGGAGCGTCGCGTCGAGCTGCCGGATTTCCAGCGTGTCGGTCTGCGCGGTCGCGACGCGCTCGGCCGCGTGGGCCTGCGCGTCCTGGACGATGCGATCGGCGTCCTGCTGCGCATCCTGGCGCCGCTGTTCGGCGGCGGTCCGGGCTTGCGCGATGGTCCGCTCGGCGACCTGCAGCGACGTCAGCACCGCGTTGAACGCATCGGCGGCCGCACCCGGAAACGCGGGCTGCACGTCGACGCGCGCGACTTCGACGCCGAGCCCCGCGTGCGCCGCGTCGAGGGCGCGCAGGTGCCGCGCGATCGCATCGGCGAGATCGCCGCGCAACCGTTCGCGACGCGCGGCCATCTGCCGGTCGGCGGCCAGTTGCTCGGGGCGCGCGACCAGGATCGCGTCGAGATCGCGGGCCGCCGCGACCTCGACGGCCGACGCGGACACGATCCGTTCGAGCGCCGCGTCGAGACGGTCCCGCTGCAGCACGTACGCGTACGGATCGCTGACCCGGTAGTAGAGCACCGCGCTCAACGCGACCGCGCCGCCGTCGCCGGTCAGCACGTAGCCGGAACCGGCGAGCGCATCGGGTAGCCGCGCGACGCCCTGCGCGGGCAGCGCAAGCGCGCGCGGATCGCGGTCGAGCGAGCGGATCCGCTGCTCGAGCACGCGCGCGGCGCCCGGCACGAGCAGGACCGATTCGAACGGCTGCGGCCATGCGATCACGAGTCCGGCATCCTGGGTGCGCACGAGCACGCCGAAACGCATCACGACCGCGCGGCTGTCCGCCGGAATCCGCCGGATGTTCGAGCCGGCCCACGCGCATGCGGCGAGCACCGCGAGCGCGGCGACGAACCAGAACGACAGGCGCACGGCCTGCGCGCCCGGCCCGAGCGGCGGTGCGGACGGCTCGCTCATCGCGCGGCCCTGTGCGCCTTCGGCGCCGGCGGTGCCTGCGCCGCCGTGTCGGCGGGGCCCTGCACGAGCACGCGGAACGGTGCGGCGTCGGTGCGCAGGATCAGGTTCGTATTGGTGCCGACCACCGCGTTCAGCGTGTCGAGCGAACGCAGCATCGTGTACAGGTGCGGGTTGCCCGCATAGCTCTTGCCGTAGATGTCGGCCGCGTCCTTGCGCGATTGCGCTTCGATGCCGGCCGCCTTCACGTTCGCATCGGCCAGCGCGATGCGCGCGTCGCGCTCGGCGTCCGAGCGGATCTGTGCGGCCTCGCGATTGCCGTCGGCGGTACGCTGCGCGGCCACGGTCTCGCGTTCGGCGCTCATTCGGTCGACCGTCGCGGCGAGCGTGACGGCCGGCAGCGTGAGCCGTTCGAGCCCCACCTGGGCGACGCGCACGCCGTACGCCGCATAGAGCTGCGCGTCGATCTGCCGGCGCAGTGCATCTTCGAATTCGCCGATCTTCACCTGGGCCGGATCGGTGTTCACGAGCGACGCGAGATCGTACCCGGCGGACGTCGTCTGCAGCGCGGAGCCGACGAGCGAGCGGATCTGCCGCGCCGCTTCGTCCGGCTCGTTGCCGACCGCGCGCATGAAGCGCCCGATGTCGCGCGCATCGGCCGGCACGCGCCATGCGACGTACGCCTCGACGATGATGCGCAGCCCGTCGCGGGTGCCGACGTCCTGCAGGCCGCTCGACGTGGTGTGCAGGCGCAGGTCGACGGGCGTCACCGCATCGATCGGCGCAGGCAGGCGCCACGCGAGCCCGGGTTCGAGCAACACCCGCACGGGCCGCCCGAAGCGCGTGACCACCGACGCCTCGCCGGCACGCACCTGCACGAAGCTCGCGACCGCGAGCGCGACGAGCACGCACAGCACCGCGACGGCCACGCGCAGGCGAAACGCGCCGGGCGGCTGCGGCGCACCGTGGTGCGCGTGATGAGGGTGGCCGTGGCCATGGCCGTGGTGCGCATGGTCATGCGCGTGCGAATGAAACAGACTCACGTTGTCGCCCCGGGTGCGGCGTCGTCCGCGTGCGGTGCGGCGGCACGGCCTGCCGCCGTGTTGCGCCGCCCGCGCGGATGACGCCGCGACATGTCAATGGATGCCGGCCAGATCGCCGGCGGGAGTATTGCGAAGATCGACGGTCGCCCGCGTGCCGTCGGCAAGCCGGTCGTCGATGATCGTCATGCGCGCATTGCGCAGGCCGCGTTGCAGCCGGTCGAGGTAATACTCGAACGGAAACGCGGGGCCGCCGAGCCGGTATGCGACCAGGTCGGCGTCGAAATCGATCTGCTGCACACGCGCCGACGACACCGTGTCGCCGGCCTGCGCTTCGGCATGCGCGACCCGTTCGAGCGCCTGCTGCTGCGCATTGCCGAGCAGGCCGGCCGCGAAGCCGCGTGCCTGCGCGACACTGCCCTGCGCGCGGATCTGCGCGGCCTGCACGTCGTGGAAGGCGGCCGCCGCACCGGTCGGCGGATGCACGCTCTCGATCACGACCGCGATCACGTCGACACCGCTTTGCAGCCGGTCGAGCTGCTGCTGGATCGCGTGCTTCAACTGATCGGCCATCGCGGCCTGATTGGTTTCGAGCAGCGATTCGAGCGTATGCGACGCGAGGTAATGCACGAGTTCGCGATTGGCGCTCGTACGCACCGTGCTTTCCGGGTCGATCGTGCGATAGAGCGCCGCGCGCGCGTCGGCATCGGTCAGGCCGAGCCGGTAGTCGACCCGCACGTCCGCGTTGACGATCTGGAAGTTCTGGCGGTCGCCGTTCGCGCCCGCGATCACCTGGGTGGTTTCCCATGGATGCGGCACATCCCACAAGCGGTCGAGGCGTTCGGGCGTCGGGCCGTCGGCCGGCACGGGCGTCGTATCGGCGCTGCCGTCGTTCGCACTGCCCGCGATCGCGACCTGGTGCACCGCGCCGTTGTCGACGATGCGCGCGCGCCCGAACGGCCAGGGCAAACCGACGTGCAGCCCCGGCTGCCAGACCGCGACCGGCGCGCCGAACCGTTCATAGACCGCGCGCTGCTCCGGGTTCAGCACGACGACGGCGGTGAGCAGCCATGCACACGCGACGGTGGCCGCAAGCGCGCCGGGCAGCAACCGTACGAAGCTGCGCCAGCCCCAGCTCTGCCGCAGGTCGATGCCGTAACGATGGCGCAGTTCCGCGCCGAGCGACGCGAACGGCGACGGGCGCCGGCTCAGCAGCCCGGCGATCGCGCTGGTCGGCACGACGGCGCCGCGCGGCACCGCAAACCACGACAGCACGCCGCGCAAGGCCAGTTCGGCGGCGACGGCCGCATTGAGCAGCGCGGCCGCCTGCACGAGCCTGTCGGCCGTGCGGTGCCGGAACGCGAACCACGCGGCGGCCAGCACACCCGAGAGCGCGGTGACGAGCGCCACGCGCAGCACCCGCGTGAGTGACGCGGACACCGCCGAACGGCTGGCGGCCGCCGCATGATGGCGTTCGGCGACGAGTGTGAGGAAGGCGAGGACGAGGCATGCGGCGCCGGCCGCAAGCGTGGGTTCGGGCGCTGCCATCGCGCGAACCAGCAACGCGGGAGACGGCGGCTGCCACGCGAGCGCGGCGAGCGCGACGGAGAGCACCCCGCCGCCGGCAACGGCCCAGGGCCGCCAGTCGATCGCGGCGGCGATCGCCGGCCACGGATTGTCGTCATGCTCCGGCTCGTGCTTGCGGCTGAATGCATGGCGCAGCCAATCGCCGATCAGCGTGACGGCCGATCCTTCCGGAGGATGGCGGCGTGCGCGGCCCGCGAGCAGCACGCCGATCGCGACGACGAGTACGTTGCACCACGCGCTGGCAAGCGGCGCGCACCAGCGCAGGTCGGCAGGCAGGACGTCGACCGCGCCCAGCGTGCCGAGCGCGGCGACCAGCAACGCGGCGGCGCCTGCGACCGGCGCGAGTGCATCGCGGCCGGCGGGGCTGCCGGGAATGTCGTCGTTGCCTTCCGCCTGTTGCCCCATCGGGGGTTCCTTACGTACGAATTACAGGATGCGCAGGAGTCCGTGCGGAATGCTGCGAGCGGCAATGTAGCGCGGTGGATGATGAAACTCAAGGCATCGATGCGATTGCCGCGACGGATGAAACATGTCGAGCACGAGCTTCCGATTTGCTTTCAGATCGAGCGATACCCTGTGCTCGCTCCGCAGGTCGATCAGGCACGCCGTCGCGATCATCAGCACGATCCCGGATCAGGGCATCCCATGTTCCGAAACCGTGCCGTTGCCCGGCTCGCCCCCGGATCGCGGCCCTCGCGGCCGATACCGCGTCGCGCCGAACGCCGCATAAAAACGGCCGTGCATTCCAGCGATCGTCCGGGCCAACTGCGACCGCACGCTCTTGCGGGTCGTCCCGTACACCTTGGTCAGTCCGTCGGGGGTTTCTTCGAGCATGCCGGATTTTTGCTCGATCACCAGCACACGGCCCGACGGCCCCACGATCACGAAATCAGCCTCGCCGAAAATGGCAAAACCCTTGTCGAGCTGAGTCCAGTGCACGCCGTGGTAGACGGTGTAGCTGTCCGGCAGGCTGGTGCGCAACGTCTCGAGCGTCTCGATTTCGCGCTGTGCCGCGCCACTGACGGGAAGCGCGTCCCAGCCACTCGGAAAGATCGGTGGCATGCGTCGCCCGCTATTCGCCGTAGATCTGCGCGAGCGCACGTGCCTCGGCCGCCAGTTCGGCGCGCAGGCTCGCCGGACCCAGCACCTCGATGTTCGGGCCGAACGATCGCAGCCACCAGCGCAGCCGCTGGCTCAGCATCGCGGTGCCCTGCACGAACAGCGCATCGCCGGCGCGACGCGTCGTCTGGTCGAGCGACAGCGGCGCCTCCAGCAGATGGTCGCCGGCCTGGTTGACGAACTTGAGCGAAAGCGCCACCTCCTTGTCGACCATGAAGTCGAAGCGGCGCTGCTGCTTGACGTAGACTTCGAGCGAAAACGACGCGGGATAGTCGAACGATTCGAGCATCGCCTCGGCGCGCCAGAGCCGGTCCATCCGGTACAGCGTCGGTTCCGGCCGGCCTTCCGTGCCCCCCACCATATAGACGAGACCGCCGACTTCGACGAGGCCGAGCGGCAGCACGACCTTCGACTTCTCGTTGTCCGCGTTGTGGCGCGGCCGGTAAACGATCCTCAATTTGCGCTCTTCGAACAGCGCGCGCGACACCGCCGCAAAAATCTTGCGATCGATGGCCGGATAGTGCAGCGAGAAGCCACCGCTCTCGACCGCGACCTTGGTCGTCCAGCGGGCGTACTTGCGCTCGGATTCGCTGACCGGCCGCTGCAGCCGCGTTTCGGCGATCTGAAACAACGCGGAAATCGAATCGGCCACGAGTCCCGGAATTTGCCGCGACGAAAAGCGCCGTAGCGTCTGCAGCGCGAGCGCCTCGTCGAAGCTCATGATCGACCCGGCCTTCGCGGCCATCCCGCTCGCGCCGGCCTTGCGCCGCCATACCGATGCCGTGCCGCGCCGGTCGGTCTCGACCAGCCCGCGCGCTTCGAGTTCGGCGAGACGACGCAGCACGGTCTTGATCGACGGAATGTCGGGTACGGTCTCCTGCATGCGCACATACAGGTCTGGCGTGGTCACGTAATCGGCCTGAGTGCCGGCATCCGGCAACAGGCGCATGATGTCGCGATCGAGGTCTGGCATAGCGATCAATCCGGGCGTTGAAAATGGAACCTCTCTGGTTAACGGCACCCGACCCGATTTCTTGAATGCCCCCCTACGCTCGGAGATCCGTCCAGACATCGGAGATTCGGGCGAAGCCGCCAACACACACGCCCCCCCGGCATGCCGTTGCCCGACGGCATGCTCAACGGCCTTCCGTGTCCGCCCGCCGTGCATCAGCCGCCACCTTGTCGATGTATTTGGAGAGCGCGGCCGTCGACAACACGCCGGCGGCGAACGCAATGGCAAACGCCGCAAGACTTTCGAGCGGTGACGGGTAATGGGTCATGTTCAAACCTCGAATGAAGTTGTGCGCGCATCGATTTGGTCAGACGGCGTGCCATTGCGACAGCGCCGAAACTGAAACGATGGCACGGGCGCGGCGCCGCTTTCCACGGAAAATCGTGCGCCACGCAACCTCTCCGACCTTTTGTTCGGAGAGAACCTGCCGACCAGATCGACGTACCTCTCGCGGTCGACTCCGCTCGATTGCGAGCGGAGTATCCGGCTGCGTCGATCAGTCGGTTCGCTACGCTAGCCGCGCATCGGGACAAATGACGTCCCGAGATCCGGCCGGCAATAGCGGCGCCCCAAAATAATTCGTGTGGTCCCGCTCGACAACACGAGATCTGCACTTCCGTACGGAACGGGACAGATTTTGACCCGATGGAGGCACACCATCGGCATCCCTTCACTTGCGAATCCCACCCATGACCCGACCCATCGGTAACCCGAACCTCGACAACGCATCGAAAGCGCGCACCGTGCACGGCGACCGGACGGCACTTCGCATTGCGTTGCGGTTGTGGGGAATCGACGAACGCGACGCACAAGCATGGCTCACCGGACCAAGGTCGAAGCCTATGCAACTGGATTGGCGCATCGCTCGCGATCGTGCTGCCGCCGGCGCCGACATCGTGGTGCACGTCGTCAAACAGGCTGCGCGTCGGTCCGATGGATTCTGCTGGAACTGTATCGGCGCAAACGGTGCACTGAACCGGTCGCTCGATCACGCCCGCACCGAAATCGCGCTGTTCGCCGGTGACGCACGCGAGCTTCCCCGGAAGCGCTCGGGCCACTGGGCCATCGCGGGCGCGCTCGACATCCCGTCGGCGCTCGACACGCTCGGCCGTTCCCTGCATGCGTCCGCCGCGCGTCTGCCCGACGGACGAATCACGGTGCGGCGGGATTTGCTCGCGCTGATCGCTACGCGACTCGATGCGATGGTTGCGTCTCACGCCGGGAATCGATAGTCGGACGGCGCAAGCTGCTACCCGGCTTGCGTCGATCCGCATCGACCAAATATGGAATCCGAAACATTACGACAGGCGTCACGACGAATCGGCAGATGGCGAGCATGGTGTCCCGCATCAGGACACCATCTGTCCGAATCGGCATCGACAATATCCGCTCTCCAACGACAGGACACCACGCTTGCTGCCATTCAACCCGGATATTCGCCCCTTTACCTGCCCGATCTGCAACTGCGGAGATAAAAATGACATGAATGGCGAATCGCTTCGGCGTAACAACACGATGTCATTTCATGCGCCGAGCGACAGCGTCGCAAACGCAGGTACCCAGGATGAATCCGCAACGATCCGCGCGCCGCTGAACGAATGGCCAATGCCGATGAAGATTCGGCACGTCGCCGAGTGGATGGCGTGCAACTTTGCCCACCCGGTGACGGTGCGACAGGCCGCCGGCCTCGTCGCCATGAGCGAGCGCACCCTGCTGCGCAATTTCAAGCAGATAACCGGCATGTCGCCCACCGCCTATCTGACGCAAGTCCGGCTGGCCAACGCGTGCCGGATGCTGGAACGCACCGCGCTACCGATCGACTCCATCGCGCGCCGCTGCGGGCTCGGTAACCGCGACTACCTGGCGCACCTGTTTCGCCGGCACTTCAACACGACGGCGACCGATTATCGCCGTGCCTGTGCGCTCGCCCGCGCCGATTCCCCATCGCAGGTCTTGCGAAAGCAGTAGGGGGCCACCCGCGTGGGCGGTGGACTACGGCTTGATCCATGGCCGACCATGGGTCCAGGATGCCTTGACGCCGCTATGGTCAACCTGTCTCGCGGCGCCGCCTGGGGAGGGAGCCTCCATGAAGCCTGTTACCGTGCCGGCCGGCGGGGGTGGCCGGCCGGCACGCAAAACCTTGATCGACGATTCAGACGATCCCGTTGCCCCGGCATGACGCCGGTTCGCCGCTCACGGCGACATCCCGACGAACGTCGGCAGCAACACGCGATAGACGTGAATCATCGCCGGCCCGAGCAACACCATCATCAGTGCGGGGAAAATGCAGAAGATCAGCGGAAACAGCAGCTTCAGCGCGATCTTCGCGGCCCGCTCTTCCGCGCGCATCCGCCGCCGCGTGCGCAGCAGGTCCGACAGCACGCGCAGCGATTCGCTGATGCTCGTGCCGAAACGATCGGCCTGGATGAGCATCGCGCAGAACGACTCGATGTCCTCCACGCCGGTACGCAGCGCGAGATTGCGCAGCGCTGTCTCCTTCGTGAAGCCGGAGCGCATCTCGAGCAGCAGCAGGTCGAGTTCGCTCGCGACCACCTCGCTGCTGAACCGCAGCTCCTCGCTCACCTTCATCAGCGCCGCATCGAGCCCGAGCCCCGCTTCGACGCACACCGTCAGCAGGTCGAGCGCATCCGGGAAATCCTCGAAGATCTTCCGCTGGCGCACCTTGACCCGCTGCGACAGCACGACGTTCGGGATGTAGTAGCCGATGCCGGCGAGTGCGACGAGGATGACCGACAGGATCGCGCGCTCGTCGCCGAGCGACGTCGTGATCAGCACCGGCAGCGCCGCGCACGGCAACCCGAGCGCGAGCGCCGTCTTCGCGGTGAAATACAACGCGGCCGCGCTCTGGTTGCGCCAGCCGGCATTCATGAGCCGGATGCGCAGCGGCGAATTCTCCCAGCCCTCCTTCGGCACCGACAGCTTCGAGATCGGCGTGGACAGCTCGACCAGCTTCGCGACCCAGCGCGACGCCAGGTCGTCGCCGTCGCCCGTGCCCGCCGTGCCCGCCGCGCCGGTCGCGCCCATCCCGGCCCCGCCGGCCTGCTGGATCCGGCGCTGGATGCTGCGCGGCGCGAACAGCAGCATCGCGACGAGCGCGCCGCCGGCCACGAAGAGGAACAAGCCGCCCAGCATCACGGCCTGGACTACGCTCAGGTTTTGCATGACAGCCTCGCAACGGTTCGTTATACGGCTCGCGCGTCAGACGCGAATGCGGACGATACGGCGGATCCAGATCAGCCCGAACAGCATCGACACCAGCATCGTGCCGACCATCCGGATCCCCGCCGGGTCCTCCCAGAGCACGGACAGGAATTCGCGATTCAGCAGCGCCATCACCGCGGCGGTGCCGAACGGCAGCAGCCCGAGAATCCACGCCGACAGCCGCCCTTCCGCCGACAGCACGCGCACCTTGTCGAACAGCTTGAAGCGCTCGCGGATCAGCGCGGCGATGCTGTCGAGCAGCTCGGCGAGGTTGCCGCCCGTCTCGCGCTGGATCAGCACCGCGATCACGAAGTAGCGCAGGTCCTGCACCGGCACGCGCGTGACGAGGTTCATCAGTGCGTCGTGCAGTGACACGCCGTAGTTGACCTCGTCGAACGTGACGCGGAACTCGCCGCCCATCGGCTCGGGAAACTCGTCGCCGACCATCCCGAGCGTACTCGTGAACGAGTGACCGGACCGCAGCGCGCGCGCGATCATGTCGCAGATGTCCGGCAACTGCCGCTCGAGCTTGCGCATCCGCTTCCCGCGGCAGCGCATCACATACATCATCGGCAGGCATCCGGCGAACAGCGCGACCGGCAGCGCAGCGAGCTGCGGCAACGTCGCGAAGCTCAGCGCCAGCCACGCGAACGCCGCGAACACCGTGCTGAGCATGATCAGCTTCGGCAGCGTCCAGTCGAGGCCCGATTGCTGGATCACGAGATCGAGCCGATGCACGCGCGGCATGCGCAGCAGCAGCCGGTCGAACGGCTTCGATTCGTCGAGCATCCGCTTCTTCAGGATCGACAGCCGTTCCTGCTGCACGTTGCCGCCGGCCGACATCGCGCGGATGCGCGATTCGATCCGGCGCGCGGCCGCGCCATGCCGCGCGTTCCACCATTGATAACCGCCTTCGATCGCGAGGACCACCGCGACGAAGGTGAGAATCACAAAACCGTAAAAGATCGTGTTCATGAAGCCTCCCCGGCAGCAAACGGCGCCCTGTCGTCAGTTCGTCTCGTACCGCTGAGACGGGTCGTACAGCGAATCCGGCAGGTTGATGCCGAATGCCTGCAGCCGCTCGACGAACTTCGGCCGCACGCCCGTCGCGCAGAAGTGGCCGCGTACCGAACCGTCGCGGTCCACGCCCGTGCGCTTGAACGTGAAGATCTCCTGCATGTTGATGATGTCGCCCTCCATCCCGGTCAGCTCCTGGATGCTGACGATCTTGCGCCTGCCGTCGGTCAGCCGCGCGGCCTGCACGACCACCGAGATCGCCGACGTGATCTGCTGGCGCATCGTCTTCGGCGGCAGCGTCAGGCCGGAGACGCTGACCATGTTCTCGAGCCGCGTCAGCGCGTCGCGCGGCGTGTTCGCGTGGATCGTCGCGAGCGAGCCTTCGTGGCCGGTGTTCATCGCGTTGAGCATGTCGAGCGCCTCGGCGCCGCGCACTTCGCCGAGGATGATCCGGTCGGGGCGCATCCGCAGCGCGTTGCGCACCAGCGTGCGCTGGGTGATCTCCCCCTTGCCCTCGATGTTCGGCGGTCGCGTTTCGAGCCGTAGCACGTGCGGCTGCTGCAGTTGCAGCTCGGCGGCATCCTCGATCGTCACGATCCGCTCGTTGCGCGGAATGAAGCCGGACAGGATGTTGAGCAGCGTCGTCTTGCCGCTGCCGGTGCCGCCCGACACCAGCACGTTCACCTTCGCGCGCGACAGCGCGTCGAGCAGCTCGGCCATCGGCGGCGTCAGGCTGTGATAGCGCACGAGGTCGTCCATCTTCAGCGGATTGACCGCGAAACGCCGGATCGACATCAGCGGCCCGTCGATCGCGGACGGCGGGATGATCGCGTTCACGCGCGAGCCGTCGGGCAGCCGCGCATCGACCATCGGGCTCGATTCGTCGATGCGGCGCCCGACGCGCGACACGATCTTCTCGATCACCTTCATCAGGTGCGCGTCGTCGTAGAACGTCACGTCGGTCAGTTCGAGCTGGCCGAAGCGCTCGACATAGACCTGCCGGTACGTGTTCACGAGGATGTCGGAAACAGTCGGATCGCGCAGCAGCGCTTCGAGCGGGCCGAAGCCGAACATCTCGTCGTACACGTCGATCGCGAGCTGCCGCCGCTCGATGTCGTTCGCCGGCAGCCGCTCCTCGTCGAGGATGCGCGTGATCAGCAGGCCGATCTCCATGCGGACCGATTCCTGCGGCATCCGCGACAGGCGCTCGAGTTCGACGCGTTCGAGCACGGCCAGGTGGATTTCGCGGCGCAGCTTCTGGTATGCGTCGCGCACGGACGAATGGGCCGGGCCGGTCGGTTCGCTGCCCGTCGCCAGTGGCGGCTGGGCCCGCTGCAACGACATCTGTTCGCGCAATGACATGATGGTTCCCCGAAAGACTTACATGGACTTGAGCTTCGGCGTGGCCTTGCGGCCGAACAGCCGGGACATCAGCGGTTCGCTATGCGTCGCGCCGTGCCCCGCGCGCACCTCCCCTTCGACGAGTTGCTTCGCATACCCTTGCAACGCACGGACGACCCCCGTGCCGCGCGCGACCCGCGACACCGGGTGGCCCTGGTTGATCGCGTCGAGCACGGTGTCGGCATCGTCGGGAATCGTGCAGGCCGCGTGCAGGCCGAGCACTTCCTCGAGCGCCGCCCGGGTGCGGTCGCTCGCGCGCGTCGCGCGGTTCACGATCAGCCGCATCTGGTCGGTCGAGTAGCCGAGCGACACGAGGATCTCCAGCAGCCGGCGCCCGGCCCGCACGTGCGGCATCGCGGGCTGCAGCACGAGCTCGATCTGATCGCTGCGATCCAGCGCGACCATCGACAGCGGATTGATGCAGACGCCGACGTCGAAGATCACGAAGTCGTAACGCGGCGCGGCGACGCCCAGGATCCATTCGAGCGCGTCCTCGCGCATCTCGGCGGCCTTGACCGGGTCGCCGGCGCCCGCGAGCACGTGGAAGTTTTCCGTCACGTGCGCGACGCTCGCATCGAGAAACGCGCTGTCGAGCCGTTCGATCTGCGCGCACAGCTGCGGCAGCGTCGACGGCGGGGTTTCGTCGCTGACGAGGAACGCCGCGTCGGCGAACTGCTGGTTCAGGTCGATCAGCAGCACGCGGCGCTTGA
The DNA here is from genome assembly GCF_029633825.1 of Burkholderia contaminans. Classification (NCBI taxonomy): domain Bacteria; kingdom Pseudomonadati; phylum Pseudomonadota; class Betaproteobacteria; order Burkholderiales; family Burkholderiaceae; genus Burkholderia; species Burkholderia contaminans. The sequence goes on along the minus strand of NZ_CP090642.1, from coordinate 600,141 downwards.
AGCCTTCTGCAATCTCGAATGCGAGGTTGCTGGCCGCGAAGCTCGTGCCGGCCCCGCCCTTGCACGACATGAACGACACGATCCGCGTGTCGTCGGTGTCGCGCCGCGTGCTTTGCGCGGCGGCCCGTTCGAGCGCGTTGC